>JAIEPW010000040.1 GCA_019748195.1 Bryobacteraceae bacterium
AAGATGCGGCTGTCGAGCTGGTGGGTGGCGAGAGTTCCGGTGACCTGGGCGGCGGCGCAGGAGGCGGCGAGGAGCGCGCAAGCAAGCTGCATAAGCCTGGGACGGAGGAACGCGGCCTCCGGTTAGGATAATAGCTTGCTCTACTGCGACGTCAGCCTGCCGGTCCCGCTGCACCGGGAGTTCACCTACCTGCTGCCGCTCACGCTGCGCAATCGCGCCCAGCCGGGATCCCGCATCACGGTCCCTTTCGGCCCGCGCAAGCTTACCGGCGTGATCCTGCGCGTGCATGACGATCCGCCCGGTGCCGCAGCGCGCGAAGCGCTGCTGCTGCTCGATGAAGATCCGGTGCTCGACTCCGAGCTCCTCTCGCTGGGGCGCTGGATCGCGGAGTATTATTGCGCGCCCCTCGGCGAAGTCCTGCGCGCGATGGTGCCTTTGTCGGGGGAGTTGAAGCGGGGCAAGTCGTACTCGCTCACTCCCGCCGGCCGCGACGCGGCGCGGCAACTGTTCCTGGACGATTCGGCTGACCCGGCGCTGGCGGTAATGCGCCTGCTCGAACAGCGCAGCCTTTCGCGGGCGCAGATCCTGCGCAAGGTGCCGGAATCTGGAAGAATCCTGCAGTCGCTCGAAAAAAAGGGGCTGGTGGCGGAGGAAGGCCATTCAACCGGATTCAATGCCGCGCGGGCGGGCTCGGCCCGGCTTCGCGTCGAGTTCGTGGCGCGCGGCGAGGAACAGAAGCTGCCGCGAGTGCAACGGGAACTGCTGGCGTTTCTGGAATTGCATCCGGGCGTTCACAATCTGGAGGAAGTGGACCTGCTCATCCGCGGCGCGAGCCCGGCGGCGCGAGCGTTGTCCAAGCGCGGCATGGTGAAGCTGGCGATCGACACGCCTCCTCCTCCCGCCGCATTCGAGGGCGGGACGCCGCCGCTGCTCAACCCGCATCAGCAAACCGCGTTCGCCGCGATCCAGGCGGCGCTGGAAGCGAAGCAATATCAGACGTTCCTGCTGCAGGGCATCACCGGATCCGGCAAGACCGAAGTATATCTGCGGGCCATCGAGGCCGCGCTGGCGGCGGGGCGCGGCGCAATTCTGCTGGTCCCCGAGATCGGCCTCACCCCCGCCGCCGCCGGCCAGTTCCTCAGCCGGTTCGGCGATCGCGTCGCGATCCTCCATTCCGCCTTTCACGACGCCGAGCGCGCCGCGGCGTGGCGGCGAATCCAGTCCGGACAGGCCGGTGTCGTCATTGGAACCCGCTCCGGCGTATTCGCGCCGGTGCGCAACCTGGGCCTGATCGTCGTCGACGAGGAGCACGACCAAAGCTACAAGCAGCAGGAGACGCCGCGGTATCACGGCCGCGATGCGGCCATCGTCCGGGCGCGCCAACTCGGAGCTTGCGTCGTGTTGGGCTCGGCCACTCCTTCCATGGAATCGAAGTACAACACCATCCGCGGTAAGTACACGCTGCTGGAGTTGCCGGAGCGGGTGGAGAACCGGCCGCTGCCGGAGGTCCGGCTGGTGGACCTGCGCACGGAATTTCTGGAAACCCGGAAGACGGCAATCTTCTCCCGCGCGCTGGCGGATGCCATCGGACAGCGGCTGAAGGACCGGGAGCAAACCATGATCCTCCTGAACCGGCGAGGATTCGCCAGCTTCGCCGCCTGCCGCGCCTGCGGGGAGCGGATGGAGTGTCCCCACTGCGCGGTCACGCTGACCTATCACCGCCGCGATCGACGCATGTTGTGCCATTACTGCGGGCACGCCGCGCGCGTGCCCCAGCAATGCTGGAAGTGCGAAAGCGACCATCTGAATTTTCTCGGCACAGGATCCGAAAAGGTCGAGGAGGAACTGCACGCGCTGTTTCCCGGGGCCAGGGTAGCCAGGCTGGACCGCGACACCGTGGGCGCCAAGCGCGACTACGAGCACGTGCTGGGCGAGTTCCGCGCGGGCCGCTTCGACATCCTGGTGGGGACCCAGATGATCGCGAAAGGTCATGACATCGCCAACGTCACGCTGGTGGGCGTCGTGAATGCGGACATCGGGCTCGGCCTGCCGGATTTCCGCTCGGCGGAGCGCGCCTTTCAGTTGCTGACGCAGGCCGCCGGACGCGCCGGGCGCGGCAACGTGCCGGGCATCGTACTCATCCAGACCATGAACCCGGAGCATTACGCCATCCAGGCTGCCGCCTCGCAGGATTTCGAAAAATTCTATGAGAAGGAACTGAACTTCCGCCGCTCCATGCGCTATCCTCCGTTCGCCGCGCTGGCGAACATCCTGGTGCGGAGCGCGGAGCGTCAGCAGGCGCTGGAGCGCGGCGGGCAACTCGAGCGTCTCATTCTGCCCGCCCCGGAAGGCATCAGGCTGCTGGGCCCGGCCGAGGCGCCCGTCCCGCGGCTGCGCGAGGAGTATCGTTACCAGCTTCTGTTGAAGGCCACTAGCCGGCCCAAGCTCCATCAGGTGCTCACCAGGATTCTGGACTTCGCCCGCGCCGAGAAATGGAACTCCAACTCCCTGGTCGTTGACGTGGACCCAATGACTTTGCTCTAATCGCCCGCGGTGCGCTACACCTTCGAAACCGTGGACCGGAACTTGAGGTCCGCGATGCAGTTCTTCGGGCGGGCGACGGGCGAGGGGGAGGTGGTGGAACGGCCCGAACTGCTCCTGATCCACTCCGGATTGCAAAGCGGAATCTTCAACATGGCGTTGCTTTCGGTGGAAGCCGGCACGGTGGAGCTGGTGGAGCGCCTGAACCAGGCCGCCGCGTACTTCGCCCGCCGCGCCACCCCCTGGTCCGTTTGGCTCTGCGAGCAATGGGTCGCGAGTGTGACGCCTGCAGAGGTTAGCGCCGAATTTGCGCTGCGCGGTTTCCGCCAGATCAACCACCCGCCGGCCATGATCGCGGAAAGGCTGTCCGAACCGGTGCGACCCTTGCCCCCCATCGAGGCTCGCCGCGTCGACGACGGCGCCACGCGGCTGGCATTCGCCACCATCTGTTCCACGTGCTTCGACATTCCCTTCCGCACCGCGGCACGCTTCTATGAAGGCGAGCGGAGCTGGCAATTCGGGTACCACGGCTTTGTCGGCTACGCGGACGGCGCTCCCGTCTGCGCCATGGCGACGGTGATGACCGAAGAGGCTATCGGCGTGTACTCGCTGGGGACGCTCCCGGAGCATCGCAAGAGGGGGTACGGGGAAGCGTTGATGCGAAAGGTGCTGGCGGAGATCGTGCGGAGGGAAGGGGAGCGCCCGACGGTGCTGCAGTCGTCGGAATCGGGCTATCCGTTATACCGGCGGATGGGATACCGGCGGGTCGGGTCGTACCGCGTGTTTCTCAGCGGCGGTTAACCGGAGGTCGCGAGGCTGCGCTGCAGCGAGCCGACGCGGATAAGCACCTGGTCCGGCGTTTCGCCGGCGATCTGATCGAGGAACGCCATGGCGATCTCGAAGCTGATGGGATCGGAGTGGCGGGATGCTTCGATCCGGTGGGTAAGCTCGTGTTGGAGCGCCGCGGGGTTGGCGTGGACGGTAGGAAGCAGGACCAGAAACTCGTCGTCGGTCCAGCGTCCGAGCAAGGCGGTGCGGCCGAAAACGGCGCGCATGGCTTCGACGAAGCGGGCAAGCTGCTCGTCGCGGCGGTACTGACCGTAGCGGGCTTCCAGGCGCTTCCAGTTGCGGATGGCGACCAGGGCCAGCGATAGTGGCGCCGGCCCGCGCGCCGTTTCCAGCAGGCTGCGCTCGATCGCCGACCTGCTTGCGCTGCCCGATGCGGAATCCGACAGCGCCTCCCGCTGCAGCGTGTCCAGCCGGACCTGCAGGACGCGGATTTCGTCCCGCATGGCCGCCACTTCCATCCGGCTTTTGTGGCGGATCTCGTCCACGCAGGATGCGATGGATGCGGCGGAAGCGTGGATCCCTTGCCGCAGTTCCTCCACCGTGTCGCGCGTGGCGAGTTCGCGCAGATTCTTCAGTTCGCTTCCCAGTCGGTCGGCGGTTTCGCCGGAGTGGTGCGTCAGGTGATCGGAGGCCGCCAGCAGCGCCTCGACGGCAGCCCCCAGGTCGCCCCGCAGGCGCGCCACCGCCGCTTCCGCGCTCCTCTGATAGCGGCGCAAGTGGAACTGAAATTGTTCGCGGGCCAGCTCCAGTTGCTCTACTTCCGGATCCCGCAGCAGGCTCGCCACCGACTGCGTCTGCTTGCGCAGCCCCGCCGGTCCCCCCTTCTCCACTTCCACGGCCGTCTCACCCGCAATCTTCACCAGCGCCCGGCAACATTCCAGCGTGCTGCGCTGCAATTCCTGCTGGCGCTCAATCTGGTTTTGTTCGTGGCGGATGGAGATCACTCAAAGTGCTTATCGGCGGAGCGCCGGAGTTTGCTTAGCGGGAAAATGACATGCCGGAAAAACTCACCACGCTCTGCGCGTCGATGTTCCACTGCTCATAGTGCTTTAACTCGCCCCGTACCCCGGCCATCGCCCGCAGAAACGCGTACAAGGGAGCCGATCCGCACCACTTCAGCGGATCCTGATTCTCGCTCACCAGGCTCCAGAATCCGGCCGCGTCGCCCGCCTCGATCCGCGAAATGCGCTCCCGGTCGCGGCTCGCCACCACCACCATCTCCCCTTCGTCCGCTCGCGCCTCCACCGCATCGCCATAGCGGCGGCCGATATGCGCCATGTCCACGCCCAGCACCCAGAACAGCCGGTCGCCTTCCCGCGCCGCCAGCTCCCCCAGCGCATCCAAGGCTCGCGCCGCCGTCTCGGACGTTTCCGGCACGTTGCCTTCGTACAGGCTGCCCGCGAAAGAGCCGCAGAGAACCGGAAGTACCTTCACATCGGGCCCGTAAAGGTGCTGCAACATCACAACCTGGAACTCGATGGAGTGTTCGATGGCATGGCAGTAATCCTCCATGCGGACCGAAGATCCGCCCTTGGCCTCCAGCAAGTCGACCAATTCGCCTGCCGCCGTTGTCACCCCGTATGGCGTCGCGAAAGGCTTGCGCGTAAGTCCCAGGACGTCGGGCTCGCCGTAATGCGAGGTCCCAAGCACCACAAACGTACGATCGGAATATGCGGCGGATAGCGACTGGTACGCCGCGCGATAGCTGCTCCAGCCGCCGAACGGGCTCACGTGCGGCGCCGCGATGCCCACCAGCGAATCCGTATCCCGTCCCAGGCTCGCCCCCAGATTCCGGTCGAGTTCCATCCGCAACTCGGCCGCATCCTCGGGATAGCCCGATCCGGCGTGAGCGGCCCTCCGCACCGGCGAATCGGCGAAGGCGCGGGCCCGCGCTTCACGCATCCGCTCATAGGTCTCGTCTTCCAGGAACCCGGCGCTCGCCAGGGTCTCGATCAGATGCCGCTCCAGGCTGCCGGTGTCCAGGTCGCCCGTCAGCCGCGCCAGGAACTCCCGCAGGTCCAGGCTGCTGGATTCGCCGTCGAAGAGCTCCACCGCGCTCACCAGGCCCGGCGGAATGATCAGCGTCGCGTCGCTGAAGCCGTAAGGATCGCGGATCAGCAAGCCCGGCTTGCCGGCCACCGGGGAGGGCATGAAGTCCAGGTTCATGCGCAGGCGGGGCAGCAGTTCCGCCATGCCTAACGCTTCTCTTTCAACTCGGAAACTTCCGTCTCGCCGCGGGCGTCGATCTCCTGGACCCGGAGAACCAGCCCGCGGCGCTTCTCGAACTCCGCCTCCGGCAGCGGAAAGCGGGCGGCGGCCATCCGGTCCACGGTCGCGCCCGGAGCGATTCCATCCTTGAGCACCAGCATCTCATTGTGCTTGGCGCCCACCTGGCTTTGGACCTCGAACACGCGGTTCATGTCCGTCCGGGAAATGGTGATGCCATCCACCCATTGGCCGTCTTCCTTTTGCACCCTGGCGCTGACCTGCTGGACCACGTAGCGCAGCCGGGAGGGGTTGGTGGCGCGGAAGTCCAGCACCGCCAGCACCGAGCTTTCCTCCAGCGGAAGCACCCGCGTCTGCAGGATCTCACCCCGCAGCTCCAGGTGCGCATCGGCCGTGCTGTAGAAGATCAACCCCACGGCTAAGGCGACCGCCGCCGCTCCGATCAGGATGAAAAAGAAGACCCGGGGCATCGTTTCAATCTCCCAGCAGCCGCCCCACCGGGCGCAGGCTCTCGACGTTATCGCAGACCGCTTTCAAGGCCGCCGTCACCGGGATGCCCAGCAGCAGTCCGATACCGCCCCAGATAGTGCCCCAAAACATCAGCGCCAGCGTCACCGCCAACGGATTCAGGTGCACGCGCGCCCCCACCAGCTTGGGATACAGAAGATTCAATCCCAGCAGGTGCAAAACCGCCACCGTCACGCTCAGAATCAGGTAAATGCCAAGGTCCTGGTACACGGGCAGCGCCGCGATCACGGGCGGCACGATGGCCATCGGCAGGCCGATGTACGGCACCAGGCTCAGGAATCCGCTCACCGGGCCCACCAGCAACCAGTACGGCAGTTCCACCGCGGCGAAGAAAATCGAGCTCGCCACGCCCAGCAGGACGCCCAGCACGAAGTTGCCGATCACGAACGCTCGCGCGCCTTCGGCCACCGAGTTCCAACTCTTGCGCGCGATTTCCAGGTCTTCGTTCTCGAAGAACGAATAGAAGGCGCGTCGCAGGTGATCGCGCCAGGCCAGCATGAAATAGACCAGGAACGGCACGAAGGAGGTCATCAGCAGGACTTCGTAGAAGCTCTGCAGATAGGAGAACAGATAACTGAGGAGCGGGCGGGGCTCCGGCCGGACGCGCACCTCGGGGATCGCCGGCGGCGGCTGCTCCACCGCCGGTTCCGCGCCGCGGCGGGGCCGCTTGCGGGGAACCGTCGCCCCCGGAATCGCTTCGGGCGGCGCCGCGGCTTCCTGCAGCCGCTTGGGAACCACCACCGCGATCACGCCTTTCTCAAACTGCTCCACCCGCTTGGTGGCGGCATCCACCAGCTCGTTGATCCGCTGCGAGTACATCGGCAGATCGTCGGAAAGCGCCATCGCCTCCATGTACAGGCCCAACCCGGCGAAGTACAGCGCCGTAACCGCGATCGAGCAGACCAGGAAGGTGGAGCCGCTGCGCGGCAGCTTCAGGCGGACAAAGAAATCCACCATCGGGTCCAGCAGGAAGGCCAGCATCGCGGAAACCACCACCGTGATCAGGAACACCCGCCCGAAGTACAGCAAGGCGATCGCCGCCGCGGCGGCCAGGATGGTCAGGCTGACCTGCGCCTGCTTCGGTTTGGAGAAACTGGGCGTGAGTACGGACACGTTGCGAAACAGCTTTCCCGCTTGCGCTGTCTGTAATCTAGCATGGCGCCTCCGTATAATTGAAAGTGATCCCGTGCAAAACGATTCGGGGCAGCTCCCCGGCAGGATTGTCGCCTTGGATGTGGGCCGGAAACGGATTGGAATCGCCGTCAGCGATCCGCTTCGGATCGCCATCCGCGGCCTTCCCACACTGCGCCGGACGCGCCTCCGCGACGATCTGGAAGTGCTCGCCCGGCTGTTCCGGGAGTTGGAGCCCGCGTTGGTCCTTGTCGGCCTGCCCCTCCATCTCAGCGGCGACGACAGCCGTCAGACGGCGTATGTCCGCGAGTTCGCCGCGAAACTGGAATCCGCCGCCGCCACCCCGGTCCGATTGTGGGATGAGCGCCTGACTACCGTGGCCGCCGACGAAGCACTGCGCGAGCGCGGCGTGAAGTTCGAGGACCGCCGCAGCCAGGTGGATCAAATGGCCGCCATCGTGCTCCTCGAAAGTTACCTGGCAACCGCTCCGGGCGGCAAAGGCGAGTCGCGATGCGAACCTCACGAAAACTGACGCTGGCCGCCGCCGGCTTGACCCTCGCCGCGATCGCCGGCGCCGCCTGGGCGCTGTCCCGCCCCCACCGGTCTTTCGCCGGCGAGGTCCTGGTGGACCTGGAGCGGGGCACATCCACGCGTGAGATCGCCGGCCGCTTGCACCAGGCCGGAGTGGTGGCTTCCCCCTGGCACTTCCTCGCCGTCCGCGCCTTGCGTCCCGGCGCCAGGCTGCAGGCTGGCGAGTACCGCTTCACCGCCGGCGCCACGCCTTGGGCCGTTTTCCACCGCCTCGCCCGCGGCGACATTCACTACTACCAGGTGACCGTGCCCGAAGGCGCAAATATGTTCGAAGTCGCGGAAGCGGTGGAGCGCACCGGCCTCATCCGGGAAAACGACTTTCTCCAAGCCGCGCGCAATCCCGCGCCCATCCGTGATTTGGCGCCGCGCGCCACGTCGCTGGAAGGCTACCTGTTCCCCTCCACTTATCTGTTCCCGAAACGGACCACCGCCGCGCAACTGGCGCGCATGATGACCGATCAGTTTCGCCGGGAATGGAAGAGCGCCGGCGGAACGGGCGATCCCCACCAAACCGTCACCCTCGCCTCTCTCGTGGAGAAGGAAACCAGTGTCGACGCGGAGCGCAAACTGGTTGCCGGCGTCTATCGGAACCGGCTGAACAGGGGCATGAAACTGGAATGCGATCCCACCACCATCTACGCAGCGCTGCTGGAAAACCGCTATGACGGCGTGATCCACCGCTCCGATCTCGATAATCCGCATCCCTACAACACCTATCGCAACCTGGGACTGCCGCCCGGCCCCATCGCCAATCCGGGCAAGGCCTCCCTTGCCGCCGCCCGGCAGCCTGCCCAAACCGACTTCATCTTCTTCGTCGCCAAGCCCGGCGGATCGGGCGAACATACCTTCTCCGCCGACTACGCCGGACACCAGCGCGCCGTGATGGCCTATCGCCGTGCCGCGAAAACCAACCAAGCGCAGTGAACTCTCGGCGCTGATCGCCGTACGCGGCATTACCGCCGTCGGCGATGCCGAGTTCGAAGCCATCTCCCAGGCCCTGCAGCCGGTCTCCGCCAGCCACTTGCGCCGCCTCCTGCGGGAGTCCGGCCTGGAACTTGCACCCTGGATCGAGGGTGTCCGCCAGGGCTCCTTCGACGAGCTCGAAACCTCCCTCACCCGTTTGTACGTCGAACAGGAAAAGGCGGCGGCCGCCGGAGATCCCGAGTTGGCAAGCAAGTGCCGGCAGTGCGTGATCGAAGCCAAGGATCACGCGCGGCTGTCGCTGTCGCGCCTCACGGGCGGCCGGCGGCGCGATCGCGAGGAAATGATCCAATGGATGCTGATCTGGCTGGAGAACCCGTCCGTCTTTCTGCAATGGCTAAGGCTTCGGCGTAGAATTATCCCGGTAACACTGTAGGCCAAACGTGTCGATTTGGTAACCGCGACTTCCTCTTGCCAACTTCCGAGGGCCTGTTTATACTTCTGTTTTTGGTCGCGTCTGCAAGATGCAAACGAATCACAGCCCCGACATCGACCCGCTTGAGCCCCAGCGCGAGGCGGCCATGTTCTACGGATTGTTCCTGCGCGGACATTCGGCCGACGAGATCCGCCGCGATATCGACATCCCGAAGTCTGTGGCGGAGAAGTGGTTCAAGACCGAGCGCCACGAACCGAACTTCCGCTCCAACCTGCGCCGCCTCTACGAGTACCGCAAGCGCGTGCTGGCCATTTTCGACGAACTGGTGGATCACCAGCGCAACCGCGCGGGCGTGCACTAGTTCGTACACTGGTTAGGTGAAGATTCCGCTCTTTCAGGTAGACGCCTTCGCGTCCCGTCCGTTCACTGGAAATCCCGCCGCGGTATGCCCTCTCGATGCCTGGCTGCCCGACGACACCCTGCAGAACATCGCGCTCGAGAACAACCTCGCCGAAACCGCGTTCTTTGTACGGACCGGAGATCGCTTCGCCCTGCGATGGTTCACCCCGGAGGTGGAGGTGGACCTGTGCGGTCACGCCACCCTTGCCTCGGCCTACGTGCTGTTCCGCGAGCTTGGCCTGGAAGGCCACCGGGTCTGTTTCGACACGCGCGCCGGCGAACTCATCGTGACGCAATCCGGCGATCTGTTGTCGCTGGATTTCCCCTCGCGGCCGCCGTCGTCCGACGCGGTTCACCCCCGTCTCATCGACGCCCTGGGCGCGCAGCCGCTGACGGTTCTCTCCGCCCGCGATTACCTGGTGGTCTACGCGCGGGAAGCCGACGTTCGGGCACTGCGGCCGGACATGCAGGTGTTGAGCAACGTGGATCGGTTCGCCGTGATCGTCACCGCCCCGGGCGAGGACGTGGATTTCGTGTCCCGTTTCTTTGCGCCCGCTCAGGGTGTTCCGGAGGATCCGGTGACCGGATCGGCGCACTGCACCCTGATCCCGTACTGGTCGAAACGGCTCGGAAAGACGAAACTGAAGGCGCGGCAGGTATCGCGCCGGGGCGGGGAACTGGAGTGCGAGGATCGCGGCGGCCGGGTGCGTATCTCCGGCCGCGCCGTAAAGTACATGCAGGGCACAATCGAGGTCTAACACGTGGCCGCGGACCCCCGCTCCTGGTAAACTGACGCTTCAGACGGTCTGGGGGACACTGCGGAGTGGCGGAAGACGTAACACAGCTTCTGGCCCGCTGGAGCGGCGGCGACAAGGAAGCGCTCGATCAACTGATGCCTCTCGTCTACGGCGAGTTGCGCCGCTTGGCCAACTACCACCTCATGCGCGAGAAGCCCGGGCATACCCTGCAAAGCACCGCCCTGGTGCACGAAGCGTTTCTCCGCCTCATCGACCAGCGCAACGTCCAATGGCAGAACCGCGCCCACTTTTTCGGCGTCGCCGCGCAAATGATCCGCCGCATCCTGGTGGATCACGCCCGCGCGCATCAAACGGCCAAGCGCGGCGGCGGCGCCGCCACCGTGGCCATCGACGACGCCCTGCAGATTTCCAAGAAACGCGACCTGGATGTGGTCGCGCTCGACGACGCCCTGAATAGCCTGGCCACCCTCGATCCCCAGCAGGGCCGCATCGTGGAGCTGCGCTTCTTCGCCGGGCTGACCATCGAGGAAACCGCGGAGGTGATCGGCATCTCCCCGGCCACCGTCAAACGCGACTGGAACACCGCCAAGGCCTGGCTCTATCGCGAGCTCTCCCGGAGCGACCAGCCATGAACGCGGCGGACTGGCAGATCGTCAAGGAAGCGCTCGATACCGCCTCCCGCCTGGAGCCGGACGAGAAGGCGGCCTACCTGGATCGCATCTGCCAGGGCCGCGCCGATCTCCGCGCGGAAATCCAATCCCTCCTCAGCGCTCAGGAGGAATCCGAGGACTTCCTGGAAGGCCCGCCCCCGGAACCCGTCATCGGCGTCAAGCTGGGCGCCTACCGCATCACCGCCCTGATCGGCGAGGGCGGCATGGGCTCCGTATACCGCGCGGTCCGCGACGACAATTCCTACACCCAGGAGGTCGCGGTGAAGGTGCTGAAGCGGGGCATGGATACCGCCGCCGTCGTCAGCCGCTTCCGCGCGGAACGCCAGATCCTCGCCAGTATGGAGCACCCCAACATCGGACGCCTGTTCGATGGCGGCACCACGCCCGACGGCCTGCCCTACTTTGTCATGGAGCTGATCGAGGGCGCCTCCCTTACCGAGTTCTGCGATCGCAATCGCTTCTCCATCGTCGAGCGGTTGAAGTTGTTCCGCAAGGTCTGCGACGCCGTTGACTACGCCCATCGCCGGCTCGTGGTTCATCGTGACCTGAAGCCTTCCAACATCCTGGTGACCGCCGCGGGCGAGCCCAAGCTGCTCGACTTCGGCATCGCCAAGCTCATGAGCCCCGACGGCGCTCTCCAGCCCACCATGACCTTCGTCAAGATGATGACGCCCGAGTACGCCAGTCCCGAACAGGTTCGCGGCGAACCCGTCGCCACCTCCACCGACATTTACTCTCTCGGCGTCATCCTCTATGAGTTGCTTACCGGCCACCGTCCCTACCGCCTCACCAGCCGCTTGCTTCATGAAGCCGCGATGGTGATCTGCCAGGTCGAACCGGAAAAGCCCTCCAGCGTCGTCCGGCGCACCGAGGAGGTCGCCCCCGATCTTCGCATCACGCCCGACTCCGTCGCCTCCGTTCGCGAAGGCAAGCTGGAACGGCTCCAGCGCCGTCTCTCCGGCGATCTGGACAACATCGTTCTCAAGGCGCTCCGCAAGGACGCGCAGCGGCGCTATTCATCCGCCGCCGAGCTCTCCGAGGATATCTGGCGCTACCTGCATCAGCTCCCCGTGCGCGCCCGTCCCGATTCTTTCCCGTATCGCGCCGCCAAATTCGCCAGCCGCAACCGCCTGTCCCTCGCCGCCGCCGCGCTCGCCGTCGCGGGCCTGGTTGGCGGCCTGGCCTTCGCTGTCCGCGAGGCCCGCATCGCCCAGGCCGAGCGCCAGCGCGCCGAACGCCGCTTCAACGATGTCCGCAAGCTGGCCAATTCCTTCCTCTTCGAGTTTCACGACGAAGTCGCCAAGCTCTCCGGCTCCATGACCGCGCGCGAGCTGGTCGTCCGTAAGGCCCTCCAATACCTGGACTCGCTGGCCAGCGAATCCTCGGGCGACCTCGAGCTGCAGCGCGAGCTCGCCAAAGCCTATCAACGCGTGGGCGACGTCCAGGGACTCGCCGGCGAGGCCAACCTCGGCGATACCGCCGGCGCGCTGAAAAGCTACCAGAAAGCGGGCGGCATTCTCGAAGACGTGCTGCGCCGCGCGCCCGGCAAGGAAACCAAAATGGAGCTCGCCACCATCTATGACCGGCTGGCGACCGTCAACGCCGGCCCGGACCGCGGCTTCGGCTATGCCCAGCGCTCCGTCGACATCCGCAGGGAACTGGCGGCCGAAGCACCCGGCGATCCGAAGTCCCACGCATCCCTCGGCAGTGGATTGTGGGCGCTCGCCCAGCAATACGTGCAGAAGGGCGATATCCGCAAGGCCCTGGAAATCCGCCTGGCCATGGTCCGCGAGATGGAGCTGGCCGCCGAAGGCCTGAAAACACCCCGCTCCCGCCGCAACGTCGCGCTGGCTTACAAGAGTGTGGGCGCCACGGAAAGCAAACTCGGCAACTTCCAGAATGCCCTGCAATACCTCCGGCGCGCCGTCGCCATCGACGAGCAACTGGTCCGGGAATACCCGGACGATGTCCTCCACCGCATGGACCTCAGCTTCGGCTTAAGCGACACCGGCTACACCCTCCGCCGCATGGGCAAGCTGGAGGAAGCGCTGCAATACTACCGCCGCGTCCTCCCGATCCGCCGCGAAATGGCCGAGGCCGATCCCAAGGATCACCGGGCCCAGCGTGCCCACTCCACCACCTGGGCTCGCATCGGGGGTATCTTGGGGGATCTCGGGCGCACCTCGGAAGCCTTGGAAGCCCTGCGGCAGGCGTTCCGCATCCGCTGGCCCGGCGGCCTGGCCGCGCTCGATCGGGCCGAAGACGTGGAGGTGGCCGAAGTGCTCGCCGATTTCGGCGACATCCTCTTCCAGGATTACGAGCGCACCCGCAATGCCGCCTCTCTGCGGCAGGCGCGAGTTTGGTATCAGCGCTCCGACAGCGTCTTCCGGCGCCTGGAAGCGACCGGCGGATTGAGCGCCGTGTATGCCGAGCGGGTACGGCTGGTGCGCGACAGGCTCCCGCGATCGTGACCACCGGCGACAAATGGAACCGCCGCCACGAAGCCGCCGCCGGGCAGCCGCCGGCGGATCCCGCGCCCGTCGTGGTCCGCGCCGCGGACCTGTTTGAATCGGCGTCCAACCGCCCTGGACGCGCCCTCGATCTCGCCTGCGGACTGGGCCGCAATGCGCGGTTTCTCGCCGGCCGGGGATGGCGCGTGGTCGCGGTGGATGTTTCGCGCGTGGCCATCGACAAACTCAGCGGCCTCGACAACATTGACGCCCGCGTATTGGACCTCGAATACGCTCGCCTGCCCGAAGGTCCTTTCGATTTGGTCATCGACACCCTATATCTGCAGCGCGACCTGTTCCCCGAGGTCCGCCGCATCCTGGCGCCCGGCGGGCTGTTCGCGGCCGAAATCCCCGTCGCCGGACACAGCACCATCAACCCCGCCTACACCCTCCCCGCCGGCGATCTGGCGCACGAGTTCCACCACTGGGATATCCTGCATGCGGCCGGGGCCGAACTCATCGCGCGCAAGCCGGGCTAGGCCCCCAGAGGCTGCCAGTCAGCACGGCCGCGACACAACCAGATACGATGTGATCATGACGGCCCACGGGAACGGGCTATTGGCCCGTTCGTTCTTCAGCCCGCCGAGCCTGCCGTCTGTTTCAACGGAATCCAGGGAGCTGGCATGAAGAAAGGGGTCGATATTTGTGGCGCCCAGGTGGTCTCTTGGGAAACAGGGGCGGATAAGTCTTGCCCCGAACCGATTCACGATGGAACCTGGATACCAAAGGACTCCCGAGGTCTACGTCAGTGAACGGCCCATCTATCCTTGCGAGCCGAACGTTGAGCTTGGAGAGCCGCCAATCACCAGGCGTCCGGGTAGAGGTCACGCTGAGCGTGGGAGTGCTCCTGCGCTTCTCGGTGCCAGTTCCACGTGTTCCGCCGCGAAAATAATCCGGTGATAAGGGGGAGTAGTACTTCCGGGCAGCACCCGCTCATTCCAAAGGCTTTCTGCGACGCCTGGATCGGAGACACCCCGGAATCGGCGGGAAAATGGGGTAAGCCGACATGCCACATCTCCGTTTGTAACCTGCTGATTCCAGGTCCGGAGCGACCAGATTCGGAACAGCCGCAACCTCGATTTCCAGCCCGGTGCCAGTTCCGCCTGCTCCGGGTCCAATTTATTCCGGTGCTAAGGAGTAGTATTCCTCCGGGTAACGCCACTCTGATTCCACAAGGCTTATTCGCGCTTACCGTCCCGCACGTCGACGCATCCGCCCGAAAAAAGGGGTAAGGATCGGGCCCATCTCAGCGCCCCTAAGTTAATGATTCGCCGTTGCTCAGAGCCATCCCTCGGAACAGCCGTGACCGGCCCGGTGCCAGTTCCGCCTGTTCGTATAAGAGGCATAAGGATTGATACTCCTTTCGAGCATACCTCGCCTCGTCTCTCGGTGCCAGTTCCACGTGTTCCGCCGCGAAAATAATCCGGTGATAAGGGGGAGTAGTACTTCCGGGCAGGATCCGCTCATTCCAAAGCCTTTGTGCGGCGCCTGGATCGGAGACACCCCGGAATCGGCGGGAAAACGGGGTAAGCCGACATGCCACATCTCCGTTTGTAACCTGCTGATTCCAGGTCCGGAGCGACCAGATTCGGAACAGCCGCAACCTCGATTTCCAGCCCGGTGCCAGTTCCGCCTGCTCCGGGTCCAATTTATTCCGGTGCTAAGGAGTAGTATTCCTCCGGGTAACGCCACTCTGATTCCACAAGGCTTATTCGCGCTTACCGTCCCGCACGTCGACGCATCCGCCCGAAAAAAGGGGTAAGGATCGGGCCCATCTCAGCGCCCCTAAGTTAATGATTCGCCGTTGCTCAGAGCCATCCCTCGGAACAGCCGTGACCGGCCCGGTGCCAGTTCCGCCTGTTCGTATAAGAGGCATAAGGATTGATACTCCTTTCGAGCATACCTCGCCTCGCTTTTCCAGTAACTTCCGCCAAGCCGAGCCTCAGGAACCGCCGAATCTGGCCTTTGGTCGGGCTAAGGGTCCCATTGCGCCACGGAACAGGCGGAACTGGCACCCTGATCCGATTCTGGTCCCACGGGACGCGGAGGCTCTGGGGCGGCTATTCCACCGGCTCCACGGGGACTATGCGCGGGCGATCCACGTGCGGCTGCGCTGCAAGGGGCGTTGGATGAAGAACATTTCCG
>JAIEPW010000145.1 GCA_019748195.1 Bryobacteraceae bacterium
TGCTAAAAACCGTTTTGGACGGGCAAGTCCCGATCAGCGGTTCGCTCAAACCACTTTGCAGCTACTCGCGCCTGATCCTCCGAGGCGTAGTCGGCTATCCGGCGACGCCCAATGCGCACACCCGGAGACTGAGCCACTGCGAATCCAACTTCCAGATAGACCACCCAACGTCCCCGATCCGGTTCCACGACTGCCTTGGCGCCGATCGCCGATCCCTCGCCCTGCCCGGAGGGAGTCCGAAACGCGACCCGCAGGGCTCCGTTGCGTTCGTCCCATATGGCGGGCCAATTGGCAGGCGTGGTGTCGGGCGGCAGGTACGGAGCAGCCAGAAAGCTGCGGTCGCCGGCGCGATTCCGCTGTTTGAGCAGCAATCCTCCGGCGGCTGCGCCTCTGGTTGGCAGCATCCAAAGCTCTTTGTCGCGCACTCTCATCACCAGGGTGTCGCTAGGGAAGTATTCGCGTGCCACATCCTCACTCAGGTGGATGTAGCCTTCCGCCGTGTATTGGATTTCAATTGGAGGTCGCAGCTGCATTTAGGCAACTCCACTGGGGAAGCAGCAATTCGGCCAACCGGTCCAAGGCGCGATCGACGGCCGGAGACAGGGAAGTTCCGAATTCCAGCTGCTCAGCCTCGATCAAATAAACCGTGATGTTTTTCGGGTACTCCTCTTTCAACAACCATCGTGCGAACGCGAGAGCGTGATCCCAACGAAAAGCGTGGAGGTTGATGCCAGTGAGAGGAGGCAGATGCTCTACTTCGGAGCCCGGTAGCCGAAAGATCGACCCGGGTTCGGAATTGCTGCTGCAAGCATCCACCAAGATCACTTCAGGGACGCCGCGCATTTGGAACGCGACATCCATTCCGCCGGTTCCCCCGTCGGCACACCGCACCCCCGGCGGCAGCCCCCGGTCCCAGAGTCTCCGCACGAACACGGGCCCGGCCGCATCGTCACCGCGCAAGAGATTCCCGCAGCCAATGACGAGCGTCTCGACCGGAGCCGTGTTTGAGAGTGGATCAGTCACACTGCCTACATTCCCTCGCCAATACGGAAGCGAGCCAGTTCCTTGCCGGATTTCTCGTCGTAGGTATGAACGGTGCAAACCAGGCACGAATCGAAAGACCTCGCTACATGGCCCATTTCCACTGGATCAGATGGATCTGTAATCCGCGCGCCGATGAACGCCTGCTCCATCGGTCCATGCACCTTTCGACCATCTTGCGGCCCAATGTTCCACGCTGTCGGGGTTACCACCTGGTAGTTCTCGATTTGCCCGTTGCGGATCACGATCCAGTCAGAGAGCGAGCCACGGGCCGCTTCGGTAGAACCGAAGCCTTTGCCTTCGGCATGTTCGACCGGCTTGGTGTAGAACTTGCCGTGCAGGTCGATCTGATCTAGCCATTTACGAGCCAGTTTGTAATACTTGCAAGCCTCGTGCATGCGCGCCATGACACGCACTAATACGCTCGGCCCCGCCGTCTTTATGGCGTCAAGGAACAGTGGATCGTGGTCCTGGTGGCTGGCCGCGCTTGCCCTGCCAGCGATCACTTGTCGAGACAGCGGCCCGGC
The DNA here is from genome assembly GCA_019748195.1 of Bryobacteraceae bacterium. Classification (GTDB taxonomy): domain Bacteria; phylum Acidobacteriota; class Terriglobia; order Bryobacterales; family Bryobacteraceae; genus JAIEPW01. The sequence goes on from JAIEPW010000145.1 coordinate 1,569, forward strand.
TTCGAGGGGCATCGCTCCTTTCCCCGGAACCTCGTAGCGCGGTGACTTGGCCCAGCTATACTTCCCTTGCTTATGGCCGTCGAGCGGATCGATCGGTTCGGTTACGCCTTCCCAGGGATGCAAATACGTAGAACCGCGATAGAAGGAGTGCGTTGTGTCCTCGCGCACGTTCAAGTGGTTGAAGTCGTGGAACTCCTTTCCGTCGTAGATGCCGGCGCGATTGATCAAGGCCGCATTGCGCCCGTCGATCGTTGGATTTTCGTACAGCTCGGGCTGGAAGTACGTGCCAGTCGCCAAATAGGAGCCGCAACCGGCCCCGAACTTGTCGAGGCCAACGCGCTTTGAGAATCTGAGAAACAGGCCGCAGTCAGAGTTCCGTTGACTGTCATTTTCGTCCGCCCACTTCCATACATCGTTCCACGTCTTGTTTTCGAGCCAGCGCTCGACTGAGCAGCCTAGCCACTGCTTTTCCAGCCACTCGCGCTTCCAAAACTCTAGAATGGAGATCGAGCGCGTGACGTCGGAAAGCGAAGGCGCGCACATCACACCGCCTGGGATCATGAAGCTTGAATGCGGCCATTGCCCACCGAAGATTGCGTACACCTCGACCGGCTTGTTGGACAACGTCACGCCCGGTTCGTAGCTGGTGCCGACGAACGGCGCGAACCTACGCACGACTTCGTCGTACTCCGCCGCTTTCGCGTAGTTCTTGTTGGTCAGGTCAATCGCAAACAGCGCGTAAAACCAGCGCGGAATCGATTGCAGGGTTTCGCATGACTGCGCAATGTTGCGGATCAACGTTGCGTTTTGCGGCACATGTGTCCGCCAAGCGGTGTCCAGCGCGTAGACGGCTTTGTACAGGTGACTGCCGCCGCAGATGCCACAGATGCGGGGCGTGACAATCAAACCAGCCTGCGGATCTTTGCCCTTTAGGATGATCTCGAATCCGCGAAACATGCTCGCTTCGGTCCAGGCGTCAGTGACGACCCCGTCCCGGACCGAGATCTTCAGGTCGAGATCTCCCTCCACCCGCCCCAAGGGGCTGATGCGCATATTTGGTTTTGGTGCTTCTAGTGTGGTGGCCATTTCCTATCTCCTTGGGGCTCTCTCTATACGACGAACATGTCTTCTTTGGCCCACTTCGGCGCCGCGATGCGCGCGGCGGCGGCGTGTGCCATGTAGGTGACGTGATCGGTACCGTTGGGCACTTCCTTGGGGATGGTTCCGCTGATCTTCTGGGTCTTGAAAACCGTACCCGGCTTCAAATCGTAGAAGGGGAACTCGGGTTCCGTGCAACCGGTGCATGGCATCCCGGCGCGAGTCTTCGACGACTGGCGATTCCACAGGATCCGATTGCACGGTGAATGCGTCAGCGGACCCCGGCATCCCAACTCGTAGAACAAGCAGCCGGTTCGAGTCCCCTGTCCAAATTCCATGGTGGATTGCTTGTACTCAAAGAACTGCACACGGGTGCAGCCGGTTTGCGTGAAGGTCTTGAAGAAGGTTTGTGGCCGCTGCAGATCGTCGAGCGCGATATCCTTCGCGCGACCGGAAGCGACGGCTACCAAAATCTGTGTCACCCAATCAGGGTGTGACGGGCAACCCGGAATGTTAATTACAGGCAGTCCCCATTTTGAGCGGAAGTCAGCACCCAAGAATCCGCCCTGCTTTCGCTTGAGGAACTGAAGGCCGAGGTTATCCACTGGGTTGGGTTCAGTCGCGGGAATTCCGCCCCAGCATGCGCAGTCGCCGAGGGCAACCACCGCGCCGGCCTGGCTTGCCAGTTCCTTGACCCAGTCTTTCATTGGCCGATCAGCGAACATGTTGAACCGCCCCGTCCCGTTGGGTCCCATGATGACAGTGCCCTCGAACACGAAAATGTCCAGCGAACGCGAACCCGAGGCTAGGTCATGGAAGATCTTCTTTGCGTTGTCCCCCATCTCCATGCCCAGTGAGGGGTGCCAAAGGACGTCAATGCCGAAGTCGGTGACGAGGTCGCAAGCGCTGGGCTCCTCCGCGTTCAGAAACGACATTGTATTGCCACTGCACGCGCCACCCTGCAGCCAAAGTAAGGATGCCATGTTCAACTCTCCTTGAAGGACTGGTCTGACCCAGCGTCGATTATTGCCCGTGCCTGCCGCCGCCTCAATAGCAAGAACTAGGTATTTTTCAATGGTGGCCTGGGAAGCACCACCAACCCGCGCTGCGAGGCCGCTCGCACCAATTCCATCTGCGTGTGGGCATTGAGCTTGTCCATCAGGTTTGCACGATGTCTAGTGGCGGTGTGCGGGCTAATGGTCAACATGGATGCGATCTCCTGCGTTGTGTGTCCATCAACGATCAGCTGCAGCACTTCGCGCTCCCGAGCAGTCAGGTCAGACTTTTCGATCTGCCTGTTCTCCACGCTCGGCAGGTCGATGGCAGTGCTCACATATCTGCCGCCGGCCACTACCTCTTGTAGCGCGCCGAAGAGCTCATCGTCCATTCCCTGCTTGAGGACGTAACCTTTGGCTCCATCGTTCAAGGATTGCGCCACGAATTGCTCGTCGTCGTACATCGAAAGCACGATAATTTTGACTCTAGGAAACTGCCGCGTAAGCCGTCGTATCGTCTCCAGGCCATTCAGTCGTGGCATGTGCAGATCGAGGATAACGATGTCCGGCTGAGTAGCCTCGACCTGGGCCACGGCCTCGTCCCCGTCGCTTGCCTCTGCGACCACACGATAACGGTCGTCTGCCGACACTAGGGCGGCCAAGCCTTTCCGCACAATCGCGTGGTCGTCCACGAGAAGAAGTCGAGTCGGTTTCATCGCCTTGGCACCTCAACTTCGATGACGGTGCCATGCCCGACTAGTGAGCGAACGGCCAGGGAGCCCCCGAGCATGGTCGCTCGCTCGCGCATCCCCAGAAGGCCCAGACCCGCTGTCACGGCCGCCTCTTCGAATCCGCGGCCACTGTCACGAACACAGAGCCGAATCTTGTCCGGATAGTAGTGCAGTTCCACGGTCGCGACCTGCGCCCTAGCGTGCCGCACGATGTTTGTGAGCGCTTCTTGCGCTATGCGGTAGAGAGTGATGTCCCATTCCTGTCGGAGGGGCGTGTCTGGCGATTCCAAATCCAACTCCACACGCAAATCGCCGCCGGCTTGCAAGTCGGTAGCCAGCTGCCGCAAGGCGATTTCAAGCCCTAGTTGGTCAAGTGTTGGAGGTCTCAACCGGCGTGCCAGGTCTTTCAACCGCTCGGTTGCCCGATTCACCTGATCCCGTAGGTCGTCCAGATCCTGACGCAACTCCACTTGGTTTGGCGCCACATCTCGTGCGGCAACCTGAAGTGCCAGCTTAATACCGATGAGAATCTGGCCTGCCTCATCGTGCAGCTCGCGTGAGATGTGGCGCCGTTCTTCCTCGAGCAAATTAACGTGATTCGCGGAGAGCGCTTGAATTTCTTGATTCTTGGCTTCCACTGCCTTGAGCAACTGGGCGTTGCGAATGGCAACCGCTGTGACGTTGGCTAGCGATTCAAGGAACGCCGCATCCTGCCACGTGAATGGGGATTGGGGTGTCAGGCGGTGCAATTCGAAAAACCCGATCACGATGTCATCTGGGCCCTTCACAGGTACACACAGCGCCGCGCGAACTGCGAAATGGTGTGCCAATTCCGGGTCTGCGAAGGGCTCTTCTGGGTAGTTATTGGACAGATGTGGGAACGCGCTCTCCATGACCAGCCCGGCCAAGCCCTCTTGAGCCCTCCAGCGGCGGCGCCAATCCAGCCACCGCTTGTGAATCCAAAGACCGTCGCAAGCCATCTGCCGCTCGCCGTTCTCCGCCGCCACGACCAATCCGGCCATGCCTCCTTCGGCCTTCACGAAGAGCGCGGCGTTTTCGACGAGGTTGCGCATCAGGTGCGTTGGATCGAGGTGTTGATTCACCGCAGCACTGAACGCTAGCAGCATTTCGAGGGAGCGCGACCATTCCGCCAGTCGTTCCACCAACCTTCCGCGCTGGAGCCCGACAGAAGCTTGGAGTGCAAGCGTCTCCAACCGGTGCAGATCATCCCCGGTGAAGAATCCTCCACCTGTCCGATTAAAGACCTCGATAAACGCCAGCACGTTCGATTGGTGGTTCATGATGGGGACGCAGGCTGCATTCCGCACCTTGAACCGCGTCGCGAACTCTTCGCCCAGTCGGGGGTCCACGCGCGCATCATGACAAAGCACTGCCCGGCCTGTGGAAACTACTTCGGGACCCAGACCGCAACCAGCTCCCGGCGAAAGCTTGTGGTCATACTGATGGATCGGCCCCTCAGTCACCTCAGGCGCGTGGTACTGAGACTGTGCAACCACGGCGTCGTATTCTAGGATGCACACCGTTGCCCGTTCGGCAGACGCCGCTTGGGCGGCCAAGCGAGCCAAAGCCTGCGCCAACACAAGCGTGTCCAGTTCGTCCACCGTGGTTCGCGCCGCAGTCCGCAGAAGCTCGACTTGACGTGCGTAGGCGCGGTTCTCACGCGTCAGACGCGCGATGTCCTCGCGCGCTTTTTCGAGTGCGTGCTGTGTGTCGTTATTCCCGGCCGCAAGCTGCGGATCAAGGAACCGGGAATTCATGCGCTCTTGCTCGCTCACGCACTTCGGCTAAGTAGTGAAGCCACGGCGCGAATCCCGCGCCCGTTTTTGATGACGTCTCAAAGATCCGGATTCCTGGACGGATCTCCTCGATATTTCGCCGCGCAGTCTCACGATCGAACTCGCATGCCCCAGCCAAGTCCATCTTCGTCAATACGGCCACGTCGGCGGAATTGAAAATCGAAGGATACTTCAGCGGCTTGTCCTCGCCCTCGGTCACCGACAACAGCGTCACCCGGGCGCTCTCACCCAGGTCGTAGGAAGACGGGCACACTAGATTGCCGACGTTCTCAATGAAAAGATACGTGAAAGCCGAAAGGTCCCACCCTTCCAGGTGCTGCCCGACCATTTCCGCTTCAAGATGACACCGTCCATGAGTGTTGATTTGCTTCACAGGAGCGCCGCTGGCGGCTAGACGCCGGGCATCGTTGTCGGTCTCCAAATCTCCCACCAAGGCTGCCGGATGCTCACCCGCCGCTCGCAGTTGGCGCAACGTGCGCTCGAGGAAAGTGGTTTTCCCCGTTCCCGGACTCGAAACTAAATTAACGACCGGGAGGCTGTATGCCCCGAAGCGAGAGCGCAGGCCCGCCGCTATTTCGTCGTTCTTCTTCAACACCCCTTTTCGAAGCTCAACGATGCGCGTTCCCGTGCTCATTCTTCAACCTCCACTGATTCTATCTCCAACTCGCGCCCGTTACGAACGTCGCTGCTTGGAGTACCACAGCGAGGACAGCGAAAGCTCTGTACTCCCGGTAGCTCAGCTTGCTCGGCGCAGCCGCCACAGTAGATCACTACTGGCTGCGAATGAACCCGCAGGACGGAGCCAGACAGCGGCGTTCCGTCCGTTGCAATTCCGTAGCAGAATTGCAGCGCACCTTCGACCACGCCACTCAAAGCCCCCACTCTCAGGGTCACGACGCTCACCTTACGCTCCGGCCGCTGCGCCAACCACTCCGTCACGGAACTGACGACGGAGTTAACGATAGACAATTCGTGCATCTAGGGCAACCGCTTGCCGAATTGACGCGCCATTTCGACCAGCAGGTGAATCGCCTTTGATGCTTGCGGATCCTTGAACAACCGAAGCAGATCCAGCAGTCCGTATTGCCTTGCCGGTGTTGACTTCGCGGCCGTGTAGGCTTCAGTTGCAAGGCGGCCCACCTCAGCCAATGGTTTAACCGTCTTTGCGTCAAACAATCCTGCGTCGGCCAGTACCATGCCTGTCTCGGTCAGGTCGTGCATTTTTTCCAGTAGTCCGCTGGCGATCAACTCATGCCCAGCCTTCGTTAGAGTTGGAAGTTCGGTGGCAATGCGACTCAGCTCTTCCGTGTTAATAGACGAGGCGATCTTTTTAAGGTCCCCGAGCCCCTCGGCCATTGAATCAGCAACTTCATCTCCGCGGCGCACGAAGCCTTCGACCGCGCTCACGGCGAATACGGCCAAATCCAGCTTGTCGAGTAAGAAGCGAATTTTGCTGAGGACTTCGGGCTTGCCGAGGTCCTTGCTAAGCGCCACCAGACCAGCGAATTCAGGTGTGCCCGATAGGTCCGCCAGTTGCACGGTTGCGGAGGCGATTTGAGGTAGTCGCTCGACGACGTTCGCCACTTCTGGCGACTTCAAGCTCCGGATATCAGCAACTGAGTCCGCGATGGAATTCGCAACCTCGTCGCCGCGCTTGCAAAAGCCCTCCAGCGCTTCCATTGAGAAGGCTACCAGTGGAAGCTTGTCTAGCAGAGCGTTGAGGGCCTCAAGCGTCCCTGGAGCGGACAGCCGGTCGAGCAATCCCGATTGCAAGAGGCGGTCGAACGCTTCCGATTCTGCGACGCTCGCGACTTTCATCCCGGCTCTCGCCAGCGTCGGCAGCTTTCCGAAGAGTTGCGCAGTGTCGTCGCCGCCCGGCGTCCGAAGACTTGCAACGCTTTCTGCCACATTGTCGGCGATGTCCGAGCCTCGCTGCAGGAAGCTTTCGACCATCTCGACGCTGCCCGCAATCACGTCCAATCGATCCAGAAGTCGATTCAAGGCATTCACCGTTCGCGGGTCCGCGAGCCGGGCCTGCAGTTGCTCTTGTGGGGTGGGTGCGGCTAGGGTTGCGGTAGACATGGCAAACTTCCTAACCCCAAAGTATGAGGCTCGACCGAAGTGAAATCTATGGCATGAAGTTGCTATTCCTCAGGCCCCGACCTCCGGAACTACAATGACAACACCATGGGTGCTGCCCTCCGTCAGCGGATTCGAGTAATGGGAGTAGTCCAGGGAGTGGGGTTCCGGCCTTGTGTCTACGCTCTCGCGATGCGCCACGGCTTGGCGGGGAGTGTAGCGAACGATAGCCAGGGCGTAGTGATCGAAGCGGAGGGCCCATCGAGCGCGGTATCTAAGTTCATCCGTGATCTACGTGATTCGCCGCCGCCGCTTGCGAGAATCGACGCGCTCGAAATTCACGACATTGAACCCACGGGGAATGGCGGCTTTCGCATTCTCGAGAGCCGCAACCTGGCTGGCGGGAGCACGCCGGTCCCCTCCGATATCGCTACCTGTGCCGAGTGTCTCGCTGAACTGTTCGATCCGGCCGACCGGCGCTATCGCTATCCCTTCCTGAACTGCACAAATTGCGGGCCGCGCTTCACGATCATTGAGGATCTGCCCTACGATCGCGCAGCGACCACTATGGCCGCGTTCAAAATGTGCGCAGCCTGCGAGCGCGAGTACCGCGAGCCTCTCGACCGGCGCTTCCATGCCCAGCCAACGGCTTGTCCAAATTGTGGCCCGCAACTGGAGTTTCATCAAAACGGCAATCTGACCACAAGCAAAGGCGAAGCAGCTCTTGCGGCCGCGGTGAAGATGCTTGCTGACGGCGGTATTGTTGCCATCAAGGGCATCGGGGGCTTTCATCTCTCCTGTGATGCTACCAATGAAAACGCCGTGGCCGAGCTAAGACGCCGCAAGAGGCGTGGCGATAAGCCGTTTGCAGTGATGGTTAGGAACGTGGAAACAGCGAGCCGCTATGCCCGAGTGGGCCCGTCAGATTCGGCGCTTCTTTCCTCTCCCGAACGGCCGATCGCGCTGCTGCAGTGCGCGGAATGCCACCGTGCCCTCGCGGCATCGGTCGCACCTGGACAAACAACGCTGGGTCTGTTACTTCCTTATTCGCCGCTACATCACCTTCTGCTAAGTGACATGCCCGAGTATAAACCCCTGGTGATGACCTCCGGCAATCGCTCTGAAGAGCCTATAGTGCATCACAACGCCGAAGCTGTAGAACGGTTGGCGTCGATCGCCGATGGCCTACTTCTTCATAATCGGGACATTCACACGGTCTGCGACGATTCAGTCGTCAGACCAGTTGGGCCATATACGATGCCGATCCGTCGCTCGCGCGGGTACGCGCCGCTCCCAGTGGCCTTACCCGAGGCGGGGCCGTCCGTTCTGGCAGTCGGCGGCGAACTCAAAGCCACATTCTGCCTCACAAAGGGATCGCGAGCCTATCTGAGTCAGCACATTGGGGACATGGAGAACATCGAAACAGTCCAGGCGTTCGAGCGATCGCTTGAACTCATGCAGCGCGTGTTTCGTGTTCAGCCTGAGATCATCGCCTGTGACTTGCATCCCGGATATTTGTCAACGCTTTGGGCCCAACAGTTCGCAGCGAGCCGCGGACTACCCCTCATCAGGGTGCAACATCATCACGCCCACGCTTCCGCGCTGATGGCTGAGCACGGGCTAGCCGACAATGCGGAAATCCTGTGTGTCGCCTTCGATGGAACCGGCTACGGTTCAGATGGGAAAATCTGGGGAGGCGAGTTTTTTCGCTCGACCTACGCGTCGTCCGAACGTCTTGGGCAACTTCGCTATGTTCCGTTACCCGGCGGCGACGCCGCCATCCGTAAACCCTATCGTGCCGCCCTCGCACACTTGTGGACCGCTGGCATCCCGTGGAGTCAGTGGTTACCTTCCGTGTCGGCCTGCAGCGAAAGTGAACGTCGCATTCTAGCTCGCCAGCTCTCGCGAGGTGTAAACTGTCCTTTGACTTCAAGCATGGGGCGGCTATTCGATGCGGCGTCGTCGATGCTGGCAATCCGGCAGGAAGCTTGCTACGAAGCACAGGCAGCGCTGGAGATGGAGGCGTTGTCCGATTCGGATCCTGCTCCGCTTGATCCGTTTGAGATCTGTGCGCAAGCGGACGGTTTCGGCTGCGACCCGACGCCAGTCTGGAAGTCGCTGGCAACACTACAACACCAAGGAGCCTCCATTACATCCCTGGCCGCCGGGGTTCACCGCTGCGTGGCAGAGATGATCGTCGGCGGTTGCCTCCTGGGGCGGGAGCAAACCGGCATCAACACCGTGGGGCTGACGGGCGGTGTGTTCCAAAATGCGCTGTTGGTTGATCTCGCTCAACGCATATTGCAGGAACATGGATTCCAGGTGCTCCTTCATCATCTTGTGCCGCCGAACGACGGAGGAATCGCTCTCGGACAGGCGGTTGCGGCACTCCATCAACGGTAAGGAACCCCCGAGGTCTTGCACAAGCTGGCGTCCAAATAAATGGCGACATCTCTACGCCAGATAAAGTGCAAAGTGATTGAGGATTGCTGCCGACGTGCGCCACCACCGAGGCTGCGCAGCCGAGCGCTACGGCTGCGGCACCGCTTTCCAAGATCGTGCGTCTGGTCATTGTCATAGATACCTTTTTGCGAAGCAGGGGGCAGCCTTAAGAATGGCGACTTCACTACGCCGCTATCCACGCGCAGCGCCGCGCCGTTTGGGGCCACACGACAACCTACGTGGCGCCGAGTACTTCGAACAAGACCCCAGGAGACCATTCATGTTGCAACAACCTTTATTGGAGAAGCTGACCGCGATGCGGCTGCTCGGCATGGTCGAGGCCCTCCAAGCCCAACAGAACGATCCGGCCGCGCGCGAGTTGACGTTCCTGGAACGGCTCGGGCTCATGATCGATCACCAATGGAACTAGCGCCAGAATCAGGCGCTGACACGCCGCCTGCATGCGGCCAAGCTCAAGGGGGCTTGTGTCGAGGATATCGACTACCGCGCTGCTCGCGGTCTGGACAAGAGCGTAGTGCGCGGGCTGGCGCATCAGTCGGCTTGGGTGGCAGCGGAACTTTGACGCTTCTTGGCTTGTGAAGAGCCTCGAACGCCCATGAGGGCTGCTGCGCAACATGTGAGCCTGAAGAAACCCTCCGAAAACCCTCTGTTTGGAATCGCGTGGCAAGACCTCTGCGTTTTGTTGGCGTTTTTGATCTCCCGAATCAACGCCTTGCGCGGTTATCTAACTGAAAACAAATCCTGGCTCAGATTCCCAAGCTGGACGTCGCGGGTTCGAGTCGTCGCGGTCTCCGGCCCACGCCGTCCCACGACCAGCCAGGTAAAGTGCAATTCTCAGCTACTGTTGGCCCGGAGACGCACCAGGAAGTGGTCCTCCGTCGGGTGAGCAATCTCTTGAGTGAAGAGAAACGACAACAAGTCATCGCCGGGCGGGGCTGGCCGCTTCGACGCATCCAACAAAAAAACAAACAGGCGTTCGGCGAGAGCCTACAGGAAAGCCTCTGGCGTTGCCACCCGGGACACCCGGACACCGGTAGGCTGGGGGACAGCGAGCGCCGACTGAGGCAAAACCCGCCAACGGTGCTGAGCCGCCAGTTCCGGGCCCCGGCCGCAGCCCTACGAGCAGCCTGCGAACCACACCCTGACTAAACCGAGTTGTTGCTCAGCAAGGGCCGCCGCGGCAAGGCCACTTATCAGGACTGGGTCGAGCGCCTCGGCTTCCCGCGGCGCTCCGCCAGTTTCAAGCGTTTCGTCCGGCAGTTGCGTGGACGTCGGCATGTGCGGTCATCGTCACGCCACCAGGCGAGGAGGCGCAGGTCGATGACGGTACCGGTCCGACGGTGAGACATCCGCACACGGCCCTTGCCGGCGCAAAAGATTGTTCGTGCTCACGCTGGGCTACATCCGCAAGGCGGTTCGTCTGCTCACCTTCCAATCCAGCACGTTCACTTGGACCGAATTGTCGGCCAGTCGCGTAACGTCGCGGAGTCGAGGAACTGGGCGACAGATTCGCGGCCACTTTCAGTAGCCACCCTCTGAACCTCCGCCGCGCGTACTTGATCATCCTACGTCATTGGCCGGTGCTGGCACTACCGCGGCCGGATCAGGCTAACGCGCGGCACTAGGTCGGCTTCAATGGTGAGAATCGTGTCCCGCGACGCGGCCAAAGATTGCGACCCATTACTACCGAGGCCAGGCCTCCTACCGCGATTTCCAGGTTCCGCCCGCTGGGAATCGGTGGTGGCAAATTTCACATGATAGTTGCCGGGCGCTACTACCATGGCACTCGCCATTAGACGGACCGCGAGGGTCGTCAACTTCCCGGAATTGATGGCGTGGCGGCGTGTTTAGAACTGGCCAAGCGCCCATTGACAACTGGTCACGACCCGATATGATTGGTCTGACCAACATGGTGCTCAGCTCAGATGTGGCTCGCAGAACGCCAGGTACCGCTAAGGTACCGGGCGAAAACTGTGGCTCCGGGCCAGGCGCTGAAGCTACTGCGCCAATACATCAAGGACAACGGGCTGCTGTCGGGGATGAAGCTGCCGGCGGAGCGGCAGTTGGCAACTGTCTTCGACATCAGCCGACTGGCGCTGCGTGAAGCGATTCAGGCGTTGGTGGTCTTGGAGGTACTCACCAGCCGCCGGGGGGACGGGACTTATGTGAAGTCGTTGGCCAATCTGGAAGGTGGATGGCCCAAGGCTTCACCTCCTTCGAGAACATACAGCCGGGGCACCGTGAAGTCCACGCCACATTCCATCAGATCCGACAGCAGTTCTCCGGTCACTGCGGCATTCTCCGTCGACCCCCGCGAAGTCTAAGCACGGTCTTTCGCCCAACGGCGGACACTCCGAGAGTCGCCATCATCTGTCGGCCCTTGAATGGCGTGCCATCGATCAGGACCGCAATCAGATTCAGCCCGTCCAGCTTCCTGTCCATGTCCATCAATTCCTTGAGCTTTTCGCGGCTCGACTCGATGAACTGATCGCTGACGGCGGGCTTCTCCACTCAATAGGCTTCTTCAAAAGTCTTGGTTACCTGGCCGTAGTTGCGCGTTGACAGACGCACATCATCTTCCACCACACGCCGTCTTCGAGCGGCTGATTCCGCTGGAACAGCTCATAGCTGCCGAGCCGGATCTCGCGCTTATTCTTGCCTCGCACTCGCGTTCTCTCAATGGGGACTTTCTGGCCGTCCACAACGCAGTAGCCGCGTTCGCGACCCCACCGATGGCCTTGACGCTCCTACCTTGCTGGTGCCGGTCTCCCACCAACTTCTGCACCTCCGCTTCCATCACCGCGTGTATCATCAGCATTCCGGCATCTCGCATCAGTTCACCAGTTCCGCGCTGGATCATCGACGCGATCTCCGTCATCGGCATCATCAATTGCACTGGCGGCATCTCTTTGCCCGTCATCTTCTGGAACCGTTGCACGGCTCGGGCACTCTCGATCTGGTATGGTTTCTTCATAGCGACTCTCTTTCTTTTCCTTGGACAGAAAATATCCCAGAGCCTATCACGGCTCAGGGCTGAGAGTCCCTACTTTCTGCGAACTAACGGGCAGCCCCATATGGCTCGTGAAATGGTTCAACCCCTCGATCGACAGCTTGCGTCCAGCGAGTGCGGTGGAGACTTGAGGGAATACGCGCAACCGGGTCCTTCGCCCGGTCGTAACGATCAGGTTCCCATGAGCCCACCGACTGGCGGGGCAGCGGCGGAATGGGAGGCCCACTGAAGGCTCTCGGAGCATTCTAAAAGCGAGCCGTCCGGGTGCCCAGCGGCCACCAGCGCGCCGAAGCGAATCGCGACTACGGACTAATAAAATCCCGCGAGTGTGATATCTTCGCATTAAGCTTTGTAAAGGAGTCGTTGCCAGGACATCCTCCCTCTGCCGTTTCTCCAGCCTCGCGGTCTGTCTCTCGTTGCTGGCTTACCCCGTCTTTTCCCAAGTCCGTTCCGGGACTCTCGTCGGAGCCGTTGTCGATGGCTCCGGCTCCGCCGTTATTGATGTGGAGGTCACGGTAATCGAAACCCTCACCAACGCGGTCCAAACACTGCGCACGAACGTTGCGGGCGAATTCAACGTTCCGTATCTCGCCTTCGGCAACTATACGGTGACCGCAAAGAAGGTCGGCTTCAAGCAGGTGACTCGTGCCGGCATCGCCCTGACCACCAACCAAACCGTGCGAATCGACCTGCGTCTGGAAGTGGGCGCGGTCGAAACATCGATTACCGTTTCGGGCAGCGCCCTCGAGCTGCAAACCGAAAGTTCGCGAGTCACCAATACGGTATCCGAGGAAGTGATCCGGGCGATTCCCAACATCAACAACAATCCCTTGAACTACGCCACCCTGACGCAAGGCGTGACCTCGCGCCAGTCCATGAACAACTCGCAGTCAGCGGCCAGTTTCGGCATCGGAACCGATGCCCGACGTGCGCTTTCGAACTTCTCGGTGAACGGCGGCAACTCCTTTACAAGGAGGTGATACGGACGGAACCCTTCGGCAGTTGACTAAATGCACGCGTACCCGTTCCGGGGGGTAAGATCCGGACCCAGGGCGGCGTCTAGCCAATGTGGTCCCCCTTATGGAAAGGCGCGGCTTGCTTTCCATCTTTAGGGCAATCACTGTCATTCAAAGGAGATTACATGTTTTCCAGACCGTTCAAATTCCGGCCACGCGTGGCCATTCCCACAGTGTGTCTGCTGCTCGCCGTCGTCGCTTTGGTATCGGCGCAAGGCCCTGGTCGAAATGCGGCGTATCCGCAGATCGACGTTGCCCCAGTGTTTAATGCGAAGAGCGAGCTGGTGCAACCGAAAGACTTCAGAGAATGGGTTTTCATCGGGGCACCGTTCACGCCGCACGGTTTAAACAACGGCAAGGCGAATTTTCCTGAGTTCCACAACGTATACGTCCAGCCCGCCGCATTCAAAGCCTATCGCGCGACAGGCAAGTGGCCCGAGGGCACTATGATGCTCAAGGAGTTGCAGTTGGTCGACGGTCCAGCCGAAAACCCGGACGGTTCGCGGCTTGAGGCCTCGGGTCGTGGCTATTTCCCTGGGAAAGTTGCCGGGCTCGATGTCGCGGTGAAGGATAGCAAGCGCTTCGGCAAAACCAAAAACTGGGGTTATTTTAACTTCAATCACACCCCGCCCCCGTACTTGGCCGCCGCTGCCGAGCGTCCCGTTGCTGAATGCGCTGGCTGCCATATCGCGAATGCCCATGAGGACATGGTCTACGTGAAGTTTTATAAGCCGATCCTGGATAAGAAAGAAATGTCGCGCCGAAAGCACCAATCAAAATGAGCCAACTGAATACAGAACACAAACGTCGAAACCAATCGGGGAATGAGCCGAACAGAGAGAACGGTACAATCCCGCCAGCGACAGGAGCTTTTTCTCGATCTGTAGTTCCGTTGGGTCTGACAGACCCTGCGATACCGCAACTCTTCGGAGCTCATATCCTTCGATATGGTTTAGTGCTGGTCATCCTGTGGATAGGACTCATGAAGTTTACAGCCTACGAAGCAAGCGGCATACAGCCTCTGGTGGCATCTAGCCCACTAATGGG
>JAIEPW010000082.1 GCA_019748195.1 Bryobacteraceae bacterium
TGCCGGCCTCTTCCTCTGTCAAGGGGTGGGGAATTTTCGACCGGCACTATGGGGATTTTTGCACCGGCGCTGACAGAAGCGCGCCCGGGCAATTCATTCAGAGCAGGTACACCGTCCCCGGCGGACCCGGGACAGTTGGGTGTCGCGGAGTTCTCGACATCTTTCGGCATAAATACCGCCCGGTTGTTCGTTTACATGTGGTGGGTCCAATACGCGCGAAATGCAAATCCAATAGCGATGATCAGAATCATACGGACGCAACGACTTGACGGCCAAGCCAGTAGATAGTGGCGGCGACAGGTCAACGTGGCCGAGTCGTTCCAGTTGACGGAGGGGCAGTACTCAAGACTCGACGGAGTTGCGGACCCCGTTCGTGTGGAGAAGAGGGTGCGGGTAGGTACATGACGCATGGGAACGCACTCCCAGATTGCTCACTCAGATGCTTCCCTCGGGTCGCCGGTTGCACGCGAAGTAGCGCTCGATGGGGCTGAGTTCCCGTCAAGGCGGCGTCGAATTCCCCGACATTAAGGGCGGCTCGATTTGGATGGCGAACTCGTTTTGGGGTACGGGCTTCGTGTCGTAGAAAGGTGCATGGGCGCTCCGCACCTCCCCCGCCACTGTGATCGCGCCATGTCCGTGCGCCGCTGGGGCCCGATCGAGCTGTCTCGCATGGAACTGGCCGAAACTGCCGCTTTAACAACGACCAGGCGGCGGTCTTCGGCAGGTGAATACCGCCCAGCCGTTCTGGAGACATCCGCCAGGTGGTCTGATCATGCGAACTGGAATCAGAAGTGACGACCTCTCCACACGCCATACGGCCCTCGCCGGGCGCTGGGATTCTCAACCGCCCGAGATCAAGAGGCCGGATGTCTTCGAGCGGCTGACTCATTGCGATCGACTGCTGACAGCGAAAGAACTGGGAGAGATTCTCTCGATCAGCCCGAAGACGCTGTACAGCTATGTGACGCGCGCCATGATCCCGCACTTCAAGATCGAGTCGTGCGTTCGTTTCCGAGGACCCGAGATCGCCGAGTGGCTTCGGCGCCGGGCGGCTTGAGCGTTGACGCCTGGACCTCCCCTCGCAATCCAGCACGCCGCAGCAGCAAGCAGGCACCCGCTCGCCGTTTCCAGGGGGCTATACTGGGAGCGGGTCAACCGACCCTCGCTATGAACTCCGGATTGCCCCCAGACTGGCCCGGGATGGAGCAGGCGGGAGAAGCTAGCTTCTCCGGCTGGCTTGGTGTCCATTTTGGTGTCCATTTTCGGGTCGAAACGGGGAGATTGGATGGACAGCAGAGACTGGACAGACGGCGGTCCAATCGGATAAGGTGAATTGAATCAGGCAAGTGCCTGGTTCGCCGTTGAGCGGGAGTAATTCAGTGGTAGAATGCCAGCTTCCCAAGCTGGACGTCGTGGGTTCGAATCCCATCTCCCGCTCCAAAATCAACAACTTACGGGCACGTCAAAATCACACCCTCCATAGCCCTCCATTAAGAATCACTTCGGCATCTTTCGAGGCGGTGAGGGCTTCTTGACGGAATCTTCCAATTGCTTCGCGGCTGCTGCCCGGTCCTTCATGCTCGACTTCGTATAAACATCGAGCGCTACACCGATACCGTGGCCCCGCTGGTCGGCTGAGACCTTCGGATCGACCTTGGCTTCATGCCCCAGGCTGGCATGTGTGCGACGCATGACCTGAAAGTTCACCCAGCCAAGGCCTACAGGATCGAGCTTTGCCTTGATGTAGTCTTCAAGAAGCGAAGACCGCCATAAGGGCTGGCCCGACTCGCCGGCGAACACGAACGACTGGGGTCCCGGTTCGACGGCATTCTCCATCCACTCGCGGAGGTGCGATGCGGTGTCTGGAGGAATGGCCGCTTTTCGGACCAGACCGTTCTTAGGCGATGCGAACTTGCCACGATAAACCCGCTGCCGGATCTCGACCACCGAAGCATCCGGGTTCACTTGATCGCGCTGAATCGCCAACAACTCACCGGGACGCATCCCGGCGAAGATGGCCAATCGGAGGATCACCTTCTCACGTTGTTCAACTGCTCCCAGCGCAAGCTCTACCTGCTCTGCGGACATCGCGTGGCATTCGCTCCGCTTCGCCGACTTGGGCGTGTAGAGCGAACTCGCCGGGTTTACCGAGATCACCCTTTCGGCAACCGCCATGTCGAGCATGGAGGACAGATCCCAGCGAAGGTGGTCGACGACGCTATGGGATAACCCAGACGCCGCCTTCTGCTCCAAATACCTCTGGAGCTTTGCCAGAGTGAGATCCATCAATCGTTCACGGCCGAGTTCCTTGCCGATGTGATGCCGGATCCGGTTCTCGGACGTGCCTGCCGTGGACTCCTTCCATTTGCCAAGGTAGAACGGCAAGTAGGTCTCATCCAAGAACTCGATGACCGTGGTCGGACGGACCGGGCTTGCGGTTCGAACCCCTCCGTTGACCTCGCGCATGAAGACCTGGCATTTCTCCTCAGCCTGACCCTTGTTCATCTCTGAGGCGAAGCCAAGCGTGTGATACCGCCGTTCGCCTCGTTCGTCGTAGTAAAGAACTACCCATACTCTCCTATCCGCATGCTTACGAAGCTGCAAGCTGCCTTTCTGAAATCTCCTGCGTCTCATGAATTCTCCTTGTGAGGCGCAGGCGTTGATTCGGGGTGATTCGATCGTATCATCGGGCCACCTCGACGGCTGGTCCGTGTTCTTGTTGCAGCAGCCAGTCATCTATCACCGTGCGCCGGATCAGAGCGCGGCGACCGGCGCGCACGTGTGGGATGGCGGGCAAGCCAGGAATTTTCCCGGCGAGCATGTGTGAGAAGTGAGAGCGGGACACGCCCAGGTAGTTGGCGGCGGCTTTGATATCCAGGATCTCTTGAGGGGCGGGAACGCTGGGCTTCGATCCGGCATTCACGCGGTTTGCGGAGATTGGTGACTGCATGTCTTTTTGTAAGGCAAGAATGGAATTCCGCAAAACGAGTCTGTCGGGCAGTGTGGTTCTGCTGCGCTCCTGGCGGCAAACGCAAGGGTTGGCGGACGATCTTGGTCGAGGTGATTGCGTCGAGAATTTTGGTGTTCGGCGCCCCCCCGCCAATGCGGGTATGGCGTTCGCGACCGCACACGCGCTGGAACGAAAACCTCGGGTGACGCATCTATTACGACTTCGGGGGATATCAGGGCGGCGTCCGTTGACTTGGTTGTCTCCCTCAACTACGATGCCGAAAGGCGTTTCATTATCGGAGAATTGTTCACCCAACTGGACCTAATTCATGTAGAGACCAAACAGGCGTTATATGCCGAAGCGATTACCACGGGCTCAGCATCCCACCTCCCCCGGGTTGGCTGGGGCGGTCTCGGCGGACACGACATGGAGCGCGAGCTTCCCGTCCGTTGAAGGCGCCGCGCTTGAGTCACGCGTTGACGCTTCCGTCACTACTCAGGCCTGTTTGAATGGACTCGACAAGAGCGCTCCCGGCGGCAAGCGGCCATGCGCATGCTGGACCCACGAGTTGGACGAGTTCCTCCGCCAGTCCGCCCGGACGCGCAAGGACCACGAGAGACGGTCAATCGATACGATCCGGAGCCTTCATCCCGAAATCTCGAAGAAGGTGATCTGGGAACGGATCGTCTATCTCGGCCTGACGGAGCGTACACGGCCGCCCTATGACGTTCACGAATGGACCCAAGTAGAAGACGACATACTGCGCGCTGAGTACGGCAAGGGCCGCGATGGTGCGCACTCGGCAACAAGGAAAATTCTCGCGCTGCATCCAGACTGGTCCCACGACGCGGTCGCTTGGCGCGCGCAGGCTCTGGGAGTGACGAATCGGCGCGATCGACCGACCCAGCGTTGGGACCAAAAGCTCGACGAGGCGCTTCGGGAACTGGCGGACTGCACTCTCGACACGATTGCGCGCCGCTTGGGGCGATCACCCAAGGCCATACTGGCGCGAGTTCGTCGCTTGGGATTCGATGCAACGTTCTTTGGCGGCCAGAAGTCCAAGGACCTCGTGCGCTACCTGAACGTCAGTGAAGGCCAAATCAAGTCCTGGATTCGGCTGGGGTGGTTGCGGCGCAGGAATCGACGGATCACTGACGACTCACTCGCTCAATTCTGCCGGGAGCACCCTGAACTCATTCCGTTCGACAGCTTGTCGGTGGAGGCGCAAAACTGGATTCGGTCGCTTGGCTATCCGGGAGCTGGTGGGAAATAGAATCGACGCCCTGGTCAGCGGACGACAAAGGCATCCGCCTCAGCCAGCCACTGCTCATAGGTGGGAAGCTGCGACCCAGCGGCCACGCCTTGGCTGGCCCAGTAGTCGATGATCCGCTCGGAACGTAGTGTCCGATGCGCCGCGGCTCGCAAACCTTCGATCGAAGCGTCTTGAATCGCCTCGGCGAAGAAATGCCGCTCAATCCAACCGCGAAGCTGATCCCAAAGCCAAGCAGGGTCGGAGCAGGGCTTGTCACGAAGTGTCTTGACGTAGCCCTCGAAGCCGGGGCAGCGCGCCTCGACGGCGCTTCGCACGACCGCTGGAATTTCATGAACCGCCTCAATGAGAGAACGGGTCCACAGCGCGAATGCTTCCCACTCAACGTACTGCGACTGCGTCGGCGGCGAATGTAACGCGGCCACGTGCTCCTGCCATTGATCGAATGTTGGATACGCAACCGGTTTTCGCAGTCGCCACTCTTCATCCATTCGAGTCCAATGCTGCCAGATGAGTTCCGCTGCAGGCTGGCGCCCGTAATAGTAGTGCAGGGCTTGAATCCAGCCTTCTTGAATGGCCTCGCTGAAAAAATGGAAATCGACCCACTCGTTGAGGTCAAGCCACAGCGAGGGCAAGTGCGCCCCTTCGCGCCGGCTCTGTAGGAATGCGGGGCACCGGCCTTCAATCGCCGCCGCCAACCATTCCGGCAACGCATGCTCCGCGTCTACGATAGCCCGTACCCAGAGGCCGAACAACCGCCACTGCGCCAACTGATCGCACGCAGAGGCAAGCTCACGCCACGGCACTTTCAGTGCCTGGTTGCGCATGTCGCGGTGTAAAGCAAGGGCGCCGGTTGGGGCGTCCGATTCTGGACGCGTCTCTCTGGGTCCGTTCATTCCGGATTACTTTTAGCGTTTCATGCCGAACCGTCTGGCTCAAGCAACTGTCAAATGGGCGCGCAGCCGCCGAAGGCGATCCTCACACTCTGCACTGGTGAGGTTCTAGCATAAAACGCCCAACAAGGCGTTGCAAGGCAATTGCAGCGATCCCGCAAAATCGTCACGCGAATTGACCTTTTGGGCACTTCTCCGCTATTGCGTTGAGAATTTTTGGCTGCATGTGCCAAGTGTAGCTGTGTCCCGCGCAATCGGACTGAGGGCTTTGATTTTGCGTGAATGAAGCACTTCAGCCGGTCTAGTGGGCCACGATTCTGGAACGTAAATGGACGGTTGCCGGTGACGGAGATCTCGCCGTAGAGTTTTCGCAGGACGGCGTTTCTGCTGCCTGCTCGATGGAAGATTCGGAGGTAACGCAAGATGCGAATCTGGACCACCAAAGAAGCCGGTCTGGTCAAGGCGTGGGCGGCGATGGAGCCACAGGCGCGAACACCGCTGGAGCAGTTGGCCGATTCTCTCCGCCGGACGACGAGGTCGATTCAGGACTTCCTTCGGCGCGAACTCGGCCCAGGCAAATTGCCTTGGCGAGAGAAGCCGCGATGGACGCAAAACGTCGAGCGAACGCCGGAAGCGGTCCGAAAGTTCGAGCAAAGACACCGGCCGCCGGACGCAGAGGAATGCCGCGAGAACGGCCTTACCATCTCCGATGTGGCGCGGGACTTGGGTGTATCGCGCATGTACGTCTATCGCTTGATCGAGGACAAGAAGTTGCGGCGATTCAAGGGCAGAATCGCCGAGTCGTCTTTTGAGTCGTTGCTACGCGATTATCCGGAGGCGGTCCCGTACAGACGGCTCAGCCGAGCACAGCAGGAGTGGCTCGTGCTCAACGGTTACCAGGATCCCAGTATGGACGTGAAGCGGCCGAGTGCTGCGGGATTGCTCAAGTAAGAAGAGCTGTTCCGGTCAAGGCTCCTTCACTGTCACCCGCAACTTGCTATTCCGGCAGTTCCTAAGTGTCGACAAATGCTCCTTGTCCAGGGCAACGCAATCCCAGCGGGATAGGCTCCTGCGCCCAAGGGGCCGGAATCGGTTCCAAGGGCTCCATCGGTTTTTACCGAGTCCTAATATTTACAACAATCTGGGGAATCTGCTCTTCGCTCGACAGCCAACCCAAGGGGTCTCAACAGATGGAGTTCCGGCACAGTTTTGTCACAGCGCAATGAAGGCTTAACGCCTATTTTCGATCTCCCTCCCGTGCGACGTCCCCGATACAACCAGTAGTCCAGCATTGTTATCATTGCTTGACAACGCTCACGAAAGACGGAAATGGCTGATCCTTCAACTCTTCCTCCCGACCAGACCATCGCTCCGAATGACCCCGGAGATGAAACCGCGCGCCGCTACCGGTATCAGTGGACATGGGCTGCCATCGTCTGTTGCATAATGTTCGACGACACGCAGGATGTCATGGAAGTGTACTGCGAGCAGCACGAAGATGTTCTGCTAAAGCACAAGGACGGTCGATTTACGGGGCACCAGGTGAAGACGCGGGAGTCAGACCAACCCATCTGGAAGGCCAGCGATGATCAGGTCAGAAGCGCCTGCGCCCGATTTGTCACGCTTGAAGCGGACTATCCCGGTCATTTGCGAGCGTTCCGTTTTGTGACCAGCCATCCTCTGCATGTGGCTAACAATGCGCAGGCACTGGGCTACATCCTAGGGCAGATTGCCGCCGCACCCACCGTCGCGGATCTACCGTCAAACGTAGCCACTTGGCTCCGCCGAGTCGCGGTCGAGGCTAATCGCTCTGAAACCATAGCACTCCAGGCGCTCAAAAAAACTACGGCGTCAGATGATCTCCCCAAGCTCCGCGACTCATTTGCGCGTCTCGTCGAAACAGTGACGGGAAGTTGGCCCGGCGCTGTGGACTGTTCGCACGACGCGGTTCGCCGTGCGTCGACTGCGCTCATCGACGAGTGCGGAAGGGCATCGTCGCTCAATCACCAGCAGACACTTCCCGCATACATACCTGCGGTTAGCAGCCCGGCTGAAACAGAACTCCTGGCCCGGATCATCGGGAAGCGAATGACTGTGGACCGTGTTCGGACCGTCCTCAAGGCAGGTTTTAATGCGACTGCGACGCTAGCTGGAGACCCCGGGGCTCACGTCGAGCCTGGCCACGGCAGTACCGACCTCATGCTTAAGAAGCTCGATGCAGGTGGCTTCTCAGCCGTATCCTGCAATTCGGCGGAAGATCTACGCGACAAAGCCGATTATCTTGGAATCGCCTGGACAAAGCAGCACGGACGAATCAAAGGACTCGAACGGTACGATCATGTCCGCTCGGTTGCGCTGAGCGACGCTGCACGCGCTTATGAGGCTACTAAGACTGCGGAACAACCTTTTGGACCTGCTATGCGGGAAGATCTCCGCCAACGGTTTCGGGAGCGCCGAGCGCGCAACGAACAGCTTTTTGATTGCAGCGACGAGCATCTGGAAGGTGTCGCATACAGCTTGACCGCCCAGTGCAAAATACATTGGAGTACCAACCGCCCGTGGGAGAAGGAGTAATGGATATCGTCGAAGCCGTTGCCAACCTGGACGGGTCTCCCGAATTGCACACGGCAAGGCTCCTCCTGCTGCTCAACGCCTTTGTCGGTGACGACGGCGGCGGCGCCGTCGAGGGTCTCACGAAACTGGCCAAGCTCGATTTCCTTCTTCGCTATCCAGTCATGCTGGATCGGGCCCTCAAAGCTAAAGGCCGGACCGTTCGTGAAGTGCAACTGGAAGAACACGAGCAACAGAGCGTTGAGTCGGAAATGGTCCGTTATCGCTTTGGCCCATGGGACCACCGCTACAGAGAATTTCTAAATATCCTCATAGCCAAAGGACTCGCCATCGTATCCGTGGAAGGTCGGACCGTTGTCATTACTCTGACGGCCGAGGGACGCGCCTTGGCCGGTCAGCTTGCCGGGGACTCGGTATTTGAACCCTATGTCCGCCGCTCGGCCCTCCTGAAGCGCCATTTCGACATGACTGCGACGAATCTCATGCGCTTTATCTACGAAACGTTTCCCGAGGTTGTCACGCTTCGATCTAATGAGGCAATACCGACATGATGGTTAGACTGAAACAGCTTCTCATCACGACCCGACAGACAACTGAGCAACTGGGCTTTTCGGATTCAGTCACGTTCCTCTACGGGCCCGTCGGCACCGGTAAGTCCACCGTCGCACGATTGATCGACTATTGCTTTGGCGGCGAACTTGAACGAACACCTGCCATTCAACAGGAGTTCGTCGCCGTACAACTCGCGGCAAACCTGGGAGACTACCACTGCACGCTTGAGCGGGCCGCGACCGATACTCAGAGCGTACGCGTGTCCTGGTCTCGCCACGACACCGACATCGGTTCGGTCAATGCGCCACTCGCCGCCGGCGACGCACCGGTTCTGGGTGAAGAGGTCTTCAACCTGAGTGATCTGCTTTGCTTCCTGTGTGGCATTACACCCATCAAGGTTCGCAAGCGAACGCGCGATCCTGACTCGCCAATGGTTCGACTTAGCTTTCGCGACATTTGGTCCTATTGCTAGCTTGACCAGACCCATCTGGACTCATCATTCTTCCGGCTGGAAGATCCCTTCCGCGGGCGGAAAAGCCAGGACGCGATGCGGTTCTTCACAGGACTGCACTCCGAGCGGCTAAGTCAGTTGGAAACGGAGCTGTTTCGCGCCATCGACGAACAACAGGGAAAACGCGCTGCCGTACTTCAGATACGCCAGTTCATGTTGCGTTTCCACCTCGGCTCCGAGCTCGACGTGGCCGGACAGATAGAGCAGACGCGAAGGGAGCAGTCGGAAGCCGAGGTACGTCGACGGCAAGTGGAGCGCGACCGGGATGCCCGTGTCCATCCGACGGATGGACTCAGGGAACAACTACGTACCATGGGTCTGCAGATAGGCGAACTGCTTACCGCCATTCGTGCTACCGAAGAAGCCATCTCGGAGCAGCGGGCCCTGCGGGCTGAACTCATCACGTCCAAGATCAAAGCCGACCGCACTGAACACGCGGGCCGACTGCTTGAGGGCGTCGAATATGCCCGATGCCCCCAGTGTGGGACGGATGTTTCTGAACGGATTCCCGCTCCAGGATCGTGTCGTCTGTGCGGTAGCCGAGAGGCGCAGCAATCAACGCTGTCCAGCCTCGAACTGGAAGCCATGCGGCGCGAACTAAACGACCGCATCGATCAGATCGCCGATTCGATCGAACGCCGCGAACGCGCACTTGGACGGTCAAAGCGTCAACTCGAACAGATCAAGCCGAAAAGTCAGCCCTTGACCAAACCCTTCATCGAGAGTTGGCACGGTACGATTCAGCGTTTGTCGAAAGTGTCAGGGCTCTTGACCGCGAGGTAGCGACGTTGACTGAGCGGCTTCGCTCGCTGGATACGCTTCAGGAGATGCCGCGAGCAATCAACCCCTGGAGGAAGAGGCAGGCGCGCTTCAGGGGACGATAGATCGAGTGCGCAGTGCGATTGATGAGGAACGATCACGATTGCGGCTAGCCGACGAGAACGTGGCGGTAATCGCCGCGCGATTTAAATCCATTATGCTATCGGTCGGATTTCCCGGCGTAGTGGACGCTGACGAGGTTGTTATCGATACCCGCAACTGGCGGCCCGTCATTCTACACGGCGGCCAGGAGTGGAGCTTTTGGGACGCAGGCAGCGGGGGGAAGAAGACACTGTTCAATGTCTGCTACGCCCTCGCGGTACATGAAGCGGCCCGTGAGCGCGGGATGCCGGTTCCCAACGTACTGGTGATAGATAGCCCGACAAAGAACATCAGTGACGACGAGAACCCAGAGTTGGTTCGCGCGCTTTACAGGGAGATTTATCGGCTGGCGTCAACTGCGGGAAACGATGCTACGCAGTTTCTTTTGATTGACTCAGACTTGGTCGAACCAGAGAATCAATTAGCGGGGTTTGCGCATCGGAGGCTCGCCGGTGTTCCTGACGCACCCAGCCTCATCCCTTACTACGCGGGGCCGTAGGACTTCATCTTAGGTGTCCAGTCCCAGCCATCCTTGTCTTGTATAAGTGCAGAGAGATCCAAAAATCGAGCCAGACGTCAAACGCCTTGCGGTAACCGATCCCGATGCGGCACTTTTCTGCAAGAACCCGCAAGGCTTGATCCCAATCCGTTGGCGGAGGAGCCAACTCTATGGGCAGTTCATGCGGAATCCGCCGTTCAAATGTTTGCCGAAAAGCTGCGGCACAAAGGGTAACGTCAAGCGAATTCGGGCTCGGAACCTAACCGAAGAAGGGCTATCTTTCCATCTTTCCAGTCCAATGATTGAAAGCAACCGATCCCTACGCAGCTAGCCACCTCGCGTAGGCTCGGATGTCGATCATCGGCACCGTTGCCACATTCTGTAGTCGCGCGATCAACTCGAAGAGGAACGCCGTCGCTGGTTTGCCGCCTGGTGCCAAAACATGACAGCCACTCGTATCGCAACCGAAGGTCCCATGGGCCGCGACACAACCAATATCTAACTGCCCAGTAGGCTCACCTCGTTCGAGAACGCCCATTAGGGCATCACCAAGAGGCGGATTCCATTGACTCTCAAACGTCAGTAGCCCCCCAAGAATGTGCCCCGGCACCTTGGCTGGGTACGTGCCCCCGGCATGCGGAATCGGAAGACTCGTCCGGTGAAGCTTGCGCACGCTCGCGACCTTTCGCTGAGCGTATTTCACCAGATCGGCATCAATGGTCTGCTTGGCTTCAAAGGCCGCATAAACGCCTTCGGCGGGAACGATCGTCTGTCCGTTGAACTTGAAGATGAACGGCGTGTACTGACGATCATAGACCAATACGTCAATTTGTTCACTGAACGCTCCAGTGTTGTCCACGACGAAAGCCTTGGTGGCCTGATAGCGATGTGGCAGGTAGGTCTTCAATAACTCAAGCCAGACCTCTTCGCTCGCATCACCCTTCGATACCGGATGCGCAAGGGCCTTACGGGCGAGCGATAGTCGGCCTTCAATTTCATCGTGCAGACCGCCGAGGAGTTCAGTCAAAGACCAATTACTCATGGACGCTTCTCCAGTGTCACGCAGTCCTCTCCATGAAGGGAGGCGTAGGCGGGTGACTGTTGAT
Organism: Bryobacteraceae bacterium; assembly: GCA_019748195.1. Taxonomy (GTDB): domain Bacteria; phylum Acidobacteriota; class Terriglobia; order Bryobacterales; family Bryobacteraceae; genus JAIEPW01. The sequence goes on from JAIEPW010000082.1 coordinate 11,274, forward strand.
AACCTCTTGAGCCATCTTAAAGCTGACGGCGTGCGCTGGATAGGCCTGCAGCAATAAACCGGGTAGGAGTCTTTGGGCGAGATCCGAATAGGTGTAGCCGTACGCGCGCCCTGGCGCTGGTCCGGTGGCTGCAACCACGGTTCGAATCTGCTGCGCGTTGAATCCTACCTCCTCCAGGACCGGCTGTAGCAACGCATGACGTTGTTCGTCATTGGGACGATTGAAGGTAAACGTCACGGCCGCCCGGCGACGCACTGCAGGATCAAGCGAGTCCAGCCGATTCGTGCACATCACGACAATCGCTGGAAGGTTGCTCGTGGCAAGATCATCGACGCCGCGAATCAATGCATTGACGCCAGCACGGTCTTCGTGATGCATCTGCGCCAATTCTCTCGATTGGGCAAGCGCATCTGCCTCGTCGATTAAGAGAATCACGCCCGAATGATGTTTACCGCTTTGGCCAGCACTTTTTTTTGCCGCGTGTTTAACCTCTGTGAATGCCGCCGACAGGAGACTGGTCATCTCCCCGACTGCTCCGGTGCCTCGGGCGTTCAAACTCAACGAATAGAGTGTCACTCGCAGGTCTCCCTCTCGGGCCACTGCGTCGCCGAATGTTTCTGCCAGGGCGGTTTTGCCCGTACCCACATCCCCGGCAAAAATGAACAGAGGGGGGCGATCACGGAAAAACTCCACCAGCCGAATGCGCTGGTGATGATGTTTCGTGCTCCAGGCCAGAAGACTGTCGGGATCAAGAAGCAGCCTCGCCTCTTTCAGAAGGCGATCCTTCATCCCATCCAAGCCGACGAGTGACGCGAATCGCCGAGCCGCCGACGGATCGGGGAACTCGCGCACTTCTTCGAAGATTCCTATCTTGCTGTCATTCATCATGCGGGTTGAAACGTTTGGCGATTGAGTCCTCGCCCACCTGTATAGTAGTTGCGGTCTGTCGTCCAGTACCCAGCCCCGTCCGTTGGCGGCGAGCCGGTTCCGCGTTTCACGGGCAATGCTTCTTTGAAGCGCGATCTCTCGGCCTCGGACATTTGGCTAAACTTCCAGCTCCAGGTCATGAAGTTGAAGAACGAGGCATCGCTGATATCGACATACGGCACCACCTTGCCGGGGCGATCATCCACCGTGAGCAATCCGTTTTCATCCACTTTATAGCGCCAGCTCACAACCCGCTGATTGTTCTTCTGATAACCAAACTCGTACTCTGAAACATATCCGTTGTTCAGATAGTGCGCCAATTCCTCAGCGTAATTGCGGATACTCTCTTCGGACGGCTTGCCGTAGTACATAGCACATAGATGCATGTCGGCTGCCACCTTCGATGACAGCTTGCGGGCGTGAACCAGCGTGAATGTTTCAGATTGAGTGTAGCTATAGGTCATCTCATTTATCCTCGGAAAGAAGGCCCCAACACGTCCTGCCAGCACTCAACGGCCTTGCCGCGCGTCGTGGCGTATCGGGCCTCTGCGATTGCCTCCAGTGCGTCCTGCGCCGCGCTCACAATCCGCTGCCGATGCGATTCGTCGTAGACGGCCGCCACGTTGTTTGTCTCGTTCACCGGGTCAAATACCTCCATCGCTTTCCCACTCGGTCCCGGCAACTTCGAAGCTGGATAGTAGTCTGTGAAGGAGATCCGCGACTTCAAGCGGGACTTGACGATATAGCCAAAAACCTTGTCGAGAGCGTTCGGGTAGTCGGCCATGCTGACGCCACTGTCGGCCAGGTGGGCGACAATCATCTCGGTCATGAACGACTTGAGGCGGAACTCAGAATCCTTGCTCTTCTGAAGGCGTACCCACCACTTCACGAGCCGTATCACTTGAGCGAAATGCAACTCCTGCGTCGCCTTGCGCTTGCGTATGAACTCCAGGTGCAAGGGAATGCTGGTCAGGACCGGATCACTGCCGTTGAACCCAAACAGATAGCCGCGTCCATCGGGATCACCTTTGTATTGAACGGGCACGACATCGACGCTCAAGCCGCTGACAGCATACTTGATACAGACTGAGTGATTGTTGACCGCGATCTGATCCGGCTTCATCTGTGGATAGGCGTCTCGCACGCGCTTCGCCAACCACTCCAGCAGGTCAGGCTCCGAACTAGGACTTTTCTCCGCCTTGACGTAGAAGGCCACGTCGATATCATTTAACGTTTTGAGTGCGGTGCCCTTGGCAAGACTGCCGGAGAGCAAGGTTTTGATCAAACCGTACTCGGGATGATCGCTCGCATACTTGTCCAGCTTGTCGCGCAGTCGCGCTACCTGCTCCCGGTATTCCTTCGCATCTTCCCGCTTCAGATTGACCGACTCGTCCGCGAAGCTGGCAACGTCAGCATGGCTGACCTTCGCCTCCAGAAACGGGCTCTCCACACTCTTCGCCGCCGCAGTACTCATTGCCGACCCCCTTTCAAGTCTGCTTTGGGCCAAACCTTGTTGCTTCGGGGAGGGAAACAACGTATAGATTTGCCCTTGATCATTCATGACCATCAGTTTACAATACATATGGAAGTGGTTCAACTGTAAACCACAGAGAAGAAGGATCGCCATGATTGCTGACCGAATCAAACTCGCTAGACGCAAAGCTGGGATGTCGCTGCGCGATCTCTCGTCTGCGATGGAGGACGGGGTAACGGCACAGGCGATTGGCAAGTACGAACGCGGCGAGGACATCCCCAGTTCCGGTGTCTTGATGGCTCTAGCCAAGGCGACCAAGGTTTCGCTCAACTACTTGCTCGACACCCAGGGCATCGAACTTTCGGGCGTCGAATTTAGGACCAAAGCGAATACGACTGGACGCGACCGTGCTCAGGTAGAAACCGAGGTGCTGGAATGGATCGAGCGCTATCTCCAGATCGAATTGATTCTTGAACTCGATAGCGCCACCTGGAATTGCCCTGTAGAAACGCCTCGCCAACTGGACGAGGTAAGCGCTGCCGAGAAGCTTGCTAAAGAGGTTCGCGACACCTGGAAGCTCGGGCTGGACCCGATACCGAACATGACCGAACTCCTCGAAGAGAAGGGGCTTAAGGTTCTCACGGTTCCTCTACCGGATCGCGTCTCTGGGTTCACCTGCATGGTGGGACGGGGTGAGGGGCGGCCAGGCCTGCCGGTCATTGTGGTCAACAACCAGTTTTCGCTCGAACGCCGTCGCCTAACGTTGGCCCACGAATTGGCCCACCGTTTGATCGACACGGATAGCCTGATCGACAAGGAGGAAGAGAAGGCTGCCAATCTCTTCGCTGGTGCATTCCTGATGCCGCGAGAACATCTGCTCCGCGAAGTCGGAAAGCACCGAAATGCCTTCGGCTACAAGGAGATCATCGATCTCAAGCGCCTCTATCGCGTCAGCGGAGCCGCGCTCTTGATGCGCTTGCGCCAACTCGACGTTATAAACCAATCCACGCTGGTCTATGCTTTCCAGTCCATTGCACGAGGGTGGCGATCACAGGAACCAGAAGAGCTCGAACCCGCCGCAGTGCGCGGTCAACGGGAGCGGGCACGACGGTTTGAACGACTCTGCTATCGCGCCTTGGCTGAAGAGTTGATTTCACTTGCGAAAGCTGCGGAACTTCTCCGGTTGCCTGTTTCAGAGGTTGAGGCCGGACTGAAAGGACCGCGGCATGTCGATGCGGATCGTCGTTAGTGACAGTTCTTGTCTGATTGATCTGCGCAAGGTCTCACTACTTGAAACCCTGCTGGAGCTTCCCTACGAGTTCGTCATCCCGAACACCTTGTTCGAAGACGAGCTACTGAAGTTCACGGCTGCTCAAAAGAAGGCCTTGATTCGCGGCGGGCTGAAAGTTGTGGACGTGCCCGGCGAAAGGGTGTTGCGGGCGCAGGCAATCGTGCAAGCCTCGCCACGCCTGTCGGTACATGACGGATTTGCTTTCGCCATCGCCGAGGGCCACCCAGATTCAATCCTTCTCTCGGGTGACGAAGCACTCCGCACCATTGCCACCAAACATCACATCGAAGTTCATGGCGTTCTGTGGGTCGTTGACGAACTGCACCGTTGCCGTCTCACGTCGGTGCGGTCCCTAGTAAGCGCCCTTAAGCTGTTTTCTTCGGATCAAACAGTCCGCCTGCCTCGTCGAGAACTGGCCGTCTATCTGAAGCGGTACGGAGCCCTGAAATAGCGCAAACAGATGCCACCTCGAAAGAAAACACCCGCTCCAAAGACCCGGCGAAAACCCGCCGCCCACCTGCTTTTCATTGAGTGCCAGACAAGCTTGCTTAAAACGCAATCGCTCGCCATCAGCGGCGACTGGCACGCGCGCTTTTCTGGTTTCCATTCTGAAAAACGGATTGCTCTCGCGGCCACGGACGGACGGGCCGACCTGGTGAAACGACTAGGAGAACTTGCCCAGGGCGGCACTCGTTACCGTGCTGTTGTCATCATCGCCCACAGCAACCAAACAGGCATCCAACTCACCAATGAAGACTTTTGCGATTGGGCGCAACTTGCTACATGGCTGGAACTTCTCGCCCCTGAGCACCTCCTGCTGGTCGCGTGTAACGCCGGACGACTCACAGGCGTTTGCACGCTATTTAAGTCACTACCGTCCTTGCGAACCATATACGCATCGCCTGTTCCAGTGACCCCACAACACGCCCAGTTCCTGGACGGCCTCCTTCTGCAACTCATCACTCAGCGCCGAGTTGATGAAACGCTGCTTCGAATTACCCAATTGACTGCATTTCTGGCAGCCAAAGCTGTTATCTTTCAGTGGCGCCGCTCAGATTGTGAGGCGCACAACGCCTTCGAAGGACATCTCCTCAGTATCGCTGCGCAACTGTTCAAGTAGTCGGGCTCGGGTTGGCGGTTGGCTGTATCGCCGTATCAGACATTTCCTCCCGTTTGGGTGCTCGCCACCGAAATCGGTGTCGATTAACGCATCTGCTTTGCAGGCAGGTGCTCACGCCAGATCTGGTCCTCCATTCCGACTTCTATTCGGCTCAGTGGATCAACTTTAGGGGCATCTTCCCATTTAGGCACTTGCCCGGCCACTATCTATTGCGCCGAGACGTGGCGGAACTCTGGCATCAGGACAAAGGTCTGTCTGAGCGAGGCAGTGGGCTCCCCGACGAGTGTTGTACGGTCGAGTGTGAAGTTGCCAATGGGGGCGGCAATTTTAAGGTGGTTAACATGGGAAGCTTCGATACCCATCAACTGGCAGCATATGACGTCGGCCGCGACGGGAT
>JAIEPW010000038.1 GCA_019748195.1 Bryobacteraceae bacterium
GACAGGTGTAGCGGAACCAGTAGACGAATAGCGCTAACGAAATCCCGATAATGAGAATCGAGGCAATCATTGAATCAAGAACCTTGCGGCTTCCTTCAGCGCTTTCCAGCCGGTCAGCATTACTCGCGCTGTTGATTAAGCTAGGCTTGGTTGGATAGTAGCATCGGACTGATCCGGCTTCAAGGTTCGATTCGAGTACTAAGGTTATTTTGTTGGCGTGACCTACGCTAAAACACCATGTTGGAAACGGTTTCCCCGGTTCGCGAGCAATGCTCACGATACAGCGCGGCATAACTGGCGGTGATGTATTGGGTTTGCGCGAACCCCAGCGCCGCGGCCGTACGGTCGATCCAGTCCCCCGGACCCTCCAGTTCCAGGAAATCGCCGATGGGAGTTTCGTCCACGGTGACGTGGCCGGGCTCGCCCGGCTTGTCGTACTCCGTCCGGTACTTTTCGTAGCGGAATACCAGCGACAGGCCAAGTTTGCCGAGGATCGACTCCATGGCCGCCGCGTTCGACACGGCGACCTCCACCTCCGGACGGCTCTTATGCCGCCCTGCCACAGGAGGCCCTTTATAGGTCAGCAGGTTCTCGCCGCCGGCGGAGCGAAGCCGGATCAATTCCCGCCTGTTCCGCAGCCGGAGGTCCGGGGTGTCGTATAGATCGTTGCGCTCGAAGACCCGTTCCCGGCGGACCTGATAGCCGGCGTTCTGGAGCAGGCGGCAAGCTTCGGCGGCACTCGGCACCGCGAGCTTCACCTCCACTTCCTGCCCGTTCCCGGTCATGCCCCATTATCGTTTACGGTTCGGGTAAGATGTGGCCCATGCCAACGATTTACGCACCCACTGCTTTCGACATGTTCAACAAGAAATCCACCGCGGACCTGTTCGCCAAGGAATTGAATCCTGTCAACGCCACGCTGGAAGCCGTGATCCGCAAGTTGGGGATGCTCGCGGATCGGCTGGCGAAGCTGGAGGCCGCGGTGTCGGTGGGGGCGGACGGCTCCGTCAGCATCGCGTCGTCAGGGGTGCTGGCGCTGGTAGCGCGAGACCGCGTCATTATCGGCGCGCCGGGAAGAGTTCAATTGGAGTGTGGATCGCATCTGATCTCGCTCGAACCGGGCCGGATCGGGATGCATTGCGGCAACACGCTGGAGCTGACGTCGAGCACGGTGAACCTGAACGCCAGCAGGATCAACATGAACGCGGCGATGACCAAGGCGAGCGGAACGGTGCAGTGCGATACCATGATCGCGAACTCGGTGGTGGGTTCGTCGTATACGCCAGGCGCGGGCAACATCTGGTAGCGCTTGGAGCTAAAATAAGTCCAGTGCGCGCCCGTAGCTCAGCCGGATAGAGCGACTGGCTTCGAACCAGTAGGCCGGGAGTTCGAGTCTCTCCGGGCGCGCCATTCCGATCCCCTTCACCGATGAACCGCGCACGCATGGTCGAGTTTGAGGTGCAGTTCGGCGATTCGGTGCTGGACGCCAGCGCGGTGGTCCCCGAAGATCCGATTCCCGCCCAGGCGATGCTGCCCCTGTTCCGTTCCATGAGCGACGCGTTCGTGGAGTTCGGCCGGCAAGTGGCCGAAGCCGAGGGGGAGACCATCTCCTGCCGCGAGGGCTGCGCGCATTGCTGCCGTCAGTTGGTCCCCATGAGCGCGCTGGAAGCCCTGGAAATCGGAGATTGGATCGCCCAACAGCCGGCCGGGGAGCAGGCCGCCTTGAAAGCCCGGTTCGAGGAGACAGCGCGCAAACTGGCCGCGAACGGCCTCAACACCGATGCCGGCTACATGAACGGGCTGGAGCAGCAGCAACTGCGCGCCTACGCGGAACAGTACATCGCCGCTTATGTCGATTGTCCTTTCCTGCGAAATGAGCGCTGCTCGATTTACGAAATCCGGCCGATGGCCTGCCGCGAGTACCTGGTGACCTCTCCGGCGGAGAACTGCCGCCGGCCATCACCGGAAACCATTCGCCGCATGCCCGTTCCGGCGCGATTCGGAGCGGTGCTCCCCTGGATGCCCAACGGCCGGCTGGGGGAGGGGGTGGTGGTGTTTCCGCTGCCGGGGCTTCTGGACTGGCTTGCGCGAGAACGCGGCCGCGCGCGCCCGCCGGTGCCGGGAACCGAAATCTTCGAGAACGCGATCGAAAAGTTCCGCCAGAAGTGATCTTCCCGGGGGAGGCTTGTGACTCCGGCTGCCACCGAAGCTGTTTTTCAGTTGCGCGATGTTTCCAAGGTCTACCGCTCCGGCGACGGCGTGGAAGTCCATGCCCTGCGCGGTGTCAACCTCGATCTGTATCGCGGTGAGCTGGTGGTGCTGCTGGGTCCCTCGGGCAGCGGCAAGTCGACCTTGCTGAACATCCTGGGCGGTTTGGATACGCCCACCAGCGGGCAAGTCATCTACCTGGACCACAACCTGACCGAAGCGTCAGATCGCGACCTGACGCGGTTCCGGCGGGAGCATGTCGGCTTCGTATTCCAGTTCTACAATCTGATTCCGTCGCTCACCGCGCTCGAAAACGTGCAACTGGTAACGGAGATCGCGGAGCGGCCCATGGACGCCCGGGAACTGCTGGGAATGGTGGGCCTGCAGGACCGGCTGAACAACTTTCCCGGCCAGCTTTCCGGAGGCGAGCAGCAGCGGGTGGCGATCGCGCGGGCCGTGGCCAAACGCCCGGACGTGCTGCTGTGCGATGAGCCCACCGGCGCGCTGGACGTCGTGACGGGACGCGTCGTTCTGGATGTCCTGGCGAAGGTGAATCGCGAGCTGGGCACCACCACCGCGGTGATCACGCACAACGCGGCGATCGCCGGCATGGCGGATCGCGTGGTGCGCATTTCCAGCGGGCAGATCGCGGAGATCCACCGCAATGAGAAGCGAGTGTCCCCGGCGGAGCTGGAATGGTGAAAGCGCGCACCAAGATGCTGTTCCGCGACCTGGCTCATCTGCGCGGCCAGGTGCTGGCCGTGACCATTGTAGTGGCCTGCGGCGTCGCGTCCTTCGTCTCCATGCGAGCTACGTATTGGTCGCTGCTGCTGACTCAGGCAGCCTACTACTCCGAGTACCGCTTCGCCGATGTGTTCGCGAACGTGAAGCGCGCGCCGGACCCGCTGGCGGACGAGATCCGGCAAATACCGGGGGTGGCGGCGGTGCGAACTCGGGTGGTGCGCGACGTGACGCTCGACGTGCCCGGTCTGGAGGAGCCGGCCATCGGGCGGCTCGTTTCGATTCCAGAGCGCCGCACGCCGATGTTGAACGACTTGTTCCTCCGCGGCGGCCGTTGGGTGGAGCCGGGGCGATCCGACGAGGTGCTGGCGAGCGAAGCGTTCGCCACCGCCAATCATCTGAAGCCGGGCGACGCCCTCTCCGCGATCCTGAACGGCCGCTGGGTGCGGTTGCGGATCGTGGGGATCGCGCTTTCGCCGGAGTACATTTACGAGATCCGCGGCGGCGGGTCGATTTTCCCGGACAGCCGGCGATTCGGAGTCTTGTGGATCAGCCGGGAGGTGATCGGCGCGGCATTCCAGATGGAAGGCGCGTTCAACGACGTCTCGCTGACGCTGGCGCGCGGCGCCCGCGAAGCGGACGTCATCGCGCGGCTGGATCGCATTCTCGATCGCTACGGCGGTCTGGGGGCCTACGGCCGGGAGGATCAGATCTCCCACCGCTTCATCTCCGATGAGATCAAGCAGAATCGCGTCTCGTCCATTTACACGCCGGCCATCTTTCTCGCGGTTTCCGCGTTTCTGATCCACATCGTGCTGTCGCGGCTCGTCGCGCTGCAACGGCCGCATGTAGCGCTGTTGAAGGCGTTCGGCTACTCGAACGGCATGGTCGGATTGCACTACATGAAGATGGCGCTGCTGGCGGTGTCCGGAGGCACGCTGCTGGGGACCGCACTCGGCATCTGGCTCGGCCATGTGTTCGCGGCGGTGTACCAGGACTTCTACCGCTTCCCGCTGTTGCGATTCGAGTGGCGCGTGGACGTCATCGGGCTGGGCGTGGCGATTAGTCTCGCCTCCGCAGCAGTCGGAGCGTGGGTGGCGGTTCGCAGCGCCATCGCGCTTCCGCCCGCCGAAGCCATGCGGGCCGAGCCTCCGGCGAACTTCCGCCCCGGCATCCTGGAGCGGCTGGGGATCGGAGCGTTCTTCTCCTCCTCCTTCCGCATGATCCTGCGCAACGTCGAGCGGCAACCCTGGCGATCCGCGCTGACCGTGCTGGGCCTGGCGCTCGCCGTGGGCATTCTGGTGATCGGGCGGTATTTCTTCGACGCCATGGACTTCATGATGGAGCTGCAGTTCGAGATCGCCCAGCGGGAGGACGTGATGGTGGCCTTTCGCGAGCCTCTGACGTCGCAGGCGGCGTACGATGTCGCCCGGCTGGAGGGCGTGATGCTCAGCGAGCCCTATCGCGAGGCGCCGGCCCGGCTTCGCGCCGGACATCGCAGCAAGCGGATCGGTATTCTCGGCCTCGACCCCGGGGGCGAGCTGCGCCGCCTGATCGACCAGAGCCTGGAGGCGGTTCCGCTCAGTCCGGACGGCCTGGTGCTGACCGAGGCGCTGGCCGACCACCTGGGCGTGAAGCCCGGCAGCCGGATTCGCGTGGAGATACTGGAAGGCGAGCGCGCCATTCGCGACGTCGTGGTGGCGGACGTGGTGGACGAGATCCTCGGCTTCTCCGCGTACATGCGGCGCGACGCGCTGAATCGCCTGCTGGGCGAGTCCGGCGCGACCTCCGGCGCGTACCTGGCCGTGGATTCCCTGGCCGCGCCCGCCCTGTATGCCCGGCTGAAGCGAACCCCCGCGGTGAGCGGCGTCGCCATCCGCGAGGCGACGCTCCGGTCCTTCGACGAGATTGTGGCGCAGAGCCTGAAGATCTCCACCAATGTCCTGATCTTCTTTGCCTGCGCGATCGCTTTCGGCGTGGTGTACAACAGCGCTCGCGTTGCGCTCTCGGAACGGGGCAAGGAACTGGCGTCCCTCCGTATCCTGGGATTCACGCGCCGGGAGATCGGGGTGCTTCTGCTCGGCGAGCAGGCGCTGCTGACCCTGGCCGCGATCCCGGTAGGGCTGGCGATCGGACACGCCACCTGCGCGCTGTTGACGAACCTGATGCAGACCGAACTCTATCGCATGCCGCTGGTGATGACCGGCCGTACCTATGTTTTTGCGACTCTGGTGGTGACGGCGGCGGCGGTGGTGTCCGGTCTTGCGGTGGCCCGCCGGCTGGCGCACCTGGACCTGATCGAGGTACTGAAAACGCGCGAATGAGAAAATGGATTCAGAGGCTGGTGTGGGCCGCGGTGGCGATGGCCGCGGTCGCGGGCGTCGCTTATCTGATGCAGTCCGAGCCCGCGATCGTGGACACCGCCCAGGTAGTCTCCGGACCCCTGCGCGTCACCATCGACCAGGAGGGAAAGACGCGCGCGCACGACCGCTTTGTCATCGCCGCCCCGGTCGCCGGCCGCCTGGAGCGCCTGGAGCTGCATGAAGGCGATTCCGTGCAGGCGGGGCAGGTGGTGGCGTCCATTCATCCCGTGCCGCTCGACCCGCGGGAACGGGAGCAACTGGCGGCGCGCCTGGAATCCGCGCGCAATCTGCAGCGTGAGGCGAACGCCGCCATCGGGCGCGTGCAGGCCGACTTCGAACAGAAACGCCGCGATCGGGAACGGAACGAGATCCTCGCCAGAAACGGCGACATCCCGCAGCAAACGCTGGAACAGAGCCGCAGCGCGGAGAAAGCCGCCGCCGCCGAACTCGCCGCCATGCGATTCCGCGCCGAAGCCGCGGAATCCGATGTCCGCGCCGCGCAAGCCGCGCTGATGGCCACCGAGAATCGCTCCGATGGCTCTCAGGTGGTGAAGCTGCGAAGCCCGGTTCGCGGCCGCGTGCTGCAGGTGATGGAGCGCAGCGAACGCGTGGTCGCGTCCGGCGCGGCGGTGGTGGTGCTCGGCGACGCCACTCACCTGGAGATCGTCATCGACGTGCTCTCCACCGATGCGGTGAAAGTCCGGGCCGGGATGCCGGTGCTGCTCGAAGGCTGGGGCGGCGGGCGGACGCTGCGCGCTCGCGTTCGCACCGTCGAGCCCTACGCCTTCACCAAGGTGTCCGCGTTGGGAATCGAGGAGCAGCGCGTCAATGTGATCGCCGATTTCGTCGACCCTCCCGGTCCCCTCGGCGATGGCTACCGCGTGGAGGCTCGCATCATCATATGGGAAGCGCCGAACGTCACCAAGCTCCCCGCCAGCTCGTTGTTCCGCCGCGGGGAGAAATGGGCGGTGTTTGTCATCCAAAATGGGGTGGCCACCGTCCGGGAGGTGGAGATCGGCCGCCGGGGCGAGTTCGAGGTGGAGGTGCGCGGCGGGGTCAAGCCCTCCGAAATCGTGGTAGTGCATCCGCCGAACAGCCTGGCGGAAGGCGCGAAAGTGCGAGCCCGGACCGCCGGCTGAGCGAACGCTATATTGGAAGTTGGAACTCATGAAGACGAAGTTCGCCTTATCTTCGCTGCTGGTTCTTTCGGCGACACTGGCGCCCGCGCAACAAGTCACGTACAGCGAGCACATTGCGCCGATCGTCCACCACAATTGCGCCCCCTGTCACCGCCCCGGAGAGGCCGCGCCGTTCTCGCTTCTGTCGTATGCCGACGTGGCGAAACGGGCCCGGACCATCGCGGCCGTGACGAAAGAGCGTTACATGCCGCCCTGGAAGCCGGAAGCGGGGTGGAGCGAGTATCGCGACGAGCGGAGGCTGACCAATGAGCAGATCGCGCTGATCCAGCGCTGGGTGGCGGACGGAATGCCGGAAGGCGATCCGGCCAAAACGCCCGCGCTGCCGCGCTTTCCCGAGGGCTGGCAACTCGGAACTCCTGATCTCATCGTGGAGATGCCGCAGGGTTTCAACGTGCCCGCCGAGGGCTCCGATATCTATCGCAACTTCGCCCTTCCGCTGAACCTTACCGAGGACAAGTGGGTGCGCGCGATCGAGCTGCGGCCGTCGGCGCGCAGCGTCGTGCATCACGTGTTGTTCTTTTCCGACAACACCGGCAACGCGAGGTCACAGGATGGGCGTGACGGCCAGCCGGGCTTTCCGGGCTTGGGCTCGGTGTTCACCGGCGGCGTGGGCGATCTCGGAAACGCGCTTACGGGGGGACTGGGCGGCTGGGTTCCCGGCACCACCGCGCAATTCCTGCCGGACGGACTCGCGTATCCCCTGCCCAGAGGATCGGACCTGGTGCTGCAGACGCATTTCCACCCCAGCGGGAAAGCGGAAACCGAAAAGACGACTATCGGCTTGTATTTCGCGCCTCGCCCGGAGCGTCGCGTGCTGGAGGTGCAGGCGCCTGTGTTCTTCGGCATCCGCGCCGGCATCGATATTCCCGCCGGTGAGGCGAACTACAAAGTTCGCGGCACGTTCACGCTTCCCGTGGACGTGGATGCGGTGAAGGTGTCCGCCCATGCTCACTATCTCGCCAGGGAAGCCAAGCTGACGGCGACGCTGCCGGGGGGCGAAGTCCGGGTTCTGTTGTGGATCAAGGATTGGGACTTCAACTGGCAGGATCAGTACACATTCCGCAATGCGATCGCGCTGCCGCGGGGCACCCGTCTCGACGGCGAGATCACTTACGATAACTCGGCGAAGAACCCCCGCAATCCCGCCAATCCGCCGGTTCGAGTGCGCTGGGGCGAGGAATCGACGGACGAGATGGGCAGCCTGCTGCTCATGGTGTCGCCCAAGACCGAGGCGGATTTCACTATCCTCCGTACCGCTGTGGTCGCGGCGTTGATTCCGGGTCCCAACACGTCGCCCCGGCCGTTGCTGGTGAGCTCCGGCGTCGTGGACGCGGGCAGCGGCGGGAACGGCGCCGTTACGCCGGGCAAGATCGTCGTCATTTACGGCAGCCGCCTGGGTCCGGCGACCCTGACCAACGGCAGGCTCAGTGACGACGGGCGTCTCGCCGGCGATCTCGCCGGTACGCAGGTGTTGTTCGACAATGCCGCCGCCCCGCTCCTGTACACCTCGGCGGGGCAACTCGCGGCCGTCGTGCCGTATTCGGTGGACGGCAAGAAGGGCGTCCAGATGCGCGTCCGCTACAACGGGCTGACCTCGGAACAGATTCCCCTGCCGGTTGTTGATGTCGCGCCGTCCATCTTCACTTCGGATTTCAGCGGGCGCGGCCAGGGCGCGATTCTCAATCAGGACGGGGTAACGGTCAATTCATCGCAACGCCCCGCCGACAAGGGATCCATCGTTTCCATCTACGCCACGGGTGAAGGCCAGACGCAGCCGGCGGGACTCGACGGCAGGCTTGCGACCGGCGGAAATCTGCCGCGGCCCACACGTCCGGTGAAGGTGTTCATCGGCGGACGAGAAGCGGAGGTCACCTACGCGGGCGCTGCCCCGGGCGCGGTTGCGGGATTGTTCCAGGTGAACGCCCGCATCCCCGCGGATGTCGCCTCCGGCGATCTCAGCGTGGAACTTCAGGTGGGTTCCGTGAGGAGCCAGCCGGGCGTGACGATCGCGGTGAAGTGATGCGGTGGGGGTTGGTGCTCGCGCTTGCGTCCGTCCTTACCTCGCAGGAGCGCGTGGATGCCAAGTTGGAGATCCGTGACACTTCCGGCATTCCGCGGACGCCCTTCGCTTCCGGCGGGCGGATGTCCACGTTGTTTTTCGTAACCACCGACTGCCCCATCTCGAATCAATACGCCCGCGAGATCCAGCGGGTTTGCCGCGACTACGAAAACCGCACGAACTGTTATCTTGTGTACGTCGATCCCGGCTTGACTCCGGCGCAGATTGCCAGGCACGTGGCCGACTTCGGTCACGCCGGCTATCCGGTGATCCACGACATGCGTCACGAGCTGGTGAAGGCGGCCGGCGCAACCGTGACCCCGGAAGCCGCCGTGATCCGCGAGGGGATGGTCGCGTATCGCGGGAGAATCGACAATGCCTATGCCACGTGGGGCAAGCGCCGGGCGATCGTAACCGAAAAGGATCTGCGTAGCGCGCTGGATGCCCTCGCCTTGGGAGGCGCCGCCGTCCCGCCCCGCACCAAGCCGGTCGGATGCTTCATCCCGCCGCTCGACCTGAACAAATCGCCGTAGAATAGCGGGATGCGCTGGCTGGTTCTGGCACTTCTCTGCTCCTGCGCCCCGGCGCAGATCGACGATTCGAAGCTGGTGGACCTCACCTACGACTTCGACTCCAAGACGCTGTTTTGGCCTACCGCCAAGCCCTTCCAGTGGAAGAAGGACGCGTGGGGGATGTCGCCGGGCGGCTACTGGTACACCATGGCGAGCTTTTCCGCCAGCGAGCACCAGGGAACGCACATTGACGCTCCCATCCACTTCGCGCAGGACGGCGCCACCACGGAAGCGATCCCGCTGAAGCAGCTTGTAAGCCCCGCGGTAGTCGTCGACATCACCGCGCAGTCCGCCGCCAATCGCGACTATCGCTTGACCCCGGCGGACCTGCGGGCCTGGGAGAAAGCGAACGGCCGCATCCCGGACGGCGCCGCCCTGCTGGTGCGCGCCGGTTGGGGCAGGTTCTGGGGCGACCGCAAGGCGTACTTCGGATCGGACAAAGCGGGCGACGCGAGCGGGCTCCACTTTCCCGGCGTCTCCAAGGAGGCCGCGGAGTGGCTGGTGAAGGAGCGCCGCATCGACGCGATCGGAATCGATACCGCCAGCATCGATTACGGTCCCTCCAGGGACTTCATCGCGCACCGCGTGCTGGCCGCCAAAGGAATCTACAACCTGGAGAACGTCGCCAACCTGGACAAGCTGCCCGCCACGGGGGCGACCCTGATCGCGCTGCCCATGAAAATCAAGGGCGGCACCGGAGGTCCGGTGCGAATCGTCGCCATCCTCCGCTAGGCGCCTATTGCAGCAGGCGCTTCAGGTTACTGAGTGCTTCCTTGGCGATGGCGTAATTCGGTTCGATCTCCAGCGCGCGTTCGAAGCAGCGCTGGGCTTCCGAATAGCGATCCGTCAGCAGCATGGCGCGTCCCAGATTGAACCAGGCGTAGTGATAGGCTTCATAGCGCGCGGCGCGCAAAGCCCGCTCCAGCCAGGAGACCGCCTCCTTGGGCCGGCCCAGATCGATCAGGTATGCCCCGATATCGTTGTACGGGTTGCCCAGCGTCGGGTCGATCATGATGGCGTGCTTGCACTCCTCGATCGCCGCCTGGATCTTCCCCTGGAAGCGGTAGGTCCAGCCCAGGAAGGTGTATGCTTCGGCGGTGGGCAGCATCTCGATCGATTTCTTGTAAAGCAGGACCGCTTCGTCCAGGTTTCCTCGCATCTGTGACGCGTACGCTTCGCGGAACAGATGTACAGCAATGTCTGTACGCTCGTCGGACATCGCTCTATTATGCACGAATACAATGAAAGTGATGATACCCAGAGTGCGAAAAGCCGTTTTTCCCGCAGCAGGACTGGGAACCCGCTTCCTGCCGGCGACCAAGGCACAGCCCAAGGAGATGCTGCCCCTTGTCGATAAACCCTTGATCCAGTACGGAGTTGAGGAAGCGATCCACTCCGGGATCCAGAACATTTACATCGTCACGGGCCGCGGCAAGGTAGCCATCGAAGATCACTTTGACGTCAGCTTTGAGTTGGAACACATGCTGGAGAAGAGCAATAAGCGCGACCTGCTCGCCAGCGTACGCACCGTATCGGACATGATCAACGTGGCCTACGTACGGCAGAAGGAGGCGCTCGGACTCGGACACGCCGTGCTGCGGGCCAAGGAACTCGTTGGCCATGAGCCGTTTTCGGTGATTCTGGCGGACGACGTCATCGACGCCGAGGTCCCCTGCCTGCGGCAGCTTCTGGATGTTTACGAGTTCTACGGCGCATCGGTGGTGGCGCTGATGGAGGTCCCGCCGGAGAACATCTCGGCGTACGGCGTGGTGGACGCCGAACCTGTCGCGCACAACGGCACGCGGGATCGCCTGTACCGCATCCGCAACATGGTAGAGAAACCCAAGCGTGAGGACGCCCCTTCCAACCTGGCGATCATCGGCCGCTACGTGTTGACGCCGGAGATCTTCGATTGCATCGAGGCCGTTCCGCCGGGGGCGGGGGGCGAGATTCAGCTTACCGACGGTTTGAAGCACCTGTTGCGCAATCGCCCCATCTACGGCTATCGCTTCGAGGGCAATCGGTATGACGCGGGTGACAAGCTGGGCTTCCTGAAAGCCACCGTCGAGTTCGCGCTGAAGCGTTACGACCTCGGCCAGGCTTTTCGGGAATATCTGAAGACACTTTCGCTATAGCACGGGAGCGGCAATGGGCAAACTGGACGGAAAAGTGGCGATCGTGACCGGTGCGAGCCGCGGGATCGGACTCGCCATCGCGGAGGCGTTCGCGCGCGAGGGGGCGAAAGTCGCCATCTGCGGCCGCAAGCTGGAGACGATTCAGGAGGCGGGGCGTGCGATCTCGCACCCCGGCCGCGGGCGTGTATTGCCGGTCGCCGCCCACGTTGGAAAGCCCGCGGACCTGGAAGCCCTGGTCCGCACTACCGAATCGGAGTTGGGGAACGTCGATATCCTTGTGAACAACGCGGCCACCAACATCGCGCAGGGGCCGTGCCTGGACTTCGATGAAGGTCAGTTCGACAAGATGGTGGAGGTCAACCTGAAGAGCACGTTCCGGTTGATCAAGCTGGTGGCCCCCGGAATGCTGGAGCGGGGGCGGGGATCCATCATCAACATCGCGTCCGTCGCGGGAATGCGGCCGCAGTTCCACAGCATGCTGTATTCGATGACCAAGGCGGCGCTGATCATGATGACCCAGAGTTGCGCCCTCGAGTTCGGCGCCCGCAACGTGCGCGTCAATGCGATCGCGCCCGGACTGATTCAAACCCAGTTGAGCGAATACTTCTGGAATGACGAGGAACGGATGCGCAAGCAGATGTCGCGGCAGGTGCTGCAGCGCTCGGGAAAACCATCCGAAATCGCAGAGGCGGCGCTGCTGCTTGCGGGCGACGGATCTGAATATCTGACGGGGCAGACGCTGGTGGTGGATGGCGGGCTGCTGATCACGGGGATGTGAATTGAAAAAGCTGATTACCTTACTGCTTTGCGCCGCGGCGCTGTCGGCCGGAATCATCCAGGATGTCCGCCGGGCGCTGAGCCAGAACGATTTTCCCGGCGCCGCGAAGCTGCTGCGGCAGGCTCGCGAGACGGGCGGCGTGACGCCCGAGTGGCTGGAGGCGCATTCCTGGACCGCTCGCGGCGCGCTTGCCGCGGGCAAGCTCGAGGACGCCGCTCGTCTCGCCCAGGAAACCTATGACCTGTGCATCGCCGAGCTCAAGAAGCGTCCCGTGGATGGGGATCCGAACTTCCCCATCGCGCTGGGCGCGGCGATCGAGGTTCAATCCCAGGTGCTCGGCAGGCGCAACCAGCGGACCGAGGCGGTGGCCTATCTCGAAGGCGAGATGAAGAAGTTCCGCGAAACTTCCATGCGCGCCCGCATCCAGAAGAACATCAACCTGCTGAGCCTGGAAGGCAAACCTGCCCCCGCGGTGAACGCGCAGCACCAATTCGGACCGAAGACGCCGCCGGTGTCGCAGTGGAAGGGCAAGCCCGTGCTGCTCTTCTTCTGGGCGCACTGGTGCGGCGACTGCAAGTATCAGGGCCCGATCCTTGCCAGGCTGAAAAACGACTTCGCCTCCCAAGGCCTCCGGATCATCGCCCCAACGCAAAGGTACGGCTATGTCGCCGGCGGGAAAGAAGCGCCTCCCGACGCGGAACTGAAGTACATCGGCGAGATCTGGAAGCAGTTCTATCCGGATCTGCAGGACATCCCGGTCCCAGTGGACGAAGAAACCTTCCGCGACTACGGGTCCAGCACGACCCCCACCCTCGTTCTGGTGGACCGCAAAGGCATCGTGCGCCTGTATCACCCCGGCCGCATGCCGTATGAGCAGTTGAAACAAATGATCGCGGAACGCGTGGCCGGAAGTTAGCCGGGCTCGTTGTCGCTCAGCACCACTTCCGGCGCGACATGCTCGTCCGCCTTCTTCGGATAGAGCAGCGACAGGGCGATGCTGCCCCCCACGACGCTGACGATAACCGCCAGTGAGATCCCGATGGGGAAGTGGCCGCCGAAAGCCCAGTTCAGCACCGTCATCTTCAGGCCGACGAACACCAGCACAATCGCCAGCCCGTAATGCAGCAGGTGGAACTTGCCCACCGCGCCCGCCAGCAGGAAGTACAGGCTGCGCAAGCCGAGGATCGCGAAGATGTTGGAGGTGAAGACGATCAGCGGCTCGCGGGTCACGGCGAACACCGCCGGCACGGAGTCCACCGCGAATACGACGTCCGTCATCTCCAGCACCATCAGGGTCAGGAACAGCGGCGTGGCGTGCAGCCGCCCGTGAATCCGCGTAAAGAAGTTGTGGCCATGGAGCTCCTCGCTCACCGGGAGCAGCCGCCGGACAATGCGAATGGCCGGGCTGTCGCCGGGATCGATGTCCTCGGGAGAGCCGCGGAACATCCGATAGCCCGTATAGATCAGGAACGCGCCGAACAGAAACAGCACCCAGTTGTACTGAATCAGCGCCGACCCGATCGCGATGAATACGGCGCGGAAGAAAAGCGCCCCCAGGATGCCGAAGAACAGCACCCGGTGCTGATACTTGGGCGGGATGCCGAAGTACTGGAACACCAGAACGAATACGAACATGTTGTCCACGGACAACGACTCTTCCACCACGTAGCCGGTGGCGAACTCCAGCAGAATGCGGGAAGCGACAACCGTGCCGAACTGATTCGCGGTGTATTGATAAAGCAGGGCGCCGAAAACCCCCGCCAGCGCCATCCAGGCCAGAGTCCACAGGGATGCTTCCCGAAACCCCACCGCATGATCCTTGCGGTGGAACAGGCCCAGGTCGAGCAACAGCAGCACCATCACGAACGCGGTGAAGCCGGCGTAGAACCACCAGTATTCGGCAAATGGGAAGAGAATCGTCATCCGGCGTCGCGGGTGGCCGCACAGTCAGGATAGCTGAAGGGGGCGTGAGAACAGAATCCGGCGGACGGGGTGCCTCGCCCGCCGGATCCGAAGAAACCAGCCGATTACGCCGTCACGTAGCTGCCGGTCCGCGCCATTTCCTCCAGCAGCGCCACCCGCTCCGCCGTCGGAGGGTGGGTGCTGAACATCCGGGCCAAACCGCCGCCCGTGAAGGGGTTGATGATGAACAGGTGCGCGGTGGCCGGATTGCCGTCGTGCATCGGAATCCGCTGGCTCCAGCTCTCGATCTTGCGCAGAGCGCTGGCAAGCGCCATCGGGTTGCCCGAGTAGCGAGCGCCGGCTTCGTCCGCCAGGTACTCGCGCGACCGCGAGATCGCCATCTGGATCAGGGACGCCGCGATCGGCGCCAAAATGATCCCCAGCAGGCCGGCGATCGGGTTTGCGCCTTCCTCGTCGTCGCTGTGCCGCCCGCCGCCCAGCAGCCCGCCCCACATGGCCATCGTAGCCAGGTGGCTGAGCGCGCCGGCGAGAGCGGCGGAAACGGTCATGATCAGAGTGTCGCGATTCTTGATGTGCCCCAATTCATGCGCGATTACGCCCGCCAGTTCCTCGCGGGAAAGCAAACGCATGATTCCTTGGGTCACAGCAACCGCGCCGTGCTTCGGGTTGCGGCCGGTGGCGAACGCGTTCGGCGTATCCTCCGGCAGGATGTACAGCTTCGGCATCGGCAGTTCGGCGCGCATCGCCAGGTCGTGAACCAGGTGATAGAGCTCCGGCGCCTCTTCCGGCGTCACCGGCTGCGCGCGATACATCGAAAGCACAATCTTGTCGGAAAACCAATACGACACGAAGTTCATCAACCCGGCGATCACGATCGCGAACATCAGGCCCTGCTGCCCCCCGATCGCGCGCCCAAGGAACAGCACCAGGGCCGTCAGTGCGGCGAGCAACATCATTGTTTTCATGCGGTTCATAACTCTTCTACTCCTGAGACGCAAAAGCCCCGGACGCATCGAGGCGGCGGGGTCGATTTCGGCTCACACACTGTCACTACGAAAGACGAAAGCAACCAAACTGCCGTTCCCCAATCCTGAACGTATCTTCATCTTACTCCAGACCCAGGGCCGCATAATATAAGGATGCAGACCGCCCGCGACGCGATCCTCTCCGCGATCCGGACCTGCGGCTCACTTTCCTTTAGGAATTTCATGAACTTAGCCCTGTACTACCCCGGCACCGGGTATTACAGGCGCGATTCCCGCGACCCGTTCGGTCGCCGGGGCGATTTTTTCACCGCCGAGCAATTGCAACCCGTGTTCGGCCGCCTGATCCGGCGGGCGATCTCCGATCTCGCGATGGATTCCGGTTTCCGCGTGGTGGAACTCGGCGCCGGGCGAGGTGAACTTCGCGACTTCCTCCAGCCCTTCGGGTATCTGCCGGTGGAAGCCGGCGACCCGCTGCCGGCGGAGTTCAACGGCGTCGTGCTCGCAAACGAATTCTTTGATGCGCTTCCCGTCGATCTCATCGAAATGCGGGGTGAGACGCTCCGCTACGTGGATGTTGGTTGGACCGAGGATCGATTCACCTTCCTCCCCGGCGGCGAAGTGAGTGGCGAGATCGCAAACTACGCCGCACGCTACGCGCCGGAGATGCGCGAAGGGGATCGCATGGAAATCTGCCTGGACGCGCTCGATTGGGTGGACCGCATCGCCAGCTCGCTCCGCTCGGGAACCGTGCTGGTGCTGGATTACGGACTGACGCGCCGGGAGCGAGTTCGTTTCCCCGCCGGTACGCTGATGAGCTATCGCCTTCACCGCGCGAGCCCGGACGTTCTCGCGGACCCCGGCGAGCAGGACATCACCGCGCATGTCGACTTCGACGCTCTGCGGGACCGGTTCGAACTGCGCGGCTTTCGCGCGGCGCCGCTCGAGTCCATGGCGAAGTTTCTGTTGCGGCTGGGGGAGCGCGACGCATTCGAGGAGATCCTGCGCGCCGGGGACGAAGGCGAAGCGCGGGGGCTGCGCAATCAGTTGAAGACGCTGCTGGCCGGCATGGGCGAGACTTTCCGTGTGCTGCGCGCATCGCGTTGAGCGCCGCCGGCAGGGTCTCCAAAAAGAGAACGGCCCCGATTGCTCGGGGCCATTGGTGTCTAGAGTTTTACCGGTCGAAGCTACTTCTTCTTCTTGGTGGCCTTCTTAGCAGCCTTCTTCGCCGGGGCCTTCTTGGTTGCGTTCTTCATTCGAATCAATTCTCCCTAACATCAAGATTTGCGCTCTCACGAGGAGACCGCAGTGTGATTCATATATAAGGTGCTTTCGAATCGTTGTCAAGAAAAAAATGACTCTCGCGGAGCGGCGCGATCCCCGCGCGGACCCTCGCACGCCAAAAACGTAGTGCTGTAGAATTGTTTTATAGCTTCCGAGCCTTTGTTCAAGGGGTTGCCGTGACGATGCGCCTCACCGCCGTAGTGCTTGTGTCTCTTCTCGCGATCACCGCGTCCTGCGCGAAGAAGACCGCCGTCACCGTCGCGCCGCGCATCGGAACCACGGAGAGCGGCGTCGCGAGCTGGTACGGAGTGCCGTATCACGGACGCCAGACCGCGAGCGGCGAGATCTACGATATGAACGACCTCACCGCCGCGCATCCCAACTTCGCCTTCGGAGTCTGGGTGCGCGTGAAGAACCTCGACAACGATCGCGAGGTCTCCGTGCGCGTCAACGATCGCGGGCCCTTCGTCGGGGGCCGCATCATCGATCTCTCCCGCGCCGCGGCCGGCGAGATCGACATGGTCCGCTCCGGTATCGCCAAGGTGAGGCTGAGAGTGATCGCTCCTCCGTCCGGCGCGCGAGTGTCTTTGCGGTACGGCGTGCAGGTGGCTTCGCTCCAGGAGCGCGATCGCGCGGAGGAACTTCGACGCCGTCTGGAGCGCGACCGCATCCGCCCCGCCGTCGTCTCCCAGGGCTCCGAGGACCGCTGGCGCGTCGTAGCCGGCGCCGCCGCGGATCGCGAGACCGCCCTGAAACTGCTGGAAACACTGCGCCCCACCTACCCCGATGCGTTCGTGATCAGTTGGAACGCGGAGCGGTAGTACTATCCCTCACCCCCATGTGGGGGTAGTGAAGACACCCTCCCAATACCTCACCTTGTACCCACTTCGCGGTTCTTGTTCCGTTTTGAAACTAATCGTAGAGTTTTAGACACGAGCACGCACTATACAAATGGGAACCTCCACA
>JAIEPW010000152.1 GCA_019748195.1 Bryobacteraceae bacterium
GGCGGGAGTAACTCAATGGTAGAGTCACAGCCTTCCAAGCTGTTGGTTGCGGGTTCGATCCCCGTCTCCCGCTCCAGTTTCCCACTGAAATCACTCAAACCGCAGCGCGACCATAGGGTCCACCCGTACGGCGCGGCGCGCCGGCAGCCAGCTCGCCAGACCCGCGGAGACGGCTAGGACCGCCGCGGCGGCGGCGATGGTGACCGGGTCCAGCGGCTTGACGCCATAGAGCTGCGATTCCAGGAACCGCGACAGGGCGGCCGCCCCGGCCAGGCCGACGCTCAGACCGCAGCCGATGACCAGAGCGGTGTGGCGGAGCACCATGCCCACGACGTCGCTCCGATCGGCGCCCAACGCCATGCGGATGCCGATTTCCCGCGTCCGCCGGGCCACGGTGAACGCGAGCACGCCGTACAACCCGACCGCCGCCAGGGCGGTCGCCAAGCCGCCGAAAAACGCGGTGAGCATCGCCATCAGCCGGTGATCCGAGATGGACTCATCGATTTGCGCGGCGAGGGTCTTTACGTGGAAAACGGCAAGGGTCCGGTCCAAGGCCGCCACGGCGGCGCGTACCTCGCCGGCGAGGCGATGCGGCGGGCTTTCGGCGCGAAGATGAAGAATCATTTCCCCCGAATCCCCAACCCCGACGGGAATGAACGCGAAGTTGCGAGCTTCCTCCCGGAGATCGATGTAGCGGGCGTCCCGCGCGACGCCGATGATTTCCATGTCCGGCCTCGCGTTGGGTCCGCTGAAACCGACGTGCCGGCCGAGCGCGGCTTCCGGCTGCCCGAAATAGCGCCGGGCCATGGTTTCGTTGATGACGATCACCTTAGCTGCCTCCCCTCGCTCACCAGGGCGGAAATCGCGTCCGGCGACGAGCGGCATCCCAAGGGTAGCGAAGTAGCCATCTGTTACCGTATTGAAGAAGGCGCGATGCGGCGATTCGTGGGACGCAGGCTGGCCTTCCACTACGATTCCCATGCGATCCGACGAGCCGCTGAGCATGGCGGTATTGGAGAACGAGGCGGCTAGAACGCCGGGCGTCGAACGCATCCGCTGCAGGAGAGCATCGTAGAACTGCGCCTCCCGCTCGCCCCGATAGCCCACCTGGCTGGGGGAAACGCTGGCAAGCAGAATGTTCTGTCTCTCGAAACCAGTATCGATCGACTGCAGGTTGCTTACTGTCCGGAGGAACAGCCCGGCGCCGAGCACCAGCAGGAACGAGAGAGCCACCTGGCCGCCAAGCAGCACGCTTCGAAGCGAGAGGATGCCTGTTTCACCGATGCCCCGCTCCGGCCGGCGCAGGCGATCCGCACGCCGGAAGCCCGACCAGGCCGGCGCGAGCCCGAACAGGATGCCGGTGCCCACGGTCGCCAGCAGGGTAAAAAGCAGTACCGGACCGTCGATCTGGAAGTCCTCGCTCAAGGAATGGCCCTCCGGCATGGCCCGGATCAACGGGACGGTCAGCCAGCCCGCGCAGAGCAGGCCCGCGATGCCGCCGAGAGTGGAAACGATCAGGCTCTCGGCCAGGAAATGCCGCAGCAGATGAATGCGCCGGGCGCCGATTGCAATCCGCACCGCCACCTCATGCTCGCGGGCCGCGGCTCGCGAAAGCAGCAGATTGGCGAGATTGGCGCACGCGATCAAGAGCACCATGCCGGTAACGGCGAGAAGCATCAGCAGGGGTGTGCGCATGAAGCGCTGCATTCGTCCGAACCCCTGTGCCCCGGAAGTCACCTCCAGGGTCTGGGAAAGGAGCTGCTTGCGCCGCTCCGGGCCGGCGCTGGCGGGAAGCGCCCGCTCTTCTTCCGCCAGAATCTGGCGGAATACGGGGTTCAGCCGGGATCGCGCTTCTTGTGTCGACACGCCTTCCTTGCGGCGCGCCATCAAGGTGAGCCATTGCTGGCGGCGGTTCTCCAGCCGGTTTTTCGGTTCGGGCCGAAACACCGGGGTCATGGCGATGGGTACGAAAATCTCAGGACGTCCGGCGAGCTCGGGGCCAAAGAATCCCTTGTGCGTCACCCCGATGACTTGTAAGCTGCGCCCATTGGCCACAAGCTGG
Source organism: Bryobacteraceae bacterium (assembly GCA_019748195.1). Classification (GTDB taxonomy): domain Bacteria; phylum Acidobacteriota; class Terriglobia; order Bryobacterales; family Bryobacteraceae; genus JAIEPW01. Next base: position 2,063 of record JAIEPW010000152.1, read on the forward strand.
GAGCCGATAACCGCGGGACTTCCCCCGAACCGCCTTTGCCAGAGGGAATAGGTGATCACCGCGACCGGATGACCGCCGCGAACCACGTCATCTTCGGGCGTCAGCAATCGGCCGGCGGCGGCGTCCGCGCCGAGAACCTGAAAATAGTTTCCGGATACGATCTCCCCATAGACGTGTTCCGCTCCCTGGTCGCCGCTGAGATCGACGCCCCATCCGGAACGCGCCAGGATGCCGTCGAAAACGTCGTTTCGGCTCTGCAAGTCGCGGTACATGGGGTAAGAAAAGCTGTTGGTGAAACCCTCGCCAGCGACGCGGGAGGTCAACAGGGTAAGCTGTTCCGGATTGCGCACGGGCAGCGGCCTGAGAAGGACCGCGTTCACCAGGGAAAACATGGCCGTGTTGGCCCCGATACCCAGGGCGATGGTCAGGATTGCAACCGCCAGAAGCACCGGGCTGCGGAGCCAAAGCCGCCAGGCGTAGCGAAGGTCGTTGCGCATAATCAGAACTGGGCTGCACGGCGGCTGCCACGTGTAAGTGTAAGAAAACGAAAGTTGATCACGCCGAGGGGTGTCCGGTGGTGGGACGGGCCGAAACTCTCTGCGACTTTTGGCCAGTGAAACCGTCAGAATGAGGAAGATGCGGATTCTTCAGTTCACCGGCGGGGCGGCGCAGATGTACTGCGGGAGTTGCCTGCGCGACAACGCGCTCGCCAGCGACCTGATGAAGCTGGGGCATCAGGTGACCCTGGTTCCGCTCTATACGCCCACCACCACGGACGAACAGAACGTCAGCCTGGACAAGGTCTTCTTCGGCGGGATATCGGTCTATCTCGAGCAGCATTATCCGGTTTTCCGGCATACGCCCTGGCTTCTCGACAAGTTGTGGGACTCGCAGTGGGCATTGAAGCTGGCTTCCAAGAGGTCAGTCGCCGTAAACCCGAAATTCCTGGGCGAGATGACCATTTCGATGTTGAAAGGCGAGCAGGGGCGCCTTCACAAGGAGTTCTCGAAACTGCTGGCGTGGCTGGAGACCGAGCCTCGGCCGGATGTGGTGAACCTTCCGTTCGCGCTGCTGATCGCGATGGCGGAACCCTTGAAGCGCTCCCTGGAGCGGCCCATCTGCCTCACCCTTCAAGGTGACGATGTCTTCCTGGACGGGCTGATCGAGCCGTACCGGAGTGAATCGATGCGCTTGATCCGGGAGCAGGTGGCCGGCGTGGACCGCTTCATCGCCACCAGCAACTACTACGCGGATTACATGTGCCGCTACTTCGGTATTCCCGAAAGCCGCATGGACGTTGTGCCGATTGGAATCCATACCGGCGACTTCGCAGCGGGTCCCAAGAACGAGATTTTCACGGTCGGGTACTTCGCCCGCATCGCGCCGGAGAAGGGCCTGCACCTGCTTGCCGAGGCCTACCGTAGGCTGAGGACCGATTACGGCTTCGGACCCCTTCGGCTGGAGGCGGCAGGCTACCTGCCTGCGGAACACAAGCCCTATCTGGAGACGGTGGAGCGGCAGATGCGGGATTGGGGTTATGGCGCGGAATTCCACTACCGGGGAACGCTTGACCGGCGGCAAAAAGCGGATTTCCTGGGAAGCATCGACGTGATCAGCGTTCCCAGCCCGTATCGCGAGCCGAAAGGCCTGTATCTGCTGGAAGCCATGGCATCCGGCGTACCGGCGGTGCAACCGGCGCACGGGTCCTTCCCGGAGATCATCCAGAAAACGGGGGGCGGACTGCTGTTTGAGCCGGACGACGCCGTCAGCCTGGCGGAGCAACTTGCAGTGCTGGTTCGCGACCGGGGCCGGGCGCGGGAGATAGGCGCCCGGGCAAGCGAAGCGGTGCGGCGGCACTTCACCGTCGCGAACATGGCGGCGAGGACAATCGATGCCTATCAGCGGTTGATGCAGCATCGAACAGCGGAGGTGACCGCTTGAGCTTCAAGAGTCTGGTATGCCTGGTGCTGTCCGGGTTGGCGGCGGCGCAGGATTGGAATCAGTGGCGCGGTCCCGGTCGCGACGGCGTTATGGCTGGGTTTAAGAGTCCGGCATCGTGGCCTCGCACGCTCGAAAAGAAATGGTCCGCCGTGGTGGGTGGCGGCTACTCGTCTCCGGTGGTAGACAACGGAGCGGTGTTCGTATTCACCCGCGACAACGAAGAGGAGGCGCTGGTAAAGCTGGACGCGGCTAGCGGCGCGATTGCCTGGAGAAAAGCGTATCCGGCGGAATTTAAGAAAAACCAATACGCGCTACAAATGGCGCCGGGGCCGTTCTCGACGCCGCTCGTCTCCGGAGGCCGGGTGTACACGCTCGGCGTCATGGGCGTTCTCACGGCATGGGACGCGAAGACAGGCGCGGTGCAGTGGCGCAAGGACTTCTCGAAGTCGGTCAGCACGGCGAAATTGTTCACCGGGACGGCCATGTCGCCGGTGCTGGATTCGGGCTCGCTGATCGTGCACGTGGGCGACGATTCCGGGGGCAATGTGATTGCCTACGATCCGGCCGGCGGTGGGGAGAAGTGGAACACGCGAACCGACGGCCCGGGATACGCTTCGCCGGTGGTCGCGGTGTTCGACGGGGTGCGGCAGTTGGTCACCCTGACGGACCGGTCCGCTGTCGGCTTCCGCATCGCGGACGGCAAGCAGTTGTGGACGATTCCCTATAAGGACGAATGGAACGAGAACATCCCCACTCCGGTGATTCACGGCAAGCACATCATCTTTTCCGGCGTTCGCAAGCCGACTACGGCATGGCGTGTTTTCCAGACGGGCGGCGGGTGGAGTCCTGAGAAGGTGTGGGAGAATCCCGAGATCTCGATGTACATGAGCTCACCGGTGATGGATGGCGATTTGCTGTACGGCATGTCGTCGAAGAAAAAGGGCCAGTTTTTCTGCCTGGACCTGAAAACCGGCAAGACGCTGTGGACGACGCAGGGCAGGGAAGGCAATCACGTTTCGGTGTTGTCCGCCGGACCGGACTTGCTGCTGCTGTCGGACACCGCGGACCTGATCGCGGCCCGGAAATCGGCGGCGGGATTCGAGCAACTGGCTCGCTACACCGTGGCGGATTCGAAGACCTTCGCGCATCCGGTTCCGCTGGGCAGGGGATTGCTGGTGAAGGACGAGAAGAATCTCACGTTGTGGCGGCTGCCGTAAGCACGCCGGGCGGCTATGATGTTCTGTGAACATCATGAAACTCAGACTCGCCGCGATCGTTCTGGCAATTCCTCTCGTCAGCCAGGACATTTCCAAGCCCTCCTTTTACGAACCCGCGCTGAACCCGGTGCGGGACGAGATTGCCTTCGTTTCCGGGGGTGACATCTGGACGGCGCCCCTGGCGGGCGGCGAAGCCCGGCTGCTGGTGTCGCATCCGGCGACGGAGTCGAGGCCGGCGTTCTCGCCGGACGGGAAGAAGCTGGCGTTCGGCTCCAATCGGACCGGGGGCGGCGACGTCTATACTCTCGACCTGGACAGCGGGGAGCTGAAGCGCATCACCTTCGACGACGTGACGGAAAGCCTGGACGGCTGGTCGCGCGACGGCAAATATCTGTACTTCACCACGAACTCGACCGACATCGCCGGAACCACGGACGTGCACCGCGTTCCCGCGCCGGGTGGAACGCCGATGCCGGTCGCCGACGACCGCTATATGCCGGAGTTTTACTCGGCGCCGGGCTCCACGCCGAACACCTTGGCCCTGACTGCAAGAGGCGGGCAGGCTGTCGGGCAGTGGTGGCGCAAGGGACACAGTCACATCGACGAAAGCGAGATCTGGATCCGGCGCGACGGCGTGTACGAGCGGGCAGGCTTGCCGGGCGGGGCGCGCGATATGTGGCCCATGTGGTCCGCCGACGGCAAGAAACTGTATTACGTCTCGGACCGGAGCGGCGCGGAGAATATCTGGGAGAAGACGATCGGCGGAGGCGAGCCCAAGCAGTTGACGCAGTTCCGCGATGGCCGCGTTCTCTGGCCCAAGATCAGCCACGATGGAAAACGAATCGCTTTCGAACGTGATTTCGCGATCTGGACTTACGACGTTGCCGCCGGCAAGGCGGCGGCGGTTGCCATCGCCCTGCGGGGTGCGCCGGCCGGACCCGCGGTTTCGCGGCAGACGTTCAACACCTTTCAGGAACTGGCGCTGTCGCCGGACGGACGCAAGATCGCGGTGGTGGCGCACGGGGAGATTTTCGCGGCCTCGGCTCGCGACGGCGGCGCGGCCTTTCGCGTCACGCGGAGTGTCGGCGCGGAGGGCGATCTCGCGTGGTCACCTGATTCCAGGAGGCTCGTCTACCGGTCGGATCGCGGAGGGAAGTACCAGATCTACCTTTTCGACTTCACCAGCAACACGGAATCGCAATTGTCGAGCGGCGCTTCCGACTACGGCCCGGCCTTTTCGCCGGACGGCAAGAAGGTCAGCTTCCTGCGGGAGGGCGAGAAGCTGATGGTCGCCGACCTGGCGTCCAAGCAGGAGACCATGGTCGCGGCCGCCTCGTTTTCCCGGCCGCCGAACTCGGGCGGGGGGCGAGTCGCCTGGTCTCCGGATTCGCAGTGGATGGCTTTCCTGGCGCCGGGCGAGCGCAACTTCGCCAACGCGCAGGTGGTGGCGGCCGCGGGCGGCGCGGCGCGGCAGGCGTCCTTCCTGCCGAACACGTTTGGCGGATCGCTGGTGTGGAGTCCGGACGGCAAGTACTTGCTGTTCCGGTCCGGGCAGCGAACCGAGGAACCGGAGATCATGCGCATCGACCTGCTGCCGCGGGCGCCGCGCTTCCGCGAGGATCAATTTACGGATCTGTTCAAGGACGCTCCGCGGCGGCCCGACGCGGCGAAGCCGGAAACTCAGGCAAAGGAGCCCGTGCGGATCGAGTTCGATGGAATCCGCCGGCGCATCGCGAGCCTCCCGCTGGGAGTGGAAGCGGGCGAGATCGCCATCAGCCCGGACGGCAAAACGCTGCTGATCACGGCGTCGGCCGAAGGCCAGGTGAACCTGTATACGTACTCGCTGGACGAACTGGCGCGGGAGCGCCCCGTGGCGCGGCAGTTGACGTCCACCGCGGGTAGCAAGTCGGACGCGCAGTGGTCGCCCGACTCGCGGGAAGTGTATTTCCTGGAGCAAGGCCGGGTGCAGTCGGTAAACGTGGAGAACCGCAACGTTCGCCCGGTCTCCGTTACCGCCGAAATGGATGTGGACTTCCACCAGGAGAAGCAGGAAGTGCTTTCTCAGGCCTGGACGTACCTGAATGACAACTTCTACGATCCGCAGTTTCACGGAGTGGACTGGAAGGCGATGCCGGCGCGCTACAAGCCCTATGTCGAAGGCGCGAAGACGCCGGATGAGATGCGGCGCGTGATCGGCCTGATGATCGGAGAGCTGAACGCTTCGCATACCGGGATCAGCGCGGGCGGACCGCCCCCGGTAGCGGGCGCCGGCAATAGCGGCGGCGCCGGGAAGCTGGGCCTGCGTTTCGATCCCGCGGCCTATGACGCCACCGGGCAACTCAAGGTGAGCGAAGTGATTCCTCTTTCTCCCGCCGCGATCGCCGGAGTGGTAAGCGGCGAGACCCTTGCCGCGGTGGACGGCGTTACCGTTACCGCCGCGCACAATCTCCACGAACTGCTGCAGAATACGGCCGGCCGGCGTGTGACCCTCTCCCTGGAGAGCGCGTCCGCGAGACGGGACGTCGTGGTCAGCCCGATCTCCACGCTGCAGGAGAAGCAGTTGTTGTACCGGGCCTGGGTGGAGAATCGCCGGGAGTACGTGAATCGCGCGTCCTCCGGCCGGTTGGGCTACGTACACATGCCGGACATGTCGGCTGGATCGCTGCGGCAGCTATACCTCGATCTGGACGCCGACAACCATGCACGGGAAGGCGTTGTCATCGATATCCGCAATAACAACGGCGGCTTTGTGAACGTGTACGCGATCGACGTGTTTGCGCGGCGAGGCTATTTGAACATGACACCCCGCGGCCGCTCGGCGGCTGCCCCGGCGCGGACGCAGCTCGGCCAGCGGGCACTGGAGAAACCGACGATTCTGGTGACGAACCAGCATTCGCTATCCGATGCCGAGGATTTCGCGGAAGGCTACCGGACGCTGAAGCTGGGAAAGGTGGTGGGCGAGCCAACGGCCGGCTGGATTATCTATACCGGGGGCGCAACCCTCATCGACGGGTCCAACCTGCGGCTGCCATCCACCCGAATCACTACTAATGACGGGGTGAACATGGAGCGGAATCCGCGTCCCGTGGATATCGAACTGGACCGTCCGCTGGGAGAGTGGCAGGCCGGCAAGGACTCGCAGTTGGATCGGGCGGTTGCCGAACTGTTGAAGCAACTGGGTCCCGGCCGCCGGGCGTCGCAGTAGGCAAGAAACGCAACGGGCCGGTAGGGATTTCACCCCCCGGCCCGCTGTTCCTCCGAAGTTACGCCTATTGGCCCTTCTTGTGGCCCTTTTCTTTGTGTTTTTTCAAGACAGTCCGAGCCGCGACTTCCTTCACGCGGTCTCCATAACGGCCGGATTTTTCCGCCGACTCCACAATGTGCTCGTATTGGCGCTGTTCTTTCTCGCCCACACCCTGGAGATGTTTCCGCTTCGGCACAGTTAGAACCCCGAGGTCCCGTCAGAGCCCTGCAGCTTGACGATCTTGTTGTACAAGCCGAGAATGAGCAGCGTCGGCGCCCACTGGCCGACGAAGTTCGCTTTCTCCTCGCGGCCGCTCATCTGCAGCACTAAGGACAGTCCGATGGAGCCCAGCGCGGCCCAGAGGAACGTGTCGGAGGGCAGCTTCGCGGTCTGCTGCTCGATGGTACGCGCCACCTTTCCCTCGCGATGCTCCGGGCGAGGGCGGGTTTCCGGCTGATTCTTCATTTCGATGTCCATCATCATTGAGTCCATAAGACCTCCGGGGGAAGCTATAGCAAACGGCGTGCCACCCCGTGGTGCGGCCGCAACACCCAAGAAGTCAGGGGCAGGGAGTGACTTGGAGGGGCGCCGAGTAATGAAGTTTTCACCGCTGGACGAACAAACTGCTCCGCTGCGGTCCGCTCGCAGTATACTCGGGCAATGAAGCTTGGAGCCGCGCTGATCGCCTGTGTAGGACTACTGCTTCCAGCACAGGAGCGATCCCAGAGTGGACTGGAGTTCGAGGGAGAGCGCCCGATGGTGAGCCAGCCCGAGCGGGCTCCGAAGGCGATGGTGACCTCGACGCATGAGCTTGCCACGCGCGCCGGGCTGGAGATCCTCCGCCGCGGCGGGAACGCGGTGGATGCCGCGATCACCGTGGGATTTGTGCTCGCGGTGGTGCATCCAGAGGCGGGAAATCTTGGCGGCGGGGGTTACATGCTGGTGCGGATGGCCGATGGGGAGACGCGAGCGTTCGATTATAAGGAATCGATTCCGGCGGCTGCGAAGCTGGATCGTTTCCCGGCATCCGACCGGCCGTACGTGGGCTTCAAGACCGCCGGTGTTCCGGGCACGGTGGCGGGTCTGGCGGCGGCGCATCAGCGATTCGGCAAGCTCTCCTGGAGCACCGTGCTGGAGCCCGCGCGTCGCATCGCCGCGGACGGGTTCCCCGCATCGCAGAGGATGGAGATTGTCCTGAAACTGCAGGTGCCGGTGATGAAGCAGTTTCCGGAGGCCGCCAAGTTGTTTCTGCACGGGTCGGACCAGCCGTTGCGGCAGGGCGAACTGCTGAAGCAGCCCGAACTCGCGGCCACCATCCGGCGGATCCAAAAGAAGGGATGGCGCGAATTCTACGAAGGGGAGACGGCGCGGCGGATCGCCGCCGACATGGCGGCGAACGACGGCTTCCTGACCCTGGACGACCTGCGGGCCTACAAAGCGTATGACAAGGAGCCGCTTTCGAGTACGTATCGCGGACATACGATTCTGACAATGCCGCCCTCCAGTTCCGGGGGCTTTCCGCTCCTGCACATGCTCAATGTGCTGGAGAAGCTGCCGATGAAGGTGGGCATGGAGGGTTCGGCCGAGTCGCGCCATTACCTGGCGGAGGCGATGCGCCGGGCGTATCGCGACCGTTCCCTGTACGCGGCCGATCCCGCCTTCCGCCCGGTTCCCATCGGGCAGATCCTGGACAAGGAGTACGCGGCGCGCCTTGCCGCCTCCGTTCGCGCCGATCGCGCGACACCGCCGGGCGAAATTCCGAGGCTGGAAGCACAGACGACGTCATCGAACGAGCTCAACTTCGAGAGTGCCCACACCACGCACTACTCCATCGTCGATCCGCAGGGCAACCTGGTGTCGAACACCTATACGCTGGGCAGCTTCTACGGGTCGCAGGTGGTGGCGAAAGGGACCGGCGTGCTGCTGGGTGACATGACCGGGACGCTGGCCTCGGGAGCCAAATCGGCCCAAAGGAATGCCCGGCGGGAAGGAATGGGCGCCACCGGATTCCAACCGGGAGCACGGATGGCCTCCACCATGGCGCCGGTGATCGGGCTGCGCAAGGATGGATCGCCCTGGTTTGCGCTGGGGACGCCCGGAGGCGGCACCATATCCAACACGCTGGTTCAGGTGATAGTGAATCTGATTGACTACCGGATGTCACTGCGCGACGCGATCGAGTATCCGCGCATTCACCATGGCTTTGAGCCCGACCGGATTGAAGCCGAGCCCGCCGCCCTGGTGTACGACGTGGCCTCCCGGTTGGAAAAGATGGGACACCGCCTCGCGCCGCGCCTGCGAACGCAGGGCGACGTGCACGCGGTGATGATCGAAGAGAAGACCGGGATGCGAATCGGCTGGTCCGACGGCCGGCGGGGCGGAAGAGCCGAAGGCTACTGAAGGGTGCTCGCGCCCGGGACACCCAGGGAAGTATCCACTACGTTCTTGTTGATGTGGTTGTCCAGGTTGATGACGTAAGTCTCCTTGGCGCCCGTAAGGATCTCGGAATGAGTGGCGGCAATCACCCGCAGCCCCTTCTGATCCACCAGTTCCTGCATCATCTTCAAAATTCTTCGCTGGTTGGAGGGCGACAACGCCATCTCGGGTTCGTCCAGCAGCAACACCGTGCCCTTCGGAAGTTGCGGGAAGGTCTGCGTGAACAGGCTGAGCATCACCTGACCGTGGCTGGCCGAGGACAGGAACTCATACATCGCGGGATTGTCCTGGAACATGTCGCGGTGCATGCGCGGATTGTGCTGCTCGGCGTCGAACATATAGGAACCGGCGGTTTCCACCTTGCCCTTGTCCAGACGATAGATGTATCCGTCCACCTGCTGGCCCTGCAACGCCAGATGAATCGAGTGCAGCAGCGTGGACTTGCCGGACCCGTTCTCGCCTTTCAGAAGCACCAGCGGATGCGACAGATCCACGATCATGGGCATGTGGTAGTTCAGGTTGACGAAAATCGGATGCGCGAGGATTTTCAAGTACATGGTAATGTGGCGGGTTCCGCACTGATAGTATCCCGCGCGCCGGCTCCCGCCGTCCACTTCTCGCGTTTCTTTATTCGTTCGGCCGCTTGGCGTTCCGATTGCCATCCAGGTAGCGCTCGAACCAGTAGACCTGCCACTGCAGGCTCTCCACCAGGTGCCTTGGTTCGCCGGTGCGCGTCAGGTTGTGATTCTCGCGCGGAAAGACCACGAACTCGCTCGGTACACCGTGGTGCTGCAGCGCCCGGAACCACTGCTCGCCCTGCTCCAGGGGCGTGCGGAAGTCATTCTCCGAGTGCAGAACCAGGGTCGGAGTCTTCACCTTGGCCGAATGCTTCAAAGGCGAGTAATGCCAGTACAGGTCGAAGTTCTGGAAAAGCGTGCCGCCGAAATCGCGGTCGTGTCCAAAGGCGCCGTCGCGCGTGCCTTCGTCGCTGATGAAGTTGGAGATGCAGCGCAGCGTCACCGCGGCCTTGAACATCGGCGTCTGGGTGGTGATCCAGTTGGTCATGAATCCGCCGTAGCTGCCGCCCGTGACTCCCAATCGTTCCCGGTCGATCCAGGGGTTGCGCTTCAGCACCTCCTCGACGCCGCTCATGATGTCGGTGTATGCCTTGCCGCCCCACTCGAGCTTCACCCCGCGTTCGAACTTGTGGCCATAGCCGGTGGAGCCGCGGGGATTGGTGAAGAAGACGGCCCAGCCTTTGGCGGCATACACCTGAAACTCGTGATACCAGTCGACTCCGTACATGCCCGCGGGTCCGCCATGGATGCTCAGCACCATCGGATACTTCTTTCCGGCCTGCCAGCCAAGCGGCTTTACCAGGAAGCCGTCAATGTCCCACCCGTCCGCCGCTTTGTACGGAACGCGCTCTACCTGGGCGGTGGATCGCTGCTTCCAAAGGTCGGCGTTCAACCGGGTCAGTGGCGTTTCCTGCGGGTCGCTGAGCGTGCGCGCCTGCAGTTCGTCCGAATGCTCAAAGTCGTTGGACAGGAAGACCAGGCGGCCGGATTCATGGATGTCGTACTGGCGCACGGCGCGGGGTCCGGCGGTGACAGGCCTCACCGCCCCCGTGGCCGCGTCGAGCCGATACAAGTGCGTCTCGCCTTTCACGCCGGATGTGAACAGCAGCGACTTCCCGCCCTCAGCCCAGTTGAGATCGCCGATCGTCTGGTCGAGATTCGCGGCCTTCCGGGGCGTGCCTCCCTGTGCCGGGGCGCGATAGATCTGCAGCGGACACTCCTCGCACTCCCGGCCGGTGAACGCGATCTCCGTCCCGGTGGGCGACCATCGAGGGCTGGAGTCCGGTTCCGTGCTCGTCGAGATCCTGGTCAAGGAACCGCCCGAGGCTGGAATCACCCACACGTCGCTGTTGCGTCCCAGGTCGAATTCCTTGCCCGTCCGGTCACTGACGAAGGCGATGTTTTTCGAATCCGGCGACCATTGCGGATCGCCGTCGTTCCACTCGTCGCCGTCCGTGAGCTGCCGGGCCGCGCCGGTACTTGCGTCGATGATGAAGAGGTGCGCGCGTGTTGTGTCGAACCAGCCGCTGTCGTTGAACTTGTATCGCGTGCGGGTGTAGTGCCGGACATCGCTGGGCGACTTCTTCCGTCCGGTCCGGCTGACACAGACCAGGCGCGTGGAATCGGGCGACCACTGGCATCCGGACACACCTTCCGCGACGTCCGTAAGGCGCCGAGCCTCACCGCCCGAGAGCGGCAGCAGCCACAATTGCGTCCGGCCGCCGTCGCGTGCCGCCAGGAAGGAAAGGAAGCGCCCGTCCGGACTCCAGCGGGGCGAACTCGCTGGAGCGGAGGCCAGGAGTTCGGGCGTCCCGCGGCCATCGGACGCTGTGACCCAAATCGAAGTCTGTCGGCGGTTCTTCTCTACGTCGACGCGCGTAACGGTGTACGCGGCGCGCTTGCCGTCCGGCGAGATCTGGGGATCGCCGGGAGTGGCGAACCGGAAATAATCGTCTGCGGTGATACCCGTCTGCGCGGACAGAAGGGCCGCAAATAACGGCGCCAGGAGAAAACGCATGGGAACAGTTTATCGCCTCGGGTCCGGCGCCTGGATGTCCATCACCACTTGAGACAGGCCCGATTCGATCTGTTCGGCCATTCGAATCCAGAACGCGGCATCCGCCCCGGCGCCCCAGCGCAGAGTTAGCAGCAGCCGTCCCGGTGTGGCGCGGATTTCCACCACCTCGGGCTTCCCGCACAGTTCGCGAAGTTCCTTTTCCAGCGCCGGCGACGGGTGGAACCCCGGCGGAGCCATCACCTGGTACTCGCGATCGAGCGGGTTGGCCGATCCTTTCCGGGGTACAAAGCGAATGCGCGCCGCAGGCACGGCACGCGACGCCTCGGGAATCAGAATGCCCGTGAACCGCTCGACGTTGCCTTCCACTGAATCCTTCTCTTGCCGGATGCCGAAATCGAAGATGAGGGTACGGCGCTTCTCGCCGGGGAACTCGCGCACCAACTCCAGCTTGAACGGCTCGCCCTCCACCAGCCGCGCGATCTGATCTTTCAAGGCTGGGTCGGCCGCTGCTGAAAAACGTCCCGCTAGCGCCTCGGTGGAACGGCGGAGCTCGCGCTCCCGCGCGCCCTTCATGTAAATCACCATGCCGAACGACGCCGCGATGGCCGCGACAAATAAGAGGACCACCAGCTTGCCGGCAGGGTTGCGCATCAGATTCTCGACGGGGCGCGGGGGACGAAAACTCAGAATAGCATGCGGTCTCGAGCTCGATTACGATAAGCAGATGTCCTGGACCCGTCGTCGTGTGCTGTCCCTTCCGGCCGCTGGCGCGGCCACCCCGTGGAGCGCCATCGCCGAGACAGCGCCGGACCTTTGGGCGATCGCCGGCGATCACGTCAAGCTTGCCCAGCAGAGCCGCCGCGAGGAGAAACTATGGGGACGGATCGGCGGCAACGAAGCAGAACTCGCCTCGGCCCGGATGCTCGCGCGGCAACTCAAGTCAGCCGGCTTGCGCGAGGTCCACACCGAGCCGTTTTCGTTCCACGCGCACCGCTTCGAGGACTGGACGCTAACGGCCGGCGGGGCGACGCTCCAGAGCGCCATGCCCGCGCCCTTCGATGCGCGTTTCCCCACCGAGACCGAAGCAGCGGTCTCGAGCTTCACCGCGGATGAGTCCTGGGCGAGCGGACAGGGCAAGTGGATCCTGCTGACTGGTGGGGGTGGCGCCACCGCGATGCTGCCGGTGCGCGAGAAGCTGTTGTATCAGAAAGCCGTGGCGGCCGGTGCGGCCGGATTGGTGTTCCCTGTCCCTTCGCCGCCCGAAATTCGACTGCAAGCCGTGGTTCCCGTGGACAAGCCCTACACACTGCTGGACGAACGGTATCCGGACGGCCGCCGCCCCATTCCCTGTTTCGCCGTCGACACTCCGGATATGGCGCGATTGGCTGCGGCGTCGAGGTTACGGTGCGCCATCCGGTATCAGAAGCGAACGGCGCAATCCGCGCTCAACACCGTTGCCCGGCTGCCGGGACCCCCCGGGCGGAACGTGCTGCTGTTCGCCCATCTGGACGGGTTCTTCTCCGGTGCTTGCGACAACGCCTCCGGACTCGCGACTCTGGTTGGCCTGGCGCATCGGCTGACGCGCACTCCCGCAGCCTCTCGCAAAGCCGCTTTCTGGCTCTTGGGGGAGGCGGCGCACCACGACTCCGGCGCCGGCATCCGCGCCTTTTATTCCGACCGCCGGCGATTCTCGGAGCTGACGGACCTGGTCCTGATCGAGCACGTGGACGCGGTCGATTCCCCGGAGGGCAGGAAATGGGGCTGGCCCGCGCCCTTGAACAACCGCCGGGTGGCGTATGTCGGGCCACAGGGCTGGCCCGATGTGGAGCGCAATCTGCAAAGTCTGGTCCGGGAAAGCAAGCTGATGACCGCGGACGCCCGAATCGAGAAGGCATGCATCGCGGATCTGTTTGTAAACTGCGGCCAGAAGCCTTCGTTCTCCCTAATCCAAAGCCCCCCGTTTTATCACACGAATCTGGACACGCTCGACAGGATCAGCCGGGCGGGGATTGACAACGCGGTGGACTTCCATCTGCGGCTGCTGCGCGCAATCGGAGCTTTGGTTTGACGTGAAATCGCCCTCAACGATCGATCGCCGGCGCGCGTCTAAGGGAACAACATGCGTCTTCTCGCGGCACTCGTTCTGACTTGCGGCTGCGTGGGTGCGGTGGAGCCAGCTTGGGTGAGCGGCTTTGTGTTGCATGAACTTACCGGGCAGCCGATCCGCCGGGTTCAAGTAACCCTGCGCCCCGGGCGAGCGGGCGAAGCAGCCGTCGGCGCTCTGACCGACGATCGCGGGCGCTTCGAAATCGTCGATATTCCACCAGGAAGTTATTCGCTGATCGTGGAACGCGACGGGTTCCTGGGGTCGTCACTAGCCCGTCTGGACGGATACCGCATGCCGCGCTTTTTCCGTCTGAATGGGGGAGATCGCCTGGAGAATCTTCAGGTGCGCCTGCGGCCGTGGTCCGTGATCGCCGGCCGCGTCCGCCATGACGATGCGGAGCCGGCGGTGGCCACCTCCGTGCTGCTCTACCAGCAAACCCGCCGCCGCGGCCGCTCCGCTTATCGCGTGGCCGCCACCATCCGCACGAACGATCGCGGCGAGTATCGGGTGTACGGGCTGGCGCCGGGAGCGTATTTGATGGCCGCCCGATACGATCGCGAGGGCGCGTTCGAACGGTTGGTGGACTCGGCGTCGGCCGCGGGCTCGGAAAGCTACGGGGTTACGTTCTATCCGTCAGCATCCCTGATTAGCGAAGCGATGCCCATTGATGTCGGCGTCGGCCAGGAACTGCTGGGTGTGGACGTGTATTTGAAGCGCGTTCGCAAGCGCACCGTCCGTGGCATCGTAACCAGCGGCTGGACGGGACGCCGCCTGACGGGCGTGAACCTGGGTCTGGAACAGATGGATCGCGACAACGCGGGCGTACTGCGAGAACCGGTTAAGGTCACATTCAACCGCAACGGGGAGTTCGAAATGCGCGACGTTCTACCGGGCCGCTACCTGCTGGTCGCGGACACGGATGAAGGCGGCCGCCGCCTGGTGGCTCGCCGACCCCTGACCGTGGGGGAAGCGTCGATTGAGGGAATCGAGCTCGTGCTGGCGCCGGAGCAAGCCTGGACGGTGCGGATCCGTTCCGATGACGCCCGGCTGAATGTGAAGCAGCTTCGTGTCCTCTTCGTTCCTGGGGACGCGACGGCGCCGGAAGTAGAGGCAAGGCTTACGGAGGAGGGCCTGTTCCGCGCGACTCTCCAACCCGATCAGACTTACGATGTGTATCTCGACAATCTTCCGTCCGACGCCTATCAGAAGGAGACGACGCTGGAGGGAAAGCTCGTGAGGTCGGTGTCGACCGGCCGGGGCGAGCCGCCGGCGGTGTTGGTGGTGACGGTGGCGAAGTCCAACAGCGCGGTGATCGGACAGGTGATGGTGGACGGCTGGCGCGTGGCTAGCGGTGTGAACGTGACCCTGGTTCCGGAGCCGCTGGAAGGCCGCGCGGCGCAGTATCGCGAGACGTTCACGAATGAGTATGGCTGGTTCGAAATCACCGGCATCGCTCCGGGACGCTACCGCGCGATCGCCTGGTCCGACGAGGCTCCCTGTGACTTCTTCGATGCCGCGGCAGTGGCGGCTTGCGGCGGCGGAATCGTGGAAGTAACAGACTCGGGACGCTTTCCGATCGGGCTTCGCCTGCAAGGCAGCTATTGATATACTGAGGGAACGGCGCTATCGTCTAACGGTTAGGACGGAGCCCTCTCAAGGCTCAAATAGGGGTTCGATTCCCCTTAGCGCTACCATAGAATCAATCACTTATAGGCCTCGTGAGGCCACGCGCTCCCACCCCATGAAGCTTTCCGACTTCAATGAAGTTTGACCTGGCGAGCAGCGTTTGTTTTAATGGGTAGAGTCACGCCACACTCCTCAGTAGCTCAACGGTAGAGCATTCGGCTGTTAACCGAAGGGTTGTAGGTTCGAATCCTACCTGAGGAGCCAATTCATTTTCCCTCCGAACTGATCATCCCCAGTAGTTGACACCGGCACTACTCGCGCGTCTTGTCAGCGCCGGTGCAAAAATCCCCATAGTGCCGGTCGAAAATTCCCCACCCCTTGACAGAGGAAGAGGCCGGCAG
>JAIEPW010000042.1 GCA_019748195.1 Bryobacteraceae bacterium
TGTCCATGCCGGCCGGCGCGCCCGCTGCGGCTCGCGGCCCGGCGCCCGCACCCGCCGCGAACGCCGCCCGCCGGCGCGTGAACTTCAACGCGCAGGTCCGGATCAACAAACCCGCGGAATGGGCGGAGATGTTCGACGATGCCTGGCGCTGCATGAAGTACCGCTTCTACGATCCGCGGATGCACGGCATGAACTGGGATGCGATGCGGTCCAAGTACCAGCCGATGGTGGAATTCGTGGGCGATCGCCAGGAACTCCTGAACCTGGTGAACGAGATGATCGGGGAGCTGAATGCCTCCCACACCGGCGCCGCGCCGGGGCCCGGCGGCGATCGCGGCGTGCAGACCTGGAATCTCGGACTCGAGTTCGAAGTGGATGACCAGGCCGGCCGCTATCGCGTCTCTCATGTCTACCAGGACGGCCCCGCCGACAAGGACTGGGTGAACGTCAAGAAGGGCGATTACCTGATCGCCATTGACGGCGTTCCCGTGCTCTCCACGGACAACTACTGGAAGCTTTTGAATCACAAGCTGAATCGCAAGTTCGCGGTGAGCTTCAATTCCAAGCCCAGCCAGGAGGGTGCTTGGCTGGCGAGGATCGAGCCTGTCAACCAGGGAGCGTACTCCCAGTTGCGCTACGAGAAGTGGGTGAAGGAACGCCGCGAACTGGTGGATAAGCTGTCCAACGGCCAGGTCGGCTATCTCCACATTCAGGGCATGAATCCGCCCTCGCTGGCCAAGTTCGAGAAAGAACTGCGCGAGTTCCGCTACAAGAAGGCGATGATCATCGATCAGCGCTGGAACGGCGGCGGCAACATCGAGCAGGAACTGCTTTCGATTCTGGTCCAGCGTCCCTATCAGGTGTGGCAGCCGCGCGGGACGGAAGAAAACCAGCGCCCCTTCGCGGGTTTCTTTGGACCCAAGGTGGTTCTGCAGAACTTCCGTTCGGGCTCGAACGCGGAGATGTTCCCCGCCGGCTTCAAGGCGCTCGGTCTCGGCAAGACGATCGGTACTCCGACCGCCGGAGCGGTGATCGGCACCGGATCGTATTCCCTGATCGACGGCTCCACCGTCCGCACCCCGGGTGTGGGCGTTTATCTGGCCGACGGCAAACGTACGAACATGGAGAACTTTGGCGTCAAGCCGGACATCCTGGTCGACATCACGCCGGAGCAGGCCCTGGCCGGTCAGGACCCGCAGATTGAAACCGCGGTGGCGGAATTGCTGAAGCAGATCGCGGGAAAGTAAGCCGGTCCAGTACCAAACTCGCCGCCGCTCGTCCAAGATTTCCATGGGGCGAACGGCGGCGATCGTCATTCTGGCGGCGTTCGTTTGGTGCACCAGCGCCGCGTGTTACGCCCAGCCCTGCCGGCCCAAGTCATCCTGCTCCCGCTCGAAGCCGAAAAAGCAGGCGCCGCCAAAGGTATCCAACGGGTGCGAGTTCCTTTCCGAGGAAAAGTGGCAGGATGAGGTCGTCCTGCGCCCCGATCTTTTCCCGCCTACTGCCGCGACCCCGGCGCCGGCATTGCGGGCATCGCGTTTGCCGGAACCGCGAGCTCGCGGCGACGATTCGAACGCTCTCCTTCATTTCATCCAGGTTCTCCGGATCTGATTTCGCGGACCGCTTGTCGCGACCATAAGCCCGCAACAGATTCTGAGAGGAGAACTATGTCCAGGTTCTGGAGAAATTCATTCGGTCTCCTGACGGCCTGCGTCCTGGTGGCGCAGAACCCCTACGAGATCGCCCCGAAAAACTATCAGATGGAATTCGAAAACCCGTACGTCCGTGTTTCCCGAGCCCGCTTCTGGCCCGGCGACAAGCTCCCCGTGCATGAGCATCCCGCGTTTCCGACGGTATATGTGTATCTCACCGACGGCGGCCCGATCATGTTCTGGCATAAGGAGTTCGACCCCAACGGCCGGCCCGCCGTCAAGGCCGGCGCCATCCGCTTCCATCGCGGCAGCAAGGAAACGCATGAGGTGGAGTACCTGGGCGATACGCCCAGCGAGTTCCTCCGGGTGGAATTAAAGCTGGACCCGAAGGAGTTCGCCCGGGGTGAGATCCGGCGTAAACCGGACGACTTCAACCCCTGGGATCATTCCCGGATGCGCCTTTCGCGCTGCACGGATTCCTGTTCGCCCGAGTTCCGAGCGGTAGTGGTTTCATTCGACGAAAAAGCCGCCCGGTGGTGGGAGCCGGGGCAGAAGTTGCCGTTCGACTCCGGCCATCGCTTCCTGATCGAGCTAAAGTAGTGCAACCCGGGGGGCGGCGGTTACCGCCCCAATTCGTAGGCAGCCAACGTTTTCCGGTCACGAATGAAGAGCCTGGTGCCGGACAGCGTAGGCGGCGTCCAGGCGAGTTTCGTCAGCGGCTGTGCCTCGCTGATCACCTTCAGGCCGGTGGGGCTTAAGGAAGCCAGCGCCAGATTGCCATCCTCATCCAGCACGATCACCTTGCCGTCGCAGTAGATCAGGTTGGCCTTGCTGAACTTCCGCTCCTGCCACGCAATCTTGCCGGTGGGAATGTGCACGGCGGTCAGCGGGGCTGGACCGAAATCCCCGCTGGAGGCGTACACGTGGTCGCCGATGCGCAGCAGGTTGCCATGATGAACCCGAAGCCGGCGGTTGAACCAGAGCTCCCTGGGGCCTTGCGGCGTCAACTGGATGGCCCGCGCGCCGGCCGAATAGGCGGAGGAAATCACCAACGTTTTCTGCTCGGGATACCACACCGGCATCGCGGCGTTCACATCGTAATCGGTTTTGTGGGGATGCAGCCACAACTGGTCTCCCGTTTTCGGATCCAGTCCGGCAACGCCCTCCACCATGAAGACCACCAACTGGTCCTTGCCGTCCACCTGGATCAGGATGGGTGAGGACATCGCGTTCGCCAGGTTGGTCTTCTGCCAGGCGACGGTTCCATCGCGCTGCCGCAGCGCGATCACGCCCTTGCCCTGCCCGCCGAGGGGCGCGATCACCAGGTCCCCGATAGCGATGGGCGAATTGGAGTAGCCCACGTCGCGAAACGTGCCCCCCAGTTCCTTCCACAGTTCCTTGGACCACAGCACCCTGCCGCTGTCGCGATCGAGCGCGGCGAACTGCCCGGTGAACGTGGCCACGAACAACCGGGAGCCGGAGAGGAGCGGAGTGGAATTGGGCCCCTTGCCGTAGTCGAGGAACATGTTGGGAAGCGGCGTCGCGTCCAGCGTGCGCTCCCAACGCGTTTTCCCGCTGGCGGCATCGATGGCGGCGGCTGTGTTCTGATTCCCGTCGCCTCGATACATGGTGTACAGCGTCTTCCCGTCCGTTACAACCGCGGAGAATCCGTCGCCCAACTGCCGCGTCCAAAGTTGCTTGGGACCACCCGCCGGCCAGGAGTCCGCCAGCTTTGCGGCGGGAGCATGGAAATCGCGGCCGGGCCCGCCCCACTGCGACCAGGGACCCGGCGGCGTCGTATCCGCGAACAGCGACAACAAAATTGCGGTGGTGATGCTCATTGCGTTATGGACGCGGCCAGCCGGTCAATGTGGCGGATCGGGGGCGAAACGCCGGTTTTCGATGGTCTAAGCCTGGGGACGGTACGCGATGCAGTCGATCTCGATTTTCATCTCCGGCCGGACAAAGGAGACTCCCACGGTGGTGCGCGCCGGCTTGTGCTCGCCGAAGAACGCGCTGTAGACCTCATTCATGGCCTGGAAATCGCCGGGATCGCTGAGGAACACGTTGCAGCGTACGACATCGGCGGGCGAAGCGCCGCATCCGGCGAGAATGCGGCGGATGTTCTCCAGCACCAATGTGGTCTGGCGCTCGATCCCCGTGAACTCGAACTCCTGCGTATCGGGGTTGCGGGGGATTTGCCCGGAGACGAACAGAAAATCGCCCGCGCGGACAACGTGGGAATAGGGCCCCCCGGGCTTGGGTCCGCCGGGGATCATCATGGCTTCCATCATAGGGATCATGGTAGCGCGCCGCCGCTTGTGTAATGATCGGAGCCAATATGATCCGGCTCGCCGCGGTATTGCTGGTCGCGCTGCCTCTGGCCGCCCAGGGGACACGCGAGGTACTGGTGCTGCTGCCCGATATCTCGGGCCGGCCCATGATCTCGGCGGTGCTAAACGGCGTTTCGTCGGCACTGGATCGCCGGAGTATGGACTACACGCTGGAGGTGGAAGCGACACCGGATTTCCGGCCCGGATCGCCCGGGTTCGAGAGCGCGCGCCTCGCATGGTTTCGCGCCCGTTTCCCGGATCGCAAGTTCGCCGCGATCGTCGCCTTCGGAGTGGGCGCGCTCGGCGTCGCCGCCCACATTCGGGACACCGCTCTTCCGGGAACCCCGATCATTTCCGCCGGCGCCACGGAGAGCGAGATCGCGGCGAACGTCCCCGGCTTACGGGGCGCCGCGCGGCTATACTACGATACCTCCCCCGCCGGCACATTCCGTCTCATCCGGGATCTGCTGCCGGACACCGAAACGGTGGTGATCATCGGCGGCCTGGCGGCTGGCAACGCGGCGGTTCCACGGGATCTCCAATCCCTGATGCCCAGGGTCGGGTTTCGAGCCGTCACCAACTTGACCTGGGACGAGTACCAGCAGGCGATCTCGAACCTCCCGCCTCGCACGGTGGTGTTCGCGAACGCCATTACCCGTGACCGGGTGGGCCGGCTGATGCCGGCTCGAAACGCAGGCGTGTTTTTCAGCGGAGTGGCAAACCGGCCGGTGTTCTCTCCTTCCATAACCGCGTTTGGCGAAGGAGTGGTTGGCGGCGTGGTGGGCGACATGGAGGCACTCGGAGCCGAAGCAGGCGACCTGCTGGGAAGGATTCTGAAGGGCGAAAATCCGGACTCGATTCCGCCCAGGAACGCGTCGGTTCACCGGGCGCGGGTGGATTGGCGCGCGATGCAGCGGTGGGGAATTCCGGAGCATCGCGTTCCGCCGGGGGTGGAGGTGCTCTTCCGGCAGCCTGGCGCATGGCGGCTCTTGTGGAAGGAAATTCTGGCGGGCGCCGTCGTCATTTTCGCCCAGGGCCTGCTGATCGGACGCCTGCTGTGGGAACGGCGCCAACGAAAGCACATGGAAGCCGAGAATCGCCGCCGCCTCCAGGAGGTGGCGCACATGGATCGCGTCGGATCCATGGCGCAGCTTGCGTCCTCCCTGGCGCACGAATTGAATCAGCCGCTGACGGCGATCCTGGGAAACGCGGTGTTCGCGGGAAACATGCTGGCGCGGGAGAAGCCTGATCTGGCGGAAATTCGCGAGGCCGTGCGGGACATCGCCGACGATGACCGGCGGGCGGCCTCGATCATCGAACGGATTCGCAACCTGTTGCGGCGGTCGCCCGGCGTGGCCGTGCCCTTCGATCTGAACACGATCGCGCTGGCCGTGGCGCAACTGGTCCGGGCGGAAGCCGCGCACCGCGGCTCGCGAATCGATCTGGACCTCGCTCCGGGACTGCCGGACGTGCCGATGGATCCGGTGCAGATGGAGCAGGTGCTGCTGAACCTGGTTCGCAACGCGATGGACGCGCTGGCCGGCAAGGACGGCGACCGCGTGATTCGCATCTCCACGTCGGCTCCGGCGGGCGGGGTCAGCCTGGTGGTGGAGGACAACGGTCCCGGCTTGACGGACGAGCAGGCCCGCCGTGCCTTCGAATCCTTCTTCACCACCAAGAGCGAAGGATTGGGAATGGGACTTTCGATCTCGCAAGCCATCGTGGAGGCGCACGGCGGCGAGATCCATTGTGAAAACGCGCCCCAGGGCGGGGCGCGGTTCACGGTACGGCTGCCGCACGCCATGCCGCGAAACGCGGCGCGCGCGGCGGCAGGTTAATCGGTCTTCTTCCGGCGCGGCCGCGTGGACTTGGAGGCGGCGGGCTTCGATACGCGCTTGCGCGCGGGCGCCTTCCTCGGCTTGGGTGGCGGCGGATTCGGCTCGAAGATGGTCGGCTGCCCTTCCACGTACGGCTGCGGCTCGTCCTCCTCGAGAATCTCTTCCGGCTGGGCTGGAGGCTCGGGAATCGCGGGCGGATAGAACTCGGCGCCGAGGAACACGGTAACGCCCTTCTCCTCATCGATCTCGACGCGGGCCACCGTCTTGTCCTGCGCGTAATTCAGGAACTCGCCGAACTCCTGGAATCCGTAATGCGTCAGGTCCACGTTCGGCTGCTCTTCCTTGAACCAGGCGGCGAGGTGATCGGCGGGCACGCCGTTCTCGCACTCCAGGCGGTGGTTCTCCAGCACATCGCGCAGCGGCGTCAGCGCGTCCTCGGGTTTCAACTGCGGCGCGGACGGGTGATCGCCCTTCTTCCGCTCGATCACATAGCGGCCGCCGGTGCCGCTGACATTGACAAAGTTTCCGTTCTTCAGTTTCTCGACGAATTCGGAGAAGCTTCCCGCGCCGTACGCCTTTTCGCTGAAGGCGGAATCGAGCTGCAGCATGGTGGACTTCAGCAATCCAAGCTGCGGCTGCACGTTGCGCCGTTCGAGAACCTGCAGGGCGCGCTCCACCAGCGGCATGGCCAGTTCCAGGTCCAGCGGCGCGGGACGCTGCCGCTGCTGCTGCGGCGGACGTTCCGGCCGGTCGCGATCGCGTTCCTTCCCGTCGCGGCCGCGGCGGTCGCGATCCGGCCGCGGCGCGGCTTCCGCCTTGTCGCCGTCCGGCAGCAGCGATTCAAAACTGATGAACTCATGGCAATTCTGCTGGAGAATCGTGGACGTAAAGGCCTTGCCTCCCACCACGAACACCGTCTTGCCGTACTCCTTGAGCTTGTTCACCAGCGGAATGAAATCGCTGTCGCCCGATACAATGGCGAAGGCGTTGACATGCTGGTGGGTAAAGGCCATCTCCAGCGCGTCCAGCGCCAGGTTGATGTCCGCTCCATTCTTGTCGCCGCGGGGGGAGGGGATGCGCTGCACCATTTGCACGGCGTTCTCCGCCATCTGCCGCGTCGCGCCTTCCTGGCGGCCCCAGTTCGCGTAGGCGAACTTGGCGACAATGTCGCCCCGTTCCTTCAGCGCGTCCAGCGCCAGGGCGACGTCAAACTCGCGCCGCAGAGTCGACTTCAAGCCGATCTCGATGTTGTCGTAATCGACAAACACGGCGATATTCAATCTATCCTGCATTCAGTTCTCTCTATCTCTCATGCAGGAGGTCTTTGAGCGCGATTCCCAGATAGCGCTTCAGGCCGCCTGCTTGACTGAGGTTCGGATGAAGTTTACGATCTCTTCGAGCGAAGCGCCCGGCTGAAACACGCCGGCCACGCCCAGCTTCTTGAGACTGCCGGCATCGTCATCCGGTACGATGCCCCCCACGATTACCACAACGTCATTCATCTGCTTTTCGTGAAGCAGCTCCATGACGCGCGGAACAATAGCATTATGCGCTCCGGAAAGGATTGACAGGCCGATCACCTGCACGTCTTCCTGCAACGCCGCATTGACAATCATCTCCGGGGTCTGGCGCAAACCGGTGTAGATAACCTCCATGCCGGCGTCGCGCAGCGCGCGGGCGATTACCTTCGCCCCGCGATCATGGCCGTCCAGACCGGGTTTGGCCACCAGCACTCGAATTCGATTGTCCATGGACAGAAATGTCTAGGTTGATTATACAAGCCGCGGGGCGGCCGGCGCGTGGCCGTCCCGGTCCGGCGCCGGCATGTCCGCCCCGCCGGCCGGGCTTCGCACATCACGCTTGACACCAACCCGAAAGTGATGTTTTCTATACCTAAGCCAAAACCGACCCGCGGGTCGGTTTTCAGGGAGAGTCACCAACATGCCGGAAAACGCCTCAACCATGCCCGCGCGGCGTCCGGCCAGCAGACGGATGCTCGACAGCATCTATCGCGCCGCCGCGGACCTGATCGTGGAAAAGGGATTCGAAGCCACCACGCTGGCCGAGGTGGGAAGCGCCGTGGGCCTGGCTAAGTCCGGCGTCTACCACCACATCAAAAGCAAGCAGGACTTGCTGTACGACATCATGCGCCACGGCATGGCCCGCCTGGAGCAGGACGTGATCGAGCCGGCGCGAGCCGTCGCCGATCCGGCCGATCGCCTGCGCCTGCTGGCCGAGCGCTACGCGGAGTTCATTCTCGGCGCCGAGGACGGCTCCGGCCTGGGACCCCGGGTGACCACCCTGGTTCACGAATCGCGCGGGCTGTCCCCGGCGCGCAAGCGCGAGATCGAACGGGCGCGCTGGCGCTATTACCGTTTCGTCCGCGGCGCCATGCAGGAACTCGCCGACCAGGGACGGTTCGCCGAAGTGAATCCGACCGTCGCGGCCATGAGTTTCTTCGGCGCGATGGTCTGGCTGGCGCAGTGGTACCGGCCCGGTGGCGAGCTTTCGCGCCGGCAGGTCATAGACAGCATGGTGGAGATGACGGCGGGACTGTTGATCCGGCGGAAGCCCCGGCCGGCGAAGGGCAAATCCAGGAATGGCTGAGACGAACCGATTCTCACGCAGGCGATGGCTGCAATCTCTAGGGGGGTTCGCGGCGGCGGGTTGCTTGCCCGCCGGCGGCTGGGCGCAGTCCAGTTCCAGGGCCATGAGGCCGGGCCGGATCGACGCCCACATGCACCTGGAATGGGCCGGCTGGCGCGCGGCAAAACCGGTCCGGCCGCAGCGCACGCGAAAAAGCCGCCCCGGGTGGCTGGAATCCGTAGCGACGGCGCGTCCGGAGCGCGCCGCTGAGTATCGCCGCCTGGTCTCTTCGCTGAAATCGTACGACGAGTACGCCGACGCCTTCGTCCGCGAGATGGATGAAGCCGGAATTGGCGCGGCCTGCGTCCACGCCATGGATCGCGAGCTGGAGGGCTACTATCGCGTGCCCTACTGGGACATCCTCCAGCAAATCGCCAAGGTGCGGGACCGCTATCCGGATCGTTTCGTGCTCTTTTGCGGTATCGATCCGCGCCGCGGCGCGCGCGGCGTCGAACTTCTGGAACGCGCCGTGAAGGAGTTGGGGTATCGCGGCATGGGCGAGATGCTGCCCCATTACCATCTCTTCTCGCCGGACGACGCGCGCGTCGTGTACCCCCTGTATCGCAAGTGCATGGAGCTCAACATCCCGGTTTCCACCAACACCTCGTCAATCCCCGGCGCGGCGATCGCCAAGGTGTGCGATCCCATGCTGCTCGAGGCCGTCAACTTCGACTTCCCTGACCTCAACATCTGCCTGTCCAGCGCCGGTTTGCCCTACTGGTTTGAAACGGCGCTGATGTTCGCCACCCAGAAGCCCGGCCTGTACATCGACACCGCCGACTGGCAGGCCGTCGACGAGTACAACATTCGCCTGTATCTGCAGCTTCTGCGGCGGGCCATGGACAGCGCCTGCCGCTACAAGATCATGTACGGCAGCGACAACCCCGTGTATCGCGCCATGTACAACCAGAAGGAATGGATTGACATTGTAGTAAACGATGCGCCCAAGTACGGTTTCCAGTTCACGTCCGAAGAGCTGGACCTGTACTTTCGGCGCAATTTCGAGGATTTTCTCAACGGAGTCCCCGCATGAGTGAGCTCACCCGGAGGCAAGCCCTGATCCTGGCCGCCGCCGCGGCGGCGCGCGCCACTCCCCCGGATCCGCTGGAGGGACCCCGGCTCTACGCCGACCTGCTGCGGTACTCCGCCTTGGGCGAGCATCGCACGGCGACGGAAGCCGACATCCGCACCTCGCGCTGGCTTCGCGATGAGCTGCGCGACGCCGGATTCCAGGCCGATCTGCATCCGTTTCGTCTGCGGCAGTTCTTCCTCAAGTCCGCGGAACTGCGCGCGGACGGCCAGCGCATCGACTGCTTCCCGCTGTGGTGGCCGCGCCCGACCGGTTCGCGACCCGTGTCCGCGCCCCTGGTTCCGGCCACAACCCGCGACTTGCGCGGCAAGATCGCGCTGCTGAAGTTTCCCGAGATCCGCGGCGCGTCCGTAACCCCGGCCTCCCCGGTCCCCGGATTGGTGGACGGCCTGGTGAAAGCCGGCGTCGTGGGCATTGTCGCGGTCACCCGCTCGCTGCCCGGCGAGATCGTGGCCCTGAACGCGATGGCTGGTTTAACCATGTGGCCGGTGCCGGTCCTGTGCGTGGGACAACGCGATGAAGCGGCTCTGGACCGCGCCGCCTCCGCCGTGTTGCGCATCGAAGGCAAGTACAAGGCGGACGCCGAAGCGTTCGAGACTGTTGGCAGGCTGCGCCCGAACAAGCCGGTGATCCTGGTCTCCACGCCGTCCAGCGGTTGGTTTCGCTGCGCCGGCGAGCGCGGGCCGGGGGTGGCCCTCTGGCTGGGCTTGGCCCGCTGGGCCGTCCGGCGCGAGGCCCAAGCCGCTTACCTTTTCGTCGCGTCCTCCGGACACGAGCTCAGCGGCGTCGGAATTCGCAGCTTTCTCGACCATCACGCGCCTCCTCCCGGCGATGTCGCCTGCTGGCTGCATCTCGGAGCGGGAATCGCGACGTACGAATACCGGAAAACCGCGTCCGGTCTGGAGAAACTGGCAACCGCGTCGCGAGCTCGCCGCCTCTACACCCGGCCTCAGTTCGAGTCCCTGCTGGCCAAGGCTTTCGCCGGCCAGTCCGATCTGAAGCCGATTGTGACGGATCAGCCCGGCGGCGAAATGATTCTGATGGCGCAGAGGGGTTACCCCTTCTTTGGTTTCGCCGGAGGAAGCGCGTTCCACCATATGCCGGGCGATCTGCCCGAGCGCATTACAGGTCCTGAACTGCTGGAGCCCGTGGCGCGCAGCCTGGCCATGGTTCTGGAGTCGATCGAAAGCGAAGTCGCGGTCTCACGGAGATAAAAGCATGAAGAGAACATTGCATCTGGCCATCGCCGCCGCCGCCATGGCGGCTTGCGCCTTTGCCCAGGCCACGGCCACCCTGCGGGTGGAGGTGGCGGATTCCACGGGCGGCGTGATTCCGTCGGCGCGCATATCGATTACCGGCGTTGCGCGCGGCATCGAGAAAACCGCCCTTAGCGATGCGGGAGGCGTCGCTGTGTTCCCGCTGCTCGATCCCGGCAGCTACGCGGTGACCGTAAAGCTCGACGGCTTCACCACCTTCCGTCAGACCGGGATCATCTTGGAGGTGGGACAGGTGGCGACAGTGAATGTCGCGCTGGCGCCCGGGTCGGTGCAGGAGACCGTGAATGTCTCCGCGAATGTCGCTCAGATCGAAACCAACACTGCCGCCGTGAGTTCCATGATCGACCGCCGCACCGTGGACCAACTCCCGCTCAACGGTCGCAATCCCTATCAGCTCGCCCAGTTGAACGCTTCCGTCACGACGACGCCCGGATCGCGGGGCGCGAATCCGAATCTCGCCGCCGCCGTTGCTTTCTCCGTCGCCGGAGGACGCGCGCTCACCAACCAGGTCCTGGTGGATGGCGTGGATATCAACGGCCGGGCCGATAACTGGCCCGCCTTCAAGCCCTCCCCCGATGCCGTGCAGGAGTTCCGCATCCTGACCAACGCCTACAGCGCCGAATATGGACGCTCCGGCGGCGGCGCCCTCACCTTCACCACGCGATCCGGAACCAACAACTATCGCGGCACCGTGTGGGAGTTCTTCCGCAATGACGCCCTGGACGCCACCGCCTTCTTCAGCAACCGCCAGGGAACCGGCAAGGAGAAGCTCCGCTACAACCAGTTCGGCGGTAACTTCGGCGGTCCCATCGTCCGCAACAAACTCTTCTTCTTCGCCAATTTCGAGATGCTCAAGACCAGCACCAGTAACCTGCTGCAAAGCACGGTGCCGACTTTGCGCCAGCGTCGCGGCGACTTCTCCGAACTGCCCAATCTGATCTATCAGCCCGGCGCCGGAACCCGAACGCCCTTCCCCGGCAACCAGATCCCCGTTTCACAGCAGGACCGCGTCGCGCAGCGCGTTGTTGCTTCTTATCCCGAGCCGAACCGCCCGGGCCTCCTCAACAACTACGCCATCAACTCCCCCACCACCAATCTGGACCGCCAGTTTATCGGCCGCATCGACTACGCCGTCAACGAACGCCACCAAACCTACTTCCGTATCTCCCGCAACTGGGACGACATCGAAGCCGCGGGCACGTATCCCGGCAACCTGGCCACCACCACCACCAACGGCGTGCAGAAGAACCGCCCCTGGTCCGTGGTGGCCGATTACGTCTTTACCATCAACCCCCGAACCCTTGCGCACGCCACCGCCGGCGCCTCCCGCAGCGAGTTGAACCGCACCCAGCCCTCCCAGGGCTTCGATCCCACCAGCCTCGGATTCCCCTCGTACATCGCCACCGCCACCGGCGAAGGCAACGTGTTCCCGTCCTTCTCCGCTACCGGATACTCCCCGCTGGGACCGCTGCTCAACTTCGGAATCACTGAGACGTACCAGAACAACTACAGCGCGGGCGGCGACCTGAGTATGAATCGGGGCAGCCACACCATCAAGCTCGGCGGCTCCTACCGCGTCTACCAGGTGAATAACTTCCGCGCCGACGACCCGGCCGGCAATTTCAACTTCACGCGCAGCTTCACGGCGCGCACCGCCGCCGATACCGCCAGCGGCGACGCCATCGCTTCCCTGCTGCTGGGAATCCCCGCGGGCGGACGCATCGGCATCGCGCCCAGGCTCGCCGCCAGCAATCACAACTTCGGTGTCTACATTCAGGATGACTGGAGCATTACCCGCAAGCTGACCATCAACCTGGGTCTGCGCTACGAAAGCGACCTGCCCACCGTCGAGCGGTTCAACCGGACTACGAACTTCGCCACTTTGGCGCCGTTTCCCGCCAGCCCCGGCGTGATCCTCGCGCCGCAAAACATCGGTGGAGTCAACGTTCCCGGCCGTAACGGCCCGCTCACCGGCGCCGTGCGGTTCGTCGGCCGCGGCGACAGCGATTCCCGTTATCTCAGCGACCCCGATCTGAACAACTTCGCTCCCCGCGCCGGCATCGCCTACAAGCTGAATGACAAAACCGTGATCCGCGCCGGAGCGGGCATCTTCTACGCGCCCATGGTCGGAGGCGGCATCACCGCCGGAACTCTCGCCATGGTGACGGAGTCGCAGGCCACCACCTACTTGTCCTCTCTCGACAATGGTGTTACGCCCAACCCCGGCGCATCGCTGAGCAATCCGTTCCCGAACGGCATTCTTCCGGTGCCGGGGGATTCGCTCGGCGCTCTCACTTCTTACGGCCTCGCCACGCTGCCCACGCGCCTGCGCGCCCTGCGCAATCCCAAGTCGGCGCAATGGAACTTCAACGTCCAAAGGCAGCTCCCCGGCAGCCTCATCACCGAGATCGCGTATGTGGGTTCCGCCGGCATCGGCCTGCTCGGAGGCACCACCGACGTGAACCAGATCAGTGACGAAGTCCGCGCCCTGGGCGCGACCGCGCTCAACACCCGCGTGCCCAATCCATTCCTCACCTTGCCCCCGGCGCAGAGGCCTCCCGCCGGAGGGGTTCTGGCCACGCCTACCCTGACCGTCGCGCAGTTGCTGCGCCCCTATCCCCAGTTCGGGGCCATCCAGAACTTCTTCGCCAATGACGCCCATTCCTCCTACCACTCCGCGCAATTCAAAATCGAACGCCGCTTCTCCAACGGCTTGAACCTCCAGACCTCCTATTCGTTCTCGAAGCTCATCGACGACATCTCGGCGATTCAGGCGGCCGCAACCGTGCAGATCCCCAACTACCAGGACATGAACAACCGCCGGCTGGACAAATCGCTTTCCACCTTGGATTCGCGGCACCGCTTTGTCACCAGCGCGCTGTGGGCGCTGCCGTTCGGAAAGGGACGCGCGTTCGCCAACAGCAACCGCAAGCTCGACTGGATCGCCGGCGGCTGGAATCTGAACGCCATCGTTTCCTTCCAGGGAGGCTTCCCGCTTTCCATCAGCACCGCCGCCACCGTCACGCCGGGCTTGGGATATCGCGGATTGCGGCCGAACATCCTCGGTGATCCGGCTACCACGGCGCGGACCAAACAGGACCGCATCGCCGCCTGGTTCAACACCGCTGCATTTCAGCCGCCCGCACTCTTCCAAATCGGCAACGCCGGACGCACCATCCCCAACCTTCGAGGTCCCAATCATGTGAACCTGGACCTCGCGCTTCACAAAAACTTCCAATTCACTGAGCGAATCCGAACCCAGCTTCGTTTCGAAGCCTTCAACTCCCTGAACCGCGCGAACTTCGGATTGCCCGGAACGGTGCTGGGCGGCCAGGGGTTCGGAGTCATCGATTCCACCGGCGATCCGCGCAACATCCAGATCGCCGTGAAAATCTATTTCTGACGCCGCAAGCGAATCGAATCGAAGCCGAGCGTGGCATCAGACGACCGGCGCGCCAAGTCCATACCGGCCGCGCCACGAGGTCTGAGTGTGAGCCGCGACGGTTACGGAGCGGCAACGTTGTTTTGCCCGTGCGTTCACGATCTCGCCGCAAGCGCAGCCCGCGCAAGCCTAAAATCGAACCGCCTTCAGCGCCCGGCGCCCCCCACCGAACTCCGGTTCCGTTCAATCCACGCGCCCCAAAACGGAGTGAGTAATGCGCTCAGCGCAAAGAACGCCGTCGTTCGCTCATCTGGAGGCGGTGGTCCGAACGCGCTGCCGACATACAAAATCACCAACAACGCAATCAGGGACCATAGGGCTAGCGCCGCCCGCGGCCCAGTGCCTCTGGTCACGCGCAGGTACACCCACACCGCCGCGATGCTCATCGCGAATTCCACCGCCAGCGTCCCAGCGATCGAGTTCCACAAGCCCAGCCCCACCTTCGGTCCCCCCGGCCACAATGCCATGTCCGGGGCGTGCGTGATCCAGTCCAGTACCCAGTGGCTGAAAACTCCGCCGAACAGCACCACGGCTCCTCCGGCGTGCCTCGACCGCGCGTAGTAAGCTCCGGCGAACACACCCGACCACACCAGGCTCATCACCAGGCTGTGCGACCAGGGCATGTGATACAGGTCCAGCGGAGTGAACGCCGTGAACCCCGGCTGAATGCGCACGTGCTCCCAACCCAGCAGCAGAAACACCGGCCACAGCAGGTCGAGCAGCAGCGGCGCGGTCAGCAGCCACGCCAGCGAAACTCGCGGCGCGGCGCGTTTCGATGCGAATCCGACGGCGAAGTGTCCGATGAACATGGCGGCTGTAGGCACGGTACACCGCCCGCCCGATCCGCCGCAAGCGCTTCGAGTCGTGCGTCCACGCCCGGGGGCCGAGTGTCCGCTCAGCTCCCGCTAAGAACATGGGATGGTTGCGGTGGTTCTGGCTGATCCCCAGGTTGGTGGGTTTGGTTTTAGCTCAACGCGCTGGTGGTCGCGAGAGCGCTGTCAGGACACATAAAGCGCGCTCGGGGACAGTTCCCCGCAGCGCTCGTTCAGTCAGGCGGCCCCTCCACCATCAGTTGCAGCCGGTCCAACGCGGCGTCCCACTGACGCGAGATCCGTTCCAGATGCTGGCGCGCTTGCTCGATCGAGTGCGGGCGGATGCGCCAAATCGATTCTCGACCTCGCCGTGTGCAGCGCGCCACCCCCGAGCGCTCCATGATCCGCAGATGCTTGGTTACCGCCTGGCGCGTTCGACCGGCCTCTCGCGTGAGAGCCGTGATCGACTGCGGTCCGTCGTTGCATAACCGCCGCACCAGCTCCAGCCGCGCCTCGTCGCCGAGGGCCGCAAATACCGGCGCCGCGGATTTACTGCCCTTGCGCGTAGCTCGTGACATACAACTCCACATTCTGGATTTGCATGGTCCAACCGCTATCGTTGTCTGCGAAAGCTCTGGCGGCAAGATCCGCGGGCAAGGCTTCGAAGCCGGTTTCCTCAATGGTGAGCAGCGTTCCGCCGTTCTGATCCTCCAGTGTGAACGTTACGAGTGTCATCACCGGCTTATCTCCCGGGGCCCCGGGGACGGCCCATCGAAAGGACAGCAAGCGCGGAGGCTCCACGCGCTCAATCAACAGTTCGAATGCCATGCCTTCGTGGGGTTTCTGTGCTTCGGCCACATCCGGATTCACAAGCGTTGGAACGATTACGGCCTTGACACTTGTGCCCGCGAGGAAAGGGCCCTCCGCGCGAAGACCGAACCAGAGACCGAACTCCCGCGAATCGGAAATTGCCCTCCAGACTCGTTCACGCGGGGCGCGGAGAAAACGTTTCTTTTCGATACGATCCATAATCTGCAACCCTGGGGTTGCATATTATCAGGCTGCCGGAGTCGGTGCAAGAACGCGGATTCGCCCTCGGACTCGCGGACTGTCTTCCGAACCCGGTCCCCCCGGGTGTAGCTATCCGTCACGGTCGGCGGCAAGCGGGGAGCCGCGGGAGCCGATGGAACCGGCCACGCCGGACAATCGAGTGGGGCGGGCCGCCAACGTTCGCGAAAACGTGACGGCTGATAACGAATAGCCATCACGCCCACCGGCCTGGGACCCTCC
Organism: Bryobacteraceae bacterium; assembly: GCA_019748195.1. Taxonomy (GTDB): domain Bacteria; phylum Acidobacteriota; class Terriglobia; order Bryobacterales; family Bryobacteraceae; genus JAIEPW01. Next base: position 16,381 of record JAIEPW010000042.1, read on the forward strand.
TGGCGACCCACGCCGCGGGTGGACGGATGGCACGTTGTGAGTAGCCGGAGCGTCCGAAAAACCGGTGGACAGGTCGATAACGGGCGGAGAGTAACGTATGTGTTACCATTCTGATGTGCGGGAGATCGACGTTCGGGAGTTTCTGGACGCATCGGGCCGGTCGCCGTTTGCGCGCTGGTTCGAGGGCTTGAACGCGGCTGCGGCGGCGCGGGTGACCGTGGCGCTAACGCGGCTGGGCCAGGGGAACTTCTCGAATGTCGAAGGTGTGGGCAGCGGTGTGTATGAGCTCAAGATCGACTTCGGGCCGGGGTACCGGGTCTACTTCGGCAAGGATGGCGAGCGGATCGTGATCCTGCTGGGTGGCAGTTCGAAGAAGCGGCAGGGCGCCGCGATCACTGTTGCGCAGGCGGCGTGGGCCGAGTACAAGCGCCGCAAGGGCGGCAAGGAGTAATCGGATGGCACTGACCAAGGCGTTTCGGAAGACGGTTTACGAGCGTGCGCAGCGGGATGCCGGGTTCCGCAAGGCGCTGCTGACGGAAGCGATGAACGCCTATCTGGGCGGCGACGAGGCAACGGGCAAGGCGGTCCTGCGCGACCTCATCAACGCGACCATCGGCTTCGAGCAGTTGGCCTCGGAGCTTGGGAAACCGAGCAAGAGCTTGCATCGCATGCTGGGGCCAAGCGGCAATCCCAACACGGCCAACTTCTTCGCGATCCTCCAGGTGTTGCAGAAGAGAGTCGGGGTGAAGCTGACCGTGAAGGCGGCGTGAGGCTCGGGGTTGTCAACTGGGGTTCGGGGGGTTCGGGGACGGTCACCCCATTGCCCTTCGGCCTCCGGTCCGCGATTCCGGTAACTTCAACCTCCCGCGCGACTTACCTTCCGCCCCGCCCTCTTCCGCCGAGCCTCAATCCGCCGCAGCCACTCCTCACTATCCAGCGGCAGCCCGAGCGCCGTGGCCTCACGAATCCGCTGCAGCATCGCCGCATCTGCTAAACCCAGCTCTCTGGCGTGTACCGTTGCCGCCACGGCACCAGGTCCAGAAGGCCGTTCCGCACGTGCGCCCGCGCGCTAATCGGGCTCCCTGCGGATTTTGCTCGACATAAACCATTGCCGCCCGGAAATGTTCTTCATCCAACGCCCCTTGCGGCGCAGCCGCACGTGGATCGCCCGCGCATAGTCCCCGTGAAGCCGGCGGAATAGCCGCCCCCAGAGCCTCCTCGTTCCGCGGGACCAGAATCAGGTGGGCGTGATTCGGCATAAGGCAATATCCGAGTTGACGGGCATACTCGGCGAGCAAGTTCCAGTAAAGGCGATAGTCTTCGGAGAGGAGAAGATCTCCTGTCGATAATTACCCCGTTGGTGATATGGTGGGGAAGGCCAGGGATTACGATGCGGGCGACTTGGGGCATACCAGGAAGTGCCATCCCCGCCGGATTCCTTGCAAGGGAAATGAAGCGACTGTCCCGCGAATCCGATCTGTATTGGTCCGGACGGGGTGGACAGGTGGGTTGGGGTAAGTAAGAGTCATTGAATCACGCCGCCTGGCCGAGTTC
>JAIEPW010000071.1 GCA_019748195.1 Bryobacteraceae bacterium
CGAGCACCGCGCCGCGCGAGCCGATGTCATAGCCATGATTGGGCGAAAAGACCAGGCCATCCCGCCCGCCGCCGCCGAATCCGCCGCCACCCCACACCGGCGTGGGAATGAACAACTGGGACGCCGCCCAAGGCGAGAAGTACGTGTACCCGAACGGGCTCACCCAGACGCCGCGACCCACCGGGATGAACGTGAACGATCCGAACCAGGGGTTGAAGAACCACCGGTTCCAGCCGCCGCCGATCATGGAACCGGAGTTGAATCCGCTGCGCTGGATCTCGCGCGCGGCGGCGACGTTGGTCAGCGCCAGTTGCTCACTGCGGCGCGCGCCCCAGCGATAGAGCGAGTCGCCGGTCTTGGTGTCGAATTTCGACGCCATCAGCACGCCGCCGGTAGCCACTTCCTGGCCCTTCTTCAGGGTCAGCGTCTGGCCGGAGGCCACCAACCGTGCCTCGCCGTTGTACACGCGGATGCGGCCGTTGGCGAGATCCACGCGGTACAAGCCCGCTTTCAGCAGTTGAAATGAGTTCGAGCCGCTGATCAGGGTGACCGCGTTGCCTTCGAGAATCTCGTTCGCTTCCACCAGAACATCGCCGGAAAGGATTTCGACGCGGGCGTCGGCCAGGTTCGTGGACAGCATGCGGATCGAGGAGTTTTCCCCCACGCGGAGAACCGATCCGGGGGTCAGCAGGACTTCGGCGCGCCCTTCCGCGGTCGCCAACGTCTGCCCTTGCTTCACTTCGGGGAAGTAGGTGAGCTTCGCCTCCACCTGCTGCCCGTCAACGGTGACCGCGCCTTCGGTGTAGTGGATGAGGCCGGCTTTCGCCGAAATCACGTTCTGGGCCGCGGCGGGAAGCGCCAGGACCCCGACTGCCAGCAAAACGTTGCGAACTCGCGATCGAAGCAGCATAGTGAGGAACTCCTGGGACACTTCCGGTCCTTACTGGATGGTCCCTGTTTCACGGACGCGTGTCAAGCCGGTGCGGTTTCGGCGGCCGCCGCTCCCGCGGGTTGGAGCCGGGACATTTTCGACGGCGCTTCGCTTTGGCTGTAAGTGTAATTTTTGTAATGGTTTACGGCTTAACTCCCACCCCGAACGGCGCCTGGTGGCGCCAGGCGCCGCCCGGTCCGGAGGGCCAGAGGTAAGTTGTCTGGTTAGAGCAGTTTAGCTTGTGCCTTTCGCGGATATGAAACCACCCCCTGTTCGCGATTCCGCGGGAATGAAACTTCGCGATCCCGGCCTTCATCACAAGATTGGGAGAACCATTATCCTCAACAAGCTGCTGAGTACGTTCGCGATGGACCAATCCAAGACGCAGGGCGCGGCGATCCCCCAGCCGGCCGGGCTCGACCCGGCGATCATCGTTAGTCCGGACACTTTGCGCGCAAATCGCGTCCCTCCGGGGCAGTCCCGGACCCGAAAATGGCCGGTTTTGGACGCCAGCGGTACCCCGAACATTCACCTGGCATCCTGGAAGCTGGGCTTGTTCGGGGCGGTGCAGCGTCCCACGGAGCTCACCTGGGAGGAGCTGGGAAAGCTGCCGCAAGCCAAAGTTTTCAGTGACTTCCATTGCGTGACACGATGGAGCCGCCTGGGCAATCTGTGGCAAGGCGTAGCGACCCGCACGCTGGTGGAGTTCGCCGGAGGCCTGAAACCCGAAGTTCGCTTTGTCGCCGCTTATGGATACGACCACGGCTGGACAACGAATTTGCGGATAGAGGATTTTCTGGCGGAGGATGCGCTGGTGGCGACGGCGCACGACGGGGAAGCGCTCAGCGGGGAGCATGGCGGGCCCGCGCGGCTGATTGTCCCGCGATTGTATGCTTGGAAGAGCGCCAAGTGGCTGGCGGGCATCGAATTCTTAGAGCACGACAAACCTGGTTTCTGGGAGCGCAACGGTTATCACAATCATGGGGATCCCTGGAAGGAAGAACGGTTTAGCTGGGGCTAAGACGACCAAGGCGCAGCGCCGCTGGCGCCGCCAGATGATGATTTCCACCGCCGGAATGGCAGCCTCGGGAACCGCGGCCGCACTGGCGTACCGGGCAGCGCCTGGATTTTGGCAGCAGTACTCCAAGGAAATGCGGCGGAACATCATTCCCTCCAGTTATGTTCCCGAGTGGCGGGCGTGGCCGTCCACCGGCGTCCATGCCGCGTGGCTGGGACACTCCTCCGTGCTGTTGAAGATCGACGGCGTTCATATCCTGACCGACCCGGTCTTCTCCGACCGCTGCGGCATCTCGCTCGGGCTGGTCACGCTGGGATTGAAGCGGCGCACGGCCCCGGCGCTGCGGATCCCCGAACTGCCGCCCATCGACTTGATTCTGCTGTCGCATGCCCATATGGATCACTTCGACATCCCCAGCTTGCGCCGTCTGGAGAGCAAGGGCACGCGCGTGGTCACCGCGCGTGAAACTTCGGACCTGCTGCGCCCGGGGCGCTATCAGCATGTAAGGGAACTCGGCTGGGGGGAGAAATCGCGCGAAGGCGAGGCGCTGATCCAAGGTGTGGAAGTGAATCACTGGGGCGCGCGGATGCGCACGGACACCTATCGCGGCTACAACGGGTACTTGATCGAAGTGGGGACGCGCCGGGTGTTGTTTGCCGGAGACACCGCTGACACGTCCACGTTCCGGCAGCTTCATTCGCGCCGTCCCATCGACCTCGCGGTGATGCCGATCGGCGCATACGATCCCTGGATTCGCTATCACTGCACGCCGGAACAGGCCTGGAGAATGGGCAACGAGGCCGGGTCTGAATATCTGCTGCCCGTTCACCACCAGACCTTCGAACTCAGCCGCGAGCACTACCTGGAGCCGATCTCGCGTTTTCTGGACGCCGCCGGTTCGAATCCGGGCCGCGTCGCCTTGCAGGAAATCGGCCAGTCGTTCTCTCTCGGGTGAGGTTGCGCGGGTCTAGAATAGATTCTTGCGCTACTTTCTGAGAAGGTGGGTGCCGCCCCTCGGCCGCGTGCTTCTGGTGGAGAGCGGAGGCCGCCAGCTTTACAACAAGCTAATCCCGCATTTTCGCGAGCACTGGAAGGCGGACCTGGAAATCGACCTGGTCACGTGCTTTGCGGGGACGCCCGAGGGCTTCGATTCGGGCAACGGCAAGGTCTACCGGGTGAGCGATTACGCCACTCCGGAAGCGCGGGCCCGGCTTCTGGCGGAATTGCGCGCCCGCAATCACGCGGTTATCGGGGTGTTGTGCACGGCTGAGCCGGTGATGACCAAGTGGAAATGGTGGCTGGCCTGGAAGTTGCCCGCGAAGCTGCTGATTGTGAACGAAAACGGCGACTACTTCTGGGCGGACCGATCCAATCTCGGTTTGATCGCGCATTTCGCCTTGTACCGCGCGGGCCTGACCGGACCGGAAGCGATGAAGAGCGCCGCCCGGCTGTTCTTCTTTCCGTTTACACTGCTGTATCTGATTTTGTTCGCGGCGGCGGCACACGCCAAAAGGAGCCTGAGAGCATGAAAGCGGTTTTTGTGGAGCAGGTGGGTGGACCGGAGAACCTGCGCTACGCGGAAGTGGATCAGCCCGTTCCCGGGCCTGGCGAAGCGCTGGTGAAAATCGCCGTGTCCGGCGTCAATTTCATCGACGTATACTTCCGGACCGGGCTGTATAAGGCGGCGTCGCCCGTGATTCTGGGAATGGAGGGCGCCGGGGTGGTGGAAGCGGTGGGCGCGGATACGAGCTTCGTCTCGCCTGGCGATCGCGTGTGCTGGGCGATGTCGCGAGGATCGTACGCGGATTACGCTGTTGTTCCGGCATGGCAACTGGTTCGCATCCCGGACAGCGTCGGCTTCGACGTTGCGGCGGCCGCGCCGCTGCAGGGGATGACCGCGCACTACCTCACTCATTCCACTTTCGAGCTGAAGCCGGGCCATACCTGCCTGGTGCATGCGGCGGCGGGAGGCACCGGGCAACTGATCGTGCAGATGGCCAAGCTGCGCGGCGCTCGCGTGATCGGCACTGTGTCCACCCAGGCGAAAGCGGCTAAGGCGCGGGAAGCGGGCGCCGACGAAGTGATTCTGTATTCAGAGCAGGATTTCGCCGCCGAAACCAAGCGGCTGACGGGCGGACGCGGCGTGGATGTGGTGTATGACGGCGTCGGCGCCTCGGTGTTCATGAAGTCGCTGGACTGCATCCGTCCACGGGGGATGATGGTGACGTTCGGAAACGCGAGCGGTCCGGTGCCGGCGGTGGAGCCGCTGGCGCTGTCGGGGCGCGGATCGTTGTTCCTGACCCGGCCGACGCTGGCGACGCACGCGGCGACCCGCGCGGAGCTGGCCTGGAGGGCAGGCGATGTGCTGCGCTGGGCCCAGTCCGGCGTGCTGCGGATGGAGATCGGGGGGCGGTACGCGATGGCCGAGGCCGCGCACGCTCATCGCGATCTGGAGGCCCGCAAGACGACCGGCAAGTTGCTCTTGTTAAACTGAATTGTTGCTCGAGACCCAGCACAGGCGCAGTGTGGCCGCAGGGCGGCTGAAAGACGAGAAAGCGGACGCGCTGCTTGTCACTTTCAGCGCCAATGTCCGCTATCTCTGCGGTTTTACGGGATCAAGCGGGGCGCTTCTTTTGTGGTCCGGCGGAGCGCGATTCTTCACGGACCCGCGCTACACGATTCAAGCATCGCGGGAGGTGGATTGCCCGGCCGAGACCGTCAAGGGCCCGCTGTTGAAGGCCGTCGCCGATCGCATCCGCCGTCTGAAATTCAAGCGGATCGCGTTTGAGGGCGCGCGGATCGGCTTCGATGACTATCAGTTCCTGAAGGACCATCTCGCGCTGGGGGCTGCCTTGAAGCCGGCGGCGGGTTGGATCGAGCGGCAGCGGATGGTGAAGTCGGACGGCGAGATCGAGCGAATCCGCAAGTCCGTGCGGACGAATTCGGCGGCGTATGAACGGGTTTTGAAGAAGGTGCGTCCGGGGATTCGCGAGTCCGAGCTCGCGGCGGAGCTCGACTTCCAGATGCGCAGGCTGGGCGCGGACGGGTGCGCGTTCGAAACGATTGTGGCCTGCGGTGAGCGGACCGCTTTGCCGCACGCCCGGCCGACGGCGGCAAAGCTGGAAAACGATCAGCTATTATTAATCGATATGGGCGCGAGCCAGGACGGCTACGCGAGCGATATGACTCGCGTGTCGCATTTCGGCCGCCCGAAGCAGAAGATTCGCGAGATGTACCGCGCGGTGCTGGAAGCGCAGCTCGCCGCGATCAGCCGGGTCCGGGCCGGACGTTATGCGTCGGAAGTGGATGCGGCAGCCCGCAAGGTGTTGAAGAGCTATCAACTGGACCGGGAGTTTATCCATTCCACCGGGCATGGGTTGGGTTTGGAGATCCATGAGCCGCCGCGGCTGGGCAAGAAGGAAAAAGCGCGGCTGGAGGCTGGAATGGTGATCACGATCGAGCCTGGGGTTTACGTGGAAGGCCGGGGCGGGATCCGGATCGAGGACACGGTGCTGGTCACCGAAACCGGCTGTGAAATTCTGACGCCGACTCCGAAAGAACTGGTGAGTTTGTAAATGACCATCGAAGAGATCAAAGAGCTGCTGCGAGTGTTCAACGAGAGCGGCGTGGCGGAGCTGGAAGTAACGCGCGGGGACAAGAGCCTGAGGGTGCGGCGGTCGCCGGCAGCGCAGGACATCCTGGCGCCGGCCGGCCCGGCGCCGGTCATGACCCTCCCGCAGATGATGATGCCCGTGCCGGCGGCGCCGGCGCCGCCCCCCCCAGCCGAGGCGCCCGTCCGTTCGGCCCCGGCGCCAGCGGCGGACGACAAGACGCTGCTGGTGAAGTCGCCGATCGTGGGGACCTTTTACGAGGCGCCGTCGCCGGGCTCTCCTCCGTTCGTCAAGGCCGGCGATCCGGTGGAGCCCGGCCAGGTGCTGTGCATCATCGAATCCATGAAGCTGATGAACGAAATTGAAGCCGAGGTGGCGGGCACCCTGGTGGCGCGCCTGGTGGAGAACGGCCGTCCCGTGGAGTACGGCGAAGCGCTTTTTTCAATCCGGCCTCGCTAGAAACCACACATGTTTAACAAGATTCTGATCGCCAATCGCGGCGAAATCGCCCTGCGGGTGATCTGTGCCTGCCGGGATCTGGGCATCAAGACCGTGGCCGTGTACTCGGAAGCGGATCGCTACAGCCTGCATGCGCGATTCGCCGATGAGGCCATCTGCATCGGGCCGGCCAAGTCCGCCCGAAGCTATCTGGACATCCCCAGCGTGATCAGCGCGGCGGAAATCACGAACGCGGACGCCATTCATCCCGGCTACGGATTTCTAAGTGAGAATGCCGCGTTCGCGGAGGTCTGCGAAGCCTCCAATCTGACGTTCATCGGTCCCAAGCCGGAAGTGATCCGCAGCATGGGCCTGAAACAGCTCGCGCGCGCGGTGATGGAAGCGGCCGGCGTTCCAATTCTGCCGGGATCCAAGGGTATTCTGGAATCGGCGGAGCAAGCCGAGGAACTCGCGGCGGCGATCGGCTACCCGGTGATCCTGAAGGCCTCGGCGGGAGGCGGCGGGCGCGGCATGCGCATCGTGCGCGAGCCATCCGAGCTCGCGGCGCTCTTGGGCCAGGCCCAGGGCGAAGCTCAGGCGGCGTTCGGCAACGGCGACATGTACATGGAGAAGCTGGTGGAGGCGCCGCGCCACATCGAGTTTCAGGTGCTGGGCGACAAGCACGGCAACGTGGAAGTGCTTTACGAGCGCGAGTGTTCCATTCAGCGGCGGCACCAGAAGCTGCTGGAGGAATCGCCCTCACCCGCCGTGAGCCCGGAGCAGCGCAAGAAGATCTGCGCATCTCTTAAGAAAGCGATGCAGAAGATCGGCTATTCCAACGCGGGGACCGTCGAGTTCCTGATGGACTCGGAAAAGAACCTCTACTTCATCGAGGTCAACGCCCGCATTCAGGTGGAGCATCCGGTGACGGAGATGATCACCGGCGTGGACCTGGTGAAGAGCCAGATCCTGGTGGCCGCGGGCGCGAAGCTGAGCGACATCCTGCCCAGGGAGATCCCGCTGCGCGGGCATGCCATCGAATGCCGGATCAATGCGGAGCATCCCGTGACATTCGTGCCGTCGCCGGGCAAGATTACCGGGCTGAACCTTCCCGGCGGCATCGGCGTTCGCGTCGATACCGCCGCCTACCAGGAAGGCGTGATTCCGCCCTACTACGATTCGATGGTGGCGAAGCTGATCGTGCATGGCGCGACGCGCGAGGAAGCGATCGCGCGGTGCAAACGTGCCCTGGACATGTTTATTGTCGAAGGCATCCACACCACGATCCCGCTGCACCAGAAGATCCTCAGCCATCCGGATTTCACCGCCGGGAAGCTCGACACGCACTTCCTGGCCAGGACGGGATTGGCCGGAGGGAAGTAGGTTGAGCGAAACCGCCCGCGCCGAGTACGAGAGCCGCCTGGGCACATGGCGCGGGGTGGAGGACGACCAGAACCGCAAGTTCGTTCAGATCGGGAATTACCGGCTGGCCGTGTTCCTGATCGCGGCTGCGCTGGCCTATCTGGCCTTCTTCCGCGGCGCGATCGCGGGGTGGTGGATGCTGCTCCCCGGGGCGGTTTTCATCGTGCTGGTGGTGATCCATGAACGCGTGTCCCGGCGGAAGGATTTCGCCGGACGCGCCATCCGCTTCTACGATCGCGGAATCGCCCGGCTGGAAGGCCGTTGGATGGGCTCGGGAAGCGACGGCGAGCGTTTTCGCGATCCCAGTCACCTGTACGCGGACGACCTGGATGTCTTCGGCCGCGGCTCGCTGTTCGAGCTATTGTCGGCGGCGCGCACCGGCTCGGGAGAGTCGACACTCGCGTCCTGGCTTAAGCACCCGGCCCCAATCGAGGAAGTGAAGCTGCGGCAGGCCGCCGTGGCTGAGCTGCGAACCAAGCTCGACTTACGGGAAACGCTGGCTTTGCTCGGCGAGAATATCCGGGCCGGAGTGCATGAAAGCGAACTGGCGGCCTGGGGCGCCGCGCCGCCGATCCCGTTCTCGCCGTATGCGCCCGTACTCGCCTTCGGCATCGGCGCCGTGTCGGCGGGGGCGTTCGCCGGATGGATGATGCAATTGAACGGCTGGGGTTCGGTGCTGCTCGGCTCCATCGCCGTGGCGCTGGCGATGGGCTACCGGTACCGGCACTTCGTCGCGCACGTGGAGCACGGCCTGGACACGCCGTCTCACGATCTACGCATCCTGTTCCTGCTGCTGGAGCGGCTGGAGAAGGAGACGTTCGAGTCTGCGAAGCTGCGATCCCTGCGGGCCCGGCTGGACTCGCACGGCCATGCGCCATCTCATGAGATGAAGCGTCTGTTCCGGCTGCTGGAGTGGATGGAATCGTCGGACAACGTTTTCGTGCGCGTCGCCGCGCCCGCGCTGCTGTACCGGGAGCAACTGGCGTTCGGGATCGAAGAATGGAGGCAGCAGAACGGCCCGGCCATTGCCCGCTGGCTGGAGGCGGTGGGCGAATTCGAGGCCCTGAGTTCGCTGGCGGCTTACGCCTTCGAGCAGCGCGATACGGCGGTCCCGGAGCTCGCCGCCGAAGCCTCGCCGGTTTATGAAGGGGTGGACGTCCGTCATCCGCTGCTGGCGGAGGCGGTTCCCAACAGTATCGAACTCCGGGCGGATATGCCGCTTCTTCTTGTGAGCGGATCGAACATGTCGGGCAAGAGCACGCTGTTGCGAGCCACGGGCCTGAACAATGTCCTAGCCTGGGCGGGCAGCGTGGTTCCGGCAGCGCGTCTGCGCGTGTCGCCGCTCCGCACCGGGGCCTCACTGCGCAACGTGGATTCGCTGCAGGACGGAAAGTCGCGATTCTACGCCGAGATCACAAGGCTGCGGCAGATTCTGGACCTGGCGCGAGCCGGGCATCCGGCGCTGTTCCTTCTGGACGAACTGCTGAGCGGCACCAATTCCCATGACCGGAGGATCGGCGCCGAGGGCGTGATTCGCGGCCTGCTGGACGCCGGCGCGATCGGGCTGGTGACCACTCACGACCTCGCCCTCACCGCCATTGACGACGCCCGAAAGCGCAATGTCCACTTCGAGGATCACATGGAGAACGGAGAGATGCGGTTTGACTACCGCCTCCGCGACGGAGTGGTGCGGCGCTCCAACGCGCTGGAACTGATGCGGGCGGTGGGCCTGAACGTTTGACCGTCCGCGCTACAATCCTCTCATCATGAATGTTCTCATCACGGGGGCGACGGGCGCCCTGGGCACGGCGGTGACCGCGGCTTTTCTGCGGGCCGGAGCGTCCGTAACGGGCGTGGGGCGCGGCTGGCGCGATCCCCGGCCGCCGATCCGCGCGCTGGAACTGGACCTGTCGGCTGCCGAGGGCGCCGCGGAAGCGGTGCGGGCGGCATCCGAGACGGCGCCCCTGGATGCGGTGGTTCACCTGCTGGGCGGGTTCGGCGGTGGAGAAGCGGTGGGCGACGATGGGATCGATCTGTGGAAACAGCAGTTCGATATCAACCTGTTTTCCGCGCTGCACACGTTTCGCGCCGCGCTGCCGGCGATGCGTTCGCGCGGCCAGGGGCGGCTGATCGCCATCGGCTCGCGAGCGGCGGTAGAGCCGCTGCCGAAGTTTACAGCTTATGCCACGTCCAAGGCGGCGCTGGTCGCGCTGGTGCGTGGCATTGCGGCGGAAACGAACGGTACAGGCGTGACGGCCAACATCGTCCTGCCGTCCACCATCGATACGGCGGCGAACCGCAAGGCGATGCCGCAGGCGGACCCGTCAAAATGGGTGAAGGCGGAATCCATCGCGGGGTTGTTGTTGTGGCTTGCGTCCGACGCCGCCGCGGACGTGAACGGAGCGGTTATCCCCATTTATGGAGGTTCCTGATCTATGGCCAAGATGAGCCACGCGGAGATCGAGGCCGCGCTTGCCGACTTGCCGGGCTGGGAGGCGAGAGAAGGCAAACTGCATCGCGAGTATCAGTTCGCCGACTTCCCCCATGCGTTCGGCTTCATGGCGACCGCCGCCACCAGCATTGAGCGCATGAATCACCACCCGGAGTGGTGCAACGTCTACAACCGCGTGGTGGTGGATCTGACCACGCATGACGCCGGCGGGATCTCCGCCAAGGATTTCGCCCTGGCGCGGCTATTGGATGGGGTGGCGCAGAAGCTGCAATGAGGATTCTTCTGGTGCTGGCTTCGGCCCTGGCGCTGTACGCGCAGACGTTCGCAGGGTCGGCGGATATCGATCGCGCGATGGAGCAGGCGGTGAGCAGCGGCCTGATCCCCGGCGGCGTGGTAATCGCCGGTCAAGACGGCCGCATTCTGCATCGCAAGGCGTACGGATCGCGATCTCTGATTCCCGCGCGGGAGCCGATGACGGCGGACACGATCTTCGACGCCGCCTCGCTCACCAAGGTCGTGGCCGCCACCAGCGCCGTGCTGAAGCTGTTCGAACAGGGGCGCATCCGGTTGAACGATCGGGTCACCGATTATCTGCCGGGTTTTCAGAACGGGAAAAGCGATATCACGATCCGGCACCTGCTGACGCATTTCTCGGGTCTGCGCCCGGATCTGGACCTGCGTCCCGCCTGGAGCGGCTACGATCTGGCCGTACGGAAGGCGCTGGTGGACAAGCCCGTGGCCGCGCCGGGCGAGCGCTTCCTCTACAGCGACATCAACTTCATCCTGCTCGGCGAGATCGTGCGCCAGTTGACCGGCCGGATGCTGGACGAGTACGTCCGGGAGATCCTGTTCGAGCCGGCGGGGATGAAGGAGACGGGGTTCCGCCCGGCGGCATCGCTGCGGGCGCGGATCGCGCCCACCGAGGTCGAAAACGGCGAACCGCTGCGCGGGGTCGTGCATGACGAGACGACGCGATTCATGGGCGGGGTGTCGGGCCACGCGGGCATGTTCACCACCGCGGACGATCTGGCCCGGTTCGCGACTCTGATCCTGAGCGGCGGCGGGCGGATCTTCTCACCGGCCGCGATTCAGAAATTCACCACCCCGCAGACGCCCGCCGATCAGCCGATCCTGCGCGGGCTGGGTTGGGACATCGACTCGCCCTTCTCCGCGAATCGCGGCGAGCTTTTCCCCATCGGGTCTTTTGGGCACACCGGCTTCACCGGGACATCGCTGTGGATGGACCCGCACTCAAGGAGCTTCGTGATCGTGCTGACCAACTACATCCATCCCAAGCGCGGCAAGAACCTGAGCTCGCTGCGCGGCCGGATCGCTACTATCGTGGCTGCGCACGCGGGCTATGCGAGCTCGCCGGTGCGCATCACGGGCTACAACGAGACGATGGTGAACGTCCGTCGGCCCGTGAACCGCAACGCGCGGACCCTGCTCGGGCTGGATGTGCTGGCGGAGCAGAAGTTCGCGCCCCTGCAGGGCAAGCGCGTGGGCCTGATCACCAACCATACCGGATTGTCGCGCGACGGCCGCCGCAACATCGACCTGATGCGCGAGGCGGGCGTCCGCCTGGCGGCCTTGTTCTCTCCCGAGCACGGATTCGCCGGGACCGAGGATCACGAAAAGGTCGGCGACGCCCAGGATTCCGCCACCGGGCTCAAGGTCTTCAGCCTCTATCAGGGCGAACGCCGCCGGCCCACGCCGGAGATGCTGCGCGAGGTCGACCTGCTGGTGTTCGACATTCAGGACATCGGCGCGCGGTTCTATACCTATTCCTGCACCATGATCAACGCGATGGAGGAGGCGGCCAAGGCGAAGCTGCCGTTTTACGTGCTCGACCGCCCGAATCCGATCACCGGAACCCGGATCGAGGGTCCGATGCTCGACAAGGATATGCAAAGCTTCATCGGCTGCTTCGATATGCCGGTCCGGCACGGGCTGACGTTCGGCGAGCTCGCCGCGATGGTCAACGCCGAGCGCAAACTCGGTCTGGACTTGCGCGTGATCGCGATGAAGGACTGGCAGCGCGGCGACTGGCTGGACGCCACCGGACTCACCTGGGTGGACCCCTCGCCGAACATGCGCAGCCTGAACGCGGCCCTTCTGTATCCCGGGGTTGCGCTGCTGGAGGCCAGCCGCAATTACTCGGTGGGGCGCGGCACCGACTCGCCCTTCGAGCAGATCGGCGCGGAGTTCCTCCGCGGCGCGGAACTTGCCGCGTATCTGAATCGCCGCCTCATTCCGGGAGTCCGCGTGTATCCCACCCGCTTCACTCCCACCGCTCCACCGCTGCAGGGCAAGCCGGTCGAAGGCGTGCGGTTTGTAATCACCGACCGCGAGAATTTCTCGTCCATTCGCCTCGGGGCGGAATTAGGCGCCGCTATTGAGAAGCTATATCCAGGAAAGCTTCCCTGGGATGTGAATTCAAAGCTCATCGGGAACCGGGAATTCCTGGATCGCTTGAAATCCGGCAGCGATCCGCGAGCCGCTCTGGAAGCACTCGAGGACGGCCTTCACGCCTTTGAGACTCGCCGCAGACCGCATCTCCTTTACTAAACGCATCGGAGTCCGTTAACCCAGTTCAAATCATTAACAGCGGTAAGTTCACGCCGAGGCTTGACTTTGTGTGACGCTTGCAACAGAATTCCATTACTTTATCCACGCCCGTGGCTGGCTTTGGGAAAGGGGATTCTGATATGCGATCTTTGTCGACGTTCTCCCTGCTGGGCTTGCTCCTCGCCGCCTCCTTGTTCACTCCCGGCGCGCACGCACAAGCGCCCGTCGGAACCATCTCCGGAACGGTCTACGATGAATCGGGCGCGGTGATTCCGAACGCGACGATCGCCATCCGGAATAAGACCACCGGCGTGGAACGTCAGCTCACCACCGGCGCCGACGGTTCCTTCAGCGCGCCCGCGCTTCCCGCGGGAGAATACGAAGTCACGGGCACGATGTCCGGGTTCCGTACGCTGAAGCGCGATGCCACCGTCGCCACCGGGTCCATTACCACGGTCGACATGCGAATGCAGGTGGGCCAGTCGGCGGAAGTGGTCAGCGTGGAGGCGGCCAGCGCGCAGATCTCGTATGAATCGCACGCCGTGGACGGCGTCATCACGCGCCAGAAGATCCAGGATCTGCCGCTGAACGGCCGCAGCTTCCTGCAGCTCGCGTTTCTCGAACCCGGCGTGACCGTCAGTCCCGGCACGACGTCGCAGCGCAATTCGCTGTTTTCGGTGAACATCCTGGGTGGCGACAGCGGACGAACCCTGATCACCGTGGACGGCGGCAACGTCCGCAACAACATCGAAGGCGGCACCGCCATCAATTTCTCGCAGGAAGTGGTGCAGGAGTTTCAGCTTTCCTCCACCAACTTCGACCTGTCCACCGGCATCACCAGCGTCGGCGCCGTGAACATCGTCACCCGTACCGGCGGCAATGACTTTCATGGGTCGGGCTACTACTTCTTCCGGGATCACAACATGGCGGCGTTTCCGGGCCTGGCTCGCAACCCGCTGAACCCCGATCCGTTCTTTGCGCGCCGCAATCCCGGCTTCTGGGTGGGCGGGCCGGTGGTGAAGGACAAGCTGTTCTTCTTCTTCAACTACGAGTACGTCAATCAGACGCAAGCCGTCACCGTGCAACCCGATCTGCCATCCGTCCGCGGCTTGCAGGGCGCTTTCGGCAGTCCCTACACCGGCAAGACTCTGAGCGCGCGCTTCGATTGGCGCATCAACACGAATCACAGCCTGTTCGCGCGCTACTCGCATGACGGAAACAGAGGCTTCGGCCCCAACGCGGGCGCGCCGCTTCCATCGAACTGGCTGCGCAACACCAACTGGAGCGATCAGAGCGTTCTGGGCATTACATCCACGCTGCGCCCCACGCTGGTGAACGACTTCCGGTTCCAGTACACCTACTGGCAGAACCGGAACCTGTTCCCCACCGCCAGCGATTGTCCGGGATGTCTCGGGCTGGGTCTCACCCAGATCACGATGGTGGGCTCATCCAACTTCGCCGTGGGCAACACGTCCAACGCGACGCAGGGCCGCGACCTCCGGCGGTTCACCTTCATTGACAACGCCACCTGGCAGATCGGATCTCACCGTGTTCGCTTCGGGACCGAGATCGAGACCGCTCCGGGTACCGGATTCTGGGGCTTCTGCGATCCGGGTTGCACCGGTGCGTTTTCGCCGGAATTCGTCCGCACGTCCGTGCCGGCGGCGTTGGTTCCCGTCCTGTTCCCCAGGCTTCCCACCACCATCTCCACCAACCAGGACCTGTTGAACCTGCCCTTCGCCGGAGGATTCGTGGGCATCGGCGATCCCTCGCAGCCCCCGCCGTTTAACGTCAGCAAAGCCAAGCGCAACAATCGCATGCGTTTCTTCGCCCAGGACTCGTGGAAGATCCGGCCGAACTTCACTCTGAATTACGGATTGGCGTGGAACTTTGAATCGACCCTGGTCAACCGCGACCTGGACAAGCCGCGCTTCCTGGCGCCCGTGTACGGAACGGACCTCAGTCCCACCCGGAACAACTACCACAACTGGTCGCCCGCGGTCGGAATCGCATGGAGTCCGGGCAAGGACAATAAGACCGTGATTCGCGCCGGCGCGGGGCTTTATTGGGATACCGAGCAGTTGTGGCGCCGCCTGCGGGAGCGCGCTTCCATCGGACCCATCGGAAACGGTCGCGTCAACTACCCCCACTCGGGTTTCACCAATATCTTCCCCGGCGTCCTGAATGTGGGAACGCAGCAGCCGATTCCGGTGGGGGCGACGCTTCCGGTGGGCGCCTTGACCACCTTGACCGTGGCCCAATTCAACGAAATCGTCCGCCAGCAGTTGCCCGCGATCCAGGCCGGGCTGACGCCCAGCACCTCGCTTGCGGTCCGTAACATCCAGCTCAACAAGAGCGGCGACGATCTCTACCCCCTGAATTACCCCGTGATGCGCAGCTACCAGATGAACGTCGGCGTTCAGCGTGAGCTGTTCCGGGATGCCGTCCTGACGGTAGACTACGTCCGGCGCATATTCGTGAATGAGTTGCTGGGCGGCGCGGCCGTGGACTACAACCGCTTCAACCGGTTCGTGAACGGCGTCCAAAGTCCCGTGATCCCGGTTTGCGCGCCCGCGCAGCGGTCCGATCCCAACGCTCAATGCTCCACCGGCCCCATCACTTTCTGGACTCCGGGCGGCCGTACTTCCTACAATGCCATGCTGCTCAAGTTCGACAAACGGTTCTCGAAACGCTATTCCTTCACGGTTTCCTACGCCCTCCAGAACCGGCAGACGGTGGACGGCGTGGTCAACCTGGACAACTGGTTCGAGAGCTACAGCACGGTCGGCCCCAAGCACGTCCTGAATGTCTCCGGAATCGTCGACCTGCCATGGGGCTTCCAGATCGGCGTCATCTCCGCGACTTCCAGCCGCGGCACGGTCATGCCGGTGATCAACGGCGTGGATCTGGACGGCGACGGTACCGGTTTCACTCCGATCCCCGGGGTCGACTTCAATTGCTTCAATCGGGGCTGCGGCAAGCAGGAGCTTGCCGCCGCGGTGGCGGCGTGGAACCAGCGGTTCTACCCCAACGGGCCTCCCACGACTACCCGCCCGCCGGTGCAGGACGCTCGGCGGCAGAATATTCCGTTCCTGACCCTCCCGGCGAATTATGAGTTCGGCGACAGCTTCAACTCCCAGGACGTCCGCCTCACCAAGCTGTTCACGTACCGGGAGCGCTACAAGCTGTCGGTGTTCGCGGAGATGTTCAACGTTTTCAATTTCGCTAATTTGAGCCAATTCAACTTCCAGTTGAACAACCCGTCCTCGTTCGGTCAGCCGACGCAGCGCGTGGCGCAGACGTTCGGCAGCGGCGGTCCTCGCGCACTGCAAGTGGGAGCTCGCTTCCAGTTCTGATACGCGACTGAAACAATCCGCTCGCCCTCCAACACACCTGCCGTACCGCGCAGTACGCGGCAGGTGTGTCCTGATTCCTGACACCCCCCTTGACTCTTGCCCCTAATTGATAGAAAATCCATCATGTTTGTGGGATCTCGCACCCACAGTTTGCTTTTCTTTGGGAAGGGGAGGTTCTGTTGCAGAAGCGCATCAACCTACTATTGCTATTCAGCCTGCTAAGCGCGTTGTTCTTCAACGCGTTCGCCCAGGCTCCGGTCGGCACGATCACCGGCACGGTCTATGACGAGACCGGAGCCGTGATCCCGAATGCCGAGGTGTCAATCAGAAATAAGGCCACTGGCATCGAGCGCAAGCTCACCAGCGGCGCGGACGGTGGGTTCTCAGCCCCGGCGCTGGTCGCCGGCGAATGGGAAGTCACGGTTGGAGTAAAAGGATTCCGCACCCTGAAGCGCGACGTGACGGTCGCCACCGGGTCGGTCATCCAGGTCGAGATGAGAATGCAAGTCGGCCAGTCGGCCGAAGTGGTCAGCGTGGAAGCCGCTGCCGCCCAGATGTCGTACGAACAGCACGCGCTGGAAGGCGTCATCACTCGTACGAAGATTCAGGATCTGCCGCTGAACGGGCGCAGCTTCCTGCAGTTGGCGTTTCTGGAGCCGGGCGTCACGGTCAGCCCGGGAACCACTTCGCAGTACAACTCGTTATTCGCCGTTTCGGTGCTGGGCGCCGACTCTAATAAGACGGCGATCACGGTGGACGGCGGAAACGTCCGCAACTCCATCGAGGGCAACACCGGCATGAACTTCTCTCAGGAAGTGGTGCAGGAGTTCCAGCTTTCGTCGAATAACTTTGACCTGTCCACGGGCATTACGTCCAGTGGCGCGGTGAACATTGTTACGCGCACCGGCGGCAACGATTATCACGGGTCGGGCTACTTCTTCTTCCGCGATCGCAATATGGCCGCTTATCCCGGCCTGCGCCGTCCCGCGGGCGTGAATTGCCAGGACTCCGAGGATTCGCGCTGCTCGCCGTTTTTCGCCCGGCGCAATCCCGGCACCTGGTTCAGCGGCCCCCTGATCAAGGACCGCCTGTTCTTCTTCGGCAACTACGAGTATTCCAGCCAGACCCAGGCGTTCACCGTGGCCCCGGATCTGCCGTCGGTGTCCGGACTTGCCGGCAACTTCGGCAGCCCGTACAGCGGCCACCTGTTCAGCGTCCGGTTCGACTGGCGCGCCACGGACAAGCACAACGTGTTTCTCCGGTACTCGGGCGACCGCAACCGCGGCTTCGGCCCCTCCGGCGGATCGCCGCTGCCTTCCAATTGGCTGCAGAACAAGAACTGGGCGGATCAGTATGTGCTGGGCGTGACCTCCAGCTTCACCTCCACCCTGGTAAATGACTTCCGCGGCAGTTACAACTACTGGCAGAATCGCAACCTCTTCGCCGACAACAGCGTTTGCGAAGGCTGCATCGGATTGGGCTTCCCGCAGATCACGCTGGTTGGCTCCTCCAACTTCGCTATCGGGAATACGTCCAATGCCACGCAGGGCCGCGATCTGCGCCGTTTCAACTTCATTGACACGTTGACCTGGCAGAAGGGTTCCCACCGGTTCCGGTTCGGCGGCGAGTTCGAATACGCGCCGGGCACGGGCTTCTGGGGCTACTGCGATCCGGCTTGCGGCGTGGCATTCTCGCCGGAAGCGGTTCGCGCCGCCGCCGGGGCTTTGACGCCGGTTCTGTTCCCGAACCTGCCCACCACCATCCGCACCAACGCGGACCTGCTGAACCTGCCGTTCGCGGGCGCGGTGGTCGGCGTCGGCGATCCCCGGCAGCCGCCGCCGTTCAACATCGAAAAGGCCAAGTTGAACCAGCGCGTGCGTTTCTTCGCCCAGGATACCTGGAAGGTGACGTCCCGCTTCACCTTGAATTACGGCATCGCCTGGAACTTCGAGTCCACGCTGGTGAATCGTGACCTGGACAAGCCGCGCTACCTGGCGCCCTTGTACGGGAACGACCTTTCGCCCACCAACAACAATTACAACAACTGGTCGCCTTCGGTTGGCTTTGCCTGGAACGTGGGCAAGGACAACAAGACGGTGATCCGCGGCGGAGCGGGCATTTACTATGAAACCGAACTGCTGTGGCGCCGCCTGCAGGAGCGAGCGTTTATCGGACCGCGCGGCAACGGCCGTGTGCAGTTCCCGCATACCGGGTTCCGCAACATCTTCCCGGGCGTTCTGAACCTGGGGGCCGGCGGCGCGCCGGTTCCGGTGGGAGCCTTCCTGCCGGCCAATACGCTGACGACGCTGACCCTGGCCCAGTTTAACGAGATCGTGCGGCAGCAGCTTCCGGCCGTGCAGGCGCAGTTGGCTCCGACCAATCCGCCGGACCTGAACATCCGCAGCATCCAGCTCAACAAGAGCGCCCAGCAGTTGTATCCGCTGGACTACCCGGTGCAGCGCAGCTACCAGATGTCCATCGGCGTCCAGCGCGAGCTGGTGAAGGACCTGGTGGTGAGCGCGGACTTCGTTCGCCGCGTGTTCGTGAACACGCTGATCGGCGAAGTGGACCGCAATCGCTTCAACCGCTTCGTCAACGGCGTGC
>JAIEPW010000136.1 GCA_019748195.1 Bryobacteraceae bacterium
TTCCAGCACGCGCTCGCTGTGCCCGTGCGCCGAATCAATGGCCAGCAGGTCCACTTTGCGGCGAACCAGTTCCTCGGCTCGTTCCATGTAATCGCCCACGGTTCCCAGCGCGGCGCCCACGCGCAGGCGGCCCTGCGAGTCCTTGCAGGCGCTTGGATACTTCAGCTTCTTCTGGATGTCCTTCACGGTGATGAGACCCTTCAGATGGAAGGTATCGTCCACCACCAGCAGTTTCTCCACGCGATGCTTGTGCAGGATCAGTTCGGCTTCTTCCAGCGTGGTGCCCACCGCCACGGTGATCAGGTTGTCCTTGGTCATCACCGCGGATACCGGCTGGTTGAAGTTGCTCTCGAATCGTAGATCGCGGTTGGTGAGGATGCCCACCAGCTTGCCCCCGTTGCGGGTCACCGGAACGCCGGAAATGCGATAGCGCTTCATCAGGTCCAGGGCGTCGGTGATGGGTTGGTCCGGCCCGATGGTGATGGGATCCACGATCATCCCGCTCTCGGAGCGCTTCACCTTGTCCACTTCCTCGGCCTGCCGTTCCACCGTCATGTTGCGGTGGATGATGCCGATGCCGCCCTGCTGCGCCAGCGCGATCGCTAAATGCGACTCCGTCACCGTGTCCATGGCCGCGCTGACGATGGGGATGTTCAGGGCGATGTTGCGGGTCGCCCAGGTCCGGGTATCGGCCTCCGCCGGAAGAACGCCACTGCGCGCCGGCTTCAACAGGACATCGTCGAAGGTAAGCCCTTCCTGGATCTTTTCGGGGAGCATAGCTGTTCGTTTCGGTGAGTTCTCATTTTACAGGACCGGCTGCCATGGCAGGGAACGGCCGGGCCTTGTTAAACTGGAAGTTTCCGGTTTTCAAGCGAAAAGTTCAGGAGTTCGTGGTTTCCATATGATTCAGTCGACACAACTGCGCCCGGGCATGCTGATCAAGTTCGAGGGTCAACTGTTTTCCGTCTTCAGCATGATGCACCGGACGCCCGGCAACCTGCGCGGCTTTGTTCAGGTAAAGATGCGCAACCTGAAGAGCGGTTCCATGATCGAGCACCGCTTCGCCTCCGAAGACCGCGTGGAGCGCGTCGCCCTGGATGAGCAGGAAATGGAGTACTTGTACGACGACGGCGAATCGTACTACTTCATGAACACCGAAACGTATGAGCAGATTCACCTGCTGAAGGATCTCCTGGGCGACGCCGTCGATTACCTGATCCCCAACCTGAAGGTGAACGTCGAGTTTTACGAAGGCAAGCCGATCAGCGTGGAGCTGCCGCCCTCGGTGATCATGACCGTCCAGGAAACCGAGCCCGGATTGAAGGGCGCCACCGTTTCCAACGTCACCAAGCCGGCCACCATGGAAACCGGCCTGGTGGTGCAGGTGCCGCCGTTCGTGAATCCCGGCGAAAAGATCAAGGTCTCCACCGCCGAGGGCACGTACCTCGAGCGCGCCTGAGCTGCGGACAGCCTCTGATCCAGTGTCCGCCGCCTTTGCCTTTTGAGCGACTTGCGCCGCGCGCGTAAACGTTTATAATTCGATACAAGCATCATGGGCGTGGTGTCTCCGCGCCCAAGCGCCACAGGTATGCTTCGCCGGATCGGCAAATACGAGGTCACGGGCCAGATCGGCCAGGGCGGGTTCGGAAAGGTCTACAAGGCCTTTGATCCCACCGTGGGGCGCGTGGTCGCCATCAAGGTGATCACTACCGAGGGCGACGACACCTCGGTGACCCGCTTCCGCAACGAGGCCGCCGCCGCCGGCAACCTGCACCACAAGAACGTAGTCACCATCTACGAGTTCGGGGAGCACGAAGGCGTCCAGTTCCTGGCCATGGAGTTTCTGGACGGGCAGGACCTGCAGCAGGCCGTGGCGTCCGGCCGGACCTTCACGCTGGCCGAAAAGATCGACATCATGTACCAGGTGGCGGACGGGCTGCTGTGCGCCCACCGCGCGGGAGTGGTTCACCGCGACATAAAACCCGCGAATGTGATGCTGACCGCCAACGGCGGCGTCAAGCTGATGGACTTCGGCATCGCCCGCCGCGCCGGCAATGTCGCCACCCGCCTGACCCAAACCGGCTTCCTGATCGGCACCATCCTGTACATGGCGCCGGAGCAGTTGCGCGGCAGCCCCACTGACGAGCTCAGCGACATCTGGGCCTACGGCGTGATGTTCTATGAGCTGCTGGCCGGCAAGAACCCCTTCGAGGCTCCGGAACCCGCCGCGGTGATGTTCAAGATCACCTCGGAAACGCCCCGCGCCATTCCGGAGGTGGTGCCGGACGCTCCCGCGGAGCTGGGCCACGTCCTCGAAAAGCTGCTGGCCAAGGACCCGGACCATCGGTATCAGAGCCTGGAAGACGTGCTCTTCGACCTCGGGCCGATGCTCTCGGAACTGAAGCGGCGGGAAGCCGTGCACCTGCTGGAGGAAGCCAAGTCACTGCTCAGCCAGTCCAACACCGGCGCCGCCACCGTGGTGATCCGCCGCGTGCTCGACCTGGACCCGGCCAACGCCGAGGCGCGCAAGCTTCGCGAAACCGTGCAACGCGAGGAGCGCCGCCGCGGTTTCGCCAACCAGGCGCAGACCATTGTCAATAAAGCCGATGTCGAGCTGGCCCGCAAGAACTACTCGCAGGCCATCGAGCTGTTCAGCAACGCCCTCAAGCTGGAGCCCAACAACACCGAGGTTCTGTCCCGCCTGGAACACGCCCGCAAGGCCCATGAGAACGCGGTTCGCGTGGCTGAGCTGCTGGGCGACGCGCGCAAGAATCTGATGAAGGCCAACCTGACGGAGGCCGTGCAGCAAGCCTCCGCCGCCCTCAACTTCGATCCCGAAAACGGCGAAGCGCGTCAACTGGTCGAAAAGCTGCAGCAGGAACTCGGCGAGCGGCAGCAGCAGCTCGAAATGCAGCGCATCCTGGGCGAGGCCCGCAACGCGATGATGCGCCGCGGCTACGCCGAGGCGATCGCGGCCCTGCAGGCCGCCCGCGAGCGCTTTCCGCACTCGCGGGAGGTGGAGGAGCTGCTGGCGCAGGCGCAAGCCGGACAACGCGAGCGCGAGCACCAGGTGGCCGAAGAGGTCGAGCAGGTCCGCAAGCTGCTCGGCGAGCAGCGCTTCGCCGAAGTGATGCCGTGGCTCGAGAGGCTGGCGCGGGAGCATCCGCGCGACGCCCACATCCAGCAGTTGCTGGCCGAGGCGCAGGCCAACTATCAGGCCAAGCAGCGCGCCGAGGCGGTGGAAAAGCTCGCTCGCGATGCCTGGGCTCTATACAAGAACGAGCGCTTCGACGAAGCCCTGTGGAAAATCGACGAAGGGCTTCGGCAGTATCCCAACGAATCCAGCCTGGTCCGCCTGCAACAGGCGGTTTCCCGCAGCCGCGAAACGCACGAGCAGGAAAAGCGCTTCCGCCAGCGGCTGGATGAGTGCCACCGCCTGCGGCAGGGCCGCAAGTATTCCGAGGCGCTGGCGGTGCTGGCGCAGTTGATCGCGGAGAAGCCGGAAGAAGAAACCCTGCGCGCGCTCGAAACCGAGATCCGGCGCGAGCAGGCCGACACCGAGCGGTCGCAAACCATCACGGACGCGCTGGCCGGCGCCAATCGCCTTCTCGCGCAAGGCAAGCCGGATGAGGCTCGCCGGCTGCTGGACCCCGTCATCGCCCGCTTCCCGGAAGAGGCCGAACTGAAGCACCTGCTCGATCTGGTGCGGCAGGCGCAGCAGTCGCAATTGCTGCAGGAGGAGCGGACCCGCATCCAGAAGCTGCTCGACGACGCCCTGCAGCATGAGCTCCGCTTCGACTGGCCGGCCGCGCTGGCCGCCGTGGAAGCCGGGCTGAAGCAGTTCCCTCATTCCGCGGGATTGAAGGCCGCCGCCGAACGAATCCGCGAGAATCTGCGCGCCTCGGAGAAGCAGAGGACGCTGGCCGCCGCGGTGCAGGCCATCGAGCAGGCGCTGGGCCGGCAGGAGTGGGACACCGCGCACACGCAAATCGAGCAGGCGCGGCGCGCGCATCCCGGCGAAGGCGCCATCGAACGCCTGGCCTCCCGCCTGGAGCAGGAGCGCCGCACCGCGGAACTCAATGTCCGCCTCTCGGCTGCACGGCAGCGGCTGATCGCGGAGGACTTTGTCGCCGCGCGCGAGCTGATCGAACGCGGCATGCGCGATTTCCCCGGCGAACAGAAATTCGCCGCCCTGGGCGAAGAACTGGCTCGCAAGCAGCAGAAACACGCCGCGATCACCGCCGCTCGCGACCTGCTGGAGCACCACCGCTTCGACGAAGCCGAGCAGGCGCTGGCCCAGCTTCCCGCCGCCGATCCGGACGCCCGCTCTCTGCGCGAGACCATCGCGCGGGAGCGCACCGAAACGCAGAAGCGCGGCCGCTACACGACGGCGCGCAACGAAGCCGCGGCGCTGATCCAGAATCGCGATTTTGACCGCGGCATCGCGTTGCTGGATCAGCTTCTGAAGAACGAGTTTCCGAAAGACGCGGCGCTCGAGCGGGACCGGCAGCTCGCCATCACCGCTCGTGACGAATTCGCCCGCCAGAAACGGCTGGATGACGAGATCGCGCGGATCGAGAAGCTGCGCGAGCGCGGCGACGCCGCCGCGGTGAAGCAGGCGGCTCAGGCGCTGCTGGCCATGGAGAAGGACGCCCGCGCCGTGCAGTTGCTGCGCTGGGCCGAAGGGCGCATCGCGGAAACCGAACTCCGTTCCAGCAAGCCGAATTTCGCGCTCATCGGAGGCCTGGCGCTGCTCCTCATCGGCTTGCCCGCGGTTTATTTCCTGTTCCTGAAAGGCGATCCCAAGCCGGCTCCGGGCAGCGTCAGCGTGTCCCCGTCTTCGCTGTCATTCTCGTTCCGGCAGGGCGGCGCGCCGCCCGCCGCGCAGAAGATTCGGATCGGCGGATCGGGTCCCTTCCGCGTCAGCGCCAGCGGCGCGTGGTTCCGCGCCACGCCCGAATCGGCCGCCGCGCCCGCCACCCTCGATGTCGCGGTGAACACGCAAGGGCTGTCCCCGGGGCAGCATTCCGGCATGATCTCCATTCAACCCGAAGGCGGGGCGGGGTCGCAGAACATCTCCGTGGCCCTCATCGTGGAAGCCGCGCCCGTGCCACGCCCGGCCGATCCCAAGCCTGCCGAGATCACCCGCGTGAATCCTCCGGTCATTCCCAAGCCGGTGGAATCGAAACCGGTGGTGCAGCAGCCTCCCCCGCAGGTGACCAATCCCAACCCGGTGGAGCCTCCCCCGGTGGTCAACACCGGACCCGACTACGGCTCGCCGCTCGGCACCTGGCGCTGGATTGGCGATCTGCCCGACGGCGCCCGTCTCCGCATCTCCCGTTTACAGGTCGCCGAAGGCGGCGGATCGCTCACCGGCAAGAGCCTGCCCGGACGCCCCGTGAAGGTGGATATCCGCCCTCCGGGCCTGGTGATGGAAGAAGCGCCGTCGCCGGGAAACGCCTATCAGGGCATGATTCTGCGCAACAAGACCGGCCGCGGCGTCACCAACATCGAGATCAAGTGGCGGAAAACGGAGTAGGCATGAAGGGCCAATCGAAAGCCGCCTCTCATGCCGAATACATCGCCCAACTCGACGAGCCCCGCAAGAGCGACCTCGCCGCGCTGGACGCCTTAATTCGCAAGCTGGCGCCGAAAATGACCCCGTTCATGTGCAATGGGATGCTCGCGTACGGGCCATACCACTACAAGACGGCGTCCGGACGCGAGGGCGACTGGTTTCGCATCGGCCTCGCCAGCAACAAGAACTACATCTCGTTGTACCTCTGCGCCGGCGATGAGAACGGTTACGTGGCGGAGCGCTTCAAGGAAGCCCTGCCTAAGGCCAGCATCGGGCGCAGTTGCGTGCGGTTCAAGCGGCTCAGCGACCTGGATTCCAAGGCGCTGCGGCGGATGATCCGCGAGACCGTGAAGGCCTCCGCGCGGGCGTGAACGCCCTGGCGCCCCATGACAAACGCCCCGGCCTTGGCAGCCGGGGCGTTGCCGCTTGGCGTTGCGTGCCCGTTCCTAGAAGAAGTAGCGAGCCGAGACCTGCAAGATGCGCGGGTCCCGCGTGGTGGTGATGCGGCCGAACAGCGGCGAGCCGATGTCGGTGGAAGGATTGTTGAATTGAGCCTGGTTGGCGACGTTGAAGGCTTCGCCGCGCAGCTCAAACCGGTGCCGCTCCGTGATCCGGAAGCGCTTGAACACGGATACGTCCCAGTTCTGGAAGCCCGGGCCGTTGAACGCGTTGCGCCCCAGGTTGCCGTAGCGTCCCGCTCCGGCGGCCGCGGTGGCCGCGGTGCCGATGCGGCGGAAGTACGGGTTGGTGGCCGCGTTGCCGGTGCCCCCGCCCGTGCCGTCGAACCAGGAGTTCGCGCGGCCGTTGATCGCGCCGCGCGGATCGCCGTAGGTCAGGGCGCTGCCGACCCAGTCCGGACGCTGGTTGCCGCCGCCGCACAGGCAGCGGTCCTGCGACTCGAACACGTTGATCGGAGTGCCGGTCTGGAACGTCGTGATGCCGGACACGCCCCATCCACCGATCACCCGGCCCAGGAAGCCCTGCTGATCCCTCATCCAGGGGAACTCGTATACGTAGCTGAACACCGCGCGGTGGCGCAGGTCCTGCTCCGATCGGCCGCGATCCGCCCGGGCGTCGAACGGATTGGAGGAAACACGCAGGCCCGAGGCATTGTCGATCGCCTTGGACCAGGTGTAGGCGCCGGTCAGCATGAAGCCCCGCGAGAACCGCTTCACCACGCTCAACTGCAGCGCGTGGTAGTTCGACTGCGCGTCGGTGGTCTGATTGGTGATGCCGCCGAATACCGCGCCGCCGAACTCGGCCGACTGCGGATTGCCGCGGTTGAAGATACGCCGCGGGTTGATGTTGCCCGAGGTCGCCGTGGCGTCGACGATGGCGTAATTGATCTGCTGCCGGTTGAGCAGCTTCACTCCGAGGTTGCCGACATAACCCGCGGTCACCAGCCAGTCCCGCGTCAGATTCCACTGCACGTCGAAATTGAAATTGTGCGTGTAGGGGCTGGCGAATGTGGGACTCATGATGGTCAACGGAATCGGAGCGATGTTGCGGAAGTTGAAGTTCGCCCCCGCCTGGGGTTCCACGAACGGGAACGGTTGCGGAATGGGATTCACCCGCGAACCCATCCAGGGATTGTTCAACGGTGAGTAGAAGGTGGCGGGCTGAATCGCGTAGGGCGCCGAAGTGAGGAACTGCAGGGTCAGTTCGCTCACCGGGGTGTCGAAGAAATTGCCGTAGCCGCCGCGGACCGCCAGCTTGCCGTTGCCGAACACGTCGAAGGCAAAACCGAGGCGCGCGGCGAAGTTGTTGTAGTCCGGCTCATAAGTGGAGCGGCTGATTCCCTGGTCGCCGGGATAAACGATGCCGCGGGGCGCCGTGGGGAAAATAGTCGACTGCTGCCCCGGCCGGAACGTGAACACCCGGTCGCGCAGCTCGACGAGCGGCGTGTTGAACTCCCACCGCATCCCGAGGTTCAGGGTCAGCCGCCGGCTGATCCGCCAGTCGTCCTGCGCGAACGCGCTGGTGCCCTTGGTGCGATAGCCGCGCCGTCCGGGAGAGTTCTGGACCACCTGTGTCGCCATCCCGTTGGCGAAGTCATTCAGCACGGCGGGAAGACCCGGAATGGACGGCACCAGACCCTGCGCCGTCGCCGAACCGTCGAAGATGAAGTACGCGTTCGGGATGAAGTCGAACACCTGGTTCTGCGCGACGGGACGGAAGTCGCCGCCGAACTTCCAGGTGTGCTTGCCGCGGATGTAGGTCAGGTTACCCAGGTAATGGAAGGTGTTCACGTAGCGGCCCTGCGGACCCTGAATGGTGTTGCCGAAGTTCGAGAACCCAACCAGGTCCACGCGCGGTGGACCTTCCGCGTCCGGATCCGCCGGCAGGATGTTGTTCAACCCCAGCGACGAAAGCGAGGTCCGGTTGAGAGGGATCACACTGAGCGTGGCGCGGCGATTGAACGCGGCCCGCAACTCCAGGATCAGGTTCGGCGAGAACGTGTGCGTATCCCGCAGCACGATATTGGTGAAGTTCAGATTCCCGCCGGTGCCGAAACCGGGCACCGGGGAGCCGCCGAAAGCGAACGGATCCGTGAACCGCTGCCGCTCGTGGAAGAAGGTGACGGCGAACTGGTTTTGCGTGCTGAAGTAATGATCCACGCGCGCCAGGCCGTTGTCACGGTCACTCGCGTTCGATGGTGCGCTCAGCAGCACATTCGTGCCCGAGTTCGGCGAGGGCACCAGCGCCATCAACGCGCGAGCCTGCGGCGTCCCCTGGGAGAGGATGATGTTCCGCTGCTCCGTGGTGGGAACCGTGGCCGAACTGACCACGCCTTGCCGGCGGCGGAAACCCAGATAGTTGACGAAGAAGAAGGTCTTGTCCGGAATGATCTTGCCGCCGAAACGCGCGTCATAATCATTCGTGTTCCACTGCGGCTTGCGCTTGAAGCCATTCGGCAGAAACTCGGCCGTTCCGCCGGGAATCGCGTTCTGGAAAAACGGAGTCGCGTTCAGCAGCGTGTTGCGGAAGATATAGTTCACTCCTCCATGCCACTGATTCGACCCGCCCCTGGTGGTGACTTCCACGACGGCGCCCGAGTTGCGGCCATATTCCGCCTTCATCGCGCCGGTAATCAGCCGGAACTCTTCGATGGCGTCCGGCGAGATGCCGGTTACCGCGTTGGGAATGTTGATGGCGATGTCGTTGGTGTCGGTGCCGTCCAGCAGGAAGTTGTTTGCCTGCGCGCGCTGGCCGTTCACCGAGAAGGGACCCACCTGGCCCTGCGTGTTTACGCCGGGCTGCAGTTGCACCAGCGTGAGCGGATTGCGGCCCCCCGCGCCGGAAAGGATCGGCAGATTGGGAATATCGCGAACCGACCGCCCCAACTGGGCGTCCATCGTATTCACCACGTTGCTGGTGGCTTCCACGGTGATGGACTCGGAGACCTGACCCACCTCCATGTTCAGGTCCTGCCGCACCGTCGAGGCGACGCCGACCAGAATCGGCGAGGTGGTCAGCTTGCGAAATCCCGCTGCCTCCACGCTGACCGTGTAGTTGCCGATGCGAAGGCTCGGGAAGAGGTAGCGGCCTTCGTCGGAGGTTTCCACCTGGGTTTCCAGGCCGGTTTCCACGTTTTTGGCGGTTACCTTAACGTTTGCCAGCGAGGCTCCGGAAGGGTCCTTCACGAAACCTGTAATACTGCCGGTGGTCTGCTGGGCTGCGAGACTTCCACAGAACAGCGCGGCCACCGCGAGAGCGGTGAATGTGTTTTTCAATTTCTATTCCCCCAACAAAACCTGAACCTGACGGTCGCAAGTTACAGACTACATAGGCGGTTTTCACCTATGCCCCAACTACTGAGGAAGATGCAAGAAATGTAACATAAAGGATCATTGCTTACAAGGTCCAGGCGGGCGCCTGAGGAACTCGGCGGACAAATTTGGCTGGAATGGGGCGAAATGGCCTGCGGCAGGCGCAACGAACGATCGTCTGGGAGGTGATAAAATCCGCGAAATGGACTCCTTGGCGCTCGCCGCCACTGCCTCCACGCCGGACGGCAACCCCGCCCGCCGCCGGATCTTGGACTTCGCCACCGAACGGGCGCACCGCCTTGGTGTGGACGGAATCACCATCGGCACCCTGGCGGCGGATCTGGGCATGAGCAAGAGTGGCTTATTCGCTCATTTCGGTTCCAAGGTCGCCCTGCAGGCGGCAATCGTCAGTCATGCCACGGATGAGTTCCTGCGGAAGGTGGCGGAACCGGCTTTGTCGCAACCGCGCGGGCGAAGCCGCCTGAACACGCTGCTGGACGCCTGGCTTCGTTATGCCGAACAACCTGGAGGTTGTTTCTTTCTGGGCGCCTGCGCCGAGCTGGACGGGCGGTCCGGTGCGATCCGGGATCAGGTTGGCGAGTTTGCCGAGTGGTGGCTGGGTGTGCTGCAGGAGGAGATCGAGGCGGCGGTTTCTCAAGGCGAACTGGCCCCGGATGTCTCACCCCCCGAGCTTGCCTTCGAACTTCATGCCTTCGTGATGCAGGCCAACGCCGGATTTCAGATGTTCGGCGATCCGGCTTGGCTGGCTCATGCCCGCAAGGCCATCGCCCGGCGGCTGAACGGCGTATTGCCTCCTGCTGCTACTGTGGAGTAGCCTCATCGCAGGATTACCGATGCAAAAGTACCTCCTCGGCATTCTCACCGGACTTCTGATCAGCGGGCTGGCGGTGATTATTCTCTTTTTCGCGGCGCTCCGCCTGGGCACCCAGCCTGCCCCCGTGCCTGCCAACGCGGTGCTGGTCTTGCGGCTGGAAGGGGAAATTCCGGAGAAGGCTCCCGTCGAGCCGCCGTTCCCGATTCTGGAATCGCAAACGCCGCTTACCCTGCTGGAAAATTACAAGCTGATCCGCCGCGCGGCATCGGATCCCCGTATCAAAGGCATCATTCTGGAGCCTCGGGGCATGTCCGTAGGCTGGGCCAAACTGGAGGAGCTGCGGACCAGCCTGGCCGAATTTCGCAAATCAGGCAAGCCTCTGGTCGCGTTTCTGCGCAGCCCCGGGAACGCCGAGTATTACCTCGCCACCGCCTGCGATCGCATCTACACGGCGCCGGAAGACAACGTGAACCTGAAGGGTTTGCGCCTGGAGCTGCTGTATCTCAAGGGCACTCTGGACAAAGTTGGCGTTGGCGTGGACGTGATCTCCGCCGGCAAATACAAGGATGGCGGCGACATCTTCACCCGGACCGGCGCCCGGCCCGAAACTCTGCAGGTGATGAACCAGCTTCTGGACCAGTTTTACGGATCGCTGGTGGAGACCATCGCCAAGGGACGGGGCAAGAAGGGCGAGGATGTTCGCGCCCTGATCGACAACGGTCCATACAACGCCAACGCGGCGTTGCAGGCGGGCCTGGTGGATCAGCTCGCGTTCGAAGACCAGGTGCAGTCCGATGTCGAGAATCGGGCCAAGGCAGGCAGGCTGGACCGGTTGAACGGGCGGCAATATGTCAAGGGCGCGGGCGACTCGGGCGGCGGAACGCGAGTGGCATACCTGGTGGGCGAGGGCGCGATCACCCGCGGTGGAGGCTCCGATGGCATCACCTCCGGGGCGATGGATCGCCTGTTGCGCCAGGTCCGTGACGACGCTTCGATCAAGGGCGTGATCCTGCGCATCGACTCGCCGGGCGGCGACGGAATCGCCAGCGACGACATCCTGTTCGACGTCATGGAGCTTTCCAAACGCAAGCCGGTGGTGATCTCGATGTCCGATGTCGCCGCCTCCGGCGGCTACTTCATCGCCATGAACGGCTCGCCGATCGTCGCTTATCCGAACACGCTCACCGGGTCGATCGGCGTGTACCTGACGCGTCCGAACCTGCGCGGATTCTACGACAAGATCGGGCTGCAGAAAGAGATCCTGAGCCGGGGCAAGTATGCGCGCATTGATTCCGAATACGCACCGCCCACGCCCGAGGAAGCGGAAAAGCTGCGGCAGGAAGTGGAGGTCTTCTATAAGGCCTTCGTGAGCCGCGTTGCGCGAGGCCGAAACCGGCCCTACGAGCAGGTGGAGCCGCTGGCGCAAGGGCGCGTCTGGCTGGGAAGCCAGGCGAAGGAGAACGGCCTGATCGACGAACTCGGCGGTATTGATCGCGCCGTGGAGCTGCTGCGCAAGAAAGCCGGGTTGAGCGCCTCGGATGCGGTCCAACTGGTGCCCTATCCGCAACGCAAGAGCTTCTTCGAGGTGCTGATGCAGCGGAGCGACGAGGCATCGATTCTGGGGAAGACCGTGCGGGCATTAGCCGGGGATCGCGCGGCGGATTTGCTGACGATTCACGGGGTGACGCGGATGATGCCGTATAGCATTGAGATCCGCTAGCCGGTGCGGGCTGGTGTCGCGATGCACACCGCTGAAACCCGTTCAAATAATTGACTTCCTTGGGCTTACGACTCGTCCCCGCGGGAAATCGGTGCCAGGTGGTGCCTGGCACCGATTTGTGCGGAAATTTTCGATAACTGGTGTTTTTGCAATTATTTATCCTGTGGAAAAACACGGCTCAAGGTGGCTCGAGGCAACTCAGAGCCAGCCGGGCCAGTAAGCGCGGATCAGCAGGATCGCCACAATTACCGGAACGCTGACAATCAGTAGCGCGAAAGCGATCACCCCCGCCACGATCGCCCAATCGCGGCGGGCGTTGCGCGCACCCACCAGGGACTCGCGCAGGATCATCACGTTCCGCGTGTTGGCTTTGTAAGCGAAATCGAAGATGCTGCCCAAAATGGGCACCGCGCCGATCACCGTATCCAGGCCCACGTTCACCATCATCCGCGCGATCGCCGACTTGGGGACCCGAAGCTGCACGGCGCGCACCACCAGCGCGAGCGAAATGAAACCGGAAATGGCATCCCCAATGCCGGGCACCAAGCCGAGAATGGGGTCCAGTCCGAAGGACCAGCGCCCGACGCGGACCGAGGAATCCATCAGGTTCGCAAGCCTCTCCACCCAAGGGTCCAGGCCCTGCGCCGGTTGCGGCGGCTTGATTTGCGTTCTCACGTCAAATCAGACTCTGGAAAGGCTCCCGGCGTTCCAACAGCAGTGTCCGCATTCGGGCAGTTTGTCCGAAGCCGATCCCGGCGCTGAATCGAAGGTACTGCAAACAAAAGAAAACCGGTGGAGCAGCAATTGCGTACCGGGTATCGATGGCACGGATACTCTCTGACCTCCTGTACGCGATCCGCACCCTGCGGAGAGCGCCCGTGTTCCTGGCCGTGGCCGTAGCTTCGCTGGCGCTGGGAATCGGCGCAAATACGGCGATCTTCTCGTTGCTCGACCAGGTTTTGCTGCGATCGTTGCCGGTCCGGGATCCAGGCGAGCTGATCCTGGTGGAGTCGCCGGGCCCGAAGCGCGGCCGCATTTCGTCCGATGACGGCGGCGCCGGCGCATTTTCCTATCCGATGTACAAAACCCTGCGCGACGGCCAGCAGGCGGCGGACCTGGTGGCCCGTTTCAGCGTTCCCGCAAGCATCTCCGCGGCCGGCCAGACCGAGCGCGTCTCCGCCGAACTGATCTCCGGCAACTACTTCGAGGCGTTCAGCGTCCGCCCCGCCATCGGCCGCGTTTTCACGCCGGACGATGACCGGACGCTGAAGGGCCATCCGGTGGTAGTGCTCAGCCACGGCTTCTGGGAGCGCCGGTTTGCGAAATCGGCGGGCATTCTGAATGAGACCATCCTGGTGAACGGTCATCGCATGACCGTGGTGGGCGTCGCCGAGGCGCGATTCTTCGGCGTGCAAGTGGGCCAGCGCCCCGATCTATTTGTTCCCATCACGATGAAGGCGCTGATGACCCCCAATTGGGACGGAATGGAGAGCTGGCGCGACTACTGGCTGAACGTGTTGGGCCGGTTGAGGCCGGGGTACACGCGGGAGCAGGCGGCAGCCGCCTTGCAACCGGTGTTCGCGGCCGCGCTGCGGGCGGACGCCGAGAAGCTGAATCTGGCGGCGGATCGAAAGACCCGGTATCTAAACCAGCCAATCGTAGTGAAGGAAGGCGGGCAGGGCCGGCGGATCATGCAGGAGGAGGCGCGGGCGCCGCTGCTGGCGGCGATGGCCATGGTCGCGCTGGTGCTGCTCATCGCCTGCGCCAATGTCGCCAACCTGCTCATCGCGCGGGCGGCCGCCCGGCAGAAGGAAATCGCGGTCCGGCTGGCGATGGGCGCAAGCCGCATGGACCTGATCCGGCAGTTGCTCTGTGAAAGCCTGGTCATCGCGGTGCTGGGCGGGATTGCCGGGTTGTTCGTCGCCTCCTGGACTCTGGATGGCCTGTTCAGCCTGCTGCCGAAAGGCGACTCCGGAATCGCGCTGCAGCCCTCCCTGAATCCCAAGGTCCTGGCGTTCAGCGCGGTGCTGTCCATCGTGACCGGCCTTCTGTTCGGATTCATTCCCGCGCTGCGCGCCACGCGTCCGAACGTGGCTCCGGTACTGAAGGATCAAACCGGAAACGTGAGCGCCGGCACGGCGCAGGTACGGTTCCGGAAATTACTGGTGGCGGGCCAGATGGCCTTAACCACGGTGTTGCTCATCGGGGCCGGCCTGTTCGCGCGCAGCCTGCTGAACCTGAAGAACGTCAACCTCGGGGTACAGGCGGACCGGGTGCTGGCGTTCGCCATTGCCCCGGAGTTGAACGGCTATGAAAGGGAGCGGGCGCAGGCGCTGTACCAGCAGCTCGAGGACGTCCTGGGCGCGATTCCGGGCGTGCAGGCCATCGGCATTACGCAGGTCCCCATCCTGACCGGAAGCCTGGACACTTCCAACTTCACCGTGGAGGGCTTTGTCCCTGCCGCGGAGGGCGAGTTCAATGCGCAGGCGATGAGCGGGGAAGGCCAGGATATGCAGTTCAGCGAACACTTCATCTCGCCCAAGTATTTCTCCTCCCTCGGCATTCCCCTGATCGCGGGCCGCGACTTCACGCGAGCCGACACCCAGGGGCGGCAAAAGGTCGCCATCATTAACGAGACGCTGGCCAAGCGCCACTTCGCCGGGCGAGACCCGATCGGACGCAGAGTCGGGCAGGGGCGGGGCGACAAGGTCAAGCTGGACATTGAAGTGATCGGCGTGGTCGCCGACAGCAGGCAGCGCAGTGTGCGCGCCGCCACGCTGCGGTCCATCTATTTTCCGTACATGCAGAAGGAATCACTAGGCGAAATGACGTTGTACGTGCGAACGGCGCAGGATCCGACGTCCATCGCCAACGCGGTTCGCGCCGAAGTCGCCCGGCTGGACGCCAATCTTCCGGTGTTCAGCGTCCGTCCCCTGACGGAGGTGGTGGAGAATTCCACCACGGCGGAACGGCTGACCACCACCCTTTCCATCGCCTTTGGAACCCTGGCCGCGCTGCTGGCGGCGATCGGCACCTACGGGGTGATGGCCTATTCCGTTGCCCGGCGCACGCGCGAGTTTGGGATCCGCATGGCGCTGGGCGCGCGCGGCAGCGATGTCCGGGGCCTGGTTTTGAAGGATGTGGCGGTGATGGCGCTGGCCGGGATGCTGTTCGGAATCCCGGCGGGCTACGGGTTGGGGCGGGTGGCGGAGTCTCTGCTGTACGGTACGCGAGCTTCGGACCCAGTGGTCTTCGCCGGGGCTGTAGGCTCCATTTTGCTGGTGGCTTTCGCCGCCGGCTACCTCCCGGCGCGGCGCGCCACCCGGATCGACCCCATGATCTCCCTGCGCTATGAATGATTTCCGGCTCGGATTCCGCAGCCTGGCGCGCTCCCCGGCGTATTCGCTGATCGCCGTGGCGACCTTCGCGTTGGGCATCGCCTCCACTTCCGCGATGTTCAGCGTGGTGGACGCGCTGTTGAACAAGCCGGTGGACGTGCCCGGTCTCCAACGCCTGGTGATGGTGCAGGAGATGCGTCCGGGGGAAACGCGGGACTGGACCTCGGTGTCGGCGGCGAACCTGGCCGACTGGCGCGAGAGCGCGCGCAGCTTCGACCGCATGATCCCCATCCGCATGGCGGACGTGAATCTCACCGGCGGCGGCGAGCCCGAAAAGGTGATCGCCGCCCGCGTGGGCTCGGGATTCTTCGAAACGCTGGGCGCGCCGCCGGAACTCGGCGGCGCCTTGCTTGCCGGGGACACTCATCAGGTGGTACTGAGCCGGCGCTTGTTTGAGCGGCGATTCCAAGGCGACCCGTCGGCGATTGGCGCCGAAATTCCCATCAACGGGGAGAAGCACCGGATCGCCGGAGTGATGAGCCGCGACTTCCGGTTCCCCCCGTCCGCGGAGCTCTGGATCCCGCTCGAACTGACGCCGAAGGACGCGGCCCAGCGCGACTTGCGATTGTTCAGCGTCCTGGCCCGCCTGAAGGCCGGGACCGGGATCGGCGATGCCCGGCAGGAGATGAACTCGATCGCCGGACGCCTTTCGGACGCCCACCCGGAAAGCAATCGCGATTGGGGCGTCCGCGTTCTGACGCTGCCCGAGTTCGTGAACAGCGACTACACGCGCGAGTATTCGCGGCTGTCGCTGTACTCCGTGCTGCTGGTGCTCATGATCGCCTGCGCCAATGTGGCGAACCTGCAGTTCGCGCGCTCGGCGGCACGGGCGCGGGAACTCGCGCTCCGCTCGGCCCTGGGGGCCTCGCGCTGGCGATTGATGCGGCAACTGCTGGCGGAGAGCGTCGTGCTGTCCGCGGCCGGGGCCGCGGCGGGGCTGCTGCTGTCGTTCTGGTTCGTCGACTTGATCGTGCGCGCGATGCCCGCGGACATCGAGAAGTTTGTCGGCGGCTGGCATCGCATCGGCCTGGATGGCCGGGTGGCGATGTTCACGCTGGCGCTGGCGCTCCTTTCGGGCCTGGCGGCGGGAATCGCGCCGGCGTTCGGGAGTTCCCGGCCGGATCTCAACGACTCCTTGAAGGAGGGCGGCCGCGGATTCCTTGGCGGGGGAGCTCGCCGCAAGCTGCGCAGTTTCCTGCTGGCGACGGAGATCGCGTTATCCGTGGTCCTGCTGGCCGGCGCGGGTCTGATGATTCGCGGAATGCAGTCCCTGGTGTCGCGACTGGACATGTATCATCCGGATCGCGTATTGACGCTCTCGTTCGACTTGTCCGCCACGCGTTACCCGAATCCGCTCGAACAGGCGGCGGTGAAACAGAAGTTTCTCACGGAGGCGGGGGCGATTCCCGGCGTGACCTCCGCCGCCGTCTCCACCATGATTCCCTACAATTTGGACGTGTACTACACGGCGGTTCTACCGGAGGGTCGCGTGGAAGAGCCGGGCGGGGGCCTGGTGGCCTTGAAGCAGTCCGTAAGCCCGGGGTACTTCCTGACGCTGCGGGCGCCCATGCGGGAGGGCCGGGAACTTCGGGATTCCGACCGGCGCGACGCGCCGCTGGTGGCCGTGATCAACGAGGCGGCCGCGCGCGAGTGGTGGCCGGGACAATCGGCGATCGGCCGGAGCGTGCGGCTGGAACGGGGGGGCGCGCCGTACCGCGTGGTCGGCGTTGTCGCCGATCTGCCCTATATTTGGACCGCGCGCCAGCCGGAAGCGGCGGTGTACGTGTCCCTGGCGCAGAATACGAGCCGCTTCGGCGTGCTCTCCTTGCGGGTTTCCGGCGATCCCGCCGCCTTCGCGCCGGCCGTCCGCGCGCGGCTCGCGGCGGTGGATCCCGAACAACCGTTCTATTACGTCAAGAGCTGGTCCAAGGCGATCGCTGACGCGGTATCGGGCCTCACCTACGTCACCGCGCTGCTCACGGTGATGGGATTCATGGCTCTGGCGATGAGCGCCGCCGGCATTTACGGGCTGATGTCCCAATCCATTACCGAGCGGCGGCCGGAAATCGGCGTGCGCATGGTGCTGGGCGCGCGGGTGCACAATGTGCTGGGCCTGATGATGAGCCGGGCGTTGATCCTGGCTTGCGCGGGGCTGGGGGTGGGGCTTGCGCTCGCGCTGCTGCTGGCGCGCGCGATCTCCGGCCTGATCTTCGGCGTGACGCCGCTCGATTTCTGGACCTACGCTCTCGTTTGCCTGGTGCTGCTGCTGACCGCGGCGGCGGCCAGCGGGATCCCGGCGTGGCGCGCATCGCGCATCGATCCGCTGGAGGCGATCCGCCGCTAGCGGGAGGAGCGTCGCAAGAGCTTGGCGCCGAGCGCGCCGCCCAGGGACGAAAGCACGGTCAACTGCAGGAATGCGGCGAACAGAATAATGAGCACGGAGGCAGGGTCGCTCATCATGTCCATCAACTGCCGGACCGCATCCTCGCCCATCTTGGAGCGCCGCATTCCCTCGCTCCAGGCCTGCCGGATCTCCGGATCGGAAAGGGCGAAGGCGGTGATGGCGAACATCAGCATCATCATCAGGAAGCTGAAGAATCCGGCAAACCAGCCCAGCCGCAACCCGTTCAGAACCGATAATTCCTGAGCCGTCATTTTTCGGTGCAGAACTACCGCCACGAATCCGCCGAGCACGGTGCCGGGCACCGCGAGGAAAAGATTCACAGCTCCGAACAAAGTCAAAGCAAGCAGAAGTATGAAGGCCGCCAGGATCGCCGTGCGCAACACCGGCCCGCTGAACAGGTTGATATAGACCGGCTGCGCCGCTTCCACCGCGGGAGGAGGAACAGGAGGAGCGGGAATCGCGACCGCCGGCTCGGGTTCCGGCTCCACCGCGATCAGGTCGTCCCGCTGCGGCTTCCCGCAACGGTGGCAAAACAACGCATCCTCGGGAAGTTCGGCACGGCAACTGCAACGCACGATTTCAGTCTCCCACAAGTCAGGCGCGGCGAATGCGCCGGATCTCCACGGGCGGCGTGAGCCGCTGCTCCTGGCACGGCGACTCCTGGATTCGCCGTACGACGTCCATTCCGCGGGTCACGCGGCCGAACGCGGCGAATCCCTTGCCGTCGGGGTTGCGCGCGCCGGAATAATCGAGCGAAGGCTGGTCGCCGATGCAGATGAAGAAGTCGCTGGTGGCCGAGTCCGGCGCCGAGCGCGCCATGGAGATCACCCCGTCCTTGTGCACGATCTTGGTCTGCAGCGTGGGCTCCATCGGGATCGGGGGATGCTGCCGCGCGCCGGGCCGCGGACCCGCCTGGATCACCTCGATCTTCACGTCGTTCCGGGGCTGATTGTCCAGCTTGACGGTGCGATGGAACCGGCCCCCGGTATACGCGCCTTCGTCCACGTAGCGGAGGAAGTTGTCGCAGGTGATGGGCGCCTTGCCGGTCTCCAGCACCGCGTGGATCTCCCCCAGCGCGGTTTCGATCACCACCGCCAGCGGGCCGCGCACTTTCTCGTTCATGGCTCCAATTTTACGACGCCATCAGATCCTGAATCGTGATTCCCACCAGCGCCAGGGTCAGCCCGATCATCAGCGCCACGGCCGACCAGGCCACCGCGTTATAGATCCGGGAGTTGGTCCAGTCCCGCATCACCCGCTTCTTGTTCACCAGCAGCGTCATGAAGATCAGCACGAAGGGCAGCAGCATGCCGTTGATCACCTGCGA
>JAIEPW010000032.1 GCA_019748195.1 Bryobacteraceae bacterium
GTCAGCCTGGGTTGTCCCAAGAACCTCGTCGATAGCGAGGTGATGATGGGTTCGCTGGTCTCCGGCGGTCATGAACTGACCAATGCGCCGGAGGAAGCGGATGTCATCGTGGTGAACACGTGCAGCTTCATCGACCCCGCCAAGCAGGAATCCGTGGATACGATCCTGGAGATGGCGGAGTTCAAGAAGACGGGCAAGGCGCGGCGGCTGATCGTGGCGGGGTGCCTGGTGGAGCGCTACCGCAAGGACATTCAGAAGCAGATTCCGGAAGTGGACGCGGTGCTGGGGACCAATGAGCTGGACCAGATCAACGCGCTGTGCGAAGGAGTAGCGGCGGAGCGCCACTCGAATCCGCCGTTCCTGTATCACGACCTGTCGCCGCGGGTGTTCTCGACGCCGCGGCACCACGCGTACATCAAGATCGCCGAGGGCTGCGACCATCCGTGCACGTTCTGCGTGATCCCGCAGTACCGCGGAAATTTCCGCAGCCGCCGTTTCGAGAGCGTGGTGAACGAAGCCACGCGGCTCTTCGAGCAGGGCGTGCGGGAGATCAACCTGATCGGCCAGGACACGACCTCCTACGGCGAGGACCTGGGGATGAAGGACGGGCTGGCGTCGCTGATGGCGCGCCTTGCCTCCATCGAAACGCCGCATCCCAAGTGGGTGCGCTTTCTGTACTGCTATCCGAACCGGGTGACGCAGAAGCTGCTGGACACGATCGCCGAGCACCCGGCGCTGGTGAAGTACATCGACATGCCGCTGCAGCATGCGTCGCGTAATGTGCTGAAGCGGATGAAGCGGGGCTCGCACGGCGATTTCTTCCTGAAGCTGCTGGAGCAGATTCGCTCGACCATCCCCGGCGTGGCGATCCGCACCTCGATGATCGCGGGCTTTCCGGGGGAAACCGACGAAGACTTCGAGACGCTGTGCGAGTTCGTGAAAGCCGCGAAGTTTGACCGGCTGGGCGTATTCCGCTACTCGGACGAGGACACCAGCGAGAGCTACCAGTTGGACGGCAAGGTGGAGGAGCGGACGATCTACAACCGGCAGCGGCGGCTGATGTCGATTCAGAGGAAGATCTCGAAGGCGCGCAACCGCGCGATGATCGGGCAGGAAGTAACGGTGCTGGTGGAAGGTCCTTCGAAGGAAAGCGAACTGCTTTGGGAAGCGCGGATGCCGACGCAGGCGCCGGAGATCGACGGAGTTTGCTACATCAGCGATCCGGGGGAGACCGCGCCGCGCGCCGGGCAATTCCGGCGGATGCGGATCACCGAGGCGCACGATTACGATCTGGTGGGCGAGTTGATCGACTCGCCGCCGGCGGAGGCGGAACGCGCCCCCGCCGCGCTGTTTCAGATCCTGCCGCTGGAGCGTCCCCAGATCGGCCCGCTTTCGCGCTAAGCTCAAGGCGTATTGAGGCTTATCATGCAGTGCCCAATTTGCAAGAAGCCCGTGACGCTGCGCGATCCGGAAGCGCCGTTTTGCAGCGAGCGCTGCCGCCTGATCGACCTGGGCAACTGGGCCAGCGAAAAATACGTGATCTCGAGTCCGGCGAGCCATACGGTGGAAGAGGAGGAAGAGGATTGATCCAGCTTGCTCGCGCTCTGGCTACCTGGTTCGGCTGCGGGTACTTTCCGTGGGGACCGGGAACGGTGGGATCGCTGGCCGCCCTGGCGATCGCTTACGTGCTGCACCGCTACGATGCCTGGAGCGCGCCGGCGATCGCGCTGCTGGGGATTCCAGCGCTGATCGCGGGGGTGTGGGCGGCGGGGGTGGTGAGTCGCGAGACGGGGCGCAAGGACTCGCAGATCATCGTGATCGATGAAGTGGCGGGACAATGGATCACGCTGGTGGGGGCGGTGGCGTTGACGCCGGTTTCCTGGATTGCCGCGTTCCTGCTGTTCCGTTTCTTCGACATCGTGAAGCCCTGGCCGGTGCGGCAGGCGGAGAAACTGCCGGCGGGGATGGGCGTGATGGCGGATGACGTTGTGGCGGGGATCTATGCCGCGCTTGTCTTGCGGGCGGCAGGATGGTTCAATCTTTATTAAGACATGGCGACACTCCGCAAAAACAACGGCAAGCCTCAGATCACGGAAGTCTCGCCGGTCGCGGCGATTCCGGGAGGCGAGTTTCAGATCCGGGGCAGCGGCCTGACGAGCAGCGAGCAGCCTCGCGTCACCATCGGCGAGATTTCCGCCCCGATCGTCATCGGCTCGGATAGCTTTGTCGTGGTGAAGGTGCCGGAGGGCGCCGCGGTGGGAGAACTGATTGTCGAGAACCGGGGCGAGCAGTCGCCGGCCTACACCTGTG
Source organism: Bryobacteraceae bacterium (assembly GCA_019748195.1). GTDB lineage: Bacteria > Acidobacteriota > Terriglobia > Bryobacterales > Bryobacteraceae > JAIEPW01. Next base: position 2,311 of record JAIEPW010000032.1, read on the forward strand.
AGATCGGGTTTCAGATCGCCGACAACCTGCATCCGGTGACGAATCCGGCGGTGGACGCGCAGGGCAACGTGTTCACCACCTTCAGCGGCTCACGCGGACAGAAGACGCCGGTGGCGGTGTACAAGATCGACAACAACTACCGGTTGAAGCCGTTTATCAACGATCTGATGAACGCCACGGCGCTGGCTTTCGACCGCGAGGGGATGCTGTATATCTCCAGCCGGTACGACGGGATGGTGTATCAGGCGGACCCGGCGGGGACGTTGAGCACGTACGTGGAAGGCATGGGCGTGGCCACGGGGATCGCCTTCGACCAGGAAGGCAACCTGTACGTGGGGGACCGCAGCGGGACGGTATTCAAGATCAGCCCTTCGCGGCAGATTTATGTTTATGCCACGCTGGAGCCTTCGATCGCGGCGTATCACCTGGCCTTCGGTCCCGACGATTACCTGTACGTAAGCGGGCCGACGACTTCGAGTTTCGACACGATCCACCGGATCGCGCGGAACGGGGAAGTGGAGATTTACTACCGCGGGCTGGGGCGGCCGCAGGGGATCGCTTTCGACGCGGAAGGCCGTTTATATGTGGCGGCTTCGCTGGGCGGAAGGCGGGGCGTGGTGCGCATCGACGCGGCGCGCAAGGCCGAATTGTTCCTTTCCGGTCCGGGCATTGTCGGCATGGCGTTCACGCCGAATCGCGCCTTGATGGTGACCACGAACAACGCCCTGTTCCGGGTGGATGTAGGCGTTTCGGGAAGGCCCCTGTTCTAGCCGATGGCGGACGCCGAAATTGTCGCCGCCGGTTCGGAGTTGCTGACCCCGGACAAGGTCGACACTAATTCCCTGTTTCTTACGGACCAATTGAACGCGCTGGGAGTCGCGGTGGTGCGCAAGAGCATCGTGGGCGACGAGCGGGAACTGTTGGCGAGCACGGTACGCAACGCGCTGAGCCGGGCCCGGATTATCGTGCTGACGGGCGGATTGGGGCCCACCGAGGACGATGTCACGCGGGACGCGGTGGCCATCGCGCTGGACCGGCCGCTGGTGTTCCGGCAGGACCTGCTGGACGAGATCGAGAACAAGTTCCGTAAGTTCGGCCGCAAGATGACGGAGAACAACCGCCGCCAGGCGTATCTGGTGGAGGGGGCGGAGGTGCTGGAAAACCCGCGGGGTACGGCGGTGGGCCAGTGGATCGATTACATGGACCGCATGATCCTGCTGCTGCCGGGGCCGCCGCGCGAGCTGAATCCGATGTTCACCGGATTGTGCGTGCCGCGGTTCGCGGCGCGGCTGCCGGCGCAGGTGCTGCGAACCCGTTTTTACCGGGTTACGGGCATGGGCGAATCGGAACTGGACGCGGTGATCGCGCCGGTGTACACGCGGTATCAGAACCCGGCGACCACGATCCTGGCGGGGGGCGGCGACCTGCAGATTCACTTGCGGGCGCGGTGCACTTCGGCGGAGGAAGCCGAGGCGCTGCTCGCCGAGGTGGGGGATCCGATTCTCGATTTGCTGGGCAACCGGGTGTACTCGACCAATGGAGATTCGCTGGAACTGGTGATCGGCAAGCGACTGCGCGAGGAGCGGGCCTTGCTGGCGGTGGCGGAGAGCTGCACGGGAGGCCTGGTAGCGGCGCGGATCACGTCCGTACCTGGAGCGTCGGATTATTTCGTGGGCGGTTTTTTGACGTACGCGGACGCGATGAAGACGGCGCAATTGGGGGTGCCGGAGAAGCTGATCGCGGAGCACACGGCGGTGAGCGAGCCGGTGGCGAAGGCGATGGCGGAAGGCGCGCGAGAGCGGACGGGCGCGACGTGGGCGGTGTCGGTGACGGGGGAGGCGGGTCCGGAGTCGTCGAGCGGGGCGCCGGTGGGGACGCTATGGATCGGGATCGCGGGGCCAGCGGGGGTGGATGCACAGCAGGTGAAGTTTCCGGGAGACCGGGAACGGGTGCGGACGTGGGGCGCGCAAGCGGTGTTGAATCTGCTGCGGCTCCGGCTGAGTTAACAACAACGGGGTTATCGCTCATCGTGGCATCATTTCATTAGCTGATTAACGCCGGAGTTGTCTCGCAAGTAAGCCATCGATCCAAGTCAAATGCGCAAGAAGCAGGAGCGGCAGTCCCGGGTGACCGCGACGCAACCAGCAGGCAAGCTGGACTGGATTTCTTTTGTTGAGAAACACTCCCCCTGGCTGGCACTGATCCTGGTAGCGGCAGCCACCTTCCGCATCGTCGCGACCTACGACATCTTCAATCACACCGTGGACGAGCCGGCGCACGTGGCGTCCGGCATCGAGTACCTGGCGAAGAATCAATACACGCTGGAGCCGCATCATCCCCCGCTGGGACGCCTGGCGGTGGCGCTGTGGCCGTTCCTGGACGGGAGGCGGCCGTACGGGAGGCAGGATTATATCGCCGAGGGAGTTCTGATCCTGTATGACGGGGCGCAGTATGACCGGACGCTGAGCCATGCGCGGGCGGGGGTGCTGCCGTTCTTCTGGATCGCCTGCGCGGTGGTGTTCCTGGGAGGGCTGTACCTGGGACGGCTGCCGGCGCTGCTGGCGCTGCTGATCTTCAGCACGACGCCTCTGGTGCTGGCGCACTCCGGGCTGGCGACCAATGATACGGCGGGGACGGCGTTCACGGGCGCGTGCGTACTGGCGTGGATCTGGTGCGCGCGGAAGCCGGGGGCGGCGCGGGGGGCGGTGGCGGGCGTGATGAGCGCGCTGGCGCTGTTGTCGAAGTTCTCTTCGCTGCTGTTCGTTCCGGCGGCGCTGGCGGCGATCACGGCGGCTTTTATCTGGCGGTGGAAGCCGGCGGCGGGTGCGTTTCTGCGATCGATGGTGTTACCGCTGGGGGTGGCGATCCCGGTGGGGCTGCTGGTGGTTTGGGCGGGATACGGATTTTCGATGGGTCCGGTGGCGTTTCTGGAGAACCAGGAGTTGCCCGCGCCCGCGTTATGGCAGGGCATTCACGACCTGGTGAAGCACAATGACGAAGGCCATCCGGCGTACCTGTTGGGGGAATGGGGCCGCAGGGGCTGGTGGTATTTCTTCCCGGTGCTGATCCTGTTCAAGACGCCGGTGGCGTTGCTGATGCTGCTGGCGATCGGGGCGGGGATCGCGTGGCGGCATCCGCGGGCGCTGCCGGCGCTGGCGGGCGCGCTGGCGATTGTCGCGGTTTCGATGCCCAGCCGGATCAATATCGGCCTGCGCCACGTGATGCCGGCCTATATCGGGTTCGCGCTGGTGGCGGGCGTGGCGGCGGCGGAATGGCTGCGGCGGGACCGGGCACGGCGCTGGGCGGCGGCGGCGCTGCTTGGCTGGCTGGTGCTGAGCGTGGGCTTCGCGCATCCGGATTACCTGCCGTACTTCAACTTTCTGGCGGGGGACGAGCCGGAGCGGATCGCGGTGGACTCGGACTTGGACTGGGGTCAGGACATGAAGCGGCTGGGCAGGCGGCTGCGCGAGCTGGGCGCCGAGCAGGTGACGTTCAACCCGTTCACGCGGGCTTACCTGGAAGCGGCGCACGGTTTCCCGAAGATCCTGGAAACGGATCCGCTGCAGCCATCACCGGGATGGAACGCGGTGAGCCTGACGGTTTGGAAGACAGCGCGATTCGGCCTGTTTCACGAGCACCGGGACGTGGTGTTGTGGCCGGACCGGGCCAAGCCCAATGAACGGGTGGGCAAGGGCGTGCTGTTGTACTACGTGCCGCCGCCGCGCTAGCGGATCCATTTGTCGAGATAGCGTTTCGCGGCGGCGATGCCTTCGAACTCGGACTGTTTCTCCCCTTCGAATTCGATGCCGATCCAGCCGGAGTATTTGGAATCGGCCACCAGCTTCATCATGCGGTCGAGATCGATGGCGGGATGAGCGAGGTTGGGTCCGAACTCAAAGCACTTGAAGCTGACGGCGCGGGCGTAGGGCATCATCTTGCGGATGGATTCGTACTTGTCGACGCCTTTGTCGAAGTTGCCGAAGTCGGGCAGCAGGCCGAGGTTGGGGAGCCTGGCTTTCCTGGCGAAGCCGGTGAGGACGTCGGCGTTGCCGGAGATGCCGCCGTGGTTCTCGATGAGGATGTCGAGCTTGCGGCCGGCGGCGAACTCGCACAGGCGGCCGAAGCCTTCCTGGGCGTAGCCGTACAGGGAGTCGATCTCCGCGGGCGTTCTCGGCTTGGCGTCGGTGTCCATGTTGACGCGGATGGCGTGACAGCCGAGCTCGGCGGCGATGTCGCACCAGCGGAAGTGATTCTCGGCGGCTTTCAGGCGCTCAATGCGCTGGGAATGGGCGAGCTCGCCTTCGCCGTCGATCATGATGAGGACGGCCTGGGCGCCGGTGGAAGCGATGTTCTTCTTGAGCGTCCTGACGTAATCGCGGGTGGGCGCGGCCCAGAGCTGGTTGACGAACTCCAGGCCTTCGATGCCGAACTGTTCGCGAGCGACGCGGGGGAAATCGAGGTTGGAAAGGAGGCGGCTTTGGATGGCGCGGTGAAGCGACCACTGGGCGAGGGAAACCTTGAATCGCGGATCCGCGGCTTGCAGGGTGGCGGCGGCCGCGCCGAGACCGGCGGCGATGAGTTTACGTCTGGTCATCCCCGCCGATCTTAGTACAGCGGCGGGGTTAGCGTCCAGGCGTACGGCCGCCGCGCTTGCCGCGCATCTCCTCCATCTTCTTGAGCTGCTCTTCGGTAAGGATGGGCCTGGCCTTGGCGAGGAAGGCGTCGCGGATCTCGCCCATGCGGCGGCGGCGATCCTGCGGGGTGAGGTTGGTATCGTCGCGCAACGCCATCATCTGCTTGCGCTGTTCCTCGAGCACGGGCTGCAACTTCTGCTTCTGGTCATTGGTGAGGTCGAGGTGGTCCAGTCCGCGGTGGATGCCGCCGCCGCGGCGGTGCTCGCGCGGCTTGTCTTGCGCATCCTGGGCAAAGAGCGGAGCGAGGGTGAGCGAAAGGGTCGCGATTCGGATCAGGTTTTGATACATGGATGGTCTCCGCACTTGAAGACGAAGGGCGGGCCAGAAGGGATTACAGCTCCCGCAACTGGCGGAGGTCGTCGATCCAGTAGTCCGGCTGGAAGCGGGCGAGATCCTGGCGGAGGCCGTAGCCGTATTGGACAGCGCAGGTGGCGACGCCGGCGCGGCGTCCGGCTTCCATGTCGGCGGCGGCGTCGCCGACGAACAGGCAATCGGAGGGCGAGACGCCGAACTTATCGATGGATTTCAGCAGGACATCGGGGGCGGGCTTGTGGGGGAAGCCGTCGGTGCCCTGGATGTGGTGGAAGTGGCGGATGAGGCCGAACTTTTCGAGCACGACGCGGGTGGTCTGGGTGCTCTTGGTGGTGGCGGTGGATTTCAGGCCGGGGAGCGCTTCGAGGGCTTCGGCGACGCCGTCGTAGAGGCGGGTGGAGGCGTGGCCGCGGAGAGGGTAGATGCGGCGGTACTCGGCGATGAGGTCGTCGCAATCCGAAAAGCCGAGGTCAGTGAAGGTATCGATGAGGTGGCGGCCGATGTAGCCGCGGAGGAATTCGTCGGAAACGTTGTCGCGGCCGGCGTTGCGGAGCACTTCCTGAATGGCTCCGCAGATGTCGGCCGCGGAATCGACGAGGGTGCCGTCGACGTCGAAGATGTAGAGAGCGAAGCGAGGCACTTAGGCCGGCTGCGCTCCGCCTTCCAACATGCCGGGGGCGCGGCGTCCGCTTTCGGGGCGCAGGACCTCCTGGGTGGCGCCGCTATCGGGCGGCTCGGAGGTGATCTGGGCCTTGGGGAGTTTGGAGCCCTCGATGAGGGCTTTCACTTCGCTGGCGTCGAGGACTTCGCGTTCGAGCAGGGCGAGGGTGATGCGTTCCATTGCCTCGCGATGCTCCTCGATGATGCGGCGGGCGCGGGTGTAGCCCATGGTGACGATGCGGCGGACCTGTTCATCGATCTTGATGGCGGTGTCCTCGCTGTAATCGCGGTGCTGGGCGATTTCGCGGCCGAGGAAGATCTGCTCTTCCTTTTTCCCGAAGCTCATGGGTCCGAGCTCGCTCATGCCCCACTCGCAGACCATCTTGCGGGCGAGGTCGGTGGCTTTTTCGATGTCGCTGGAAGCGCCGGCGGTCTTGGTCTTGCAGAAAATCTCGTCGGCGATGCGGCCGCCCATGGAGACGGCGATCTGGGCTTCGGCCTCCTCCTTGGAGAAGTCGACCTGGTCGGCTTCGGGAAGGAAGGTGGTGACGCCGAGGGCCATGCCGCGGGGGATGATGGTGACCTTGTGCAGGGGCATGGCTTCGGGGATCATGGCGGCGACGAGGGCGTGGCCGGCCTCGTGGTAGGCGGTGTGCTTCTTTTCGTCCTCGGAGATGAGGCGGCTCTTGCGCTCGACGCCCATCAGGACTTTGTCCTTGGCCATTTCGAAGTCGTACATGGTGACGACCTTGCGGTTCTGGCGGGCGGCGATGAGAGCGGCTTCATTGACGAGGTTGGCGAGATCGGCTCCGGCGAAGCGGGGCGTGCCGCGGGCAATGACCATGAGTTCGACGTCATCACCCAGGGGGATCTTTTTGGTGTGGACCTTGAGGATCTGCTCGCGTCCGCGGACATCGGGGAGGTCGACGACGACACGGCGGTCGAAGCGGCCCGGGCGGAGGAGGGCGGGGTCGAGCACGTCGGGGCGGTTGGTGGCGGCGACGAGGATGACGCCCTCGTTGGATTCAAAGCCGTCCATTTCCACCAGGAGCTGGTTCAGGGTTTGCTCGCGTTCATCGTGACCGCCGCCGAGACCGGCGCCGCGGTGGCGGCCGACGGCGTCGATTTCATCGATGAAGATGATGCAGGGGGCATTCTTTTTGCCTTGTTCAAAGAGGTCGCGGACGCGGCTGGCTCCGACGCCGACGAACATTTCGACGAAGTCCGAACCGGAGATGGAGAAGAAGGGGACGTTGGCCTCGCCGGCGATGGCGCGGGCGAGCAGGGTTTTGCCGGTGCCGGGAGGTCCGATGAGGAGGACGCCCTTGGGGATGCGGCCGCCGAGTTTCTGGAACTTCTGGGGCTCGCGGAGGAATTCGATGATTTCCTGGAGTTCTTCCTTGGCCTCCTCGACGCCGGCGACATCCTTGAAGGTGACTTTCTTCTGCTGGGAAGAATGGAGGCGGGCGCGGCTCTTGCCGAAGCTGAGGGCTTTGTTGCCGCCGGACTGCATCTGGCGCATCATGAAGATCCAGAAGGCGAGCAGGAGGACGAAGGGGATGGCGTTGATGACGATGGAGATCCAGTTGGAGCCGCTGTCCTTTTGCGAGGTATAGGAGACGCCTTTTTCGAGAAGCAGCGTGGTGAATTCCGGGTAGTTGGGCGGGGCCGTGGAGCGGAACTCAGTTCCGTTCTTGTACTTGCCATGGACCTCGCCGGTGGAGGAGTTGACCGTGACCGACTCGACCTTGCCGGACTCCACTTCCTTCACCAGATCCGAGAAGTTCGGCTGCTGGAAACCGGGCGACTTGCCGTTCTTGACAACCGCCCAAACGACTGCGATCAGAAGGGCGATCACCAGCCAGACAACCGCTGTTCGGACATTTGAATTCATGCTTGCTCCACTTGAGACTAACTACCGTTCCTCTATGTAGACGTTAGCAGACCCGACCCCGATTCACTGGAAGGGGGCAAATCGGCGAAAACCCGCAGAACCGTGGTGTCATCGGGGCGCGCGGCGAACTCGTGAGCGGCCCCGAACCGTTTCGTCCACACGATTCTATCTCTAACTGTAAGAATCGGCCAGCCACCCCGTTCCCATGATGGGACGCGGGCGCGGTGGAACAAAACTTTGAGTTTGAGATCGTGAGCATGGCCCGCGGGGCGGTAGCGATCGCCGAGCCGCCAGCCGCGGAGGACCAGGGGGCAATCCGCAAGCTCGGGCCGGAGGTCTGAAAATTTAGCTGCCTCCACTGTAACATAAGGATCGATTTCGGAACTGTGGGCTTTTCTTTCAATTACTTGTAGGTGTACGTGAGGCTCCGGAAAGGCGGTATGGGGGGGCGAGAAGAGGATCCATTCGAAGGAGCGGATGGCGCGGAGGCCGGGGAGCCGGACCTGGCCGGAACCTCGGGGATTGTGGGCGAGCTGGAGGATGCGATCGATGTGCTCGAAGGTAAAGGCGCGGAGGTCGCCTTTGGCGCGCTCGCAGCAGAGGCGGATCACGCGGCGGGCGAGGGCGGCAGGCATCGCCTGTAAGGTGATTACATTCAAGGGGTTATCGGCGAGCGGCGCGACCAGCGGGGTCCAATACGCCTCATCTTCCTGAGCGAGGGTTGCCAGGCGGGCGAGGGCGAGATCGATACGCGCGTTTTCCTGGCGGAGTTCGGGCAGGTGGCGGTGGCGAATCCGGTTGCGGCTAAAGCGGAGATCGGTATTGGAGACATCCTCCCGCCAGGGGAGGGTGAGGTCGCGGAGCCAGGCCTCGAGTTGGGGGCGGTCGCAATCGAGCAGCGGACGGATGAAACCTTCGGGGGAGACGGGCCGCATGGCGCCGAGGCCGGTGAGTCCGGCGCCGCGAATGAGGCGGAACAGGACGGTTTCGGCCTGATCCCGGCGCGTGTGTCCGAGGGCGACGCGATCGAGTGCGCCGGATTGGAGAAGCGAACGGAAGAACGCGCGGCGGAGCCGGCGGGCTTCCTCTTCGAGGTTGCCGGGAGCGAGGCGCGGATCGCCTTCCGCGCGGTGGAACTCAAGCTGGAGGTGGCGCGCGAGGCCGGCGACGAAGGCTTCGTCGCCCTCGGATTCCGCGCCGCGGAGGCGGTGATTGAAGTGGAGAACCGAGAGACGGACATCGAACCGGTGGCGAAGCTGGAACAGGGCGTGGAGCAGCGCGACGGAATCGGCGCCGCCGCTGACGGCGACGCCCACGCGCTGGCCGGGAGCCAGCATCCGGAAGCGGAGGATGTAACGCTCGACGGCATCGAGCATGGGTCCATTAGATCGCACTGGCGGGTTACTATGTCGCATGGCTTTGCTGGCGGTGGCGGTGGATGTGGGCAGCTCCTCCGTGCGGTCACGGCTGTTCAACGATCGCGGCGAGGATGTGGAGGGGTTCGGGTTGCAGGTGGCGCATTCGCCGCGGTTCACCGATGACGGCGGGGTGGAGATCGACGCGGACGGGCTGGCGGCGATTTGTTTCCAGGTGCTGGATCACCTGCATCAGCGGCTGGAGCGCGCGGCCCTGGGGCCGCAGGCCGTAGGCATCAGCGCGTTCTGGCACAGCGTGCTGGGTGTGGACGCCGCGGGGCGGGCAGTGACGCCCATTTATCACCTGTTCGACACGCGCAGCGCCCGCGAAGCCGAGGAACTGAAGCAGGCCTTGAATCCCGCCCTGGTTCATCAGGAGACGGGGTGCATGCTGCACGCGAGCTACTGGCCGGCGAAGCTTTTGTGGCTGTCGCGGAAGCGGCCGGAGCAGTTTCGCCGCGTACGGCGATGGGTGTCGTTCGGAGAATTTCTATTCGGCAGGATCGCGGGGCGGGAGCGAAGCTCGGTGTCGATGGTATCGGGCTCGGGATTGTGGGATCAGATCGCGGGCCGGTATCACGAGGGAGTGCTGGCGGCGCTTCCCGTGGAGCGGGATCAATTGGCGGGGGAGAGAGAGCTGGACGAACCGGTGATGGAGCTGAACGCGGAGTTTCGCGGGCGCTGGCCGCGGCTGCATGGGATTCCCTGGTTCCCGGCGCTGGGCGACGGCGCCTGCAACAACATGGGGACTGCTTGTGTGTCGCCGGATTGCTGGGCGCTGATGGTGGGCACCAGTGGCGCGATGCGGGTGGTATGCGACCGGTACACTGCGCCCCCGCCGGGGCTATGGCTGTACCGCGTGGATCGCAAGCGCTTCATCAGCGGCGGGGCGTTGTCGAACGGCGGCGAGGTCTATGCGTGGATGCGGCGGATGCTGGCGCTGCCTCCGCCGGAGCAGATTGAGGCGGAACTGGCGCGGCGCGCGCCGGGATCGCATGGATTGACGCTGCTGCCGTTTTTTGCGGGAGAGCGGTCGCCGTACTGGCGGGCGGATCTGCGGGGCGTGGTGGCGGGGCTCGGGCTGTCGACGGAGCCGATGGACCTGATGCAGGCGGCGCTGGAATCGGTGTCGCTGCGGTTTCGCGAGATCTTTCAATTGCTGGAAGGGGTGCTGCCCCGGCCGAGTGAAGTGATCGCGTCGGGGGCGGCGCTGCGGCACTCGCCGGCGTGGGTGCAGATGATGGCGGACGCGCTGGATACGCCGGTGACGTTGAGCGGCGTGAAGGAGGCATCGAGCCGGGGGGCGGCGCTGCTGGCGCTGGAGCGGATCGGGGCGGTGGGGAGGATCAGCGATCTGGAATCGCCGCGGCGGGGGACGGTGCATCCGCGGCCGGAGTTCCGGGATGCGTTCGCGGAGTTGCATGGGCGACAGCAGTGGTTGTTCGGGCAGGTGTTTGGGTGAGGGGTGGATTTACGCGGTCTCGGGTACCGGTCGATGGGGAGTTCGGAGGAGGTGGAACTGGCACCGGTTCCAAGTTATTTCCGGAACTCGGACGGCCAGTGACGTTGGTCAGAGTTGAGCGTTTGGTGACGATAAGATGCACATGGGCAGGTCGCGCGCCGCCAAACAGTCCCTTGCTAAAATGTTTAGCGCAGGCGCGGTGCAGCTTGGCTTACCATGGGGATCTGAGTCGATGGGACGAACCCGGCCAACTAGACGAGCAAGCCAACCCGATAGGACATCGGTCCAGGAAGCGTTCGTTCCCGAGCTACCCAAGGAAAGTGGTGCGTACTTCACGCCGGATAAGGTTGTGCGCTCCCTGGTGCGGTGGGCGGTGCGCAGCAACCGAGATCGCTTGCTGGATCCAAGTTGTGGAAGCGGACACTTCTTGGCGGTGCACCCGAACAGCGTGGGAATCGAGCAAAATGCTCGTTCTGCAGCGGAGGCAATCCGTCGTGCTCCCGGGGCGCTCGTGCATGAAGGCGACTTCTTCACGTGGGCAGCGGAGACCAGCGAGCGCTTTGAATGCGCCGCGGGTAACCCGCCTTTTATACGCTACCAGTCATTCAAGGGTGAGGTGCGCGAGCGGGCACAAGCACTCTGCGCAAAGCTTGGCGCGGATTTCAGTGGGTTGAGCTCGTCCTGGCCTCCATTTCTGGTTGCTTCCGCGAGCCTCCTCAAGCGTGGTGGGCGCATGGCTTTCGTCGTGCCGGCCGAGATCGGTCACGCTCCCTACAGCGCGCCGTTACTGGAATACTTAGTCGCCCATTTTTCCACAGTCCACGTTACCGCCGTCCGGGAGAAGCTCTTCCCGGATCTCTCAGAGGATTGCTGGCTATTGCGCGCCGAAAACTTCGGCGGGAGGACGTCAGAAATTGAGTTTTCTGTCGTCGACCGCTTCTCGTACTCTCCCACACCACCAAACAGGAGTGTACTTGTGAGCGTATTGGAATGGCGGGAGCTCTGGAATAGGCGACTGCGTCCGTTCTTGCTCCCCAAAACGATCCGCGACGTTTACGTGCATCTGTCGATATCGTCCGGAACACGTCGTTTTGGTGAGTTGGCGAGCGTCGGTATTGGTTACGTCACGGGAGCGAACGATTTCTTCCACCTGCGTCCTTCATGCGCACAACGGTGGGACATCCCACAAGCCTTTCTGCAGCCCACCGTTCGCAACGGCCGGGCACTGCCCTCGGATCGGCTCACGACCCAGGATATCGCCCAGTGGCGCGAGCGGGATGAGCCCGTACTCCTGTTGCGACTCGAGAAGGACGCACACCTCACGGCCGGACTGCGACGGTACCTTGCCACTGATACGGCGGAAGAAGCACGTCAGGCGTACAAGTGCCGCACCCGGGACCCTTGGTACGCAGTGCCAGACGTGCGCGTCCCGGATTTCTTCCTGACGTACATGTCCGGCCGAAAGGTCTCCCTAGTCCGAAACGATGCAGGTGCGACCTGCACTAACTCCATCCACGCGGTCCAATTAAAGAACCGCGCGGCCTTGCGTCAAGTGTCGAAGGTACAACGGTCCCCGTTGTTTCAGCTCAGTAGCGAACTCGAAGGACATCCACTCGGTGGGGGCATGCTCAAGCTGGAGCCCCGCGAAGCAACTCGCATTCTCATCCCCCACGCCGCCGATCTGGAAGGTGTTAATCCCGAACTGGTTCGCGAAGGAGTTGCCACCTTGCAGTCATGGAGACACTATGGCGAGTGATCCGCCGGAGGAGCGGGTCTGCCAATGGATTCGGGCGCATGACGCCCTACAACACTTCGGGACGTACACAGGCTCAACCCAGAGTCAGCAGCACATCAAGCCCTTGCACTGGTACGTCGCCTGCCGCCTTGTCCTTGAAGGAGGGTTCCATCCTGACGAGATCAATCCCCACCCACCCTTTGCGGTAACCAAGGATCGGCGGGGCAAGATGCTCGTCTACGATCCGCAAAGCGCTACCGGAACGGAGGGCACGATTCTTGGGGGCCTGAAGACGAAGAACGTCGATGTGGTTGTCACTAAGAACGGCATCGGGCCGGTTATTGCCGTATCGTGCAAAGGCACGATCGGCGCCTTTCGCAACCTGACGAACCGCATGGAAGAGGCAGTGGGGGATTGCACCAACCTCCACATCACGTACCCTGCCATGGTGTGCGGGTTCATGGCGGTAATGCGCGCGAATCGGTACGAAGACGGGTTTGCGGAGGCCCTTGAGGAAGCGGCCGCTGAGGACGCCGTGCAGGAGATCGAGACCGGGAATGCACCAGCATCGCGACAACTCAAGGCGAATGACATCGCAATTTCGAAGGGCGGTGACGTAGTCGAGTCGATCATCCGGTACCACGCCGCGCTGCGCGAACTGACTGGCCGAAGGGGGATACGCAATGACCTGAGCCGGTATGAAGCCGTCGCGCTCGCACTGGTTGAGTCAAACTCGGCGACGCCAGGCACGATACTGGCGCACTTTCCGAAGGCGGACAGTCCCTTACGGATTGAGCAGTTCTTCGACACCCTCTACCTGCGGTACGAAGAACGGTACGTGTATGCGGCACCGGACCTGAAACACACTACGAGCCGCATCGAGTGGTCACGCCAATCACCCGCATTGTCACTACCCGAAGCCGCTGAGCGCCTGAAAGACTTCAGCATCAGGCTCAACGGCTAGCTTGTGTCAGACACGGGATTCGGGGACCGTCACCTCATAGCCCGTGACCGCCTATCGCCCGTCCCGGTAAGCCCAACGTTCCGCGGTACTCGGCGACGTGCTGAGCCCGGGCTTGGGTGCCAGTGCCACGTGTTCCGGAGCCTTAGCCCACGGGAAGGGATGAGTCGCCGGAGTGGTGAGGCTGGAGGCTCGCAAGCGAGGCTCGCAAGCTTAGTCCGGGATATGGAGCAGGTGGAACTGGCACCGAAGGTCAGGGCATCACGATTCCGTTGGGGATTTCGAGTCGAACCGGTATCGCGCTATTCTTCCGCATCGGCCACACTCGCGGATAAGAGGATCCGAGGCCCCAGATCCACAGTGAACCATCCTCGCGAACGGCAAACGAATTGTTGCCGGCCGCGAAAACGGCTTTCACTCCGGTGAGTTTCAAGGCTAACGGCGTGGCTTGCTCCCTGCCCGTAATGCCGGCGCCGCCCTGGCCCCAATCGGAATTGCCCCATGCCACAACAGTCCCGGTCTTCTGCAGAGCGAGAATGTGCCTACCCGTCAGCGCAGCGGAAATTGCCGTTACGTTGCCCAGTTTCGGCACCGGAATCGGCGTCCTGGTGTAGTCGTCATCGGTGCGGCGGCCGTTCCCAAACTGAGCCTGCGTGTTCTTGCCCCAGACCCAAAGCGTGCCGTCGTTCTTCAGAGCGGCGGCAACGCCGGAGGCGGCCACGGCAACGACTCCGCTAATTCCGGGCACGACGTGCGGCAGCTCCACAGGATCGTCATCGTACACCTTACCGACGGGCAGTTTGCCCCAGGCAAGCACCCGGCCATCGGCAGTGCGCGCGAGAACATGACCACCGCCCGCACTCAACTGCACCACCCCCGCGACCCCCGGAACGCGAAACGGCACATAGGCTTGTGTCGGCGCATCCCCGTTCACCGGGTGTTTGTTATCGCCAAGCATCGCCCCGGCTCGCGATCCCCAGGCGCTAACCGTTCCATCGCGATGCACGGCGAACGCCGCCGCGCCCGATGCGCTGATCTGAACCACATCGCTGACGCCCGCGACCTGAACCGGCGTTTCGACGGAGCTGCGGCAATTCTCACCACAACCGAGTTCTCCACTAATTCCCCAACCCATAGCCAGAACTGTTCCGGTCTCCAATAGAAAATACGAGGTCCGGGCGCCGGCTGCGATGTCGATGACATTCCGTGGCAGCGAAATGGGCACGTAAGCGGTGGCGTGTCCGCTGCTATTTGGAATGGTTGCGCGTGGTCCAAGTTGGCCATCGCGCATGTCTCCCCAGCCGCCGGCGGAGCCATCTGAAAATAGAACAATCTTATGCGTTTCACCGGTGATCTTGACGGCAACACGAGTGGGTTGTCCGGAAGCGGCGAGCGTGATGAGGATACAGGCGGGCAGCAGGCGAGTCATGAGACGTAGATTTCCGAAGGTACTACTGGCCTCCTTCCAAATCAAGTGGAGAGACCTCGCGAATCACCGAGCGCAGCCTCCGATTTGCTCGGGACCAGAATCCGAGAGGCGATCGCAGGCGATACTCTTCGGAGCCAGAAGGCGGTAATTACCCCGTTGGGTGATATGGTGGGAAAAGCCAGGGATCGCAACATAGATGCTGCCGGAGGCTGCGCAGTCCGGCCGTGCCATCATCCGTCTCCTGAGCACATCTGAATGAATCATCCTGATCGCATTCGTCGCCCATGGAAGTACGTCCTACCCGCCGCTGTGATGGGCGCTCTGCTGTACTACGGATGGACAGAGCTCATGCGCACGCGAGGTGCGCAGAAAGTTTCGTTCGTCGCGGCGCAACGCAACTGCGATATCTCAGGGCCGCTGCGCTATTGCGTGTACACCAGTGCGGCGGGCACGAACGGCGATCTCCTTTATCATCTTCATGGGCGCAATCTCGACGAGCAGGTGTGGAACGACGATACGTACTTCACGGCCATGCTGCAGGCGCGCTGGCAAGCTGCTCATATCCTGCCCCCTGCCGTTGTGACCGTCTCCTATGGACCGGCGTGGCTGCTGACGCCCAAAGGAAGGCAACCTGAGAGCGGCTTGCTGGAGGACTTTCTCGCGCGGCTTCCGAAGATCGAGGAAAAAGTGGGAAGGCCGCGACGCCGCATGCTGCTGGGGGAATCGATGGGAGGACTCAACGTTCTGATTGCGGGGCTTTCCGCACCTTCGCAGTTTGCCCGAGTGGCGGCCCTGTGCCCCGGGGTTTATGTGAATTCACCTTTCGACAGCATCGGCACACTCTGGGCATCGATGCGACGGACGGGCGCCAGTCCGAAGATCGCCATGGGGATCTGGCTGATGGCGAAGAAGTATCTTGGCGATGAAGAGGAATGGAAGCGCATCTCTCCGCTCCGGCTCATCGAGAAGGCAGGACCGGAGTTCCCCGCGCTTTACCTCTCGTGCGGCCTTTACGACGCCTACGGGAATTATGAAGGCACTGAGCAGTTGGCCCTCGCGGCCGTGCAGCGTGGAGTGAAAACCACGTGGCGCCCGCTTTACGCCGGCCACTGTGGAGTAGACGTCCCGTCGCTTGCCGAGTTCCTGGGAGGGGACTGAGGGCGCCGGGTCTGCTTAGTTTGAAGGCGGTACCCGTTCCGGGTGTTCCGGAGGCTTAACCCACAGCAAGGCATGAATCGCGGGAGTCGTGAGGCTGGAGGCTCGCAAGGTGATGGAATTGCTCGGAGGAGGTGGAGACGGCACTGCTCGAACTTTGGAGCGCAACAGGCACTCTGGAGGTCAACCGGATGATGTGGAACCCACCCGAATCACTTGCCGGGGCGGCATTGTGCTGAGGGCCGCAAGACACCGCCGAAGGAGCGGGAGCAGGTCTGGGATCCGGTTCGAGGGGGCGCGGATCATCAGCGCCGCGATTCGCCGAGAACGGCGAGAGCCGCCCGGATCTGATCCTCCGTATCCAGCCGCATCGAAGCGATGCCACCGATCGCGCTGATGGCGTTCCCATAGCGAACGGCGTGGTTGTTCAGGCTCGACAACTCTGCGAGCGCGCTCATGACTCTCCTTCCGCGGGCTCCCGCCGCGCGGCGCTGTCCGGTTTGCGACGCTGCCGCCGGCGCGGCGGCAGCGCGGCGTTCTTTCCTGCTACGGCTTCTTGGTGATGGGAGGCGTCACGGGCTTGGGCGCGGGCGTCCCCGGCGCGATGGGCTTGGTGGCGGCGGGCATCGTCGGAGCGTTCTTGTCGTACAGGTCGATGATGTCCTTGGTGATATCCACGGTGTTGGAGGCGTAGAGCACCGGAGTCTGCGGATTGCTGACGTCGAGGATCACGGCGAAGCCGTTATCCTTGGCGTACTTGTCGATGACGACCATCATTTTCTGGCCGAGATCGCCGAGCATCTTCTGCTGCTCCTGCTCGAGTTCGGCCTGGGCGTCCTCGGCATCGCGGTTGAACGCCTTGGTCTTGCCGTCGATCTGCCGCACCAGGTCATCCTTGGCCGCTTGCGCCATGGTGTTGCCGCCCTTCTGCAGTTGTTCCTGGAGAGAGCGGATTTCGGCCTGGCGCTTTTCGAGTTCGCGCCGCCGGGGCGAGAACCGGTCTTCGAGCGCCTTGGCCGCGACCTGTCCGTCCTTGGTGCCGACAATGGCGCCCTGGATCTGGATGACGCCGACCTTGGTGGGCGCGGCGGATTGCGCCAGGGCGCCGAGGGCCGCTGCTAATCCGAGCGCAACCACTTGAAACTTCTGACTTTTCACGTAAATCTCCTCACCTGAATTCAATCATGCTAGCACACGAAACTTAGAAGGTGCGCCCGATGGAAAAACGGAACGTACTGGCGCGCTCCGCGAAGCTCTGCGGGCGGCCGAAG
>JAIEPW010000147.1 GCA_019748195.1 Bryobacteraceae bacterium
CGCCTCGGCCTGCGCCTGCTGCCGGGCGGCGGCCACGCGCGCGGCGAGTTCCGCCTCCAGCATGCGAATGCGGTTCTCGAGCGCGGCCGCATCGCCCGCCGGATGGGCCGGCGGATGGTGCGGTCCGCCGGCGGATGCGGGCTCGCCCGGCGCGGGCCGCCACTGGATGGCGTTGGCCCCCGCGGCGCCGCCGGGCAACAACTTAGAGGACATATTGCTCTCCCGCGGCGCCCTTCAAGCTGATGGCGCCTTCGTTCTCCAACTGCCGCACCACCGCGATGATCTGCTGCTGCGCGCTTTCTACTTCCTTGATCTTCACCGGGCCCAGCGTCTCCATGTCCTCCCGCAGCATCTCCGCTCCGCGCTGGCTCATCGCGCCCAGCATGTGGTTCTTCAACTGATCGCTGGTGCCCTTCAGCGCGACGGTCAGGATCTTGCGGTCCACGCGGGACAGCACTTCCTTAATGGCGTTCTGATCGAGCAGCAGCAGGTCCTCGAAGACGAACATCAACTGGCGGATGGTCTCCACCAGATTGGCGTCCTGGTGCTCGATGTCGTCCAGCAGTTCCTTGGCGGTGTTGGAGTCCAGGCGGTTGAACATTTCGGCGACGGCGTTCACGCCGCCGTAGCTTTCCCGGCTCATCTCGCCGAGCGCCTTGAGCTTGGCTCCGATGACGCCGGCGATCTTTGAAACGATCTCCGGCGAGATCTGATCCAGGTGGGCCATGCGCCAGGCGACATCGGCGCGCAGTTCGGCCGGCAGCGAAGCGAGCAGCGTCGCGGCCTGCTGCGCGTTCAGGTGCGAGAGCACCAGGGCGATGGTCTGCGGGTGCTCGCTGTGGACGAACTTGGCGAGCTGCTGCGGATCGGCCTTCTGCAGCGCGTCGAAGCTGGCCTGGGCCGCGCCCAGGGCCTTCACCAGGCGGTCCAGCATGCGGCGGGCGTGATCCGGGCCGAAGGCTTCGTTCAGCACCCGCCGCGCGTAGTCGATGCCGCCCTTCAGCACGTAGTCGTGCGCGACGGTCATCTGGTAGAACTCCTCGAGGACGCCCTCGCTTTCCTCGGCGGTGATCATGGAGACCGTGGCCACCTCGGCCGAGATCTGCTGCACCTCGTTCTCATCCAGGTGCTTGAACATCAGCGCCGCCGCGGCGTCGCCGAGAATGATCATGAGGATCGCGGCCTTGCGCAGGCCGGGGATCCGCTCCGCCGGGAGCTCACCGGTCCTGACCACTGAGCCAGCTCCTGACTACCTGCGCCATCGCCTGCGGATCCTTGCGGACCTCGTCGACGATGTGCCGGGTGATGACTTCGGCCCGCTTGGTGGGCCCGGGCAGCTTCAGCGCCGCCAGTTGCTCGGCGGCCTGCAGCGCTGCTTCCTTCTGGTGGTCCAGCAGTTTTTGATTCAGCTCGGCCTCGACGTCGGCCGGGGTGCGATGTTTCGCCGGGCCGGCGCCTTCGAGGGTCTTGCCCGTTTCGGCTACGTGAATTCCGCGGCGGCGCTGCCGCAGCAGTAAGAAAGCCCCGGCGAGTAATGCCAGCGCCGCGACGGCGCCGGCGGCCGCCAGGATCGCCACCCGGCGCGAATCGCCTTCGAGGGACAGCCACGGCGGCAGCCACGTGGCGGCCGGAGGCGGAGGCGCCGGAGCGTCCTGCCGGGGCGGCGTTTCACGGTCCGAAGTTCCTTCGAAGGGAAACGCTTCCACCACGAGCTGATCGCCGCGCTCCGGCTGGATGCCCGCGGCGGCGGCCGCGACCTCGCGGATCACCTTCAGTTTGTCCGGCGCGGGAGGCTCCACGACGCGCCTAGCGGCCGCGCCGGCGCCCGTCCAGCGCACATCATGATCCACCAGTACCGCCAGCGAGACCCGCTTCAGCACTCCTTGCGGCACCTTGGTCCGCTTCACATTGCGGCTGCTCTGGTAGGAAATGCTTTCCGTGCGGCGCACGAAGCCGGACGCTCCGCTCCCCGGCCTCGCCGCCGGCCGGGGCAGATTGGAAGGCGTGCCGGGGACGCCCGAAGGCGCGGCGGCCGCCGGGGCGTCCTCGGTGCGCTGGGAGTTGACCATCACGCTGCGCGCCGGATCGAAGACCTCCTCGCTTTGCTCCCCGCTGGTAAGGTCGATCTCCGCCGACGCACCCACGCGGAAGCGGTCGCCGAGCAGGGGTTCGAGCGTCGCCTGCACCTTGTGCACCAGCTCCCGCTCCACTTTTTTCTGGTGGTCCAGCGAGGCTTCGGCGGCGTCCTCCTCATTCGACGCGGCCCGGCGGGGGCGGCTGAGCAGCGTCCCGTTGGTGTCGAGCACCGAAATCATCTCCGGCGCAAGGCCCGTCACCGCGCTCGCCGTCAGGTGGCAGATCGCCTGGACGTTGGCGGCGGCCAGCTTCGTGCCCGGGCGCAGCTTCACGAGCACACTGGCCTTGGCCGGGCGGCGATCGTCGGTGAACAGCGAATCGCGGGCGAGCGTAATGTGAACGCGGGCGTGCTCCACATCGCCCAGCGACATGATGGAGCGTTCCAGTTCTCCCTCGATGGCGCGGTGAAAGTTCACCTGCTCGGTGAACTCGGTGGCGCCGAAGGTGGCCTTGTCGAACAGTTCAAAGCCGATGCGGCCGCTGCGCGGAATTCCGGCGGCGGCCATCTGCAGGCGGGTTTCGGCCACCAGCGCGGAAGGGACGCGGATGGCGCCTCCGGAATCGCTGAGGCGGTACTCGATGCCGCTTTCCTTCAGCCGCGCCACCAGCAGCCCGGCGTCTTCGCTGGAAAGCCCGGAGAACAGGGGCGCGAAGTCGCGCTCCCGGTTCCAGCGCGAAAGCCCCGTGATCGCCGCCAGCGCGCCGAGCGCGGCGGCGACGATGAGGATCCTCTGCCGCCAGCTCAGCCTCTGAATCAGCCGTTGCAGTTGGTTCATGGGCCGGGTAGGGTCAGACCTGCATCCTCATGACTTCCTGGTACGCCTGGACCACCTTGTTGCGTACCTCCATCAGCAGTTCGAAGGACAGCTCCGCCTTTTGCCCGGCGATCACCAGGCGATGCAGGTCCTGCTCCTCGCCCGCCAGGAAACGCTCGGTGGCGGCCTTGGAGTCCGCGCGAAAGGCTTCGACGCGCGCGATGGCCGTTTCGAGCGCGGAGGCGAAGGCGCTTCCGGAGCCGGTTTCCGCGCCGGGAACGGGCGCGAGTTCCGGAGCGCGAATGCCGTTAATGGGAGAGATCATGGCGCGCTTACCTCATCAGATCGATGGAGCGTTGGATCATGTCCTTGATGGCGGACATCGCGGCGACGTTGGTCTGGTAGCCGCGGGTCGCGGTCATCAGGTCGATCATGTCCTCGGCGGGCTGGATGCGTGGGTAAGCGACATAGCCCTCCGCGTTGGCGTCCGGGTGGCCCGGCTGGTAGCGCAGCTCCGGCGGACGCGAATCGGTCACGATCTCCGCCACTCCCACGCCGGCGCCCATTTCGCGCTGGAAAACGGCCGAGAACGGGGACGTGACGTCCGCGGTGGAGAACACCACATCCTTGCGGCGGTACGGGCCGCCCTCCGGGGTGCGCGTGGTTTCAGCGTTGGCCAGGTTTTCCACCAGGATCTCCGCCCGCATTCGCTGCGCCGACATTCCGGACCCGCTTACCGATAGTGCGTTCAGCAGACTCATGCTTACCCTCCCTGCTTGCCTTCGTGAATGGCCGCCCGAAGCGTCTTGAACTGGCCTCGCAGCAGTTGGGAAGCCACCGAGAAGCGCAGCGCGTTTTCCGCCAGCAGCCGGGCCTCGCGGTCCAGGCTCACGTCGTTGCCGTCGTTGCGGATGAGCAGGCCCTCCACCCGCACCACGTTAGGCTGCCCGCGCGATTCCGGGGGGGTTCCGCTGGCCCTTAGATACTCAAAATGAAAATCGAGGTCCTGGGTGCGGTATCCCGGCGTGTCGGCATTGG
Organism: Bryobacteraceae bacterium; assembly: GCA_019748195.1. Classification (GTDB taxonomy): domain Bacteria; phylum Acidobacteriota; class Terriglobia; order Bryobacterales; family Bryobacteraceae; genus JAIEPW01. The sequence goes on from JAIEPW010000147.1 coordinate 3,930, forward strand.
CGATGTTGGTGGCGACCAGCCTCTGGCGCCGCGCCAGCAGATCCATGTAGTGGGCGATGTTTTCTCCGGTGGCCGAGATCATCGCGAAGGGATGTGCAGATGTTGTGCCGTGAGGGGCGGCCCGGAAACCATGGGGTTGGCGGGGGGCGTGACGGAAAATTGGCGGGCGGCGCGCCAAGAATGCGTTAGGGGACCTGGGCGCGGAATCGCTATACTCGCTCTACGATGCCGATGGCCGATTTCGCCCTCGCCGACAACGTGGACACGCTCCGCCGGGAGCATCCCTTCAACGCCCGGCTTGCCGCGCAGGGCCTGGGACAGGTCCCCAACCTGGCCGGCGTGGACCTGGAAAATCTTTCCGCCACCATGACCTGCGCCGCGATGGCGGCGATTCTGACGGTGCCGATGGGCTGGCACGTGCTGGACGACCACCAGCGGGTCCTGATCTTCGATCCGGATCAGACGCGCCAGATCGAAATGAAACTGGTGGATTCCGAGGGCCGGACCAACGAGGAGATCCTGGAGAACATCGCCGCGCAGATCGCCGGCTACTATCCAGAGTGCAAATGGGCCACCATGGACCTGGGCGGCATGCCCACGCTGGCGGTGCGCGGCATTCCGCTGCTCGGTGACGACGGGCAGACCACCGTGTACCTGGATCAAGTATTCCTGTACAAGGCTCGCGAACGCAGTCCGGGCTGGTTCGCGGAGGTCCGGGTCACGATGGCGCCGGAGGACACGGTGAAAACGTTGGACATGGTGGAACTGATCCTCCAGTCCATCCACTGGGTGGGCTGAAGGCGCGATCAGCCGGAGCGCCGCAATTGCCGGGGAGGCTCCTGGCCGACGAGGGCGGCGAGCCGCGACGCGTCGAATGCCGCGTAGGCGTTCTCGTCATTGTCGAAGTAGCAATAAACGTCGCGTCCGGAGCGGGTGAAGTTCAGAAAGCGGCCGGCCCACTCCCGCAGGGCGGCTTCCGGATACTGCCCGCGATAGGCGTCGCCGGGGCCGTGCAGCCGGATGTAGTGGAAATCACCGGTTTCTATGACGGGCGACTGGCGGTGGCTCAGGTCCCAGGCGCACAGCGCGGCGTTATGGCGCTTCAGGATCGCGTACACCTCGGCGTTGAACCAGCTATCGTGGCGGAATTCGAAGGCGTAGCGGCCCCCAGGCGGGATGGCTTCCAGAAATTCCGAGAGTCTCGCGGCGTTGGCGGCGAAGAACGGGGGGAGTTGGAACAGGATGGGTCCCAACCGCTTGCCCAGCACGCCCACCGTCTCAAAGAACCGGCGCGTACTGGTTTCGGGCTCCTTCAGGCGCTTGCGATGCGTGATATAGCGGTTGGCCTTGCAGGCGAACAGGAAACCGGCGGGAGTTTCCTCGCACCAGCGGGCGATGCTTTGGGGCGACTTCAAGCCGTAGAAGGTGCTGTTGATTTCCACCGTCCGGAACCGGGCGGCGTAATACTTCAGGAAGGCGGGCGGTTTCATCTCCTTCGGATAAAACCGCCCCACCCAGTGCTGGTAATGCCAGCCCGAAGTACCGATCCAGATGTCTCCGGTCTTCACGGGCTCACATTTCAATCTTCTGGTGGTCCCCCGGATTGGCGGGCTTGCCGGTGACCATGGCCTTGACCACGCCGAACAGGTGTACCACGGCGCTGCTGGGCGAATCCCAGTATTCGGCGCGATCCACCCTTACGCGAATGAGAGTCAGATCGGGGTCATCCACACCCTGGGGAAACCAGGCGCGGTAGAACGGGTTCCAAAGCTCCTTCGCCTTGTCGCGGTCGTCCACCAGTTCCGCGGTGCCGGAAATCGATACGTACTCCTGATCGTCGGCGTTGGAAAAACTCAAGTTCACCCGATCCTGATTGCGAATCTCAATGATTTTGCCGGTGCTCTTGCCGGTAAAGAACCACAGGTCGCCGTCATATTCGGTTTGCTGCACGGCCATGGGACGGCTGCGGAGATTTCCTTCGCTGTCAACCGTCCCGAACATACAGTACTGCGCGCCGCGGATAAGCTCGCGCAGCTTGGCGATCGCCTCTTCCCGCGGGGGAGTGTGGGCTGTAGTTTGCGCCACTGTTCCCTCCTTTTCGGGAGTAGGACAGGCCACGGAAGCACTAAGTTTCCCGCGCGGGGGCAATCGTTCCGGCGAGGGCGCTTTTGCGGAAACGAAGCAGCCTGGAGTGTTCTCTACAGTCGAGGAGGAGCCACCCATGAATCGAGGACTGCGCCTTTCCGCCGAGGATCTGCGTCCCATGGACAATGTCGCTCCGGGCATCAGCGGGCTGCGGATTCTGCTGGTGAATGTGTACGGAATTACCGCCCCGGGCGGCTCCTGGGTGCTGGTGGACGCAGGACTTCCGTTTGCGGACGAGCGCATCCGGCACTGGGCGCGGATCACCAGGGGAGCTGCGGCGCCCGCCTGCATCGTGCTGACGCACGGACATTTCGATCATGCCGGGGCGGTTCTGGAGCTGGCCGGCGAATGGGACGTGCCGGTTTACGCGCACCGGCTGGAGATGCCGTATCTCACCGGGCAATCCAGCTACCCGCCGCCCGATCCGGAGGTGGGTGGGGGCATGATGAGCCTGCTGGCGCCCCTGTATCCGAAGAAACCGGTGGACCTGGGAGATCGGGTGCGGGAGTTGCCCGGCGACCATTCCGTGCCGGGACTGCCGGGCTGGCGGTGGATTCACACGCCGGGGCACACGGCCGGGCATATTTCATTGTTCCGTGACGAGGACCGGGTGCTGGTGGCGGGCGACGCGGTGATCACCACCAAGCAGGAATCGGCGTTCGCGGTGGCGACACAGCGTCCGGAGTTGCATGGTCCGCCGGCGTATTTCACCAGCGATTGGGACGCGGCCCGCGCCTCGGTGCGGGAGCTGGCGGCGCTGTCGCCGCGCGTGATCGCCGCCGGACATGGCCTGCCGGTGGCGGGCGAGGAAGCGGAGGTCTCGCTGCGCTCGCTGGCGCAGCATTTCGACGAGTGGGCGCGGCCGTCGGCGGGCCGGTATGCGCGGCAGCCCGCGGTGACGGGTCCGCGCGGGGTGGTTTCCCTTCCTCCAGCGCGTGCCCGGAAGGCGATGCCGGTGATTCTCGGGGCGGCCGCGCTGGGAGTGGCGTGGTATGCGTGGTCCCGCCGCCGTGCGTCGTGAGTGCGCGTGAGACAATAAGCGTATGCGCCGGCTTTCGATTGCCTGCCTGCTGGTGGCGGGCGGCGGAGCTTATCTGGCACCCGGCTTCGGTGTGTTCACCACCCGCCTGGAGCCGAAAACCGCAGCCTCGTTCGACGCCTACGTGCAGAAACGGGAGCAGGCGATCGAGCGCAGAGGTCGCGGGTCCGCCTTTCTGTGGAGCGAGGAAGCGCCGGGGCGCGCCGCGCAGCTCAAGAACGGCGGCGTGGTGGTGGACGGCTCCGTTCCCGGCGCGGTGGTATCCATCCCGGACGGGCTGATTCACGACTGGTCGGGCGCGGCGTTCCTGCCGGGGGCGACCGTGGAGTCGACGCTGGCGGTTCTGCAGGACTACAACAACCACAAGCAATTCTTCCAGCCGGAGGTGGTTGACAGCCGTCTGAAGTGGCGCGAAGGCGATCGCTTCCGGCCGTTTCTGCGGCTGCGCAAGGAAAAGATCCTGACCGTGGTGCTGAACACGGATTATGACGTGACGTACGAACGAATCGGCGGCGACCGGGTGTACAGCAAGTCGTACTCGACGCGCATCGCGGAGCTGGAAGGCGATCGGGAGCGGCCGCCGGGAGACGATCACGGATTTCTGTGGCGGTTGTACGCCTACTGGCGCCTGGAGCAAAAGGACGGCGGCACATATGTAGAGTGCGAGACGATCTCGTTGAGCCGGCCGATTCCGGCGCTGCTGCGGGGCGTGATCACGCCGATTGTGCGGGAGTTGCCGCGGGAGTCGCTGGAGAAGACGCTGCTGAACATCCGCCGGCATGTGAAGCCGGCGGGATCGGCGCGGCTGCGTTAAGGCACACGTCGGCCCTCGCCGGCGAGCCGTACGCGCCGCCCCCTTGCCGGGGGGCGGCCTTCGCGGACGAATTTTCGGTGCGGGATCGATCCCGGCTTAAGAAGCAGGCTGGCCAGCCCGTCGCGCTTCGGCCATGTTTATAACATGGCGGTGCGGCCCGGGCGGGCGGGTGGCGCGCAAGTGATTGGCCTGGCGCGAAATCGAGTTTGCGATGGGGCGTGACTCGGCCGGAGCTGTTGAGCTTTTCCGCGGGGATTTCGTGAATCGCTTCGGGGCGTGGGTTCCCGCTCGCGGTCCAGGCAAAGTCTCCGGTTATCGCGCGAAATTGACACGCACGCCGGTGGTGAATAGAACGTCGTTTTTCTTGCGGCCTGGCAGCGGGTTGCTGAGATAGCGATCGCTGAAGGTGGTTTGCAGGCTGATCGCCTTGGTGAGAGCGGCGTTGACGCCCGCGTCGAAGTTAATCCGGTACTGTCCGAAATCGTTCAGGTTGCTGAACATGCGGAAGCTCTGCACCAGGGAAACGCGGCTGTTCAGCTTATGGCTAAAGAAGTCGCCATAGTAGATTTCAGCGGAGTTGCGGAGCAGGCCGGTGGCGAAATCCTCACGATTCCAGGAGACGCCGCCCAGCAGATCGAAGGTGGTGCGCTCGTTCTTGATGACGTGATACCCGGCGCCGCCGCCGGCCACCACGCGAAGGTCCAATCGTTGGAACCGGTCGAACTCATAGTCGTTGAATACGTTGAGGAAGATGCGGCTGGTGAGGTCGCGATTGTAGCCCCAGCCCCCGCGAATCGCCTGGGCGGTGGAGGAGGTGACGCCGGCGTCGTTGCGGGCGCTGGCATAGACCTGATTGAAGTAGGCGGTGGTGCGATCGGCGCGGGTGGCGCGGCTGGCGGCCAGGGCGGTGGTGATGGTGGTGGTTTCGGCGTTGCCGCGCGCGAGCGCGATGCCGAAATCGAAGTAGCCGGTCCAAAGCTGGGTCCAGCCGGGAGTCAGAAGGCGTTCGTAGGCGCGCTGCGCGTCGCTGTTGCGGATGGCCGGCACTTCGGCCAGCGGAGCGGTCTGCTGGGCCACCCGAATCCTGCCGGGGGCGGTGGTCTCCACTTTCCCCTGGACGGCTTGTCCGCCGGGCAGGACCACGGTAAGCGGGTCGTCGGAGGTAAGCCCAGTGACATTCGCCCACTCGATGGTGACCTCGCCCATCAAGTCGGTTTTCATGGTCAGTTTGGCGCCGTCTTTCTGGACGATTTTTCCGGTGACGCGGTCGCCGTTGGTAAGGGTGACCTGATCGGCAAACGCCAGGCCGCCGATCAGTGTACAAGCAAAAAGTTGAAGTTTCATGAAGTTCAGACCTCGCTTCCCGGTGAGGCGAAGAGAATTGGAACACGAATCAGACTGTATCTTCCGGTATAGCACGCGCTTTCTGAAGCGCCCATTAGACCTTTGTCCGAGGGGCAGTACGCGGTGAAAAGGAAAGCGTTTGGAAGTCCGATCGCGGGTTGCCGATCAGACTGCGCGGGCGAGGAGCGCGCCCCAGTGAAAACCCGCGCCAAACGCCGCGAATACAAGGATATTGCCAGCACAGGGCGCGGCGGCGGCCGCGGCCGACCACTCCGCGGCGGCAATCAGCATGGAAGCCGATGAGGTGTTGCCGTAGCGGGCGATATTGGAAAAGAATTTCTCTGAGGGAACGGCCAGCGTCGAGGCGACCTTGTTGATGAGATTCTGATTCGCCTGATGCATCAGGAAAGCCGCCACCTCGCCGGCGGCGGAGCCGTTGCGTTCCAGAAGCTCGGAGATGGCTCGCGGGATTTTGCGCGAGGCCTGCATGATTACGCTGCGGCCGTTCATGCGGAATTTGCCCGCGGCGTCCAGGGTCAGGTCGTCGCGGAAGGACCCGTCGCTATAGAGGGCGCTGTCGACGACTTGCAATTGTCCCGGCGCGGAGGTGACCAGGACCGCGCCGGCGCCATCGCCGAACAGGATGGCGGTTTCCCGCTCCATGGGTTCCTTGTCGACGATGCTGGACATCTTCTCCGCGCCGATCACCAGGATGGGCCCATTGGCGGCGAGCTTGGCGGCGAGCGCGAGCGCGAACAGCGATCCGGCGCTGGCCATGGGGAAATCGAGGGCCGGCTTGCCGGCGGCGCCGAGGCGTTCGGCGACCTCGGCCGCCGGTCCGGGGAAGCGGCGGCCGGCGGTTCCGGAAGCCACGAACACCATGGCAAGCGAGGAAGCGGGAATGCCCGCGTTGCGGAGGCAATCCTCTCCGGCGGCGACGGCGAGGTCGGCGACGGTCTGCTCGGGCGTGGCCCAGCGGCGCTCGGAGATGCCGGAGACCTCTTGAATCCAGCCCGGCTCGCAACCGATGCGGGACGCGAGTTCAGCGTTACTCACCACCCGCTCCGGGAGGTATTTTCCAAAAAACGAGAGAAAGGACATCTAGCGGCGGCTCTCGATATAAGCGGCGATGCGGTCGATGGATTCGAACTTGCGGGGCGTGAGATCGGAATCGGGAACGGAAATGGCGAACTCCTGTTCGAGCGCGCTGACCATGTCGGGCAGGGCGAAGGAGTCAAGGATGCCGGAGTCGAAGAGGCTTTCGGCGCCGGCGGGCTGGACGGGCTTCTTCGCGGCCTGCTGGATGATCTTCAAGATACGGTCGTGATCGGTCATTCGAATCCCTATTAGGATAACCCGGCAGGGCGTCCGTGTCGCTTTCCCGCGGCCGAGCGGCGTGTCCTACACTGGCCTAGTGAAGATTAGCGACCCCATTTTCGTGGCGGGCCACCGGGGCCTGGCGGGTTCGGCCATTGTGCGCCGGCTGGAGGCCGAGGGGGCGGCGAATCTGATTTTGCGCTCGCGCGCCGAGCTCGACCTGCGGGATCAACAGGCCGTGAATCGCTTCTTCGAGGGCAATCGCCCGGCGTATGTATTCCTGGCGGCGGCCAAGGTGGGTGGGATTCTGGCGAACGCCACCTGCCCGGCGGAGTTCCTGTACGACAACCTGGCGGTGCAGACCAACGTGATCCACGCGGCCTGGAAGCATGGGACCCGGAAACTGCTGTTTCTGGGTTCGTCCTGTATTTATCCCCGGATGGCGCCGCAGCCGATCGAGGAATCCTCGCTGCTGACCGGACCGCTGGAGCCCACCAACGCCGCGTACGCGGTGGCGAAGATCGCGGGACTTCAGATGATGGAGGCCTACCGCCGGCAATATGGATTTTCGGGCGTTTCGCTGCAGCCGACGAACCTGTACGGACCGGGCGACAACTTCGATCCGCGGGCGGCGCATGTGCTTCCGGCGCTGATCCGCCGCTTTCATGAGGCGCGGGAGGCGGGGCTGGATGAAGTGGTGATCTGGGGAAGCGGGACGCCGCTGCGCGAATTTCTGCATGTGGACGATCTGGCGGACGCGGCGGTGTATCTGATGCGCAATTACGAGGAACCGGGCATGGTGAACGTGGGCAGCGGGGAGGAGATCTCGATCGGAGATCTGGCGCGGCTGATTGCGGGGATCGTGGGCTACGGGGGGCGGATCGGCTTCGATGTCAGCAAGCCGGACGGAACTCCGCGGAAGCTGTTGGATTTGCGGAAGCTGCACGGGCTGGGGTGGCGGTCGCGGATCGGCTTGCGGGAAGGGATCGAGGCCACCTGGCGGTGGTATGTGGAGCAGCAGGCCAGCGGCACCGGGGTGCGGGCCGTTTCATTTTCCTAAACAAACGCCTTCTCTACCGATAAGGGCACTGGAGAGCAATCGCGGCCGAGCCGCCGCGCCCGGGATGGACCCCGAGGCGACTCTTCAAGGAGAGAAGGCAGATGTCGTTTCGCATCAACACCAACGTTCCCTCGCTGCAGGCCCAGGAATACCTCCGGGTTAACAGCGATTTCCAGGGTAAGACGATCAACCGCGTGACTTCGGGGCTGCGCATCGCGGCCAGCGGAGACGACGCAGCGGGGTTGGCGATCGCCAACGGGTTCCGCTCCGACCAGGCGGTGCTGACACAAGGTATTCGCAACGCCAACGACGGGTTGAGCACGCTGCAGATCATTGACGGCGGCATCAACAACATATCCAAGCTGCTGGACCGGGCGCGGACGCTGGCGACGCAATCGGCGTCGGGCACTTTCACCGGCTCTCGGAACGTGCTGAACAGCGAGTTCCAGAGCCTGGTGACGGAAATCAACCGGCAGGCGCAGGCGATCGGATTGAACACGGGAGGGCAATTCGCGAAGTCCTTGAGTGTATTCATCGGCGGCGGGCGCAGTTCGGGAGGCATCACGGAGACCAGCAACGGATCGGTTTCGATCGATCTGGCGCGTTCGACGGTGGATGCGCAGAGTCTGGGATTGTCGGGAGTGCGGGCGGCTTCGGCATCGGGGGCGGACCTGAGCACGAGCTCGGCGACCAGTGTGCAGAACATCCTGGACAACACGACGAACAAGAACTCGTTGGCGACGCAGGGATTTTCAGACTTCTATTTCCGGGGATCCGGATTTTCGGACGCGGACCGCATCAAGGTGACGACGAACCTGTCGGGCGTGACGAACACGTCGACGCTGGTGGAGGCGTTGAACGATGCGATTGAGAACGCGGGGAACGGCACGACGGCGGCGGCGACGGCGTTCAAGAACGCCAACATCCGGGCGACGGTGGTGACGGACACGCAGGCGGACGGGAGCGTGAAGGAGCGGATCGGGTTTGTATCCTCGAACGCGGCGTTTCAGGTGCAGGCGGGGGATCGGACGGCGAACGCGATTCTGGGGAACTTTTCGACCGGGGCGACGGGGCGCGCGATCGACAACAACTTCGTGGCGCGGGCGGCGACGGCGGCCACGACGACGGCGTTCGCGGCCGACGGGTCGGGCAACATCGTGTTCCGGGTGCAGGGCGGGGGGCTGGCGAGCCCGGTGGACCTGACGGTGACGACCACGGCGACGACGACGATCGACGAAGCGCTGGTGTCGTTGTCCAACCTGGTGGCCAACAACACGCAGCTTCAGAATGCGGGGATTACGCTGGAGGGGGCGACGGCGGGTTCGACGCTGGTGTTCAAGAGCTCGCGCGGGGAATCGCTGGACGTGCAGACCGGCGGCGACACGCGCAACCTGTTCGGGTTGGGGACGTTCCGCCTGGCGACGACGACCTCGACCTCGCTCGATTACACCTCGGTGACATCGAGCGGCTTTACCGGCAATGCGGCGCTGGCGCAGGTGTTCGAGTTTTCGATCAACGGGAACCCGACGGTGCAGGCGGTGACGGTAGGGGCGGGCGGAGCGAGCTCGCAGGCCGGGGCGATCGCGACGTTGAATGCCGCGTTCGCGGCGGACGCGGCGCTTTCGGCGGCTGGTTTGCGCGCGGTTGCGGCGGGCGGCGAGATCACCATCGAGTCCACCAACGGGACGGCGTTCCGGCTGAACGCGCAGAACGAGGCGGTGGCGGGCACGTTCGGATTCGGCGGCGCGGTGGCGGGCAACGGCGCGGCGTTCGCGGTGAACGGGCGCAACGCGATCGTGGGCACGGCCACCAGCGGGATCGCCACCACCGACACGAGCAGCGACATGCTGTACTTCAAGATCAACGGCGGCACGACGCAATCGGTGGACGTGGGCACCACGGCCAACCTGGGGGCGCTGGTGGCGGCGTTGAACGCGGACGGCACCTTCACGGGCGCGAACCTTCGCGCGCAGGCGGTGAACAACAAGCTGGCCATTTACTCGACGGCCGGGGCGCAGGTGGAGATCGTGACCGGCGCGAACAACTTCCTGAGCGCGGTGGGGATCGAGGACGGGACGCGCGCGCTGTCGCGCAGCACGACGGTGAACTCGGGCGGGGCGTACAACACCGCGCTCGGCGATTCCAACGACGTGATCAGCTACAACCAGTTCCGCTACGGCACGGACGAGCAGACCATCTCGCTGCTGGCCAACGACTCCAACGGCGGACAGCAAACGCTGGGGGTGACGCTGCGCAACGACGCCGTGGGGCGCAACGCGCGGAACATCGATGAGGTGGTGGCGACGATCAACGACCAGATCCAGAACTCCGGCAACCCGACCTTGAAACAGGTGGTGGCGGTGAAGGAGGTGGGGGTGAACGGCAACGCCGACGGGATCCGGTTCCTCAGCACGCTGCAGAACTTCCGGGTCTCGCTGGGCAATGTCGGCAGCTCGACGGGAACCACGGAAGTGGGACTGTACGACGCCACGGTGAGCGGCCTGGGCCAGGGGTCCGTGGTCAACAGCGAAAAATCGTCGGGCGGTTCGCAGGTGGATATTTCCACCGTGGACGGCGCGACGGCGGCGGTAACGGCGCTGGCCAACGCAGTGTCCAGTCTGGGCGATGCCCAGGCCGTTGTCGGACGAGGTCAGAACAGCTTCTCGTTCGCGGTGAACCTGGCGCAGTCGCAGTTGACGAACCTGGCCGCGGCCGAATCGCGCATCCGCGACGCGGACCTGGCGGCGGAAGCAGCGAACCTGACCAAGGCGCAGATCATCCTGCAGGCTGGTATCGCGGCGCTGGCGCAGGCCAACTCGGCGCCGCAGCAGGTGCTCAGTCTGTTGCGGGGTTAGTCTCCTACCCGTCAGCAGGTACGCCCAACTCGCCGCGGCCGCCTTCGGGCGGTCGCGGCGTTTTTTACCTTGAGGGGAGGCGTGAAAGGGCGGGGACGTTTGCCACTCCCTCACGGTCCTGGCTTCCCTGTCGCGAGTGGATCATTCGATGCCCGAGCGGGCGGCAGACGAATCGCATTATCATCAAGTCGCCGGCCGTGAAGGAAGACACCGCAGCATCGCTCACCGGGCGCCGCCGCGTGCGGCGCTGGACCCATGCCGATGCCGCCGACGGTGAGGATTGCGTCGCGGTGGAGGCTCCGCTCGAAATCTACGTCGATTACCGCTTCAAAGAGCGGAGTACGCGGAAGCTGCTGGCCATCACCATGCGGACCCCGGGGGCGGATCGCGAGCTGGCCGCCGGATTTTTGCTTTCCGAAGCAATTGTCTGCCGCCGCGAGGAGTTGGTGTCGCTGCGGGAGTCCGGGCCCGGCGCGGCCACCTCGTGGGTGGCGGCGGAGTTGAGCGCTGAGGTCGAGATCCCGCCCGACGCGGGCCGTGCGGTGCTGACGACTTCGGCCTGCGGGGTTTGCGGGCGCCGGTGGATGGAAGAAACGGACGCGCAGGTGGAAGAGGGGATGCGCCTTCCGGCCGAACGGGTGGCAGACCTGTGCCGCGCGTTCGACACGGGACAGGTCGCGTTTGCGGCCACCGGCGGGTTGCACGCCGCGGCGCTGTTCACCGAGCAGGGTGAGCTTGCGGCGCTGCGCGAGGACGTGGGACGCCACAACGCGTTCGACAAGCTGATCGGCGGGTCGTTTCTCGCCGGGCGGCTGCCGCTGCACCAGGCGATCGCGGTGGTCAGCAGCCGGGCCAGCTTTGAACTGGTGGCGAAGTCGGCGGTGGCGGGCATTCCGGTGCTGGCCGCCTTGGGCGCCCCTACTACGCTGGCGATCGACGAAGCCAGGCGGCGCGGCATTACGCTGATCGGCTTCCTGCGGGAAGGCCGGTTCAACATCTACACCGCGCCGTGGCGCGTCCTTACGTAGCTACTTCTTCCAGTCCGGCAGACGGCCGGGCGTGGGCGGCGCGCCCGCGGCGTCGAGCTGCTTTTCCACGGCGCGCAGATCGCCTTCCATCAGCTTCCGCAGCTTCGCGATTTCGACGGCGAGTTCCTCACTGGCGATCTCATAGTCGGCCATGGCCGTCCGGGTCGGCTTGCCGGTGGTGGCGCGGAGGGAGCCGGTGAGGCTGGACAGCCGATCCGAGATGGAGACCGGAACGGCCTCGTTCCGGGAGCGCATGACGGTGTCGCCGCGCAGCGCGCGGCTGATCTCGGCCAGCCTCTTCTCCAGGCCGCGCACCTCCTCGCGCAGCTTCAGGGGGAGTGACGGTGTGGCGTCGATGGCCCGTTTGACGGCGTCGAGCCGGGTACGGGCGTCGCCGGCGGCATCGCTGGCGGCGTTGAAGGCCTTCTGCAGCCGTGCGGCCTTGTCGAGGAACTCGCTGAGCTGGATGCGGTCCTCACGGGTGGAGACGCCTTCGGCCAGGACCTCGAACTTCTCTTCTCCCGGCAGGGGGGTGACCACGCCGTCGACACGCTTGGCCATGCTGACCTTGTAGGTTCCGGGAGGCGCCAGAGGACCGCTGGGCGCCTGGAAGAAGAAGCTCTCCTCGTCGCTGTCGCCGCCTCGGCGAGCGCCGCCGCGGGTGATGACCGGCGCCGGCGCCCGGAGGTCCCAAGCAACCCGGTGGAAGCCGCGGGCGGCGCTCGCTTCCAGGCGGCGGATCACCTTGCCCGAGGCGTCGGAAATGGTGAGGATGATGGCGGGCGGTTCCTCGTCTGCTTCCGCGCGCAGCTCCTCCGGTGTGGGATAGGGGACGGATTCCTTCTTGCGCTCGGCCTCCCGTTCGCGGCGGGCGCGAGCCTGCTTGCGGCTTTCGATCCCGTCCTTGAGATAGTAGGTCACCACTGCGCCGAAGTCCGGGTTGGGGGCGGTGTACAGGGATTCCCCCTGGAATCCCTTTCCGCGGCCGCCGAGGGGCTGCGCGGGGATGTAGCTCAAGGCGTTCTTCACGGGGAACAGCTTGCTTTCCTGCTTCAGCGCGTCGTCGCTGACGGAGCGGAGCGGCGAGTAGTCGTCCAGGATGTAGAATCCGCGGCCGAAGGTGCCGACGACCAGGTCATTCTCGCGCTTCTGGATGGCCAGGTCGCGGACGTTGATCACGGGCATGCCTCCCGCGAGCTTGATCCACTTCTCGCCGCCGAGCACGGTGAAGTACAAGGCGTACTCGGTGCCGGCGAAGAGCAACTTGGAGTTCACGTGATCTTCGGCGAATGAGTACACCGCGCCGTTCTCGGGAAGATTGCCGGAGATGGACAGCCAGGTGGCGCCGGAGTCGGAGCTCTTCACGATGTACGGCTTGAAGTCGCCGTTCTGGTGATTTTCGAAGATGACATAGACGGTCCCGGCCTCGTGCTGGGAGGCGACGATGCGGGCGACGTAGGCGTTTTCCGGCACGCCCTGGATCTTGTCGATCTTGCGCCAGGTCTTGCCGGCGTCCTCGGAAACCTGCACCAGCCCGTCGTCGGTGCCGACGTAGAGGAGTCCTTCCTTCCTGGGCGATTCGGCGATGGCGGAGATGTTGCCGTACAGGGCCGTGGAGACATTTTTCTGCACGGCGTCGGCGCCCCACACTTTGCCCATTACGGGGAGCTTGTTGCGATCGAGCTGGCGCGACAGGTCGGGGGAAACAGGACGCCAGGAATCGCCGCGGTCATCGGAGCGGTACAGGCGGTTCGCGCCGAAATAGAGCCGCGTATTCAGGTGTGGACTGATGAGCAGGGGGGAATCCCAGTTCCAGCGCAAGGGCGGCTCGCCCTTGCCTTCCTGGGGCTGGATGCCGGTGCGCTCGCCGGTGCGGCGATCGAAGCGGACCAGGCCGCCGTGCTGCATGGTGGCGTAGACCGTGTTGGGGTCCTTGGGGTCGGCCTTGGTGTGGAAGCCGTCGCCGCCGTTGGTGACGAAGCAATCGGAGTTGGTGATGCCGTGCGCGTTGCGGGTGCGGGAAGGGCAGCCGAAGCTGAAGTTGTCCTGGGTGCCGCCGTAAACGTTATAGAAGGGCAGGGCATCGTCGACGCCGACATCGTAGAACTGGGTGATGGGCAAGTTGGCCTTGAACTCCCAGTTTTCACCGCGATCGTAGCTTTCATAGACGCCGCCGTCGCCGCCCACCAGGTAATGCGCGGGATTGCGGGGATTGATCCAGATTTCGTGATTGTCGACGTGACGGTTGCGGGTGGGGAGCGAGGTCAGGGTGCGGCCGCCGTCATTGGACACCATGATGTTGACGTTCATCACATAGACGCGGTTCTCGTCGTGCGGATCCACCACGACGTGGGCGTAGTACTGGCCCTGGGAATCGAAGCTGTTGCGTTTCTCCCAGGTGACGCCGCCGTCGGCGGACCGGTACAGGCCGCCGCCCTCGGCCGCCTCGACCTGCGCGTAGACGATGGCCGGATTCTTCGCGGACCAGGCGAGTCCGATGCGGCCCATGTCGCCGCGGGGCAGGCCCTGCGTCAGCCGGTTCCAGGACTTGCCGGCATCGGTGGAGCGCCACAACGCGCTTTCGGGACCGCCGTGGATCAGGGTGTAGTACTTGCGCTCGCGCTGGTGCGTGGCGGCGATGAGGATGTCGGGGTTGCGGGGGTCCATCACCACGTCGGCTACGCCGGTGTAATCGCCGCGCTTGAGGATATTCTCCCAAGTGGCGCCGCCGTCGGTGGACTTGAACAGGCCGCGATCGCCGCCGCCGGCCCACAGCGGGCCGGGCGCCGCGACGTAGACGGTGTTGGAGGCGCGGGGGTCGAAGAGGATGCGGGCGATGTGTTCGGATTTCTTGAGGCCGAGGTTGCGCCAGGTCTTGCCGCCGTCTTCGCTTTTGTAGACGCCGTCGCCGTAGCTGACGCTGCGCTGGTTGTTGTTCTCGCCAGTGCCGGCCCAGACGATGTTGGGATTCTTCGGATCGAGCGTCACCACGCCGATGGAATAGGAGCCTTCGCGGTCGAAGACCGGGGTCCAGGTGATGCCGTTGTTGACGGTTTTCCAAATGCCTCCCGAGGCGGCGGCGACGTAGTAGTGATTGGCGTCTTCCGGGTGGACCGCGAAGCCGACAATCCGTCCGGAGGTGAAGGCGGGTCCGATATTGCGCAGCCGGAAGCCGGAGAATGTGCCGGCGCTCATCGGATCTTCGGGGGCGGCGCCGGGACGCTCGGCGCGAGGCTGCGCCAGAAGAGACAGGCCGATACCGGCCGCGAGCAGGACGCGAAGGATGTTCATGTTGAAAACAAAAGTATATCGAAGAAAGGCAGAATTAGCGGGAAACCAGTAATTCGATTTTCCGGCCCCAGAACAGCCCGCTCTCCAGGACGCCGGTGATGCACTTGATGTCGCGTTCCAGGTTGGGATGGACTTGGGCGAAGCGGGCTTCGATGAGGAAATTGCCGTTCTCGGTGACGGTGGGCCCGTCCTTGGCGCCGAGCGCGGGGCGGAGGCGAAGTTCCGTCGCGCCCAGTCTCAGGAGTTGTTCGGACACGGTGTTGAGCGCCAGCGGGTCCACTTCGATGGGGATCGCGAACTGGCAGCAGAGCTGGTCCACGAGCTTGGACCGGTCGGCCAGGATGTAGGTTTTGGGCGAGGCGTTGATGAGCAGCTTCTCGCGATAAAAGGCCGCGCCCCGGCCCTTGATCATGTTACCGGCGGGGTCCACTTCGTCGGCCCCGTCGAAGCACCAGTCGGGACGGTAGTCCAGGAGGGTGGCGGTGGGGATGCCGTGGGCGTTGCAGGCGAGCGTGATTTCGCTGGAGGTGGGGATCGCCAGGATTTCCAGGTTTTCGCGCCGGATGCGTTCGGCGATGGCTTCCAGGGCGAGATAGGCGGTGGAGCCGGAGCCGAATCCGATTACTTCGCCGTCGCGGACCTTGGAGGCGAGCTCGCGCGCGACTTCTTCCTTGGCGGGGCGGTTGCTGATTTCCGACGGCCACTCATAGGAGCGGGCGAACGGCGTGTCCCATTGCATGGGATCATTATGCTGCGAATCAGGCG
>JAIEPW010000083.1 GCA_019748195.1 Bryobacteraceae bacterium
CCCGCCGGAGCCGACGGGGCTCCGCCGAGGAGGCCGCTCGCCTTATCGGCGATATCTCCGATTAAACCCATGAAACTGACTCCTTACGGGTGTACGCTTTCGAGTTTGCCCTTGGTGGCTGCGTCAGGCTCGCCCGTCTGGGGAAGCTGATACTTGCCCTGGAACGCGCTGAGCGCGGCCCGCAACTGGTCGTTCATTTCGCCGTCTTCCGGGCCGCAATTGAAGCCCAGATTATTCAGGCGCTGCTGCACGCCGCTGATCTCGTCGATCGGATTCAGGTGCCCGATGCGCACCGGGTAGACTTCCTTGCCGCCCTGCAGCTTCAGCAGGCCCTGCTTGGCGTTGGCGGGAACCACGTGTTCCAGGTTGCCGTCGCCGTCGGTGGCGCCGGTGAAGATCTTATCCTCCACCTGCAGCGTGTAGGGTTCGTTCTTGCGAGGTTCGCCCATCATCATGAGCTTCAGCTTGAACTTCACCGCCTCGCCCTTCAGCTTGAACTTATGCTTCTGGTCGGTGGCTTTGTCCACCTGCTTGATTTCGATCTCCGGAATGAAGACCTCGTCGCCGGGATTGAGAACGTTCGGATTCTTCCGCTTGGCCTTTAGTTCGGCGTTTTCGGGATGGTCCCAAACCGTTTTCCAGAAGTGGCCGGCATCCTTGGAGAGGCTGGGCACGCTGTCACCAGGACTGACCGTGACTTTATTTTCTTCTTCCATCGCGTACCTCTTTGGGACTTAGGATTCTTCCCAGGCGCGCTTGTCGAGCCTCGGGAAGGTGACTTTGCAGGTTCCGGGATCGATGCCGTCGACGCGGGCGAATCCCTTCTCGTCGAGGGTGCCGCGCGAAACGGTTCCTTCGGGAGTGGTGATTTCGTATTCTTCGCCGGGAACCGGCTTGCCGTTGTCGTCAACAAGCTCGATTTCCACCCAGGCCTTCTTCTGCTTGTTCTCCTCCGAGCTCGGCTGATGTCTCGGCGCGTCATCGGAGGCCGAGGACAGGGTGGCAATCTGCCTGCCGCCGCCGGAGTACTCGCTCATGCCGCCCGCCTGGGCGTTGTCGGCCTCGGTGGGCGCCTTGGGCGAGGACGGGGGAACCGGCGATACCGGGGTGCCGCTGAGCGCGGCGCCGCCGCTGTTGATCATGACCATCGAGCCCTTGATAAAGATGGAACTTCCCGTTAGGGTCACGAAATCGCCGCCGGACTTCAGTCCGACGGGACCGCCGCCCTCCACCACCACCATGCCGCCCGCCTGCAGGTAGATATTGCCGCCCGCCTTCAGGTGCAGGTTGCCGCCGGCGTCGATGACGGCGTTGCCCGAGACCTTCAGCGAAAAGGACCCGCCCACTTCCTCGGCGACCTTGCCGCTCACTTTGAGATTCGAATCGCCGCCGATCTCGGTCTTCGAGTGGGTGCCGATCTTCACTTCCTGGTTGGACCCGATCTTCACGACGTTGTCGCGCCCGATTTCGCGGTGCGTGTCGCGGCCGAAGAACTGCATCTGGTCGTTCAGGACGCGAACGTCCATGTTCTTCTGCGCGTGGATGAAGACCTGCTCCTCGCCCTTTTTGTCCTCGAAGCGGATCTCGTTGAAGCCGTCGCCGCCGATGGAGCTGCGTGACTTGAAATAGCTGCGGGTCTTGTTGTCAGGCAGTTGGTATGCCGGCATGGTGTCGGCGTTGAACACGCTGCCCACCACCAGGGGCCGGTCGGGATCGCCATCCAGGAAGCTGACCACCACTTCCTGGCCCTCGCGCGGCAGGGTGAAAAAGCCCCATTGCTTGCCGGCGATGGGAGAAGCCACGCGCACCCAGCAGGAGCTTTTGGGATCGTACTTGCCGTCGCGGTCCCAATGGAATTGAACCTTGATGCGGCCGTACTTGTCCGTGAAAATTTCCTCGCCCGGCGGACAGCAGACCACCGCGGTCTGCGTGCCATAGATCCGGGGCTTGGGGGTCGAGCGCGCCGGACGGTAGGGAACGGCGAACGGAATCGCCGTGAACGTATTCTCGTAGCTGGACTGGTCGTCACGGCTATCGGACCGCAGGTTGCCGTCATGGGCCAGGTGCGTCACCGAGGTCAGCACGTACTGGCCGTTGGCGTCCGGGTGATTTTCCAGCTCGAACTTCCGTCCCGCCGAAAGATGGCGGACGTTGCTCGCTCCGGCGATCTGCAGCACGTACGCGTCCTCCTGCTGCATGCGGATGGACGCGGTGCGGGCGTTGTCCTGGAAGATCTTCTGGATGTCGGAAGGCCGTTCTCCGCCGCCTGCGTCGACGCCGTCGAACCGTTGGGCATAGCCGCCCGGGTACTGGAAAATTTCGCCGTACTCCGGCATTTGCGCGATGTTCAGCTTGTGACTCACGGTGCCCACCTGGACCATCGGAAGCACGGTCTTGTCCGACTCCAGGTGCTTGTGGGGCAGCTCGAAGCTGTGGTCCCAGAGGGTAAGCTTGCCGCTGCGGAGCTCCTGCATTTTTTGCCAGTCCTGGATGCGTTCCTCCTCGGAACGATGACCGCCGGAAAAGGGATCGAATAGAACGGGGTTCTTGCCGTCGATGGCGGCGTGCGCCTGCGTGTGGTCCGCGACGATCATCTGGTGCCCGCTCTCGGTGTGCTTGAAGTAGTAGTAAATTCCCTCCTCCTCCATCAGGCGGGAGAAGAAATCGAAATCGCTTTCCTGATACTGGGTGACGTAGTTGCGCGGCTCGTAAACGCCGGTGGTCTCGTACTTGACATCCATGCCCGCCAGCACCTTCTTGATGATGTCCATCACGGTCATGTTCTGGAAGATGCGATTGTCGATGCGGTACTTGAGCAGCCAGAGCTGGGGGACCACGTCCATTTGGTAATACTTGAATTTCTCGTCGCGCCTGCCCTGCGAAATCCGGTTGCAGACGCCCCGGAAGTGGCGGCTCTGGATGGTGTCTTCCGAATCGATGATGCCGAAGGAGATCGCCTGCCCCAGCAGCTTGTCGAACTTGACGTCGGTGGCTTTTTCCACGGCCAGGTCCAGCCGGAACTGGAAGGGCGCGGAAAGATATTCCGTGCCATGAAAGTCGGTGAGCAGCATCGCGTCCTTCCCCACCGGAGTGTTGAGGTAGAGAAAACGTGTGGCGGTGTAATCTGGCATGGACGGCGCTCCTCGAAGTTCGTGGGGCAGCCCTGACGGCTGCCCCCTGAACGTTTACGCGTAAACGAACGTGGAATCGGCTCCGACGGAAACCGTGAGCGTGGTCATCTTCTCGCCGGCGGCCATCTTGGACAGCAGCGTGCGGGAGATATCGGGCAGCAGCGTATTGGTCAGGATGTTATCGACATTGCGGGCGCCGCTCTCCACTTCCGTGCAGCGGTTGGCCACTTCCTGCACCATGGCGTCATCCCAGGTGAAGTCGATCTTGTGGTTTTCCATCAGCCGGCGCTTGATCTTGCCCAGCTTCAGCCGCACGATCTGCCGCAACGCTTCATCCCGCACCGGGAAGTAGGGGATCACCACCAGGCGGCCCAGAAACGCCGGCTTGAAGATCTTGTTCAGTTCGGGCTTCAGCGCCTTGATCAGTCCTTCCGCCCCCGGCATGGTCTCCGGGTCGGCCGTCAGCTTCATCAGCGTATCGGTTCCGGCGTTGGAGGTGAGGATGATGATGGTGTTCTTGAAGTCGATCTCGCGGCCTTCGCCGTCCTCCATCTGGCCCTTGTCGAACACCTGGAAAAACAGCTCCAGCACGTCGGGATGCGCCTTCTCCACTTCATCGAGCAGCACCACCGAATAGGGCCGGCGCCGCACGGCTTCGGTCAGGACGCCGCCTTCGCCGTAGCCGACGTATCCCGGGGGCGAGCCCTTCAGCGTGGACACGGTATGCGCTTCCTGGAACTCCGACATATTGATGCCGATCAGGTTGCGCTCCCCGCCGTACATCAGGTCCGCGAGCGCCAGCGCGGTTTCGGTTTTCCCGACGCCGGAAGGACCCACCAGCATGAACACGCCCACAGGCTTGCCCGGATCGTCCAGGCTGGCGCGAGCCGTGCGGATGCGCTGACTGATCCCGCTGAGGGCGTGATCCTGGCCGATGACGCGCGCGCCGAGATGCTTTTCGAGCTCCAGCACCATGCCGATCTCGTCCTTCAGCATCTTGCCGACGGGAATGCCGGTCCAGGCGGAAATCACTTCCCCGACCACCTGGGAATCGACGCAGACGCCCATCAGAGGGGACTCGCCCTGCAGTTGCTTCAACTGCGCGTCCAGTTCGGCCAGTTCGGCCCGGGCCTGATCCAGGTCGACGGGCTTCGCTTCCACGCCCGGGCGGGGGTGAATGGTGTCCTCGATGGCGCCGCGGAGGTCGCGGATCTTCAGCACCAGTTCGCGTTCCTTGTCGAAGCGCTCGCGCAACGCGGTCAGGTTGGCCTCGGTGGCGGCCTTGCGCCGGGCGATCGCATCCAGCCGTTCGCTGTGATCGGCGCCCACGGCGGTTTCGCGCTGCAGCACGCGCTCCTGCACGGTGAGATCCTCCAGCTCGCGCTGCGCCGCTTCGAGCGCGGAAGGGACCGAATTCTGGCCCAGCGCGAGGCGCGCGCACGCGGTGTCGAGCACGCTCACCGCCTTGTCCGGCAACTGCCGCCCCGCGATGTAGCGGTGCGAAAGCTTGACGGCGGCATTCAACCCTTCATCCAGGATGCGCACCGTGTGATGCTTCTCCAGCGTGTTGACGATGCCGCGCAGCATCACGCCGCAGACCTGCTCGGTGGGCTCTTCCACCTTCACCACCTGGAAGCGGCGGGCGAGGGCGGCGTCCTTTTCGAAATACTTCTTGTACTCGCTCCATGTGGTGGCGGCGACCGTGCGCAATTCGCCGCGCGCGAGCGCGGGTTTCAGCAGGTTGGCGGCGTCGCCCTGCCCCGCCTGACCTCCGGCTCCGATCATGGTGTGCGCCTCGTCGATGAAGAGAATGATCGGCTTGGGCGAGGACTTCACTTCCTCGATCAGCCCCTTCAGCCGGTTCTCGAACTCGCCCTTGACGCCCGCGCCCGCCTGCAGCAGCGCGAGGTCGAGCGAGTGCAGTTCGACGTTTTGCAGCGCCGGCGGCACGTCCTTCTGCGCGATGCGCGTGGCGAACCCCTCCACCACGGCGGTCTTGCCGACGCCCGCTTCGCCGGTGAGAATCGGGTTGTTCTGGCGGCGGCGCAGCAGGATGTCGATCACCTGGCGGATTTCCAGGTCGCGGCCGAGCACGGGATCGATGCGGCCCTGCCGCGCGCGGTCCGTCAGGTTCACGGTGAACTGATCCAGGTTCGGCGTCTTGCCGCTCTTGCGCGGCATGCCGCCCGTGTCGCCGGCGGAATCCATCTCGTCGGCGGTGGGGGTGGCGTCCTCGTGCGAGCCGGCCACGATCTGCGCGAAGTCCTTCTTCAGCAGCGCGCCCTCGATCTTCTGCATCTCGCGGCTGAACTCGCCCACCATGCGCTTCAGCTCTTCATTGGTGGCGAGCGCCAGAATGCAATAGCCGGAGCGGACCTTGCCGGCGTTGAAGTCGATGGAGCCGAGCGTCCAGGCTTCGGTCATCATCTTGAGGATCGTCGGGCTGATGGCCGGCGTCCTGCCGTTGCCGGTCTTCAGCTTGTCCATGCTCCGCTCCAGTTCCTTCTGGAGCCGGGCGGGTTCGATGCCGAACTGGCGGAAGATCCGGGCGGCATCGTTTTCCGAGGAGTCGAGCAGCTTCATCAGGAAGTGCTCGATCTCGATGTCGTAGTGCGTGCGGGACAGGCATAGTCCCGCGGCCGACTCCAACGCTCCTCTGGTTGTATCGTTCAGTTTCCCGATCAGGGATTTCAGGTTGACGCTCATAAGTCCTCTCCGACCTCGCCCAGGTGGATATGCGACAAAAGGCGGGAGATTCGATCACCGCCCGCGCCGGCTCCGGAGAAGCCTTCCAGCCTGCCTTAAGTCCGTAAAATTGTATCACTCGGGCTGCGCAACATCGGCGCGGTTCTGGCCCATGTGGTCCAGCCGAGAAGCGGGGATTCATCCCCGATTTGCCCTAGCGAGCAAGGCGGCACCTGCTCCTGCTGCAGCACTAACTGCACCTCGAAATCGATCTCCTGCCGGGAGAAGAAACTCGTCAGCGCGCGCAGCGGCTGGTAGGCGGTTCCGATGGGCAGGAATTGCAGGTACTTGGCCAGAGGCATGGGTCCGATGCGCACGCGCGCGCCCGCCTGCTGATTCCAGATTTCGTCGCCGACGATCGCCCCCAGGCCGAGTTGCTCGGAGGCCGTGGTGGAGCGGTCAAACTGCGTCTGCGTGGGGATGTCCAGCCGGTACCAGGCGCCCACGAACTGTTCCACCTGCACCGGCACGTCGAAGAAGTCGGCCAGGATCTGCTCCAGCGCGGCGGCCGACCGCGGCTGCAGCGACAGCAGTCCCGCGTAAAACAGAAGCGAATCGTCCACCACCGCCATTCGATTCTGCAGGTGCCCGGTGCCGAGACCCACCAGCGACATCAGGATGTGCGAGAAGCGGTCCCGCTCCCCGCGTTCGTAGCCGATGATGAACCGGTACTTCTCCCACGCCTGGTAGAACAGGGAGAGCATGCGGTGGTTGAACATGTCCAGGAAGTCGGCGACGCCGCGATCCTTGGCGCGCAACCGCTCCACCACGAGCTGCGTGTAGTAAATGGGCAGCAGGCCCACGGGCCCGGTCAGCCCGAAGAAGTTGACGATGATGGCGGGCGGACCCGGAACCTCGGGGTCCGGCCAGATGATCCCCTGCACCTCGCTCGCCGGGAACGGCAGCGAGTTGTGAGCCTTGAAGCGGACCACCTCGCGGCCGGGAGGCACGAAACGGCCCACGGGGGAGCTTTCCGGATTCATTCGCTCCATCAGGCGGACCATCTGGAAGAAATGAAACTCGAAAGGGACCTTGCGCAGCAGCTTCGCCACCCGCTCGAAGCGCTCCGCGGGGAGAACTTCGAACGAACCGGTGGAAAGGCCGGCCCCTACATCAGGATGATCTGCCCGGCTCGTGGAGGCCACTCCTGGACGATCTCCTTTCTCATCGAGCTCCGCAGCGTGAGCTGGCTGAAGCTGTTGAGCGAAGTATACAGGGCGAGGAAGCGTTCGAGAACGGCGCCGAACAGGTATACGCCGCCGCCCACGAACTGCTCCTCGTCCACTTCAATGTTCACGCGCGTGCCGCGCGCGAACGTGATGCCGTTCTCCGAGATCAGGCGGGCGAAGTGGCGCTCGCTGGCCACTGAGCGGATACCCTCCACCTGTTTTTCGGCGTAGCTGGAGCCGCTGAAGTTGTACAGCTTCAGGATCTCCTTGAACGCCTCCACGCCGTCTTCCACCAGCGAGAGGTAATTGAGCGAAAGGTGCGACATCAGCCGCCACAGCAGCGATTTGCCCACCGCCGGGCGCAGCGTGTTGGTGGGTTTGCGGAGAGCCACGATGCGCTTGATGGCGATGCCGCCCAGCAGGTCGAAATCGCCGGCTTCGTTGCCGAAGGGCAGCCGCGCCGGCAGGTCGCGATTGGAGCAGACGGCGCGCACCGTCAGCGCGTCGGCGTCCGGATGCAGCGGCCGCGTCGAGAGGTCCACCAGCGAAAGGTAGATCTCGGTGCCTTCATCGCTCATCTTGCCCGAGGCCCGGCGGTGCGCCAGCCAGAAGGTCTGCGGCTTGTCCTTCACCGGGGAGTGCCGGAACGAATAAAACGGCTCGTACTTCATCACGTCGCGGGTCTGCGGGTTGATGCTGACCACTTCCTCGACGCTGAAGATCTCGATCGCGTTGGGACGGCGCACGTCCGGCACCACCGGATACTCGAACTTGCGCTGGTCCATCAGGATCGGCTCGCAGGTCTGGGGGAACAGGTTGATGATCGGAGTGCAGTTCAGGCGGAACGTCTTGGCGGAAATGCCGAGTTCCAGCACCTGGCGGCGTTCGTTCAACTCGAACGGCGAAACCAGGAAGATGATTTCGGCCTTGTTCTTGAAGCCGTTCATCCATACGTTCTCGAGCCCCGTCAGATCGAGGAAGAAGAACTTGTCGGGGAAAGCGAAGTACTCCTGCAGCAGCCGGTATCCGATGAAGGAACGGCGCGGATACGGAATCATGCCTTCGTCGGCGCCGAAGCCCACGGCCTGGATGGCGTCCGGACGCAGCATGACCGGGCGCAGCTTGGGATTCGAGGGATCGCGGATCAGGATCTGCGTGGTGTTGCAGAACAAAAGCTCGTAGAGGGTGTAAACCAGGTTGGCGTCGCCGTTGAGAAAGAGGCGCAGCGTGCCCAGGCCGATCTTCGGCAGCAGGACTTCCGGCGGCCCGGCGATTTCGACGCGCACCGCCGCGGCCGCGTCCAGCGACTTGACGGGCGGGGTCAGCCGGTCGGGCGACGTCCATTCGGCGGCCGTCACGCTCAGCGGCCAGGCGGTGGTCTCGTAACAGGTGCGGAACTGGCAAGGGACGCCCGCCACGGGCCGCGAGTTCAGCAGCGAATTGCGCGGCACCTTCTGCGGCGTCACCGGCCCGCCGCGCTCGGCGTCCAGGTGCATCTGCGCGATGGACATGGAAGGCAGCGGCCGGATGTAGTGCGGATACAGAATGCTGATGAGCGCTTCGGTGATCTCCGGGAACTCGTCGTCGATCTTCAGGTGAACGCGGGCGGCCAGGAACGCGAACGCTTCCAGCAGGCGTTCGACGTGCGGGTCTTCGCACTTGTCCGCCTCCAGCACCAGGCGGCCGGCGATCTTGGGGTACTTCTCGGCGAACTCCGCGCCCATCTGGCGCAGAAAATTCAGTTCCCGTTCGTAATAAAGGAGTAGCTCGTCACGCACTGCGATCACCCTTGACCAGGTATTCTCCGCTGGTCAGCGAGAGCGTGGTGTCGAACGAAATGTGTTCCGGAGCGGGGTCCATCTGCAGCATCCCTTCAATCTGGAACGTGAGGGCGCGGACTTTGCTGTCCGGGATCTCCAGCACTTTCACATTCACGTCGCGCAGCCGGGGCTCGAAAATCGCGACGACGGCCTCGACTTCCTTCAGCAGCTTGGCGCGGTCGCGCGAGGAGGAGACGCTGAGAGTGGTGAAGTCCGGCAATCCGTAGTTGAACAGAGACCGGCTGAGCTCGGGGTATTCTTCTCCCGCGGCTTCCGGGATGCGCCGGGTGTTCAGCAGCCACTCCAGGTCCCGCCGCAGGGACTGCTTCAGCAGGCGGATGGACTGCGCGCGCGTCACCGGAGGGTCAGTGGCAAGACCGGGATCGGTATTGATCAGCCGGTCGAGAAGCGCCTGCGAGACTGTGAGATCCGGATCCGGCCGGGCCATGGGCTACCTCCCGACCGCCAGCGCCTGCAGCGGGTCCAGCCGGCAGATGCGCGAGTACAACTGGTTCTTCCGGTCTTCTTCTCCGGCTTTCGGAGTGCCCAGGCAGCGGTAGAGCAGCACCAGCGGATGGGCCACCATCGGCGATGCTTCCCAGCGTTCCAGCCGGTACTCGTCGATCTCCCGCGCCAGTTCCTCCAGAATGGGCTGCGCGAGAGCCTGATGGCCGGTGGCGATGCAGATTTGCGCGAGCTCCACCTTGCGCTGGAACCGCGACCGGCCGGACTGCTGCTTGCCCAGATCGTCCATCAGAATCTCGATGGCCTCGCGGTGGCGTCCGCCCTGCGCGGCCTGCAAGGCGAGCTCGTAGGCGGTGGGCATGCGTTCGGCGGATTGATCGCCGTTGGAATGCTCCTCGGACGGCTCCGGCGGCGGCGAATAGGAGAACATCTCCTGGGCGGGCGCGGCGGCTTCCTGGGTGACGGGCGGCGCCACTTCCTGCAGCCAGGCCTGTGTTTCGCCGTTCGCGGTGGGCGTATCGTCCATCAGCGTCCAGGACGGCAGATTCGGATAATCGAGCAACAGGCAGCGGATCTCGCCGCGGATCGCATTGGAGATGGCGTAGTATCCGCTTTCGTCGCAGGCGCGGACCACGTAGCGCTGCAGGTCGAGCCAGGCGCGGCCGCAAGGGAGCGCCATGGCCGACTCCGCCGTCTCGATGAGCTCCGTCCAGTTCGACTCGAGCGCCAGGCGCTTGAGGCCCTGCCGGACCTCGGAATCCGGCGCTTCGAGCGCGGTGGGGTCCGGGCTGTCGCCGAAGCCGCGCAGTTCCCCCCAACGAAAGCCGCGCAGCATCAGGTACGGCGCGGGGCTGTTCGGATCGTTCTGGCGCATCCACCGGGCCACCGCGGCCAGGCGAGCCGCGGCGTCTTCCATGTCGGTGGGCTCGGGGCCGGCCGAGATCCCTTTCTTCCGGCGCGCCGGACGCGACGAGCTTTCCTCGTAGCTTTCCGAGTATTCTTCCCCGGCGGGCGCTTCCTCTACCGCGGCCTCGGGAGCGCCGCCTTCCAGCTCGTACTTGCGGTTGAGCTGGGTCTTGATTAAATGGCGGATCTCCTCGATCGCGGTCTGCAGCGGGCTGAAGGAAGGACTGTAGTCAGCGAACTTGGCGTCGCAGATTTCCTTGAGCGCGGTGCAGCTTTCCAGCAGGCCGTCAAAGGTGGCGAGCATCGCTTCAAACTGCGCCGTGGAACTGGTGCGGAAGATCTGCTCGAACTCTTCCGGCGTCAGCTTGCCGTCCTGAACGGCGGCCTGACGCATCTCCATTTTCTGCTCGCTGGCGCCGGCTTCCGCTTCGGTGGGCACCGTGCGGGACTGCTGGTAGCGGTAGAAGCTGACGCCTCCCTTGTAAAGAGGGGCCTTCTTCAGGTGATCGACCAGGCGGCTGCCGAGCCATTCGAGGGGCACGGCGCGCAGCTCGATATCTCCGTCCTCGATTTCCGGATAGAGCGTGTCCCAGAAGTTCTCGATCAGCGCCCGGTTCAGATCCAGGCCCTCGCGCAGCCCGGGGACCCCTTCCTTGCGAAGCAGGGCTTCGGTCATCCAGACGGCGAGCTGAAGATCCTTGCTCTGGGTGGCGATGGCTTCGCCGGCGAGCTTGATGATCTGGGCGGCGTCGTAGGACTTGCGCTCCCGCGCCCACTCGCCTTGCGGCGCGTCGTCGTCCTCGCGCCGGGCTTCCTTGATCTTGTCGTAAACCGGAGCGTACCGGATCTCCTTGCCGCTCGGATTATCGCCGGGTATCGGGTTCAGGAGGTCGTCGCGTAACGGCATTCCTCGTTGTGCCTCGAGAGTGGATGAACGTCTGGATCGCGAACAGGGGGGCTACCAGGGTCAGCCAGCCTGCGCGGATTCGGCGTCCGCCTCAGTGGGGTGAGCAAACTCGATTTTTTCCACTTCCAGAATCGGAATGTCTTCACCGTCCACGGTAAACATCTTCTGCCCGAACGGCAAAGCCGTTCCGTCTTCCTGCTCCTTCCATTCCGTCGAGCGTCCCAGGCGCACCAGGTCGTTGGGGTACTGGTAGGAGAACGGGCTGATCACGGGAACCAGCACGTGTCCCAGCTCGGTCGCCTTGAAGGCGGCGCCGGTGCGGACGATAGCGGGACGCCAGATCAGGTCCCGCAGCTTGGACGGTTTTTCGAACTCGATGGACTCGACGTGCTCGAACGGAATCCAAAGATAAGCCCCGGCGGCGAACAGTTCGAGCCGGGATCCCACGCGCGGGTCGGCATCCACGATCCACTCGAACGGCTTCCCGTTGAGGGAACCGGCGTAATCGCGGTCCGCCGATGGAACGGCCGGGTAATCCTTGTTCCGGAACGTGTCATGGCGGACCTTCTCGCCATGGATGGCGGACAGATACAGAACGGCTCCCATTTCGGTGTTCTGGTTCTCGTCCGCAAGGACTTTCAACTGCTTTTCGGCGCGATCCCACTCGCCGCTAAAGCAAAGCAGCTCAAAAAGAAAAGTGCGGCGCCGAACGTCGGTTGGGTTTTCCCGCAACTCGGCGTTCAGCGCCTGCACTGCCTCGGTGAGCTTTCCGGACTGAAACAGCTCCCTGGCGTTCATTTATGTTAGACCTTTACGAGCTTCTTCAGGTCGTAGCCGGCCTTCACGGAGCCGACCAGACCGCCCTTGGCATCCTGCTCCTTGTACTCCACCTCGATCTTGGCGAAGTTGAACGCGCACTGATCCATCGGAAGGATGTCGGACGCGCCGCTGCCGCCGGTCTGATAGGACGAAACCAGAAGATCGGTGAAGTTGACCTTCAGGAACGGCTCCTGGTTGCCGCCGGCTTTGCGGCAGGTGAGCACAGCCTTCGGGATATGCTGGCCCGAAGCGCAAGCGAGGAACAGTTTCGGCGAAGCCTTGCAGACCTTGAATACGAAGTGGAAGTCCTGCATGCTGACCTTGCCCGCGCCGCCGCCGCCGCCGTGAGAGAAGGTGCCGACGTTCGTCTCACCCCAGCTCCAGCTCTCGAGCTGGAGCTCTTTCTCGTGACCTTTCGATTGGGATTCGCCTTCGATCCCGTCGATCTTCAGATAATAATCTACTGCAGCCATTGTGTTTGGTGCCTCCTGTTTCTATACGCGCAATCTTTCTAAAACACAGATCAGCCTTTTCGGGCTAACCGCGAGCAGAAGGAGGCAGGTCCGCCACCAGCCGCAACGAAACCGACAGCTCATCCAATTGGAAGTGCGGCCGCAGGAACGCCACCGCGCGGTAGGCGCCCGGCTTGCCGGGGATCTCCATCACTTCCACGCGCGCTTCCCGCAGCGGGAATTGCGCCTTTACCGCCGGCGACGCCGTGTCGTCCGGGGTCACGTAGTTGTTGATCCACTGGTTCAGCCAGCGCTCGCAATCGGCGCGGGACATGAAGCTGCCGATCTTGTCGCGCATCATCGCCTTCAGATAGTGCGCGAAACGGGACACCGCGAGAATGTACGGCAACTGGGTGGAGAGGCGCGCATTCGCGTTCGCCGCTTCCTTGTCGTACAGCTTGGCCTTCTGCGCCGACTGGACGCTGAAGAACGCGGCATAGTCGGTGCCCTTGCAGTGCACCAGCGGCACGAAGCCGAGGTCGGCGAGTTCCTTCTCACGGCGGTCCGTGATGGGCACTTCCGTCGGGCACTTCATCACCACGTCGCCTTCGTCGGTATAGAAGTTGTGAACCGGCAGGCCTTCCACCAGTCCGCCGCCTTCCACGCCTCGGATGGAGGCGCACCAGCCGTACAGCGCGAACGCCGTGGTCAGCCGCGCGCCCAGCGAATAGGCCGCGTTGGTCCACAGGTACTTGCTGTGATCGGTGCCGTCCACGTTCTCCTCGTAGGCGAATTCCTCGATCTGCACGTTGTCCCGGCCGTAGGGAAGCCGGCCCAGCACGTGGGGAACGCACAGGCCGACGTAACGCGAATCCTCGCTCTGGCGGAAGCTCTTCCACTTGGCGTACTCGGTGGTGTCGAACACCTTGCCGAGGTCGCGGGGCTGGTCCAACTGCGCGAAGCTGTCGAGGTTGAAGAAATCCGCGCTGGCGGAGGTAAGGAACGGAGCGTGAGCCGCCGCGGCGGTCTGCGCCACGCGCTCCAGGAACTCCATGTCCTCGGGTCCGCGGCCGAGCTCGTAATCGCCGATCATCGCCGCGAAGGGCGCGCCGCCGAATACCCCGAACTCTTCCTCGTACACCTTCTTGAACAGGGCGCTCTGGTCGAACTCGGGAGCGCGCTGCAGATCCTTCAGCAGCTCCTTCTTCGACACGTTGAGCACCTTGATCTTCAACTGATCGCTGGTCTCGCTCTGATCCATCAGATACTTCAGACCGCGCCAGCTTCCTTCCAGCTTCTGGAACGCGGCATGATGCAGGATCTCATTCAACTGAATGGACAGCAGGTGATCGATCTGCGCGATACGCGCGTTGATCATCGCCTCCACGTCCTTGCTGACGGTCATCGAGCCGTCCAGCACCTGCTTGACGAACTCCTTGACGAGCTCCTTGCCGCGTTCCCGCGCGGCAGGCTCCTTGCCAAGCCGTCCTTCTTCCACGATCTGATCGAGCAAACCGCGCTCTAGCGTGGTTTCCTGCGCCTGCGGGCGCGCCTGTTGAGCGTCACTCATTGGAACCTCCATCCGATCCGCCGCCCACTTCGCCCTTCAGCTTGCTCAGCTTATCGGAGCTGCTCACGGCGTCCATCAACAGTTCATCCAGCTTGTCATTGCCCTGCAGGCTGCCCCGCAGATCGGCGAGCTTGGTGCGCAGATCCAGCAATTCCTTCAACGGCTTCACCTGCTTGGCCACGTTGGCCGGCGAGAAGTCGTCCATCGAACGGAAGTGCAGATCCACCTTCAACTGCGGAGCGTCTTCCTCCTCCGCCAGCTTGTTCTCCACCGAGAAGGCCAGATGCGGCTTCATGCCGGCCAGTACGGCGTCAAAATTGTCCGGATTCACTTCAGTGAATTTCCGGTCGCGGAGCCGCGGAAGCGGATCCGCCGGCTGTCCGGTGAAGTCCCCCAGTACGCCCAGCACAAAGGGAAGTTCCTTCAACTCGATTGCGTCGCCGATTTCGACGTCGTAGGTGACGTGGACGCGTGGCGGACGCACACGATCGAGTTTGTGTTGCGTGCTTGCTCTTGCCATAGTTACCTCTAGTCTCCGATCCTCAAGTCTCGAACGCAGGACGGCAAAGCGGGGCGCGGCGAGTAGCCTTTTCAGATCTCGCCCGGCGCTTCGACCGGCGTTCCGTTTCCTGACACGGACAGTCGAATGCCGCCGCCTCTCGATGCTCGCGGTTTAGTCCGGGTTCGAGTATATACACGCCCTCAGAGGGAGTCAAGAACAACCTCTGCATTACGGAGCCGTGTAAGGTTTTTTCCGAACCTCAGGTTCCGGCCAGCGCCGGAATCGCCACTCGCACCGCGTCCCGCCACAACCGCTCCAGGTCGTAATAGGCACGCGAGGAATCGGAGAAGATATGGATCACCAGGTCGCCATAATCGGCGAGAATCCACTCCGCGTTGGCGTAGCCCTCCACGTTCACCGGCTTTTCGCCCGCTTCGGCCAGGCGTTTGCCGATCTCGTCGCTGATCGCCTGGATCTGCTTGGCGTTCGATCCGGTGGCGATGAGAAAGAAGTCGGCGAAGGAGCTGATGGGCCGCAGGTCCAGTACCACCAGGTCCCGCGCCTGCTTGGCGTCCGCCGCCCGAACCGCGGTCAGCCACGTCGGCTCCGGTGAGCCTTCCGGCAACGGTGCGGCGCCGCCGGGCGGCGGCGGCATCGCCGGCGGTGGCGCGATGGCCCGTTTGGTTGTGGTTCGAGGCTTCCTGGCGGCTGGTTTCCTGGGTTTGGGTGGCACGTGTAACTGGTTCGATCGTACTACAATAGAGATAGTTTGCGGTTCCTTACTTTCCTCCTCTGCGCCGCGGCTGTGTTCCTTCCGGCGCAGTCCCCCGGCGCTTCCCAGACCGACGCGTTGCGCCGCCAGCTCGAGCGCTCGCGGGAGCTGGTTTCCGCCGGCGCGCTGGCCCCCTCCAAGCTGAAGGATCTCGAAGAGGCGCTGCTGGACGCCGAGGATCAGGGGGTGCTGCAAGACACCCTCTACCGCAGCCTGACGCTGGAAGAACTGAACGAAGGCCAGAGCGAATCCATGGTGAACGCCGCGCGCCGGCGTCTGGATCGCCAGGCCGATCGACTTGGCCGGCTGAAGGACCTGGCCGCCGCCGGCGCGGTCGCCTCCAACCAGATCGCGGAAGCCGCCCAAGAGCTCGCTTCCCGCCAGGAGACCCTGGACCAGGCCGTTCGCCGCGCCGGGCTGTTCGAGCAGTTGCTTGCCGCCGCGCGGGTCGAGACCGAGCCGGATACCGCTCCCGCCGTGGAGTGGAAGCCGTACGAGCGCTTCGAGGGGCGGGGCGTTTTCACCCCAGGCGATTGGCGGCGGCTGTCCGGCGCTTTCCAGCAGGAATTCGGGCGCGCCCTCCCGGTGAGCGCCAATGGGTCGACCGCGGTCCACCGCGCGCTCGGCTACGATCACCGCGGGCGCGTGGATTTGGCGCTCGCGCCCGACGATCCGGAAGGCGTGTGGGTGCGCCGCTGGCTGACCCAAAAGGGCGTGCCGTTTTTCGCGTTCCGGGTGGCGATCCGCGGCTCGGCCACCGCGCCGCACATTCATGTCGGCCCGCCCAGCCTGCGCAACAAAGCCGTCGACTGATCTTCTCCCCTTCGCCGTTCTTCGGAGATACTAAGGGACTATGTCCTCGCTCCGTGTATTTCTCACGGCCGCCCAGATTCGCGAAGCAGTGGCGCGGGTGGCGGCGGAGATCGACGCCGACTATCCGCAAGGGCCCGTGTACCTGATCATTGTCTTGAAGGGCGCGTGCCTGTTCGCCGCCGACCTGGCGCGCGCCATGAAGACTCCCTCCCGCCTGGCGTTCCTCGGCATTTCGAGCTACGGCAAGGCGAAGTCCAGCTCCGGCGAAGTGAAGGTGACCCAGGATCTCGATCTGTCGATCGAGGGCAAGGATGTCATCATCGTCGAGGACATTATCGACAGCGGCATCACCCTCAGCTATCTGCTGAGCCTGCTGAGCCAGCGGCAGCCGCGGAGCATCCGCATCGCCACGCTGCTGGACAAGCCGGACCGGCGGCAGCGCGAGGTACAGGTGAACTACGTCGGCTTCCAGATTCCCGATGAGTTCGTGGTGGGCTACGGCCTGGACTTCGCCGAGGATTACCGCAACCTCAGCGACATCTGCATCCTCTCGGATTGAGCCGCCGCCTCAGGTGTGTACACTGGTAGCTTCATGCGCCTGTTCACGGGCATCGCTTTACCCGAAGAAATCGAGGGCCGCTTGGAGCAGTTGCTGGGGCGGCTGCGCCCGGCCGCGCCCGCGCAAAGCTGGAGCCCGGCGGCGAATCTGCACGTGACCATCAAGTTTATCGGCGAGCTTCCGGAAGCGCGCCTGGAAGAATTGAAGCAGGCGCTGGCGGCGCTGCCGGCCCGCGCGCCGGAAGTGGAATTGAAGGGCCTGGGCTGGTTTCCGAATCCGCATCGCCCGCGCGTGCTGTGGGCGGGCGTCCAGGCCGGTCCGGCACTGAGTGACCTGGCGGCGGCGGCCAACCAGGGGCTGGTTCCGCTGGGGATCGCGGCGGAGACGAAGCCTTATTCGCCGCACCTGACGCTGGCGCGGATCAAATCGGACGAGGGTCTGATCGCGCTGCGGCAGGCGATCGCCCAGCTCGATTCCGTGGAGTTCGGGCGCTTCCGGCCGGATTCGTTTCACCTCTACCTGAGCAAGCCCGGTCCTCGCGGCTCGGTCTATTCCAAACTGGCGTCTTTCCCGCTCGCATGACTCCCGCTTTCCTTCTGCTGTCGGCATACCTGATCGGCGCGATCCCGTTCGGCTTCCTGCTGGTGCGGCTGATGACGGGAAAGGACGTGCGCGACGCCGGTTCGGGCAACATCGGAGCCACCAACGTGCTGCGAACCACGGGCCGCGGCGCGGGCGTCGCCACGCTGATTCTGGACATTTTGAAAGGCGGAGTCGCGGTCTGGCTGATGGATCGCTACACCGGCGGATCGCTTCTTTGGACCAGCCTGGCGGCGCTGGCGGTGATGGCCGGACACGCTTTCCCGGTGTTCCTGAAGTTTCAGGGCGGCAAGGCGGTGGCCAGCTTCATCGGCGCGTTCCTGTACCTGACGCCCGCCCCGCTGCTGGCCTCGCTGGTTGTGTTCGTGATCGCGGTGGCGGTGACGCGCTACATCTCCATGGGCTCCATCCTGGCGGCGGGCCTGTTTCCGCTGGGAGTGTGGCTGATTCTGCATCCGCCCGCGCCGGTGCTGATTTCGGCGGCGACCGCCGGCGCGTTCATCGTGTACCGCCATAAAGCCAATATCCGGCGCATCCGCGACGGCAATGAGAACGTCTTCCGCTTTTCCTCGCGAGGATCGCCGCGGTGACCTTGGCAATCGCGGGCGGCGGCAGTTGGGGCACCGCGCTGGCGATCGCCCTGTCGCCGCGCTTCGAAACCGTCCGGCTGTGGGTGCATGAGCCGGACCTGGCGGCGCGAATGCGGCAATCGCGCGAGAACGACGTCTACCTTCCCGCCTTTCCGCTGCCTGCGAATGTCCACGTGACCCCGTCCCTGGGCGAGGCCGTGGAAAACGCTCCGGTGATTCTCGGCGTGATGCCGTCGCATCACGCGCGCGCCGTCTATGCCGCCCTCAAGCCGTACGCGGCGCCGGGAGCGATCGTCGTCAGCGCCACCAAGGGGCTGGAAAACGGAACGCTGCTGCGGATGTCGCAGGTGATCGCGGCCGGACTGCCGCAAGCGAGGATCGCGGTGCTGTCCGGACCCACGTTCGCCCGCGAGATCGCGCAGGGACAGCCCGCGGCGGCGATCATCGCCAGCGCCGACGCGGACACGGCGGCCTATGTCCAGCAGGCCTTCTCCGGCCCGGCGCTGCGTTTTTACACCAATCCCGACCTGACCGGGGTGGAGCTCGGCGGCGCTTTGAAGAACGTGATCGCGCTGGGCGCGGGCATCTGCCAGGGGCTCGGTCTGGGGTCGAATCCGCTGGCCGCGCTGGTGACGCGAGGCCTCGCGGAGATGACGCGCCTGGCGGTGGCGGAGGGCGCGAGCCCGCTGACGCTCGCCGGCCTCAGCGGCCTGGGCGACCTGGTGCTCACCTGCTACGGAGAGTTGAGCCGCAACCGCGGAGTGGGCCTGGAACTCGGGCGCGGCAAGCCCATCGCCGAAATCGTCACGTCCATGAAGATGGTGGCCGAGGGCGTCAAGACCACGCGGGCCGCGGTGGAACTGGCGGCGCGCCACGGCGTCGAGATGCCGATCACGGAACAAATGAACGCCATCCTGCACCAGGGCAAAAGCCCGAGGCTGGCGGTGCGGGAGCTGATGGAACGCGGCCTGAAAACAGAAGCGGTCTAGGCCGCCGTCCAGCGGATCGCCGGCTCCCCGGACGACGCCGCCAGACGGCCCTTGCGGCGCATGAATTCCAGGTGCGCCAGGATCTCCAGCACCGCGAAGTGGTAGTGGAACGCCGAGAGTTTGCCCTGCCACATGTCGAGCACGATGGCGTGCGCGGTGTCCGACCCCTGGCCGATCGACTGCAAAATGCGGTCGCAGCGCTCGGCGTGGTGCTGGTGGGTGGCGCGTATCCATTCCCCATGCCCCTCGAATGGGTTGCCGTGCGAGGGCAGCACCGTCCGGATGGGATACGGGATCAGCATCTCCAGCGAACCGAGGTAGTCGGCCAGCGTGTCGCGCTCCGGATGCCAGGTGATGTTGGGCGTGATGTCCTCCAGGATATGGTCGCCCGAGATCAGGTAGCCGTGCTCCGGCGAATAGAGGCACATGTGGCCCGGGGAGTGGCCCGGGGTCCACACAAATTCCAGCGTGCCGCCGGCCACCGGCATTTTCTCCCCGCCGCGCAGCGGCCACGCGGGCCTCAGGACCTTGAAGGTATTGCGGATCTGCGTGAAGCTCTTGTGAACGCGGTCCTGCAGCTCGGCGGGAGTTCCGGCGGCGGCCAGCGCCTTGTCGAAAAACGCCATGTTGCGCCCGGTGTTCGCCGATTGCGCCAGATACTCCGCCTCGTCCGCGTGCATCAGCAGATCGGCGCCGGAAAGTTCCAGGATGTGCGCCGCCAGCCCCACGTGATCGGGATGCATGTGCGTGATGCAGAGCTTCCGGATGTCGTTCCAGCCGATCCGGCTCCCGAGCAGGCTCGCTTCGAGCGCGCCGAAGCAGGCGTCCGTGCCGAAACCGGCGTCGACCAGCAGGAAGCCGTCTTCCAGCTCCACCAGGTGTACGTTCACCGTGTCCAGTTCCCAGGGCAGGGGAAGGTTGATCCGGTACACGCCCGGCGCGACTTTGTCCATGTTAATGAGAACAGCCTGACGCAGCGGAGACCGCCTCATCGGCGTGATAGGAACTGCGGACCAGCGGTCCGCTTTCGACGTGACGGAAGCCCAATTCGTAGCCGGCGCGCTTGAACTCGGCGAATTCCTCCAGCGTGACGTACCGTCGCAACGGCAGATGTTGCGGCGTGGGGCGGAGATACTGACCGATGGTGACGATATCGACGTCGTGCGCGCGCAGGTCGCGCATGGTTTCCAGCACTTCCTGGTTGGTTTCGCCCAGCCCGACCATCACGCCGGACTTGGTGGGGATCGCCGGGTTCAGCGATTTCGCGTACTGGAGCATTTCGAGCGAGCGTTCATAACGGGCGCCGATGCGGACCTGGCGATACAGCCGGGGCACGGTTTCGGTGTTGTGATTCAGGACGTCGGGCGCGGCTTCCATCACGATCCGCAGGGCTTCCCGCGAGCCCTGGAAATCGGGCACCAGCACTTCCACCCCGCAGCCGGAAACGCGCTCCCGGATGGCGCGAATGGTGAGCGCGAACAGTTCCGCGCCCCCGTCCCGCCGGTCGTCGCGGTTCACGCTGGTGATGACGGCGAACTTCAGGCCCAGGGCGGCGCAGGCTTCGGCCACGCGGCGCGGTTCGTCGTAATCCACCTGCTGCGGCGCCCCCTTCTGCACCGCGCAAAAGCCGCAGCG
>JAIEPW010000126.1 GCA_019748195.1 Bryobacteraceae bacterium
GGCGCGTAACCTGACCCTCCCGGTGTAACATCTTGTTTATCTATGCATCCGCACCGGGCCCGCAGTCTGTTCCTGCTTGCAGCTTTCACCGCCGTTGCCGCTCTGGCGCAAGCGCCTGCCACCGCGCGTAAAATCACGTCGCCGAAGGAAGAGTTCGGCCATAACCTGGGCGACGATTACTTCCTCGCCAATTATCAGCAACTGCTCGCCTACTGGCAGAAGCTGGAGAAGGAATCCGACCGCATGAAGCTGGTCGAGATCGGCAAGACCGAGGAAGGCCGGCCGCAGATGATGGCCATCGTCACCTCGCCTGACAACCTCAAGAAGCTGGACCGCTACCGCGAGATCGCGCGCAGGCTGGCGCTGGCCGAAGGAGTGGCCGACGAGGAGGCTCGCAAACTCGCGCAGGAAGGCAAGGCCGTGGTCTGGATCGACGGCGGGTTGCACGCCACGGAGGTCCTTGGCGCGCAGCAATTGATGGAAACGTTGTACCAGATGGTGAGCCGCACGGATGCCGAAACCCTGCGCTTCCTGCGCGACGTGATCATCCTGTTCGTCCACGCCAATCCAGACGGGCATGACCTGGTGGCCGACCACTACATGCGCGAGAAGGATCCGCTGAAGCGCCGCGTGTACGCGCCGCGGCTGTACCAGAAGTACGTGGGCCACGACAACAACCGCGATTTCTACCTGTCGGCGCAGAAGGAATCCACGAACATGAACCGCGTGATGTACCGGGAATGGTTCCCGCAGATCATGTACAACCACCATCAGACCGGGCCCGCCGGCGCGGTGCTGTTCGCGCCCCCCTTCCGCGATCCCTTCAACTACTACTTCGATCCGCTGGTGATGCTCGGCACCAATCGCGTCGGCTACGCGATGCACCAGCGCCTGGCCGAGGAGGACAAGCCCGGCGGCGTGGCCTGGGAAGGCGCCAGCTATTCGGTCTGGTTCAACGGCGGCCTGCGCACCACGGCGTACTTCCACAACATGGTGGGCATCCTGACGGAAACGATCGGCAACCCCACTCCGATGGAGATCCCCTTCGTGCCGCGCCGCCTGCTGAGCACCAAGGACCAGCCCAACCCCATCACCCCTCGGAAATGGCACTTCCGCCAGTCCATCGACTATTCGGTGACCAATAACCGCGCGGTGCTCGACATCGCCTCCAAGTACCGCGAGGAATGGCTGTACAACATTTATAAGATGGGCCGGAATTCGATCGAGCGCGGCAGCCGCGACCACTGGACCATGACTCCACGGAAGATCGACGCCGTGGAGGCCCAGATCCGCAAGGATCGCGCCGGCGATCCCGAGCAGCGCCGCTTTGAGCGGCAGTTCTTCGAGCAGACCCGCGCCGACGGCAAGTATTACGCCGAAGTTCGCAAACCGGAGCTGCGTGACCCGCGCGGCTACATCCTGCCCGCCGATCAGGACGATTTCCTCACCGCCACCAAGTTCATGAATTCGCTGATCAAGACCGGCGTCAGCGTGCACCGAGCCACCGCGGCTTTCAGCGTGAACGGGAAGAGCTACCCGGCCGGTTCCTACGTGGTGAAAACGGCGCAGGCGTTCCGCCCGCACATTCTCGATCTGTTCGAGCCGCAGGATCACCCCAACGACTTCAAGGCGCCCGGCTCTCCGCCGACCCCGCCGTACGACAACGCCGGCTGGACCCTTGCGTATCAGATGGGCGTGAAGTTCGATCGCATCCTGGACGGTTTCGATGCGCCGCTCGAAAAGATCAATGACCTGATCGCACCCGCGCCCGGCCGCATTACGGGTGTGGCGTCGCCGGCGGGATTTATCGCCTCGCACAAGGTGAACGACTCATTTGTCGCGGTCAACCGCCTGCTGAAAGCGGGCGAGGACGTCTTCTGGATGAAGGAGCCCTTCACCGTGAACGGCGTCGCCGAAGGTCCGGGGGCGATGTACATCCCGGCCAAGGCTTCCACCCGCGCGGTGCTCGACAAGGCGGCCCGCGACCTCGGGCTCAGCTTCACCGCCGTGGCCGCCAAGCCGGCCGGCGATGCGATCAAGCTCAAGCCGGTGCGCATCGGCCTGTGGGATCGCTTCGGCGGCTCCATGCCCTCCGGCTGGATCCGCTGGCTGTTCGAGCAGATGGAGTTCCCCTTCGAGGTGGTCTATCCCAAGGCGATCGATGCCGGCAACCTGCGCGGCAAGTATGACGTGCTGATCTTCGTCGGCGGCGCGATTCCGGCGCGCGACGGCGACGCTCCCGGCGAACTCGATCGCATGCCCGCCGCGGATTCGATTCCGGCGGAATATCAGCCGATGACGGGCAGCCTCTCCGTGAAGCAGAGCGTTCCGGAATTGAAGCGCTTTCTGGAGGCGGGCGGAACGGTCCTCACCATCGGCGGTTCCACCGCGCTCGCCCGGCATCTCGGCTTCGCCATTCAGAATCACCTTACGGAACGCGCCGCCAACGGCGCGGAGCGCCCGCTGGGCCGCGACAAGTTCTACGTGCCCGGTTCGATCCTCGAAATGAAGGTCGACAACCGGCACCCGCTCGCCTGGGGCATGGGCGAAAAGGCCGACTTCCTGTTCGACAACAGCCCGGTGTTCCGCGTCCAGCCCGAGGCCGCGGTGCGCGGCGTGAAGCCGGTGGCCTGGTTCGCCAGCGCCTCGCCGCTGCGCAGCGGCTGGGCCTGGGGACAACAGTATCTGGAAGGCGGCGCCGGCGCGCTCGAAGTCCCGGTGGGCGAAGGCAAGCTGTTTCTCTTCGGACCCGAAATCACCTTCCGCGCGCAACCCCACGGCACCTTCAAGATGCTGTTCAACGGCATCTACTACGGCACGGCGATGAACCAGAATCCGTAGCCGGCGGCCGGTCCGGGCGGCGGAAAAATACATCGCCGCCGGCCGGTATATGATCCAACGGGTTGCATGGATTGGAATAGCGCGCTCCCGCTGCTGGCGCAGGGGACCCTGGCCGCGGTGGTCCTGATGGCCGTGCTGTGGCTGATTCACCTGCCGCTGCGCAACGCCTCCATTGTCGACATCGGTTGGTCCTTCGGGATCGCGCTGGTCGCCCTGGTGTATGCGATTCAGGGTCCGGGGGGTTCGCCGCGCCGCTGGGTGATGGCCGCCATGGCCGGGCTGTGGGGCCTGCGCCTCGGCGGCTACCTGCTGCTGCGGATCGCCGGCAAGCCGGAGGAGGGTCGCTACGTCGCCCTCCGCGAGAAGTGGAAGACTAACCTGGAATTCAAGTTTCTTCTGTTCTTCCAGTTTCAGGCTCTGCTTTGCCCGGCCTTGTCCTGGCCTTTCCTGGTGGCCGCCGTGAACCCCGCCCCGGGACTCGGCGGTTGGGAATATGCCGGTCTGGCCATCTGGGCGGCGGGCGTTATGGGCGAGGCTATTGCTGACGGGCAGTTGGACGCTTTCAAGAAGGACCCGCGCAACAAAGGCCTTACCTGCCAGGCCGGGCTCTGGAATTACTCGCGCCACCCCAATTACTTCTTCGAATTTCTAGTGTGGTGCGGGTATGCGACGTTCGCCCTGGGTTCGCCCGGCGGCTGGATTGCCTGGATTTCGCCGGCGATGATCCTGTATTTCCTGTTCCGCGTCACCGGAATTCCGGCGACGGAAGCACAGGCGCTGCGGTCGCGCGGGGAGGCGTACCGGCGCTACCAGAAATCGACCAGCGCGTTCGTGCCGTGGTTTAAGAAGACCCCTGCTTAAGGTCCGCGTTTTCCCCCTGGGGACACTGAGCTCCAGGATTGGTGCGTGGTAGTGGATAATACAACTTGTCCCTCTCATCTTATCGGCCTGCCCGCGGGATTTAAGGCAAAGCGGTGCGATTGCATTTATCCGCTCGAATAAGCTACAAGTTGTTCTGCACTTATGAGCGCCGCGCAAGCAGCTTGCGAACTCGTTTTCGGATTGGTTGGCCCGCTGGGTACGGATTTGACCGCTGTTGCTGAGGTCTTGCGTTCGGCCCTCGCGCAGGTTGGCTACGATAGCGAGGTATATCGTCTGAGCCGGCTGATGCGGGACTTGTCCGGCGATCCCTGGAACAAGCTCGCCGACGGGCCTCGAGACGCAATGATCGAAGCCCACATGACCGCCGGGAATGCCCTTCGCCAAACGCTCACCCGGAACGATGCAATGGCTATGTTGGGGCTTCTTGCCATTCAGGAGTGCCGTCAGCAGAGAGCCGGCGAACCCACGAGACCGCTTCCCCGGTTTGCGCATGTGCTCAACTCGTTGAAACGGCCCGAGGAAGTCAAGATTCTTCGCAGAATCTATGGTCCTTCGCTGGTTGTACTTGCGGCCTATTCCACGCGAGCGGCGATTGTACGACCTTGCCACTCGCATCGCGGAATCCCGGCATAGCAATCAAATCGGCGAGCACCTGAGCGATTCCGAGCGTTTGCTGCGTCGCGACGAATCCGAGACGGCAACCGATCACGGCCAGAACATCGAAGAGACGTTCCCGATCGCCGATGTTGTGATCAACACCACCGATCACGCTTCGATGGTTGCTTCCGTTCAGCGCGCGATCGAGTTGCTCTTCGGGAATGTCTTCATCACACCGACGGCTGATGAACAGGGAATGTACCTCGCGCGAGCAGCAGCCTTCCGGTCTGCGTCACTCGCGCGACAGGTTGGTGCCGCGATTTGCCGTCGCGATGGCAGTGTAGTTGCGCTCGGAATGAATGAAGTCCCGAAAGCCGGAGGCGGGGCGTACTGGTGCGACGATGAGAACGACCGCCGTGACTGCAGACTGGGGTACGACACCAGTGATCGAATGCGGCAAAACATCCTCGGCGAGATCCTGAACCGCTTGAAGGAGGGCGGATGGCTCACTCCGTCGAGGGCGGGGATACCCACTACCGCGCTGGTGGAGGAAGCGCTTCGCGCCGGTCCCAGTCCTTTGATGAAAGGGGCACAGTTCCTCGGTACGATCGATTATGTGCGGGCCGTCCATGCGGAAATGGCAGCGATCACGGACAGCGTTCGGCACGGAGTTTCCACTGCTGGATGCACCCTGTATACAACCACTTTCCCGTGTCACGATTGCGCCAAGCACATTGTCGCCGCCGGCATCACGCGGGTGGTCTACATCGAACCGTATCGGAAGAGCCTCGTCCAGGAGTTGTATTCGGACTCCGTGGTCGTCGACCCTGCTGACACGTGTTCCGGCAAAGTGCGCTTCGAGCCCTTTGTCGGCGTCGCCCCAAGGCGGTATTCTGATTTAATCGGTCTGGCAACCAATCAACGAAAAAACAAGGACGGCGCCATGATCCAGTGGAAAGGCGCCGGGGCGATTCCGAGGTTGCCGGAGTATATGCCATCCGCGGTTGCGCGGCTGGCCGCTGAGCAGGACGAAACCCGCGTGTTCTTGAGACAGCTAAGAGAACATGGGCTGGCACAATCAGAGGACGAAACGGAATCATGACACTCGAAAAGGGATGGATCAACAGGCAATTCGCACGCCTGGAACGGGATGCCCTCAACTGGCCCGCCTGGATGAGAGAAGAAGGAGAGGGCCGGCATACACCGCTGAGGGAGACGTGTTCCGCCCCCGGCGAAGGAAGCCAGGGTTCTGCGGGCCTGCCAGGGGATGTCCAACACCAATCGGCGAACGCTGACCCTTCAGGTTCATCTGACACCCAATCGGATTGATGTAGTCTCGGTAAAGTACCCTGGAGTCGCGCCGCTTCCTGACGGCGCTCACCGCACCCTCCGTTTTCCCCTTGCTTACCGAGAGGTGTCTGCTGTATCCTGATCTCGGTAACCGAGGAGAGACGCATGAGCCGGCCGAATGACCTGGTCCAGGGCACCCTGGACCTCCTGCTGTTGAAAATCCTGGCCCTTGAACCGCTGAACGGCTGGGCCATCAGCCAGCGCCTGAAACAGGTCTCCGGCGATGTCCTCCAGGTCAGCGACGGATCGCTGTACCCGGCGTTGCACAAACTGGAGCAGGAAGGCTGGATCACCGCGGAGTGGAAGGCAAGCGAGAACAACCGCCGCGCGAAGTTCTACTCCCTCACCCGTTTGGGCCGCCGGCAACTGCGGAAGGAAACCGAAAGTTGGACGCGGCTTTCGCAGGCGATCACCCAGGTGGTGCGGCTCGAGGAGGCGTAATCCATGCGTTGGGAACACTGGCTGTACACCGTTCCGCTGCGCCTGCGATCCGTCCTCTTCCGGCGTGACGTAGAGCGGGAGCTCGACGAAGAACTCCAGTTCCACCTGGAACGAAAGATCGAAGAGTTCACTGCCCAGGGCCTCTCTCCGGCGGAGGCGCGCGAGGCGGCAATCCGCTCCATGGATGGCCTGGAGCAGCGAAAAGAGGAATGCCGCGATGCTCGCCGGGTCCGCCTGGCCGACGATACGCTGCAGGACCTCCGCTATGGGCTGCGCGTCCTGCGCGGAACCCCCGGATTCACCGCCGTGGCGATCGCCACCATCGCGCTCGCCATCGGCGCGAATGCCGTCGCCTTCGCCGCCTTCTATTCGGTGGTCCTGCGTCCGTTGAACGTACCGCGGGCGGAGAGCCTGTATTCCGTACACCGAACCGGCGACGGCTCCGGAAACCAGTCCTACCCCGATTACCTCGACTTCCGCGATCGCAACCGCAGCTTTGAAGAGCTGGCGGCGTACAGCATCGTCCAGGCGGGGCTCGACGCGGGCGACGCGCCCTCCCGCGCGTGGGTGATGACCGCGTCCGGCAACTACTTCGACGTTCTCGGTATTCAGCCGTACGCCGGACGCTTCTTCCACGCCTCTGACGAGCGAGGCCCGAACAGCGCGCCCTACGTGGTGCTCTCCCACGCCTACTGGCGGAACCGTTTTCACGGAGATCGCGGCGCCATTGGAAGCGTGGTGCAGGTGAACAAGCATCCCTTCACCGTGATCGGAGTCGCGCCGCCGGAGTTCACCGGAACGCTGCTGTTCTTCTCGCCCGACTTCTTCGTTCCCATGGTCAATCAGGAACAAATGGCGGCGGCCGAAGCTCTAAGCGACCGCTCGCTGCGCTCCGTTTTCTTAACGCTCGGCCACCTCAAGCGCGGCGTAACGACGCAGCAGGCGGCAGCCGATCTGAACTCCATCGGCGCCGATCTGGAGCGGACCTATCCCAAGGAGCACGGCCCCTCCACGTTCGCACTGGCGCGGCCGAGCCTTTACGGCGACTTCATGGGCCGTCCCGTGCGAGCATTCCTGACCGCTCTGTTGCTGCTCGCCGGGCTGATCCTGCTGGCCGCGTGCGCGAACCTGGGCAGCCTGTTCGCGGCGCGAGCCGCCGACCGGGCGCGCGAGGTCGCGCTGCGCATCGCGCTGGGAGCAGGCCGCGGCCGCATCCTGCGCCAGTTGTTGACGGAGGCCATGCTGATTTCGCTGGCCGGCGGCGCGCTTGGCCTGTGGGGCAGTATCGCGCTGCTTGGCTGGCTTCGCGCCTGGAGCCCGTTCCCGCAGTTTCCGGTGAACGTGCCGCTCGCGCCCGGACCCGCGGTCTACGCCGTGGCCCTGCTGCTGGCGCTGGCCAGCGGACTGCTGTTCGGCGCGGCGCCCATCCGCCAGATCCTGCGGACCGACGCCTATGACGTGATCAAGAGCGGCGCCCGCTCCACGCAGGAGCGCCGCATCACCGGCCGCGATCTGCTGGTGGCCGCGCAGATCGCCATCTGCGCGCTGCTGGTGACCTCCTCCCTGGTCGCCGTGCGCGGGCTGGCCCGCTCCATGAGCAGCAACTTCGGCTTCCACCCCGGCAACGCATTGCTGGTGGAAACCAGCCTGGAGATGGCGGGTTATCACGGCGATTCCGCTCCCGCGATGCAGAAGCGCATGATCGAGGAAATCGGGAAACTGCCGGGCGTCTCCGCGGCGGGCCTGGTGGACGTACCGCCGCTCTTCAACGGCGATGTTCGCACCGCCTCCATCTTTCACGACGACGCCGACGACCTTCGTCCCGCGAACGCCGCCTTGCGTCCGGCCATCTACCGCGTGAGCCCCGATTACTTCCGCGCCGCCCGAACCGCTCTGATCGCGGGCCGCGACTTCACCTGGCATGACGATTCGCGGGCGCCCCACGTGGCTGTTGTCAATCCCGAGTTCGCGCGCCGCATGTTCGGCGGAGCGGATCGCGCCTTGGGCCGCCATTACAAGCTTCGCGACGGAAGGCGAATTCAGGTGATCGGCCTGGTGGAGGAGGGAAAGTATCAGAGTCTCACGGAAAATCCCAAACCGGCGATGTTCGTGCCGCTGTTGCAATCGCCTTCCAGCCAGACCACGATGGTGGCTCGCGCGCAGGGCGATCCCGGCGCGCTCGCGCCGGCGATCCGAAGCGAGTTGCGCCGGCTCGATCCCGGACTGCCGTCCTTCATCCAAACCTGGAACGAAGGCTTGAGCCTGGTCCTGTTCCCGTCGCGCGTCTCGGCCGCGGCGCTCGGCATCCTCGGCGCCATCGGCGCTATGCTGTCGCTCACCGGCATCTTCGGGCTGGCCGCTTACTCCGTCAGCCGCCGGCTGCGCGAGCTGGGAATCCGCATCGCCCTGGGCGGCAGTCCCCGCGTAGTGCTGGCGGCCGCGCTGGGCCGGGCCGTCCGCGTGCTGGCATTCGGTTCCGTGGCCGGACTGTTTCTCGGCATCCTGGCGACGCAGGTGCTCGCGTCCATCGTGT
Organism: Bryobacteraceae bacterium; assembly: GCA_019748195.1. Taxonomy (GTDB): domain Bacteria; phylum Acidobacteriota; class Terriglobia; order Bryobacterales; family Bryobacteraceae; genus JAIEPW01. Next base: position 8,645 of record JAIEPW010000126.1, read on the forward strand.
ATCAGGCCACGCCCCGCGATCCGCTGGTGATGGCCGGCGTAGTTGTATCCATGCTGCTGTTGGGGATCGTCGCCACGTGGATTCCCGCGCAGCGCGCCCTGTCCGTCGATCCACTGCGTTTGCTGCGCGAGGATTGAGTTTTTTCAAAGGAGAGAAAAATGCGTATTCTTCTGATTTCGCTTCTTGCACCCCTGGCTGTCTTCGGCGCGCAAGCCGACCCGCTCAGCGCTTTCAACCGCATCGCCTTCAGTCAGGTGAAGGGGTGGCTGCTGCAGTCGGCGGAAAAGATGCCCGAGGAGGCGTACGCCTTCCGGCCGACCGACGTGGTCCGCGGCTTCGGCCAGATCATCGGCCACGTCGCCGACGCCAACTACCGCTTCTGTTCCGCCGCGCTGGGGGAAAAGAACCCGGCGCTGATGATCGAGAAGACGAAAACTACCAAGGCAGAGTTGATCGCGGCCCTCCGGGAGGCGTTCGCTTACTGTGACAAAGCATACGCCGGTCTCACCGATGCCACCGGGGTCGAGCTCATCAAGCTGTCGGGCATGGACATGCCGAGGCTGAGCGCGCTGCAGGTAAACATCGCGCACACAGCCGAGCATTATGGCAACATCGCGACCTATATGCGATTGAAAAACATGGTTCCACCCAGCAGCGAGCCCCCCGCGCGGCCGCAGCCCAAGCAATAAAGCCACCCCGCGGGCCGTCTGTGCAACCAGGGAACAAAGCAAGAGTTCAAGGCGTAACAAATGACTATGACACTGACAACCGGCGATAACCGTCCCGGAGAGCAGATCCGGCTCTGGCCCGGCATCGCGGCGGCCGCCATTCAATGGCTGCTCCGCCTGGGAGTACCGGTGGTTTCGCCGGAGAACGCCATCCTCGGCCTGCTGGCCGCGATCGCGTTCAGCGTGGTGATTCTCGTCTGGTGGCTGTTCTTCAGCCGCGCGCCGTGGATGGAGCGTGTCGCGGCCGTGGTGCTTATGATCGCCGCGGCGGGCATCACCTATCCCTTCCTTCATCCCTCCATCTCCACCGGCATGATGAACAGAATGTTCTGGCTGCACGTCAGCCCCGCGCTGACCCTGGCGCTGGTGGCGTGGGCAGTGCTCAGCCGTAGCCTCAGCGGGCGGCTGCGCTACGTCACCATGGCGATCGCCATCCTCATGGGCGGCGGGATCTTCGCCGCGCTGCGCACCGAAGGCGTCACCGGGGACGGCATGTCGCAGCTCACCTGGCGCTGGGCCAAGGATCCTGAGCAGCGGTTGCTGGCCAGCGCGCCGTCCGATCCGCCGCGCTCCGAACCGGCGAAGGAAGTCCCGGTGGAACCCGCCCGGGAAGCAGCGGTTCTGAAGCCGGACGCAGTGGCGATCCCCTCCCCCCCCAAACCGGAGGTCGCGCCGGTGATCCCCGCCGTCGCCGAATGGCCCGGCTTCCGCGGACCCAATCGCGACGGCGTGGTCACCGGAGTACGCATCCACACCGGCTGGTCCGCCTCCCGCCCGGCGGAGCTGTGGCGGCGCAAGGTGGGCCCGGGCTGGTCCTCCATCGCGGTTGCCGGCGATTTCTTCTACACACAGGAGCAGCGCGGCGAGTTTGAGGTAGTCGTCTGCCACCAGCTTGCCACCGGCGAGCCGGTGTGGGTCCACCGCGACAAAGCCCGCTTCTGGGAATCCAACGCGGGCGCGGGACCGCGCGGCACGCCAACCATCCACAATGGCCGCGTTTACACTTTCGGCGGCACGGGCATCCTGAACGCTCTCGACGCCGCGACCGGCGCGCGCGTGTGGACGCGCAACGCCGCCAAGGAGATCGGCGTGGCTACTCCGGGCTGGGGATTCACCAGCTCGCCGCTGGTGGTGGACGATGCCTTGATCGTCGCCGTATCCGGACGCGTGGCGGCATACGATCTGGCCACCGGCAAGCCGCGCTGGACTGGACCCAAGATCGGAGGCAGCTACAGCTCGCCGCACCTGTTTACCCTCGCCGGAGTGCCCCAAGTGGTAATGCTGAGCGGCAATGGCGCAACCAGCTTCGCCCCGGCGGACGGCAAGATTTTGTGGCAGCACTCCTGGGAAGGCGCGACGATCCTGCAGCCCACGTTGGCCGGCGAGGACTCGCTTTTGATCTCCACTTCGGACATGATGGGTTCGCTGGGCATCCGCCGCCTGGCGATCGCCAAGGGGCCGGACGGCTGGACCGCGAAGGAAGTCTGGACCTCAGCCGGGCTGAAGCCATACTTCAACGACATGGTGGTGCATGGAGGCTTCGCCTACGGCTTCGATGGCAGTATCCTTTCCTGCATCGACCTGGCCGACGGCAAGCGCAAGTGGAAGGGCGGACGCTACGGTCACGGCCAGATGCTGCTGCTGAAGGATCAGGATTTGCTGTTGATCCTGTCCGAGGAAGGCGAGCTCGCGCTGGTGGCCGCGACTCCCGGCGCGTTCACGGAAATCGCGCGCATGCCGGCGATTGAAGGCAAGACCTGGAACCACCCGGTGCTCGCCCGCGATGTCCTGCTGGTGCGCAACGGCGAGGAGATGGTGGCGTTCCGGCTGACGCCGGCGGGAACGTGAGGCTTACCCCGCGAAAATCGCCTTGGTATACGCCACCCGGAACCCCGCTCGCTCGTAATTCCGGTGAGACGTGCTGCCCGGCATCACGCACGCGGCCGCGAGGTCACAGCTTCGATCCATGGCCACCCGCAGACGATGCGCGATCAGCGCGGACTGAACGCGCCGCCCCCGCATCTCCGGTAGCGTGCCGTCGCCCGCGAACAGCGCGGCTCCTTGGTGAATCTGCAGTCCCGCGCCGCCCGCGATCACTCGGCCCACTCGCGCGAGGTATCCGGACGACCCCTCCGCCGCCACCATGGACACGAACATCCGCAGCAGTTCCGGCGATTCCGGCATTTCGAAGCCGCGCATCACCAGGCGCACGTACTCCTGCCGCTCGCCTTCGCTGACATCGTTCGCGTGGATGTCCTCCGGGACCGGCGGGACGGGAATCAGCGGATCCAGCAGCCGCGCCAGCGTATGCTCGAAATGCTGCAGCCGGTAACCGCGATCGCGGATGTGCTCGAACAGGGAGAAGTCGGCCAGCGGGCACAGCGAGATCATTACCGCGGCGCCGCGATCCCGAAAAAACGCCTCCAGGCGATCCATCTCAGCCGCGCCGACGGCGCCCCCCATGCCCGCGCCGATAACTTGCGTCAGCGGCGAGCCCACACCGAGAAAAATCGCCTGTCCCCCGGCGATCTCCTCCACCGCCGCCTGATCCACGGGGTGCAGGCGCATATGCGCCAGCGCGGTCTCGCGATTGGCGCGCGCCTCCAGCGCCTCCAATCTCCGGGCATCCACGGAGAACGGCGTCATTCCGGGGACGGGCCGGCCGCCTTCGCCTCCTTCACCACCACCGCCGGCACGTTCTGATCCCGCACCAGCTTGTTGAACGCCGGAAGATCGCCCTTCAGAATGCCGTCCAGCGACTTGAGCTGCGCGTTCAACTGCGACGCGAGATCCTCGAACACCATGTAGCTCTGCGCCGTGGGCGCGACGTCGGTGCTCTCCACCACGCCCGCCAGCGCGCCGATCTTGTTATTCAGCTTGATCGGGTAATTCAGCGGGTCCTGGCTGCTGCGGTTCTTGGTCTGATACAGCTCCTCCTCCACCGCGGTCAGCTTCTTGTTCAGAGCCTTGGCCGAATCGACGATCGCCTTGTTGTCGGAATAGCGCGACGCCAGGCTGTCCACCTGGCCGCGGACGTCGCGAATCTGCGCCACCGCCAGATTCGCCTGACTGAGCTTGTCGCGGATCTGCAGGCCCAGCGAGATCTGCTTGTTGAAGTCCTCGGGCGTCGTGGGCGCGCGTGGATCCTTCACGATGGTGAACGGCTGCTCCAGAGTCTTGCCGCCCGATGTGAGCCTCACCTTGTATGCGCCGGGGATCGCCTGCGGACCCCGCGTCGACGCCGACCACATGATCAAGCCCGGAAATCCAGCCGCGTCCGGATATCGCATGTCCCACACGAAACGATTCAGGCCCGCGTTCGCCGCGACGCGCGTGCTGCCCCCGCCGCCAAAACGGCGTCCTTGCGGCGCGTCCGGCGCGGCCGGCGCTTCGTTGCTCGAGAACTTGCGGATCTGCTTGCCCGCCGCATCCAAGAACTCGATCGTCACCTCGCCCTGCGGCTTCGCCTGGAACGAGTAGTACACCACTACGCCCGCAGGCGGATTCTGACCCACCGGACCCGAGATCCGGCCCCCGCCGCCTTGCATCCGGATCGTCTCCTTCGGCTGGTACAGGTGCATCTCGGCGGTCCGCGTCGCCTCCGACATCTGGTACAGCAGCGGCAGGTCATCGAAAATCCAGAATGCGCGTCCCTGCGTCGCCACCACCAGTTCCTTGTCCCGCGCGTGGAATGCCGCGTCGGTAATCGACACCACCGGCAGGTTCATCTGCATCGATCGCCAGGTCTCGCCGTCGTCGAACGAGGAGTACATTCCCGTTTCCGTGCCCGCGATCAGGAAGCCGCGCTTGTTGGGATCCTCGCGGATCACGCGGGTGAACGCGTTCTCCGGAATGCCGTTCACAATCTTCTTCCAGGTCTTGCCGTAATCGCTGGTCTTGTACAGGAACGGGCGGTAGTCGTCGTGTTTGTACATCGTGGCGGCAACGTAAGCGACGGCGGGGTCGTGCGGCGATGCGTCGATCCCATTGATCTGGATGAATTCCGGCATGATGTCGCGGGGCGGCGTCACGTTGGTCCAGGTCTTGCCGTTATCGCGGGACAAATGAACCAGACCGTCGTCGGAGCCCGCCCACAACACGCCCTTCGCTTTCAGCGATTCCGCCAGCGTGAAGATCGTGCAGTAATACTCCACCGACGTGTTGTCCTTGGTGATGGGTCCGCCCGACGAACCCTGCTTCGACTTGTCGTTGCGCGTCAGATCGCCGGAAATCGCTTCCCAGCTTTGTCCTTCGTTCGTGGAACGGAACAGCACGTTCGCCGCGGCATACATCACCTTCGGATCGTGCGGCGAGATCAGAATCGGGAAGTTCCACTGAAAGCGGTACTTCAGCGCGTCCGCGCCGTATCCCATCGGATTGTCCGGCCACGGATTGATATTGCGCTGCGTGCCGGTCTTCCGGTCATAGCGGGTGATCAGCCCGCCGTAGCTGCCCGCGTATACGACGTCCGGATTGCGGGGGTCGGGCGCGATCCAACCCGATTCGCCGCCGCCCACATCCCACCACTCGCGCTCGGTGATGCCGCCGGGAGCGCGGCTCGCCGTGCGCACCGTCGAATTGTCCTGCTGCGCCCCATACACGTTGTACGGGAACTCGTTGTCCACCGTGACGCGGTAGAACTGTGAAGTCGGCTGGTTGTTCTGCGGGCTCCAGGTGCGGCCGCCGTTGGTGCTGATGTTCGCCCCGCCGTCATTGGCGTCGATCATCCGTTCCGGATCCCTGGGGTTGATCCAGATATCGTGATTGTCGCCGTGCGGGGTTGGGATCGCGGTGAACGTCCGTCCACCGTCGTTCGACCGGTATAAAGACGTGTTCTGCACATACACGCGATCCGCGTTCTTCGGATCGGCCTCCACATGCGTGTAATACCAGGCGCGCTGCCGCAGGTTGCGATCGCTATTGGTGCGGGTCCACGTGCGGCCGCCGTTGTCAGACCGGAACACGCCGCCTTCCTCCGCTTCCACGATGGCCCACACGCGCTCGGAATTGGCGCCGGAGACGCTGACGCCCACGCGGCCCAGCATTCCTTTCGGCATGCCGTCGTTGCGCGACAGGTCGGTCCAGTTGTCACCGCCGTCGGTCGACTTCCACAAGCCGGAACCAGGTCCGCCCGATTCCAGGCTCCACGGCTTGCGGTACACCTCCCAGAAGCCGGCGTAAATCACGTTGGGATTGTTGGGGTCCATCGACAGGTCCACCGCGCCGGCCTTGGGTCCGCGCGTCAGGATCTGCTTCCAGGTCTTCCCGCCGTCCGTCGAACGGTACACGCCGCGCTGCTCATTGGGGCCGAACTGATGTCCCAGGGCCGCGACGTAAACTACATCGGCGTTCCGCGGATGCACGATCACGCGGCCGATATGCTGCGTCTCCGCCAGCCCCATGTGCTTCCAGGTGCGGCCTCCGTCGGTCGACTTGTACACCCCGTCGCCATGTGAGGCGTTCCCGCGGATGCAGGCCTCGCCCATGCCGGCGTAGATGACGTTCGGATCGGAATCGGCCACTGCCAGCGCCCCGACGCTGCCCGTGCCGATTTGCCCGTCGGTGACCGGCGTCCAGTTCATGCCGCCGTCGGTGGTCTTGAAGATGCCGCCTCCGGTTGCGCCGAAGTAGTAGGTCTCGGGCTGGGAGGTGACGCCCGCCACGGCCACGGCGCGGCCGCCGCGGAACGGGCCGATGTTCCGCCACCGCAGATCCTTGAGATAGGGATCGGACGGTTTGGGCGCTTGTGCCTGTACCAGAAAGCACGTGAGAAGGAGCGAAATCGATACTCGGGCGCGCATAGACACGCCATGTTAACAGCTTTCTCGCGCCGTTTCGCGGCCCGCCGGCATCGAATGCCGTGGAGGCTTAACTTCATGAAAAGAACCGGCAGCGCCGTCTGGCGCGGCGATATCAAGGGCGGCAAGGGCGAGATCAGCACTCAGAGCGGCGTATTGAGCAATACTCAATACTCCTTTGCCACCCGCTTTGAGAACGGAATCGGAACCAATCCCGAGGAGCTGATCGCGGCGGCCCACGCCGGCTGCTTCGCAATGGCGTTTTCGCTGATTCTCGGCAATGCTGGATTCACGCCGGAGAGCATCGACGCGAAGGCGACGGTCAGCCTGGAAAAGCAGGACGCGGGGTTCGCGATCACCACCAGCCACCTGGAGGTGACATCGCGCATTCCGGGAATCGATGAGGCGACTTATCAGAAGCTGGCGGGCGAGGCGGAGAAGAACTGCCCGGTGTCGAAGGTGCTGAACGCAAAGATCAGCATGGACGCGAAGTTGGGGTGATCGCCATTAAGCGCGCCGCTGCAGCATCAAGCAGAGTTCCAACATCCGAAGGTATGGTGAGAGTTGGATCGTGAGTTTCGTCTCAAGAAAGTCGAAGGCTCCGTTTTCCGAATGGTCGATGGTGACGGCGCCGAGCGAAATGCCGCCGCCTCGGCCATCGTCGAAGTAGAGGGGAAAACAGAGAATGGATCGATATTCTTTTGCCGGGTCCTTATAGTCCGGAACGTAAACGACTCGCCCGGAGTGGATCGCCTTCCAGGCATGCATATCGGCCTTGTCATAGGACGCCGGACACCGCCGGTCGAAGTCTGTCCGTCGTATGACGCGTAATTTTGATTCGTCTACCGGGTCGGGAATTAGGAGGTTCGCCATCAGATAAGCTCCGGTGGTATCTCCAATCGCCGCTTCAACCTCAGACTTGATTGTGACGAGAAGGGAACGCTCGGCATCACCGAGAGAAGCTTCCGGGACACCACGATGGGACGAGATCGCTGATGTTACGGCACTCACAGCATTAGCCATTCTAAGCGGCCGCTTTTTCTCCTCCTCACGAGCCCGCTTAGGCCGAAATCTGTCGGCGAGTATGTATTTGTGAACCGGCGAATAGATCACAAATCCAGCGAACACCGCCAAAAGCAGGAAGTCCGCCTGGCTCGATTGCGCCCTGGACAAGGTCCACCAAGTCGGGATGATGATCTGGCCAGCCGTGGCCAGAATCGCGCCAAAGTCAAATCCGAAGCCTATGGGGGAAGTTTTGCTTCTCCGGGAAATCTCGCGGAACAACCGTCGCACCCAAGTGTAGAACCGCACGCAAACCAGTTTACATTAGCAAGTTTGCTGCGTTTCTGGATTTATTTTGAGAGTGATGGGAAAAGAACTCTGAGGATTTTGTCCACGGCTGAACTTCGCTGGGCATCCTTCCACAGCTCATCATACTTGCGAAGCAACTCCGCGTCGGGTTCCTCTCCACGTGCCTGGGAATAAGCAAGTTTCCGCATCACGTCCTCACGAGTGCGGTAGTCCTGGGACCCTGCAACTTGCTGCCTTTCCATCGTACGTGGCATCTTGACTCAACATTACGGGTTGTTGGGTCTCAAGTCAATCTTTAACTAAGATGGCGAAAGCCCCGCGGCTGGGCCCGCGGGGCTTTCCTGCCCGCTTTGGCAGGAGCGGGCCTAGGAGGTGCGTGCGAGGCCATGCCTCGCCGCCGGATTATGGTAAGTCGGCTAGAGACTTACTCGTTGGCATCCCTTAGTGCAGATCCCCTGCCATTCCTTCCCGAACCCGGAATCATGAACTTAACCTCCTCCCCCACCCCCCTGCACCGGGTGCGATTGCGCAATCGTGTGGGGTTTGCCCCACCCTGACCCCACTCCCCAGCCGGAAAACCCGGCTTCTTCGGACCCCGTGAGACCGCGTGATATGATAGCCGGGCTTTCGAGGACCGCATGATGGGCGCACCCGGCATCCAATCCACGACTCGCCCGGAATCCACGGAACCGCCCTACCCGTCCGCCCGATACGCCTGGTACGTCGTCGGCGTGCTGACCCTGGTCTATGTCTTCTCCTTCATCGACCGGCAGATCCTGAATCTTCTGGTCCGGCCCATCCGCCGCGACCTGGGAATCAACGACACGCAGATGAGCCTGCTGATGGGTTTCAGCTTCGCCATCTTTTACACGGTGTTCGGCATGCCCTTGGGACGGCTGGCCGATTCGCAAAACCGGCGGGGCATCATCGCCATCGGATTCGCCGTCTGGAGCGCTTTCACGGCCGCCTGCGGCTTGGCGCAGAATTTCACTCACATGCTGCTGGCGCGGATCGGCGTGGGCGTGGGTGAAGCGTCCCTATCGCCCGCGGCCTATTCGCTGATCTCCGACTATTTCCCGCCCCACCGCCGGTCCACGGCCCTCGGCGTCTACGGAATGGGCATCTATCTGGGGGGCGGACTCGCCCTGCTGCTCGGCGGCGTGCTGATCAAGTTCACGCAAGGCCAGGACCTGTACACGTTTCCGTTGATCGGACAGATCCGCGGTTGGCAACTGGTCTTCTTCGCCGTCGGGCTTCCGGGTGTGTTCCTTTCCCTCATCATGTTTACGGTCCGGGAGCCGTTCCGGCGGGGCATGATGAAAAGCACGAATCAGCCGGTGCCGTTCCGCGAAGTGGTGGCGTACATCGGCGAAAACTGGCGGACCTTCGTCTGCCACGGGCTCGGTTTCGGCCTGGTGTCGATGGGCAGCTATGGCGCCTCCGCCTGGGTTCCGACGTACCTGGTGCGACACTTCGGCTTCAAGGAGTCCGACGCCGGCATCAGCTACGGCCTCATCGTGGCCACGGCGGGGACGCTGGGGATCTTTTTCGGCGGTTGGATGGCGGACTGGATGCGCGGCCGCGGGCGCCTGGACTCCAACATGCGCGTCGCTCTATACGTGACGCTGGCCTCGCTTCCGATCGCGATTGTCGCCTATCGGGTGGAAAGCGCGGCCTTGTTCCTGGCCCTGATCTGGCCCGTCGCGTTCCTCACCGCCGCGCCCTTCGGCGTCGCGCCGGCGGCCATCCAGCAGATGATGCCCAACCCGATGCGCGCGCAGGCGTCCTCCATTTATCTGTTCCTCAACAACCTCATCGGCCTGGGCCTGGGGCCCACCGCCGTGGCTTTGTTTACCGACTACGTCTTCTACAGCGACGCCGCCGTGGGCGAGTCCCTCCTTTCGGTCACCATCATTGGAAAGGTTCTGTCCGCCATCCTGCTGTGGTACGGATTGAAGCCCTTCCTGCAGAGCCTGGACCGGCTGAAAGTCTGGACCACCGCGAACAACTGAAATGGACCTGAACCTTTCGCCTTCTCAAATCGCCTTTCGCGACGAGATCCGCGCCTGGCTGTCCGCCCACGCCCCGAAGGACTGGCAGCGCGAGTACAACGCGCTGAACATGACCGGCAAGTTCGAGTTTCTCCGCCGCTGGCAGCGCCAGTGTTATGACGCCGGCTGGGCCGGCGTGTCCTGGCCCAAGGAGTACGGCGGCCGCGGCGCGACCCTGATCGAATACGCCATCTTCCTGGAGGAAATGGCCCGCGCCCGCGCGCCGCAGTTCGCCAACGTGCTCGGGATCGGCATCATCGGACCCACCATCATCGCCTTCGGCGACGCCGCGCAGAAGCAGCGCTTCCTCAGCCGGATCTTGAGCGGCGACGACATCTGGTGCCAGGGCTTCTCCGAGCCGGAAGCGGGCAGCGATCTCGCGTCGATACGTTCCGAGGCCGTCCGCGATGGCGATCATTTCATCGTCAACGCGCACAAAGTCTGGAACTCCTGGGGCTGGGCCGCCGACTATTGCGCGCTGCTGACCCGCACCGGCTCGGGCGGCGGCAAGCACGAGGGACTCACCTACCTGCTGGTGGACATGCACGCGCCCGGCGTCACCGTTCGTCCGCTGAAACAGATGACCGCCGAGAGCGAATTCGCCGAGCTGTACTTCCAGGACGTCCGCGTGCCCGCCGGCAATGTGCTCGGCGGCGAGGGCAACGGCTGGAAAGTGGCGCTGGGAACGCTGATGCACGAGCGGTCAACCTACGGCGCGCGGCTTTCGGTGACCTTTGAGCAGCAGTTCGCGCGCATGGTGGAGCTCGCGCGCGAGCACGGGCGCGACGGCGACCCGGTAATCCGCCAGCGCCTGGGCCAGCTTTACGCCGAGATCCAGATCTTCCGCCTGAACCAGTGGCGGGCTTTGACGCGAGCCACGCAGACCGGCATTCCGGGACCCGAAGGCAGCTTCCTGAAACTGTTCTGGAGCGAGATGTCGCAGCGGCTGCACCAGCTCGCCATGGAGATCCTGGGTCCGCACGGGATGCTGACGCCGGAAAGCCCGGATGCGCCGGATTCCGGCGAGTGGCTGTACGGCTACCTGCGATCCCGCGGTCACACCATCGCCGCCGGGACCAGCGAGATCCAGCGCAATATCGTGGGTCATAATGTGCTGGGGCTGCCGAAGAGTTATTGACTGTCCGGAACACGCCCCAATCGGATTGATGCCACCCGCGCTCCGTGATATAACGAAGCTCCGGGACTCTCCATGAACAAAGACGAAATCATCCTCGCGCAAAAGGAATTTCTGTACCCCTCGGTCTTCCACTACTTCAAGACCCCCCTGGTGATCGAGAAGGCCAAGGATCAGTTCCTGTGGGACGCCGACGGCAACCGCTACCTGGACTTCTTCGGCGGCATCGTCACCATCAGCGTGGGCCACTGCAATGAGACCGTGAACCGCAAGGTTCACGAGCAGATCGACAAGCTGGAGCATGTCTCGACCGTATTCGCCACGGAACCGCAACTGGAGCTGGCCAAGCGGATTGCCGGCATTTCGCCCGGCGGCGCCCTGCGCAAGTCTTTCTTCACCAACTCCGGCACGGAAGCGAACGAGACCGCGATCGTCACGGCTCGCTGCTACACCGGTTCGAGCGAGATCATCGCGCTGCGCCACAGCTATCATGGCCGCTCCGCCAACATGATGGCCGCCACGGGACAGGCCACGTGGCGCATCGGCGGCGTGCCGCAGCCCGGATTCGTGCACGCGCACAACGCTTACTGCTATCGCTGCCCCTTCAACCTGACCTATCCGACCTGCAACGTGCAGTGCGCGCGCGATGTGGAGGAACTGATCAAGACCAGCACCTCGGGCCGCGTGGCGGCGTTCATCGCCGAGCCGATTCAGGGCGTGGGTGGCTTCATCGTGCCGCCCAAGGAGTATTTCCCCATCATTCAGGACATCGTGAAGAAGCACGGCGGCCTGTTCATCAGCGATGAAGTGCAGACCGGGTGGGGACGCACC
>JAIEPW010000046.1 GCA_019748195.1 Bryobacteraceae bacterium
GTGGTGGCGCCGATGGCGGTGAAGCGCTTCAGGTCCATGGGCACGGCGCGCGCGCCGGGTCCGGTGCCGATGAGGATGTCCATGCGGAAATCCTCGAGCGCGGAGTAGATCATCTCTTCCACGTCGGGCAGCAGGCGGTGGATCTCGTCGATGAAGAAGACCTCGCGCTCGTCGAGGTTGGTGAGCAGGCCCACGAGGTCCAGTTTCTTCTGCAGCACGGGTCCGGAGGTTTGGGCGAAGCCGACGCCGAGCTCCTGGGCGATGATGTTGGCGAGGGTGGTTTTGCCGAGGCCGGGCGGGCCGTAGAGGAGGACGTGGTCCATGGCTTCGCCGCGGCGGCGGGCGGCTTCGATGGCGATGGCGAGGTTTTCTTTTACCTTGGTTTGGCCGGCGAAGTCATCGAGGCGGCTGGGGCGGAGGGCGGTTTCGAACTGGCGTTCCTCGTCCCGTGGTTGAGCGGAGACAATGCCGAGGTCGCGCATGAACCTCTAGTGTGGCACAGGGGTGGAAATCAGTACATGGCGGTGGCGGCGGGCTGGGGTTGGGGCACGGAGGGAGAGCCGCAGTGCTGCCAGGCGTCGAGGAGGTCGGTGAGGAGGGATTCGCATTCGGCGAAGGGTGCGTCGGTTTGGGTGGTATGGCCGTGGTTGAGGCGGCGGAGCATGTAGGCGTAGAGTTCGGCGAGCTGGCGGCTGATGTCGCCGCCTTTCTGGTGGTCGAGGGAGAGGGCGAGTTCGGCGAGGATGTCGCAGGTTTTGTTGACGGCGTTGGCGCGGGCGCGGATATCGCCGGAGGCGAGGTGAGCGCGGGCGGCCTGGACGTTGGCGATGGCGCCGCGGTAGAGCATTTGGACCAGCCGGACGGGGTCGGCGGAGAGCACTTCGTTTTCCAGGTAGGTATCGCGAATGCTGAGGTGCATAGTTTGTTGTTCAGCCGTTCTTGCGTGCAGCGGCCATTCTCAGAACCTCTTCGGCAGGAATTTGCAGAACCACTTCTTTCGTTTCGCGGTCCACGATGCGGACCAGGGCGCGGCGGGTCGCGCGGTCGAAGACGAAGGTTAACTCCTTGGCCGCTCCGAACATTGTTTCCAGGTCCAGCCCGCGAACGGCCTGGATCAGTTCGCGCTGGCGCGCCACCTGTTCCCGGTTCAGCCGTTGTCCGGTCTCTTCCGGCGCGCCTCCCGCGCCGCGTACTCCAGCAATTGCCGCGATTTCCATATCGCCCATTCCGGAAACAACTGGCGATGTTTCCGGCCTCTCCTCGTTAGGGCTTATCGGCAGGATGCGGCGTTGTTTGAGGGACCCGGACGGCGTCGTCCCACTCCCCTTCCACCCACACCTCGCCGTCGGCGAAATATTCCTTTTTCCAGATGGGTACGGTTTTCTTCAGGCGGTTGATGCCTTCGAGCGCGGCATCGAAGGCGGGCTTGCGGTGGGGGGCGGTGACGATGACCACGACGCTGGCCTCGCCGATCTCCATCCGCCCCAGCCGGTGCACCAGGGCGATGCGGCCGATGGGGTGGGCGGCGGCGATCTCGGCGCCCAACTGGGTTAATACGCGGATGGCCATGGCCTCGTAGCACTCGTAGTCGAGGTACAGGGTCGCGCGGCCCTTGGTGTTGTTGCGGACGACGCCCTCGAAGGTGACGACGGCGCCGTCCTCGCCGCGCAGCAGCTCGCGGGCGAGGCGGCTGGAATCGATGGGTTCGCGGGTAAGGGCGAAGAAGTTGCCGTTTTCTTGCACGCGGTGGGAGTAGCCGGAGCCTCCGCTGACGGGAGGCAGGAAGGCCAGCTCGTCGCCATCGGCGAGGGTGGTGTCATAGCCGCAGAACTGCTGGTTGCGGGCCGGTACGACGCTCGCCTGGAGGTCGCGCAGGCGGGGATGGGCGGCGGCGTAGCGGTCAAAAACCGAGCTCACGGGAGCGCCGTCGTGGAGTTCGATGCTCTCCTCGGAGCGGCCGGTTAGGTCCTTCAACATGCCGAAAAACAGAACGCGGATGGTCACTATCTGTCAGGCTAGCTCACTTCGCGCGTTTCGCCGCGGCCTCGATCTGGGGGGCCAGGATGTCGCGAACATAGTGCCAGTAAGGAACCAACTCCAGAGCCTGCCGTGCATAGTCACGGGCTTTCGCGAGGTCCGGCTGGGAGCGGTTCAGGTAGGACCATGCCAGGTTCATCAACAACTCGGGCTTGCCCCAGGAGGGTTCCAGGGGATCGGCGGGCGGAGCGGCGTTGGCGGCGGCGGCGAGTCCCTTCTCATATGCTTCCACTGCCTTGCCCTGACCCCCGCCGCGCTCGGCGGGGGTCCACCAGTAGGTGGGCCCGCGGACCCAGAACAGGCGGGGATTGCCGGGGTCGGCCGCGGCGGCCTCGCGCAGCAGGGCGCTGCTTCTGGTGACCAGATCGCGGATCTTGTCGGGGCTCGACTGATTCAGGAAGATGAGATTACCGAGGCAGGAAGCGGCGGCGATGCGGGCGTCGTGGAAGCGGGGGTCGCTGCCCAGGGCTTGTTCGAAGGCGGCGAAGGCCCGGGTCAGATCGGCGGCGATTTCCTCCGGATCGGCGCCGTCGTTGAATCCGTTCAATGCTCTTCTCCATTTGGCGAAACCGAGCCAGTAGTGAACGCGGGAGGCGTTTGGCCCGGCATGGAATTGCGACAGCCGGGTGTGGAGCTTATCGAGCTCCGGACGGTTGCCTTCGTAGTCGGCCCGCTGGATGTTTTTGACCAGCGACACAATCTCCTCCTGGGGGCTCGCAAGGGCCGGCAGAACCATCACGAGCGTGAGCAGTGTCGTCTTCACAGGATTTACGGTACTCATGAGTCACTTTCCGCCGGCCGCAGAGACCGGCTGAACTTTTCCAAATCGCGAAGAACGGGGAGGCTGGTCCGCTCGAAGCGGCGTTGGAGCGCGGTCCAGCCTCCAAACGCCGCAGCGGCCAGAAAAACGGATGCAGCGGAATGATGAAACGCCCGCCTGTCCGGGGAGCCCTGAACCACTTCGGCGAGGATCAGATTGACCCCCGTTAGCAGCGCACCGATCAACATGGCATAGGCGATGCGCAAGGCGGAATGACGACGCTGCAGGCCTCGCGCCGCGTTGGCGGCGAATTCGGCGGCCGGTCCGCTCCGGCCCACCGAGCGCGGCAGGAGCTGGCTGGTCCAGTTCCGATAAAGAAACACGGCGACTCCGAGGACGATGATCGAGACGCCCCAGGTGACGAGCGGCGCTGGCCGGTAGGTGGCAATCGCCCAGGCGAAGTGGATCACCAGGACGGACACGCCGCCGGTCTTGGCGATATTCAACCGGAGTTCGGCTTGGGCGTGTTCGCGGATGAATTGTCGCAATCGCTGGTAGCCGGCGTCGTGCGCCGCGGCCGCCCCGTCCTGACTCCGCCAGACGGCTTCGATGGAACCGAAATCGTTCATGTTTCCTTTCCTCTGATTGCCTTTTCCAGTTTCTGCCGCAATCGCGAGACGCGGACTCCGGCGTGGTTGGTGGAGATACCCAGGATCTCCGCCATCTCCTTGTAGGTGAATCCTTCGAGCAGCAGCGCCGCCAGCAGCCGGTCGGGCGGAGGCAGCGTGGCGATGGCCCGCAGGAGCGCGTCGAGCTGTTCGCTCCACTCGGCCCGGGCGAGCGGAGAGGGCGATTGCGCGGGCAGTTCCTCATCCGCGGGGCCGGGCGTGCCGCGGCGGCGCAGCCGGTGGCGGTAAAGCAGAGCCGAGTTGACCGCGATCCGGTACAGCCAGGTGCTTGCCTGGGAGCGATGCTCGAAGCCGTCCAAGCCGCGCCAGACCTGAAGCATAATCTCCTGGAACAGGTCGTCGGCGTCGCCGTCGCCGCCGAGGAAGCCGCGGCAGAAGCGGATCAGGCGCATGCGGTTGTCGCGGTAGATTTCGGCAAACCGATGTTCCTTTTCCGCGGCGGTCACCGGTTGAGGAACTCCCGCAGGCGGCCGCTCATCTCCGCGTCCTTTTCCGCGCGCTCCGCGATGACAGCGGGATTGGGCAGAGCAGCGGCGCGCGGATAGGAGTCGACGATGACGATACGCGAGAACAGTTCCGGGTGATTTCGCGCGAGGTCCGCGACGGCGGCGCGGACGCGGGCGGGGTCGAAACCACCGGGCGATGCCGGCGAACCGAAGCCCGGGATCGATACCAGAATGCATTCGCGCGTGATCGCGAGTTCCTCGGCCGTCTCTCTCCAGATGTCGGCGGCGCACCCCAGGCAGGGCAGGAAGATCACCGGGGGCCCCTGGCCGAGGCGCGTGACCGAGATGGGCCCAAACGCGCGGACCGGCGTTCCGGCCAGCAATATCGTCATTCCCAAGATGAGGACCTTCATGGCTTAGCCTCCGTCCAATGATTTGGATCAGGCTGAGCGGAATTTATTACAGCGGCCTCCCGGTTATTTCAGAATCGGGAGGTACTCGGCCCAGGGCCCGACCTGGCCCGTGTACTGGCGGCACATCACGCGAGAGATCTGGGCGAGATGACTGAGGTCGTGGACCACCCAGGTGGCGAGCAACTGTCCCATGGTCACTGGACCGAGATCCGGATGGAGCCCCCGCTTTTGCATATGGTCCGGGGTGAGTTGCCAGCTCTCCAAGGTCTCGAGGTTGGCCTGCCGGAGCCGGACGAACTCCGCGAGCAGGTTTTCGAGGCGCCGGCCGGGGGGCTTTTGAAACTGCGCGAAGCGGTCGAACCGGTCGAACGGGCGCGAGTCGCCGTGCTCCAGGATGATGCGGGCACGCGGAATCCAGTCCGTCTCTTCGCCGTGGATCAGGTGGCCGAGGATGTCGTAGGGGCTCCATGTGTTTTC
The DNA here is from genome assembly GCA_019748195.1 of Bryobacteraceae bacterium. GTDB lineage: Bacteria > Acidobacteriota > Terriglobia > Bryobacterales > Bryobacteraceae > JAIEPW01. The sequence continues at coordinate 4,823 of JAIEPW010000046.1, forward strand.
GCCCTCGTTGGAGCGGATCCAGGGGTCGGGCAGGCCCTCGAGGAGCGAGCGGAGGACGCCGGGGGTGCGCCGGAGAACGGCCGTGCCCTGAGTGAGGTCGAACTCCATGGTCATTCCTCCCGGGCGGCGCCAGCAAAGATGGCGAGCACCGCTTCCCAACCCGAGGAGTAGCCGTCGCGCATGGGCGCGGCTTGGTCGCCGAGCTTCTGCCAGTCGCGATGTTCGAGTTCGACCTGGGTTTCGGCGCCATCGCCGGTGAAGCGCAGCTCGACGGTTTGCGCGGTGTCTTCGGTTCGTCCGGGATGCCAGGAGAAGCTGACGCGATGCGGAGGCTCCCAGTGGATGACGCGGCCCCAGACGGACTGCCGGCCGTCGCGGGCGATTTCGAGGATCGCACCACCGGGCGCGGGTTCGATGCGGCAGGTTTCGGCTTCGGCGCCGAAGACGGAGTAGCCGCCGGCGAGAGGCCACCAGTCGCCGATGCGCTCAGTGAACACGCGGAACGCGGTGTGCACGCCGCACCGGACGCGAATGGATTTGCGCAGGGGCTCGAGGTACGGCCCGATGGATTCAACCTTGGGAGTCATTGTCGTTCGCCGCCTTTTCAAATGAAGTGAGGACGTCGGTCCAGAGGCTGTCGACGTAGCGCCGCAACTCGGCCAAGCCTCGGACGTCCACCTGGTAGATCCTTTGTACGCCGTCCCGTTTTTCTTTCACCAGGCCCGCGCCTTTCAGCACCTTGAGGTGCTGGGAGACGGCGGGCCGGCTGACGGGCAGGCCTTCCGCGAGGTCGCCGACGGAAGCGCTTGCCCGTTTCAGGCGTTCGAAGATTTGGCGGCGGGTGGGATCGGCCAGCGCCGCCAGCGCCTTGGGGTATGCCACGTCAGTTTGCTCCGTAAGCGACAACGAACCGCTGGAACAAAGTGTCCCATGTTCCCCGGCTGAAGTACGCGAATACCCGATCCCACTCCGGACCATCGCCGAAGCCGGTCTGCGAAAAGTGAAGCGCGACTTCGCCGGGCCGCGGTTCCGTAAACCTTAGCGTCACCAGCGTCCGCAGGCCGGTTCCGCGCAATTCCAGATGCGGCGGCGGATTCCAGGTCATGCGCAGGAGTTTCTTGGGGATGATGCTGTGCACCCTGCACCCTTCGCATCCGCGCAGGCCCTCCGGATTCCCTGGAAGGAAGAGTACTTCGTACTTCCCTCCCAGCACCGGCTCGATCCGCGTCTGATCCGACAGAAAACGGCGTGCTCCTTCGTTTGTGGTCCACGCCGCCCAAGCATCGTCCAGGGAGACTTTGACCACCAGATCCCGCCGGATGGCGCGGTCCGCGTCTTCCCCAAGCAGGCTGGAGCAGGCAAGCGGCAGAAGGATCAGGAGGCGTTCTTGTAGTCGCAAGCTACCGGTGGTCATACGTCCAACCGCCTGTCATACGGCACCGTTTCACCGTGCTCCAGATGCCGCTTCAGCACCCGGAGGTACATCGCCCAGCAAAAGCAGGAGACTCGATAGTGCTCGTTCGGTTCCGGCCAGCCTTCGTGGTGGAAATCCAGGCGGGTCAGCCCGCCGGCGGAAGTGAGGCGAACGCCGACTCGGGAGCCGATCCAATCCGGGTCCGCCTCTGTCAGCTTCAGTTCGAACTCGGCATCCGGAATATAGCGGGTGACCACCGCCTGCCACTTCACGGCGGGGCCGAAATCGAGCTCGTAAGTCGCGCCGGCCGCTGGTTCTCCCTTCGCGTCCCGAGACCACCACACCCGGAGCCCGGCCGGGGTTGAGGCCGCCTGGAAGGTTTCGGAAAGTGTGGAACGGATCATCAACTGGTGATGGATGTCCGGCACGTCAGGCGCCTCCGCGGTCTGTTCCGTAAGCCTTGACGAACTTAGCGATCACCGTGTCCCAGGCCTTGGAGAAGTAATCGTATAACGCGTCCCATTCCGGGCCGTCGCCCCAGCCGGACTGCGTGAACTGGATCGCGGTCTCGCCGGGTTTCGTTTCGCGGAAACGAAGCGTCACCAGAGTAGTCAGTCCCATTTTGCGGAGGGCGAACTGAGGTGGCGCGTTCCAGGTGAGGCGCAGGGTCTGCCGGGGCACGATGCTCTGGATCTTGCACCCTTCCGTGCCCCTCAGCCCTTCCGGATTACCGGCCAGAAAGTAAATTTCGTAGGCTCCGCCGGTGACCGGTTCGATTCGCGTTTGGGGCGCGAAGAACTTGCGCGCACCCTCGTCAGTGGTCCACGCCGCCCACGCCCGATCGAGCGATGTCCGCACCACGAACTCGCGGCGAATCATTCGGTCCGCAGGTTCGGGCGAGGTCTCGGCAAGCGCGGGCAGCGTCAGGCAAAGCGCCGCCGCCAGCCGCACGGTTCTGGAAGCAGGGAGAAGGTGAGTCATATCGGTAAGTTTATACTTACCATTGCGTCCCTGTCAACGGAAACTTCCCCTATTCGTCCCGCAGGGCCGTGAGCGGATCGACGCGCGACGCCCGCCACGCGGGGATGACGCAAGCGGATAGGGCCACGGCGGCGAGCAACGCGGCCACGGCGAGGAACGTGGCCGGGTCCGTGGGGCTGACGCCGAAGGTGAGCCGCGCCAGCAGATCGCTGAGCAGGTACGCTCCGGAGCCACCGGCGGCGAGCCCCAGCAGCGCGGGCTTCATGCCTTGCGCCACCACCATCCGCATGACATCGGCGGCGCGCGCGCCCAGGGCCATGCGGATGCCGATCTCCTGCACGCGCTTGCGAACGCTGTAGGCGATCACGCTATAGATACCCACCGCGGCCAGCAGGCAGGCGAGCGCGGCGAGCGCGGTGAACAGCAGCATGGTGAAGCGGCGCTGCAGCAGCGACGCGGCCACCAGCTCCTCCATGGGCCGGATGTCCCGCAGGGGGAGTTGGGGATCGATGCGTTGAAGAATGGCCGTGACCGCCTCCACCGGCCTCGCGGCGGAGTCCCGCGAGCGGACGACGAGGGACACGTGGTTGTCCGTATTTTGCGGCAGCGGCTCATACAGAATCGGGATTGGGCGGGGGACGTCGAGTCCGCGCTCCTTGATATCGCCCGCGACGCCGACGACTTCGCGCAGTTTTTCCGGAGAGAAGGAAATCCGCAGGCGCTTGCCCACGGCGCTTTCGCCGGGCCAGAATTGCCGCGCCATGGCCTGGCTGATGATGATCACGGGACGGTCGCCGGTAGTGTCCCGTTCCTCGAAGTCGCGGCCGGAAACGAGAGGGATACGCATGGTCTGGAAATAGCCGGGAGTGACCACGCGGACATCGATGTTGGGCTGCAGGGCGAAGACCTCGGCCGGCCGGCCCTCGATCACCACCGGCTGCTGGGATCCGCCGCCATCGAGCGGCAGCGTATCGGTGGCTCCGGCGGAGAGCACGCCGGGAATGCGGCGGACCTCCGGGAGAAACTCGTCATAGAATCTATTACGCGCCGCGCCGGGCGCGGATTGGGGGACGGGAATGGTCATGGTGATCACGCCCTCCGGTTGAAATCCGGGATCGACGTCGTGCAGGGCCCACAGACTGCGGATCATCAGGCCGGCGCCGACCAGGAGCACGAGCGACAAGGCGACTTCCGCGGCCACCAGGACGGATCGGGTCCGGTTGCCGCCGGAATCGTTGCTGGACTTGCCGCCGCCCTGTTTCAAGGATTCGTTCAAGTCGAGCTGGAGCAGGCGCGAGGCAGCGATCCAGCCCGAGAGGACGCCCGTGAGGACGGAGGCGGCGAGAGTAAAGAGAAGGACGCGCGCGTCGAGATGGACTTCGGTGGCGCGCGGCATCTTTTCGGCGAGCGCGCCCAGCACCAACGCCTGTCCTGACTTTGCCAGCAGCAATCCAAGCGCGCCGCCGATCAACGACAACAGGACCGACTCGCCGATTACCGGCAGAATGGTTTGCGATGTGCTCGCGCCCAGCGCGGCGCGGATCGCGAGTTCCTTCCGCCGGCCAATGGTCCGCGTGAGCAGCAGGTTGGCGATATTGGCGCAGGCGATCAACAGGACAAAACCGACCGCGCCCAGCAGCGTGAGCAGGGCCGGGCGGACATCGCCCACCAGGTGATCGCGCAGCGGGATCGCGACGGCGCCCCAGCCGGTATTCTCCTCCGGGTAGGCGCGCGCGAGCTGGTCCGAAATCACTTCCATCTGCTTTTGCGCCTGGTTCAGCGGAACCGCGGCTTTCCGCCGCGCGACGGTCAGATAGTTGTGATTGCCTCGGACGGCGCGATCCTCGGCGGTCCAGGCGACAGGCACCCACATCGAGGTCGAGGAGGGGAACCACGCGGGAAGATGGAAGCTGGCGGGCATCACGCCGATCACCAGGTAGGCGCGCCCGTCGAGTTCCAGCGTTCGACCCACGGCTGCGCCGGCCGATCCGAATTGAGCCTGGGCGAAACCGTGGCTCAGCACGGTGACCCGTTCCTTGCCGGGCTGGCATTCGTCCGCGGTGAAAGCGCGGCCGAACTCCGGGGAAACTTGTAAGACGCGGAAGAAGTCCGGCTCGGTGCGGGTGGCGGTGACGGCTTGCGGCCGGTTGCCTCCGCCGAGCCGGAAGTTATGGCCGCCGATCACGGCCATGGATTCGAACGAATCCGCCTGTTTCTTCCAATCCAGGTAATTGCCGGCGGAGACGGCGAATATGGGAACGCCCGGAAAGCTCTGTTGCGGCGGCACATGGAACACGGTTACCAGCGAATCCGGATTTCCGAACGGGAGCGGGTTCAATAGCACCGCGCTCACCACGCTGAAGATGGCGGTGTTCGCGCCGATGCCCAAGGCCAGGATCACCACGGCGGGGATGGTGAATCCGGGACTTCTGCCCAGGCGGCGAAGGGCGTGGAGGAGTGGCCGGGGGAAAAGGCTCATGCGGCTGGAAGGTGCAAGGCGAGCGCCAGCCGCGCCGCGAGCGTTTGCAGTTGTTTGGCCGAGGCCGGGGCGGAGGCGCTGTCCGAGGGCGGGACGCCACGTCCGGTAACGGGGAGCGGCGAGTGGAGCCGGGCCGGTACGGCGCGGCGCGCCCGCGCGGACCGCCAAGCTATAATCGCCCCCATGCCCACCGTGGAGGCCCGGCTGCGGGTTCGCTATGCCGAAACCGATCAGATGGGCATCGTTTATTACGCCAACTACTTGGTCTGGATGGAGTTAGGTCGTGCCGAGTATTGCCGTGCGGCGGGCGTCCGCTACACCGATATGGAGCGAGACGACGGCATCCTGCTGGCCGTTGCCGAGGCACACTGCCGCTACGCGTCGCCCGCTCTTTACGATGAGGAAGTGGTGGTTGCCACGCGCGTCCTGGAGTCCAATCCGAGGATGGTGCGCTTCGGCTACCAGATGCGCGAAGCGGGATCGGGGCGGGCGATCGCGTCGGGCGAGACCAAGCACATCTACCTGGGACCAGACCGCAAGCCCCGAAAGATCCCGGAGAAGTATCGCGCATTATTCCGGGCCGAGGACTGAGCCGGCCGCTGCGGCGGGCTTACGCCACGCCCCGGCCGCGGCGTGCGCAGCTTCCCACGCGCAGGCTCCCAGACCCACCAGCACAATTGCGGCGGAAATGACACTGCCGGCAAACGGAATGCGAACCGCGATGGTAATCAGGAGCAGTCCGAGAACCAATTGCGGCATTGCGCCTGGAATTCTTCCGCCCGCGATCAGCCGGGCGACGGGGATGGTGGCGAGCAAGGCTCCCCAAACGAGCAAGGCGATGAGGGCGGCGGCGAGGGGCAATCCGGCGAGCGAGATCGCCAGGAGGAGCGCGGCCACGGGCGCCAGCACCATCACCGCGAGCCCGACCGCGGCGCTGCGCCAGGCGAGCCTTGCCGCGTCTGTGCAGCGGGCGAGCGTCGCCGGCGAGATCCGCCACCAGAGCCAGGCGATCAGCAGCGTGCCCGCGAACTGCGCGGCCGCCCAGACGTAGAAGAATGGCTCCGCGTATTCGCTGCCCTCAACCGTGACTTCATCGGCGCCGCTCACGACCGCTTCCGGCGACCTTCGCAGCCCCGAGGCGGAAGCGAGCTCGGCGCGCAGTCCGCCCTCGAGCCGGGCCGCGGGTTCCAGAATCAGTTCTCCGGCGCTGACCCTGAATTCGCCCTTCACCGCGCCCGCCGCGGTAATCGAATCGGCTCCGGCGAGCACCGCGCGGCCTACCTCGCCCGCCAGCCGGATGCGGTCGGATCCAGCGATGACGCCGCCCCCGAGGCGGCTGCCGCGATCCAGTTGCACGCTTCCGGCTCCGGCGATGATGTCGCCTTCCACCACCGCGCCTTCGCGGAGCTCGATCCGCTCCGCCAGGGCGATGAGGGACCCGGTGACGCGCCCCCGCACCTCGACACGCCGCGCGAAGCTGAACAGATTTCCTTGCACTGTGCCCGCGATGGTGACGGTGTCGCCGAGGGCGAGCACCGAATCGGCGACGCTTTCGGCGGCCGCCACCTCGACGGCTTCCCCGGCGCGCCGGATCAACGCGTGAGAGGGAACGGCGGCGAGGGCAAAGAGCAATAGAGCGGCCAGACCGCGCCGCGCGAATCGGGCGCAGAACAACAGCGCCGCCGCGCTCAGCAGCATGAGAAGCCCTTCGGCGCGGAGCCAGGCGGCGGCGCGAAAGGCCGCGGACGCGGCGAACGCCGCGGGGTCCAGCAGGCGCAGGAATTCCGGAAGCATGTCCGGCCACAGGGCCCAACCGGCGCGGACCGCGATGGCCGAGGCGATGACAGAGCTGAGTGGGGCCAGGGGCGGCCAGGGCGAGGGCTCGAAGGCAAGCGCTGCCGCCAGCAGTGTGTTTTCATGAGCCAGCGCCGAGGTGACTTCGCGGCATGCCGGGCAACCCGCCACATGGTTGCCGGCCTCGGAAAGCTCTCCCGCGGCGAACATCTCCAGATCCTCCATTGAGGGACAGCTCATTTCGCTTCCTTTCTTTCCTGCCCGGTCAGTTCGATACGCAAAATCCGCTTCGCGCGGAAGATCAAGGCCGCGACCTCACGCTTCTCGATCCCCAGTTCCGCGGCGATTTCCTGGTAGCTGAGATCCGCGTAGTAGCGCAGCGTGAGCGGCAGGCGCAAGCGATCGGGCAGCCTTGCGATCAGTCGCCGTAACTCCTCGCCGCGCTCCTCCATCAGCGCGAGCGTCAACGCGTCGGGAGCGTGGTCGCGCACGGGCAAATGGCCGGGAGCCTGATCGGAGAAGATCCGCTGCTCCCGCGAGGAGCGCCGCAGCCGGTCCAGGCAAAGGTTCGCGGTAATCGCCAGCAGCCATTTTTCCGGCGACGAAGATGCGTGGAAGCTTTCGCGGGATTTCGCCGCCCGGACAAAGACCTCCGCCGCGGTGTCCTCGGCGTGGGCGTCGGATTTGAGGAGGTGGCGGGCCAGTCCGCGCACGCGCCGGTAGGCGCGTTTATAGACCTCCGCGAAGCAGTTCGGGTCACCCGCGGCGAAACCGCGGGCCAGGATCCGGTCATCCTCCGCGGCGTTGCCGGCATCCGGTTCCATCGATCGACCCGCCAAGAGGGCCAACCCTCCCGCGTCTTCCATGTATAGCTGTACGAACAATGAGGGCGAAACTTCGATTTCCGGTGAATTTTTTTTGGGGGCAGGCGGCCTGGGGAGGCGCGGCGGTTTTGCCGGGGCACGCTATAATCGCCGGGTGCCCTCCGAAGAAGCAGCCTTGGACTTGCAGGAGAACGCCCGGCGGCGGGCCATCTTGATTTCCGTCCCGGAAGTCCCGTTCCCGCCCAGAGGAGTCCTGATTTGACGCCGTACCTTACGCGCTCATTCGACCACGCCGGATACTACGAAACACGGGCTCTGCTGATGCTGGTGGGAATCGCGGTTGCGCTCTATTTCTGGATCCGGCGCGGCGATTCCAACTACCTGGTGATGTTCCTGAGCGGAGTGTTCTTCCAGGGATTGATGGAATACCGGCTGATTTCCGGCGGGCTGCGCGGTCCCAATTACTCGCTTTCGGTCTTCGGGATGCAGATGCCGGGGTCGGCAAGCTGGATCTTTCAAGGCTTTGCCGAAGGCGGCATCCTGGCGCTGATGAGCTATCTGTACCTGGACGCGTTCGAGCTGAACCTTGAGGATCGCGCGCGGCGCAAATTGTGGGCCGGGCTGTGCCTGCTGATCCTGGCGCTGGCCACGCTGGTGGGCTTTCTGGCGCAGGGCCAGCCGGTGAGCTCGGCGCGGCCGATGTTCTCGCCTGAGTCGATGTTCTTCGGCATCGCGTGGATTGTAGTGGCCCTGGTCCTTTTGTGGTTCAAGGGCGGCAACGGCTTTCGGCTGTTCGGTTATTGGTACGCGGGGCTCGCGATCTACGTGTTGCTGACGTTCGAGCCGCTACACCTGCTGGGGGCGCGCTACGTTTCGTTCCGCGACGCGGCGGGCGCGCTGGTTCCGGCGACGGGCTGGGACGGCTGGCGCTGGATGATGTGGTCCCATTTCTACGAGGTTGCGGGGACCAAGATCTACTACTTCATCGTTCCGTTCGTCTTCGGGTTGCTGCGGGTGTCGCGACGCTGGGACGGCTAGCCGGCCGCTTTTTCGCGGCGTTCCGCTTCCTCGGTCCAGAGCACCAGCAGATACCAGCCGAGAAGGGCGAGGATGGGGGTTTTCGGCCCTTCCGAGGGAACGCTGACGCGGGCGCCGCCGCGGAACACGCCCAGTTGCTGGAAGAAGCGGATCACCGGTTCGCGATCGGGGCCGACGAAACCCCATTCGGATTTCCAGAAATTGGTGGGCTTCCAGACCAGGCGCGTGCCGTCTTCGAAGTCGACGGCGCCGCCGCCGGTCCAGTTGGCGCGGAAGCGGGCGAGTCCCCTGCCTTCTGAGTCGGTGACGACGACGCGGGGCTGGAGAATCCCGGAGCGGACCAGCTTGTAGACTTGGCCATCGAATTCGCCGCTGGCGAGAGCCCCGAACACTTTTTCGAAGTTCAGGGAGGCGAGGGTTCGATTGCCCGCCGCGAGCTCGAAGTTCCGCTTGAAAGCGGACTTCTGCCGCCAGGCGAGGGCATCGCGCCGCGAGGTTTCCTGGATCAGCGACATGTCAGCCCCGGCGCCGGTGCGGCGCGCATCAGCGCTCGAAGTAGCCTTGGGCGAGCTCGGGCTTCTGCTCGATGGCCTTTTTCCAGCAGGTGCGCGCTTCCTCGATCTGGCCGGCGGCCTTGAGCGCGTGACCCAGATTCAGCAGGGCTTCGGCGAAGTTGGGGCGTTCCGCCAGCGCTTCCTGGTACAGGCGGATGGCGTCCTGATGCTGGCCGGACTTCTGCAGCAGCAGTCCGGTGTTGTAGAAGAGCTCGGGGGTGCGCTCGCCCGCCTCGATGAGGCGCGCTTGCAGGTCCAGCGCCTTTTCCAGATCCTCTTTTTCGACGGCGAGGGCGGCCAGGCCGCGCAGCGCGTCGATGGAATGCGAATCCTGTTCCAGCACGGCTTCGAAGGACTTGGCGGCGTTCTCCTGATCGCCGATATGCCACAGGGCCAAGCCCAGGTTCAGTTGCGCCTCCGGCCAGGGCGAGCGTTTCCGCACGCAATGCTGGAAGGACTCGGCCGCGCCGCGATACTCGCCGCGCTGCAGGCGCAGGTATCCCAGGCGGAACCAGGCATCTTCCCAATCGGGCGTGCGCGTAAGCAGCTTCACGTAGAGGCGTTCGGCTTCTTCTTTTTCTCCCTGCTGTTCCAGCACGCTGGCCAGATTGTAGAGCACGTCGGCCAGGTCGGGCGCGATTTTGAGGGCGCGCTCATAGCTCTCGCGCGCCGCCTTGAGATTGCCCATTTCCTGCTCGACGATGCCGAGGTTGACGTGCGCCTGCTTGGCGTCGGGACGGATGCGCACGGCCTCCTGATAGGCGTGCTGCGCCTGGTCCAGGCGGCCGCACTTCTGGTGCGCGACGCCCAGGTTGAACCAGCGTTCGAAGTGGTCCGGGGTGAACTCGACCAGCTTGGCGCAGAAGCGGGACGCCGCTTCCCAATCCTGCGATCCGAAGGCACAGGTGGCCAGGCCCTCGAGGGCGGTCTGGGAGAACGGGCGGAGTTGCAGCAGGCGCTCGGCGTACTGGCGGATGACATCCGGCTCCTTGCGGGCCATGCCGATGGTCACCAGGTTTACCAGGCACTCTTCGCTTTCCGGGTTCTGCTCCAGGATGCGGCTATAGATGGAGGTGGCCTCGTCGAACTTCCACAGGAGTTGCAGGGCCACTGCCTTGCCGAACTGCGCGGTTTCATGCTCGCTTTGCTTGGCCAGCACGCGATCGAAATGTTCGATGGCGGGTTCGGGCTTTTCCTGGTGCAGCAGGCAGATGCCGAGTCCCAGTTGCGCCTCCAGGCGGCTTGGGTCCGCCTTCAGGGAGGACTGGAAGGCGTCGGCGGCGTCCTGCCAGCGGGCCAGTTTTTCGTAACAGATGCCGAGGTTGAAGTTCGCGGTGGGATGCCCCGGCTGCAGCGTCAGCAGCTTGGCGTAGCTGCGGATGGCATCTTCGTACTGTTCGAGCTCGAACTGAATGTGGCCTTTCGCGGAGTACACCTCGGGTGTCTCTTCGCCCGCTTCCAGGGAGGCGTTCAGCTCCTTGAGAGCTTCCTCGCGCTTTCCCTCCAGATGCAGGGACACCGCCTTGGCCAGGCTAGGTGGGACCGCTCGCCCCGCCTTCGCGCGGATTTCCGTCGCCGTTCCTGGTGCTTCCGAGCCTTTTTTGCGTGAATTCATGGTCTCCAACTCCCGTTCGCAGTCTGGATGTTATAGGGCGCCAGGTAAGCACAGAGCCTTCCGAGCGCGTCGTACTGATGCGATACCTGGATCCAGCGGACTCGGGCCTCTTCACCCTTGCCGCAGAAAAATCCAACTCCACCGGTCTTCAAACGGCTGTCAGACCAGAAATCGACCAAAGTGCCCTGAATCGTTACAGCGAAATTTTCACCGCGCGCATCCAGCCGAACCCGATACAACATGTCCTGGCGGGCAGTAAGCGGCAATACAGTCACGTGGGCGGGTTCCGCCTTGCCGTTGATGACCGCGTAGCGGGTGAGCCCGATGGTCGGCATGGGACCCGGCTTCAGCACCGTAAGCTTCAGAACGTAAAAGTTTTCCAGATCCGCGGCGCGGTAGACGAAGCCCAGCGCCTTGCGGTCGATCATGCCCAGAAACTGCGCCTGGTAGTCCTGCAGGTTCATGGACGGCTTGTAGATGGCCAGGGGACCGGGCTGCACGAATCCGGCCGCATCATAGGTCCAGGAGTTGTGGGCATCCCCGCGGCTGGTCCAGTGGTCGAGGCCGGTACGGAAATCGTCCGAATACTCCACGCCGGCGCGATTCAAGATGTTCTTCTGGACCGCGCCCCAGGGCTCCGTGATCGCCTGCGGAACCTTCAGATCCGCGAGATTTGGGGCGGAAACCGCGACTTTGGGCAGGCTTGGCTTGATGGCCAGCAGCAGGAGAACCGGCAGGGCCATGGTCATCACTTTGAGGTCACGAGGCGCGTGCGCCCAGAAGCGGACAAAGGGAAGCGCGCTGCGCTCCGGGGCGATCTTCAGAATGGACTTCGACGGCTTCGGCGCCGAGCCGGTTCGGGTAGCCACCTGCACTCGCGCGATCTGCACTTCCACCGGCTCGACAAACAAGCGCGGCCGGGTCCAGACGAACGGGAAGGTCTCGGCTACCAGGGATCCAGCCAGCAAGGGCAGTTGTCCGGCGGGAGTCAGGACCGGACGCGGCGGCCACACCCAGCCGGCGCCGCCCGGCGAGAAAACGCCGTCAGCCTTTTGCGGCGCGACGAACTCGCGGATCAGCGTTCGCGGGGCAGGAATCGACGGAACCGGTCGGCGGTTGCGCGCCGGTTCCTCGAACGCCGCGCTGCCCGCCAGGCGTGAGGAAGGCGGGTACACATCGCCCGAAAACGGATCGGCCTGAAGGTGCGCCGTGATGGGGCGGATCGGCCGCGCGCAGGCCTGTCGCCGCTCGAAGGACACACCTGCCGCGCGACGCGGGTGGATCTCGATCGCCACCATGCGCACGGGCATCTGCGGCCGGTTGACGGGCGCGGGCAGCGGTCCGACGCCGGGCGACCAGGTGCCGTGGACCAGCGTCGTGCTTTCCAGCGGCAGGCGCTCCAGCCAGGCGACGCCGACCTCAGCCACCGGAGCCGCCGTCCGGGAGGGCTTCCACGGTCCGCCGTGTGAATCCGCCTGGGCGGAGGGAAAACGCCGCGGTGATGTAGGCATCGCCGCGCCCAGTCCCGGGGTGAACCGAACCTTCCATTCGCACCAGGGCAGCAGATCGAGCAGGCTGCCGATATCCAGGGGCCGGCCGCTCATGCTCGCCCATTCGGGCGCGATCTCGCGGTCCTGCGGCGCCAGGCCGGTGAAGGAAACTGCTTCGGCGGACAACCGGGTCCAGTTCAAACCGTTGCCTTGCCACAGGCGATGGAGAGGGGCAAGGCGGCTGCTCCAGTTGCCGGCAAGCGGACGCGTATTCGGGAACGGGATGTCCAGGTACTCCGGAAGTTGCGCGCCGGAGAACCCCCGCAGGATCACGCGTCCCGCGCCCCCGCCAACCGGCAGGGGGATGGGGCCGGCGTAGGCTGGGCAACGCTGCTCCCAACCGCTTGCGCGCAATGGCCGGAGGGGCTCCGCCGGGGGTCCCGCCAACAATGGGTCCGATTGCCAGTCGCTATGCTCGGACACGTGGCCCCAAAGCGACAGCAGGCTCTCCACCACCGGTTCGGGCGATGCAAGCTCCGGGACCCAATGAAGCGGCGGGGCGATTGTCGTGTCCGCCACGGCCGTCGCTGCTTCCAGGGTTTCCCGCCCGCTGCGCAGGCGGTCCACCGCCATCCGCTCCTGCTCCATCGTGTAGATCCGGCGATGGGTGTCTGAACAGAACTGCCCGTCCTTGATCTTGCGGAAGAGCGGAATACGGCCTTTGCAATGAAGACAGCGGATATCTTCGGCCCGCGGCATCGACTTCCATGGTACGGGCGAAGGGATAGGATTACTACGCAGCGAAGCCCCTAAGCGGGACTTCAGGTAGTTCGCCTATGTAGGTGACTCTAGGGCCTTTTCCCGATGCTGCCGGCAAACACAAAAGCCGTCCGCGCGGAACTTCCGGCGGACGGCTTTGTGCGGGAAAAACGGATTCGTCCTAAATCGGGGCAGGCAGAGTCAGCGAACATTTTGCCAGAGCCTTGGAAAGCAGGACCTCGGCTTCCGGCTCGCGGATGGCGCGTACGGTGGAGATTTCGGAAATCAGCATGTGCCGGGAGCGGTCCAGCATTTTCTTTTCCCGGAACGACAACGGCTTCTCGGACTGCAAGATCAGAAGCATCTTGAACACCTGCGCGATCTCCAGCAGGCTGCCGGTGCGCATGCGCTCGGAGTTCTCCTTGAAGCGGTTCTTCCAGTCCTGGCTGAAGGTGCAGGTTCCGTCGGATAGAAAACCCAAAACCTTCATGATTTCGCCCTGTTTGGTGACCTTGCGCAAGCCGAGGTCCTCAACATGAGAGAAAGGAACCATCACGGTCAGACTGCTGTAGGCAATGCGTAGGAGGTAGAACCGTTCGAACTGAGCACCAAAGCTGCGGGTGCTGATGTTCTCAATGGTCGCCACCCCATGGTTGGGGTAAACGACCTTCTCGCCGACTCGGAAGGTCATGCGGGATCCTCTCAGGCCAAGGTTTGCAATCGGTTACATTGAGCGAAAGCCAATGGTAAAGCCAAGCGAATGAGGTGTCAACAGGGTTTTGCGAGATAACACCCCGGCGGGGTGGTAAGCGGCGTTTCTGGAACCGAAAAATCAACGTCTTGCAATGATCGGGTTACAAAGATTTACAGTCAGTCCGCTTACGTTTGCATCAGCGCACAACCAGAAGTTCGCTGAGGGGTTTCCTGGCGATGTCCGGGACCGTGGCCTCCGGTGAGGGGTACCCCACCGGAACCAGCAGGAACGGTCGCTCATTGGCGGGGCGTTCCAGAATCTGAGCCAGGAATCCCATGGGGCTGGGGGTATGAGTAAGAGTCGCGAGGCCGGCCATGTGCAGCGCGGCGAGTAGGAACCCGCAGGCGATCCCCACGCTCTCCTGGACGTAGTAGTGCTTCACCTTCCGCTCGCCCTTCCAGCCGTAGTCGACGCGGAAAACCACGATCAGGTACGGGGCGGTTTCGAGGAAGGGCTTGCGCCAATCGGTGCCGAGCGGGGCCAGCGCCTCGAGCCATTCGGAAGGCATGCGGTGTTCGTAGCTCTCCTTCTCTTCGGCTTCGGCGGCGATGCGAATTTTGCGCTTGATCCCGGGGTCCTGGACGACCACGAAACGCCAGGGCTGCTGGTTGGCTCCGGATGGCGCCGAAGCGGCGCAGCGGATCGCGTTCTCAATTAGTTCATAGGGCACCGGTTCGGGGGAGAAATCGCGAACCGTGCGGCGGGTGGCCATCGCCGCGAGGAAGTTCCGCGAGGCAAGCTCCTGCTCGTCGGGAGTGTACCTGCGGAACTTCAGCGGGATAAACGGGTACATGGACCCCAGTGTATTCGCGAAAGGGGGCCGGTTTATTTCCGGTGATGCGCCGTGCCAGGCTTCCCTGGATCGCCCGACGAGCCTGGCCCGGGCGGATTCCGAACACCCACACCTGGGCCTCCCGCGGCGCCCATCGACTTGGCTCCCGGCTTACTTCCTGTTCCAGACGGTGCTGATTTTGACCCCGCCGCCGTGCATCGCGGCGGTGATCTGGATTTCCGCCGTCAGCGTCCTGCCGTCTGGCGAGAGTACCCACGTTTCGGTGCGTTGTACGGTTCCGCCGTGTCCGGATTCGATCGTCGAGGTGAAGATCAGTTTGGCGCCGTCGCGCTTCACCGAACCCTTGCCCTGAATGTCACCGGAGAATTTCACTTCCGGACCGCCGATTTCGAAGGTCGCCTCCGAGGTGCCGGAGTCGCGCGGCTGGGAGCTTTTGAGATACAGCTTGTTGCCCTGCTGTTTCACGGTTCGGGTCCAGGAATCCGGCTTCTGCGCGGGGCCAAAATTGCTTTTTTCGAAGTTGATGGTCCATTCGCCGCTGAAGTCCGGATCGGCGGCGGCGAGCGAGGAAACGGCGAGCAGTCCGCCGATCGCGAGAGTGGCGAGACGCAGGGGCAGCGTATGGTTCATTGAGAAGTTCTCCTGTTGGTTTGGTTGGGTGGTACGAGACTTGTTACGGAGCCGCGGAAGGGGAAGGATCGACGCCTTCCCACAAGCAGCGCAAGGCGCGCAAGATCAGTTCGGTGGGAAACTTGCCTCCGTGCGCGCCAAGCCGCTCGTAGGTAGCGACGCTGCGCATCGCGCCCAGCAGCAGCAGAGCCGCCGCGGAGGGATCGGGAACGCGGTTGATGGTGAAGAAGCGGACCATCTGCCAGCGCATGGCGACCATGGGCGATGACGGGTGCCGGCGGGCGAACTCCTCCATTTGGAAGGCGGGATGGGACATCAGCGGCTCCATCACCGGGAGCGCCGCCCGATAGTAGTCGAGCACCGCCAGCCCCAGCCGCTCGATTCCTTCGCGCAATTCGGCGGAAGGGTGCACCTGATTGAAGAGCGCGTCGAGATCCGCCGTCGGCGGGACCATGGCGGCGAAGAAAAGCTCGGCTTTGGTGGCATAGCGCTGGAACAGCAGCGCTTCGGACACGCCGGCGCGGCGGGCGATTTCCCGTGTCGAGGCGGCGAAGCCGCGTTCCACGAAGACGCCGCGGGCCGCCTGGAGCAGGTCCTCCTCGGAGATTGTTCGCTTGCGCGGCACCAGGTTTCATTCTTACCTTTTGCGGCACAGAATGTACAACTT
>JAIEPW010000139.1 GCA_019748195.1 Bryobacteraceae bacterium
CCGTTCGAACTCTGCAAGTGCAACAAAGCACGGAGCCAAAGGTCCTTCCGAACCCAAACTTTCAGAATGGCTCCCCGGCATGGATTCGAACCACGATTCACGGCTCCAAAGGCCGCTGTCCTACCGTTAGACGACCGGGGAGTGAGGCGGAACGCTCCCTCTAGTTTAGCAGCCGTGCGCCGCCGATGTGAATGAATCCTGATAACCTGAAACGTTGAACCCCTCGCTCGACAGCAACTCCACATGGTCGCCCGCTTCGTGGCAGGGCCGGAAGGCCGTCCAACAACCCGTTTACGACGATCCGAACGAGGTCGCCGCGGTGCTCGGACAGCTTGCCAAGCTTCCGCCGCTGGTTACTTCGTGGGAAGTGACCGCGCTGAAGGAACAGATCGCCGAAGCGGCGGCGGGGAAGCGGTTTGTGCTGCAGGGCGGCGATTGCGCGGAGCAGTACGCCGAGTGCACGTCGGCCTCGATCACCTCCAAGCTGAAAATCCTGCTGCAAATGAGTCTGGTGCTGGTGCTTGGGGGCAAGCGCCCGGTGACGCGGTTGGGCCGCTTCGCAGGCCAGTACGCGAAGCCGCGATCCGAGGACACGGAAACGCGCGACGGCGTCACGCTGCCCAGCTATCGCGGGGACCTGGTGAATCGTCCGCCGTTCACGGCGGATTCGCGGCGGCCCGATCCCCAACTGCTGCTTCGCGGTTACGAGCGCGCGGCGCTGACGCTGAACTTCATCCGGTCCCTGGCCAAGGGCGGCTTTGCCGACCTGCATCACCCTGAGTACTGGGACCTGGACTTCGTGCAGCATTCCTCCATGGCCGACGAGTTTCACCGCTTCACGGGAACGCTGGGCGAGGCGCTGCGGTTCATGGAGAACATCCTGGGGGTGCATCCGGGCGAGATCAACAAGGTCGATTTCTACACCAGCCACGAAGCGCTGTTGCTGCACTACGAACAGGCGCAAACCCGGCAGGTGCCCCGTCGTCCGGGCTGGTTCAATCTGTCCACGCACTTTCCGTGGATGGGCGTTCGCACCGCGGACCCGGAGGGCGCGCACGTCGAGTACTTCCGGGGCATCGCGAATCCCATTGGGGTCAAGATCGGGCCCACGATGGGCCGGGATCAGATTCTGCGGCTCATCGACATTCTGCACCCGGTGAACGAGCCCGGACGCCTCACGCTGATTCATCGCTTCGGCCTGGAACGCATCGCCGATTCCCTGCCCCGCTTGATTGAGATTGTCCGGTCCTCCGGCCGCGACGTCCTGTTCACTTGCGATCCCATGCACGGCAACACGCAAACCACTGCGTCCGGGATCAAGACTCGCGACTTCGCCCATATTCTCGGCGAACTGGAACAGGCGTTCCGCATCCATTCGACGCAGTCGAGCTGGCTGGGTGGAGTTCACTTCGAGCTCACCGGCGAGAACGTGACGGAGTGTATCGGCGGCGCGCGCGGGCTCTCCGAGGGGGACTTGTCGAGAGCTTATCGCAGCGAAGTGGATCCGCGGTTGAACTACGAACAGGCCATGGAACTGGCGCTGCTGATCGCGCGGCAAATGTCCGCCGGCAGAACCTACGGCGCCTGACTACTTCGCGGGCGGCTTCTGCGCCTTGCGGATCTCATTGAAGTACTGCTGAACGTACTGCTGGAACTGCATGGGCACTTCGTCGCGATGAATTTCGCCGCCGGCCTCTACATGCCGCGCGGTTTTGTTCGAATAGGCCGTCTTGAGGTGCTGCTTGGTGCTGGAGACCTCCACCATCACCTCGCCGGTCAGGTTCTGCGCGCGCTTGCCCAGGATCTCGGAGATCTTACCCATTGCTTCCATCTGCTCGGCGAGTTGCGTATCCTTCTGGCCGTCCTGCTGCCCGACGCCGCCCTTGGAATCGGGAGACGACGAGCGGTCGCTGCCCTTCTCCTTGGAATTCGACTGCGCCGTCTGTGAAGCGTCGCCCTTGTCGCCCTGCTCATCCTTAGCTTCCGCGTTTTCGCTCGACCCGCTTTGGTTGTTCTGCGACTGCTGACCCTTGTCGCCTTTTTGAGGTTGGCCCTGCTGACCTTGCTTCTGGCTCGCCTGCTGCTGCTGCTGGCCGTCTCCGGGCTTCTGCTGCATCTTCATCTTGTTGAGCAGGTTGTTCATCGCGTCCTTCATCTTGTCCAGAAGATTGCCGGACTCCTGCGGCGAATTCCCCTGCTTCGCATGATTGCCCTGTTGATTCTCGGGTTTGCCCTGCTTGCCGGCGGCATCGCCCTGTTTGGAATCGTTACCGGGTTGGCCTTCGCTCTCCTTGCTATTCTTGCCTTCCTGCTCGCCTTCGCCTTGACCCTCGCGTTTCTGGCCAGGACCCTCCGCCTTCTCCTTGGCGTTATCCGTGGATTCGGACGCATTCTCTTCGGAGGATTGCCGTGAGTCGAGCGGAGCTTCCCCCTTGGGATCCACCTCCTGCCCGTCGACTCCTTCGCTCTCCTCGAAGTTCGTCTGCTCGCGCTGCCGGCGATCGTCGGCGCGGTTTCGGGCCTCTACCTTGGTTTCCGGCGTGAAGAAGTGATCGAAGGCCACCTCGACGAGATTGCGCCTCAGGTCCATGGATCCGGTGACGCCGTAGCGGACGGCGAAAAATCCTACCGCCACAAGCAACACACCGATGGCGGCGTAAGCATGACGCGGAAATGCCAGCGGCACGGCAATCCGGAGGTTGACTCCCGCGGCGGTTCGGATCGCATCTTCTTGCTGCTCCAGGCGCAACGCCTCCCGGTCGCCCAGATTCTGATTGCGGAACGCGTAGGCGGTGGAAAGCGAATCGTGCAGTTCCAGCCGTCGGTCCAGTTGTTGCGCGACCCGGTAGGGATCGGGCGCCCGCTTCAACGTCCTCCGCAGGCCGAAGGCGAACGCTCCGCCGAAGATGATCAACGGCCACCACCAGTTCAAAATCTGCGTTCCGACCAGCAGAAGCAGGAGCACGGTAGCCGCCGCGAAGATCGCGGCCCATGCGAACTGGTCCAACGTGATTTGGAGCACGTATCGGCGGCGGGCTTGTTCCACCAGGCGGGTGAGTGCGCTTCGGGTTTCCAAAGAGGTCCTTGCCGTCATTATGACATGACCCGGCGGGAATCCGTTACGCGCAAACCCTTCGGTTGAAGGGGTTAAGCCGGGCTATGCGATGATCGAATACAGATGAAACGGCTCGCACGGGCTCTATTGCTCTTTCTGGGCGCCGGAGTGGTGCTCGCATTTCCCTACGGGCCGCTGTTTCCGTGGTCGCCGGTCCGGCCGGGCTACGACTCGTTTTCCTCGGCTCGCGCGGATGTGTACTACCCGGCGGGTACGGACTTGGAGCCGGCCTACCGGGATATGGACGGGCATGTCGCCTGGGCGGAGCAGTTCCACCGCCTCACGCTCCCGCGGCGGGTCACCGTAGTCGCGTGCAGGAGCTGGAGCGACTTTGAACGCTTCCTTCCCTTGGGGTTGGGACGCGGCGTGGGAGCGGTGACCATCGAAACGGGCACTGTAATCTATGTAACACCCAAACTCTCCGAGCGCGGATTCGACAAGAACGAGTTCCTTCGCCATGAGCTTTCGCATGCCATCCTGAACCAGAATGCGGGTCTGCTGAGCAGCCATCGCATGGGACCGCAGGCCTGGTTTTATGAAGGCATCGCGGTCGCTTGCGGCCAGCAGAAGGCATATCTGACCCGCGAGGAATTCGAGGCGCGGGCCCGGCATACGGACCTGCGCCAGGTGATCGGACCCGAGCTTGCGGAGCTCCCCAAGCCGGCCGACTTCCGGTTTTTCTATGTCGCGTGGCGGTACTTTCTGGAGGATCAGATGCGGCGGGAAGGCCGCGATCGCTTCCAAGGCTTGATCCAGGGATTTCTGAAGAGGCCGCGAGAGATCCGTACCGTCTTCCAGGAGGTGTATGGCGAGCCGGTGGACCGCGCGGTGGAGCGCTTCCAGGCGAGCGTCCGCGACCGCCAGGCCCGCTTGGAACCAATCCGGTCCACCACGGTGCTAGAGTAATTTCGTGATGAACCACGTCCACGACGAGCGCGAGCTCGCCGGTATCGCCAAACGGCTGCGCCGCGATGTGATCGAAATGATCACCGCGGCCAAAAGCGGCCATCCCGGAGGCTCTCTCTCCGCAACCGAAATCATGGTGACGCTCTACTGGAGTGTAATGCGCCATGATCCGAAAAATCCGCAATGGAAGGATCGCGACCGCATCATTCTGTCGAAGGGCCACGCGTGTCCGATCCTGTATGCGGCCATGGCGGAAACCGGGTACACGCCCAAGGATCAATTGAACACCCTCCGGCAGATGGGCTCCATTTATCAAGGACATCCAGACGTCCGGTTCATCCCGGCGCTGGAGGCGAGCACGGGATCGCTTGGGCAGGGGCTCTCACTGGGAATCGGCATGGCGCTGGCCGCGCAGTTGAATCAGAGCCCCTCCCGGACATACGTGATCCTCGGCGACGGGGAAGTTCAGGAGGGCCAGATCTGGGAGGCGGCGATGTTCGCCGGCAACCGCGGAATGGACAATCTGGTGTGCATCATCGATTACAACCGCATCCAGTTGGACGGCTTCACCAAGGACATCCAGGACCTGGAGCCGCTGGGCGCCAAGTGGCAGGCTTTCAACTGGCACGTGATCTCCGTGGACGGGCATAGCATTCCGGCGTTGCAGCAAGCGTTCGCGGAAGCCGCCTCCACCCGGAACAAGCCAACGTTGCTGATCGCCAATACGGTGAAAGGCAAGGGCGTTTCCTTCATGGAAAACAACCCCAAGTATCATGGCTCCGCGCCTTCAGCCGAGGAAGCCGTGGCCGCTTTGAAGGAGCTTGCCTGATGGCTACCCGAACCAGGTTCGAAGTGAAGAACGGCGTCGCGACGCGGGAAGCGTTCGGCCAGGCGCTGGTGGAGTTGGGACGCGTGAATCCGGACGTCGTGGTGTGCGACGCGGATTTGTCGAAGTCGACTTTCACCGCGGGGTTCGCGAAGGAGTTTCCGGACCGCTTCTTTCAATGCGGCATCGCCGAGGCCAACATGGTGGCCATCGGCAGCGGGCTCGCTTCCGGAGGCAAGATCCCGTTTGTATCCAGCTTTTCCTGCTTTGTGATGAACAAAGGCTTTGAGCAGCTTCGTGTCACCGCGGCATTCCCGAACGTCAATCTCAAGGTGGTAGGCACTCATTCGGGCATTTCGATCGGCGAGGACGGGCCGTCACAGATGTCTATTGAGGACCTGTCGCTTGCGTGTTCGCTGGCGGGATTCACGGTGCTGTCGCCCGCCGACGAATTCTCGATGCGAAAGCTGATCCGTGCGGCGGCGGCGCATCAGGGTCCGGTGTTCATTCGCGCCGGGCGCATCAAGGCGCCGATCATTTACTCGGCCGCGGAGGAATTCGAGATCGGCAAAGCGAAGGTTTTGGCGCAGGGTTCGGACGTGACCCTGATGGCGACGGGGCTGCTGGTCGCCGAGAGTCTGCTCGCTTGCGATCTTCTGGAAGCGGAAGGGATCTCGACGCGTGTAATCGACTTCGCCACGATTAAGCCGCTGGATCGCGAGGTGATCGCCGCGGCTGCGTCCGAAACCGGAGCGATTGTTGTGAGCGAGGAGCATCTCGCGGACGGCGGGCTGGGGGTTCGCATCGCCCAGGTGGTGGCGGAGACCGCGCCTTGCGTCATGGAGTTCGTGGGGGTGCGGAATACCTATGCCGAATCCGGTACTCCGGACGGCCTGCTGGACAAGTACGGCCTTCGCGCCGTGAACATAGCCGGGGCGGCGCGCCGCGCCGTTTCCCGGAAAAAGAAGTAAGTGGCGGGACGCGGCGCAACCGACCGCTTCCCGGAGCGGCTTGTGGAGCTGTTGCGGGAGCGAGACGAGGAACGCCGCCGGACCGCACGCGTGCTTCATGACGACATCGGCCCCACTCTGGCCGCCGCCGGACTCCACCTGGACGCCCTCCGCCTGGACCTGGCGTGCAAGGTGCCCGATATCGGCGCGCGCACCCAGGAAATCCAAGCGGTCCTGGAACTGGCCATGGAGCGATTGCGGCAGTTGAGCCGCGATCTGAATCCGTCGCTGGTGGAGCGCGCGGGACTTCCCTTCGCTCTCGACCGGTCCGCTGAGATGGCGCGCCAGCGGTTTTCCGGACTGCTCCGGCTCACCGTGAACTGCACGGCGGCGATTCCGCCCCAGTCCGCCGTCGCCATGCACCAGGCGGCCGAGTACGCGCTCGACAATGCCGTGCGGCACGCCGGGGCGACGCGCATCACCCTGGCGCTTACCGGGAAGCGCAAGGCTCGCATCGAGATCCGCGATAACGGGAAGGGTTTCGATCCAGTGGCGGAGCGGACCGCGCCCAAGGGCGTGGGCCTATTCCTCATCCACAGCCTCGCCGCCCGGCACGGATTCCAGGTGAGAATTGGACCCGCGACATCCTTGCCGGAGAATCCGGGTACAATTGTCAGGTTGATTTGGGAATGAATAACGATGCCACTGGACGTAATCCTGGTCGACGATCACAAGATCATGCGGGACGGCATCAAGGCCATCCTGACGCGCACGGACGAATTTCGCGTGGTGGGGGAGGCCGAAAGCGGACCGGATGCGGTTCTGATGGCGCGCCGCCTGCGCGCGGACTTGATCCTGATGGACATCGGACTCCCGGGATTGAACGGAGTGGAAACCACCGCGGAGATTCTGCGTCACCTGCCCGAATCGCGGATCGTGATCCTGTCCATGTACGACGATGAGAATTCGGTGGTTAGCGCGATTCGGAGCGGCGCGCGCGGGTTCGTTCTGAAGAAAGCATCCGACGGCGATCTGCTGGACGCTTTACGCATGGTCGCGCGCGGGGGCGCCTATCTAAGCCCGCAAGTCTCGGATCGCCTGCTGACGAGGATCCAACGGGGGGACCTGGAAGCACGGCCCAAGGCTTCGGCCCTGGAGGAACTGTCGCCGCGCGAGTTGCAGGTGCTTCGTCTGGTCGCGGACGGTAAGACCTCCAAGGAGATCGCGGTCCTGCTGGACCTTGGACTGCAGACGGTTCGCAGCTACCGCAAGACGATGATGAAGAAGCTTGCGGTGAATAACGTCGCGGGCCTCACGCAACTTGCCCTGGCCACCGGGCTGACGCCGAATCCGAAGCTGCAGAGCGACGCCAGGCGGGCCGCCGGGCAGGGCTCATGATTTCCACACCCTGGGGCGGCCTGCGGGTGGCCGACGCGCACATTCATTTCTTCTCACGCCGCTTCCTCGAGTTGCTGGCGGCGCGAAGGACCGGCCTGACGCCGGAGCGCGCCTGTGAAATCGCGGGAATCGAGCCTCCCCCCGGCGAACCTGAGTCGCTGGCGGAGAAGTGGGCCGCGGAACTGGACCGGTACGGCGTGGACCGCGCCGCGCTGATCGCCAGCCTGCCCGGAGACGAGTCTTCCGTTTCACGGGCCGTCGCCGCGCATCCCACGCGATTCCGCGGCTTCTACCTTTCAAATCCGCTCGCTCCCGACGCGGTGGATCGCCTGGAGCCGGTGGCCGCGCGAAAGGCTCTGCATGCGATCTGTGTCTTCCCCGCCATGCACCGTTACTCCATCGCGGATGATCGCGCCGGCCCGCTGCTTGACTTCGCCGAACGGTCCAACGCGGCGGTGTTCGTTCACTGCGGAGTTCTGAGCGTGGGCATTCGCGGCAAACTGGGCCTGCCTTCTCCTTTCGACATGCGATTTTCGAATCCCATCGACCTGCACGGCGTCGCGCTGAGCCGTCCGAATGTGAAATTCATCATTCCGCACTTTGGCGCGGGCTTCTTCCGCGAGGCCTTGATGGTGGCCGACTTGTGTCCCAACGTCTGGCTGGACACCTCAAGCTCGAACTCTTGGATGCGTTATCAGGCCGCCCCGATCACCCTAACCGACGTATTCCGTCGCGCGCTGGAGGTGGCGGGCCCCTCGCGCCTGCTGTTCGGGACCGATTCCTCCTACTTCCCGCGGGGCTGGAACCAGGCGATTTTCGACCAGCAGACCGCGGCGCTGCACCAGGCCGGCGCCGACGCCGCCGCCGCGGAATTGATCCTCGCGAAGAACTTCGACACCCTCGTGGGCTGAGAAGTTTCCCCGTTAGCGGCCACTAATCCAGTGAGATGATCGTTCGAGTCGTATGGGACTTCTGGCCTGCGTCGCGCCCGGCGGCGCATTCTCCGGCAACCCGGACCCACCGTCCCCCGCCGCTGGCCTCTTTCCGCTACCCTGGCTGCGAGAGCAGCCGCCGCATGCCCCGAACGGCGATTCTGGCGGCGGGCTATCGACCTGGCGCGCGGACGGGTGTCTTCGCGGGGGGCTGGGGCTTTGCGGCCGAAGCCTTCCAGCCCCAGGCGATCGCCGCACCCCCGGACCGGCTGGAGATTCTGGCCAGGCGGGTCCTGGCGGGCCGGTTGGAGATCCGTTCCCTGACGCATGCGGTGATCGCGCTGACGACTCTCGGGGATCGTCCGGCGGGCGAGTACCTGCAAGATATGCTGTGGAATGCGTTTCAGGTGCCCGTGTTTGAGCAAATCCGCGGGCCCCGGCGGGAATGCGTGGCCTGGGAATGTGAAGCTCACGCGGGACTGCATCTGCGGCACCGGCACTACGTGCAGAACGGATCGTTGCTCCTGGAATGCGCGGGCGAGTGGCTTCCCGCCGGAATTGAAGCCCAGGTGGACACGGAGCGCTGCCCTTGTGGTCACTCCGCGCCCCGGCTCGTCGTGCCCGCCGGGCAGCGCAAGGCGCTGCTGCCGGATGCTATGCTCTTGACGTAAGCCTCGCCTCAGGCGGATGTGGCGAAACTGGCAGACGCCCCGGATTTAGGTTCCGGTGCCCGCAAGGGCGTGGAGGTTCGAGTCCTCTCATCCGCACCAAACATCTTTTATTCGATCGTCACACACCGGGCGAAGGGGAATCGTTAAGCTGGAATGCGATCCCATTGACCCTCAAAAGCGCCCTGCGGCACATCACCGAGGAACCGGGCGAACTGCTACTGCGGCGGTGGAACTGGAAGTCCGCCCTGTTCTCAAGCCTGTTCCGTGCGTCCATCTTCTTCAGCGTGAACCTGACCGCGGGATGGCGGGCGGCGAGCGGCGCCGCGCTGGCCGAGTTTGCTTATCGCGCCGTCACCGCCGGATTCTACGGGGCTCTCACGCAGCACTTCCGCAAGGTCCAACCCCACTGGCACGGCACGGTCGCGGCCCTGATCCTGCTTCCGGTGATCGCGCACAGCATAGAACTCGCGATCCATTACCTGCGGGGCACGCCCAAGCTCGCCGCAAGCATTGCCGCCTCGGTATGCTTTACTCTCCTGGCGACGCTATTCAACCTTTACGTAATGCGGCGCAACGCGATGGTGGTGGGAGCGGAAGGCGACTCCTTCTGGCAGGATATGCGGCGAATGCCGGGTATGATCGCCGGCTTCGCGGCCGCGGGCCCCTTGGCGCTATACCGCGCCCTACGCGGGCGGAAAGCGGCTCAGTAATGCGGGCCGGCGGCAAGTTCGAACGCCCGCGAAGAGGCACGCTTCCGGTTAGTGCTGCGGAGCGGCCGGCGCGGTTGGCGCGATCGCGGCCGGCTTGGACTGATAGGCCGGATCGTCCGCGTCCATGCGCGATTCGAAATCAATCAAGGGGAAGAGCAGGAACAATCCCAGGAACAGGAACCCGGAGACCGCGATCAGCGCGTTTACCGGCTTGTCGTACTTCAGGTGCATGAAGAACAGGGCCACCAGCGACGCTTTAATGGTGGCGATGGTCAGCGCGATGACCACGTTCACCGAGTCGGAACCGAAATTCACATAGGATGCTCCCACCGTGATGAACGTGAGAATCAGCAAGGCGATCAAAACCGCCGTGAATACCCGAGGCGGATTCTTCGGACCATGGTGATCCCCGTGGCTGGATGCGTGGTCGTGTTCGTGTGCGCTCATGGTCATGTGCCTCACTGAATCAGATACAGAAGCGGGAAGAGGTAAATCCAGATCAAGTCGACCAGGTGCCAGTACAACCCCACCAGGTCCACCGGCGTGTACCAACTGGAACTGAAATCGCCGCGGTTGGCGCGGAAAATGAGCCAACTGATCGCCACCATGCCCAGCAGGACGTGGATGCCGTGCAGACCGGTCATCATGAAATAAAAGCTGAAGAACATCCGCTCGCGCTCCAGGTGCGGGCCTTTGTAGCTGAAGTACTTGCCCGGCAGCAGCCCGTCATGAATCTTGTGCGAATACTCGAAGTACTTCACCACCATGAAGGTTCCGGCGCACAGAAGCGTGATAATCAGCAGGATCACCGTCGCTTTGCGTTTGTTGACGGAGGCGGAGTAAACCGCCATCACCATGGTCCAACTGGAAACCAGCAGAACGACGGTATTCAGGAAGCCGAGCCGCTTGTCCAGGTGGTGATGCGCGGACTTGAAGGCTTCCGCGTGCTGGCCCTGCATGATGCCGTAGCCCACGAACAGGCCGCCGAACAGCAGGATTTCCGTCGCCAGGAACAGCCACATGCCGATCTTGGCGGAGTCGAACTGCTGCGCCATGCTCGCGAAATGGTGCTGCTGATTCGGGTCGTGGCCATGGTGCCCGTGCCCCGGGGTGTCGACAACCGTCATGCTCATTTCGTCGTTAGTCCCTTGCTCTCAAGAATTCGCGGATCCGAACGTCAGTGCCCGACCTTGGCGCCCACGGGCCGGTAATCATAAGGCTCACGCTCCAGCACCGGCTGGCCCTCGAAGTTATGCGTAATCGGAGGCGACTGCGTGGCCCATTCGAGCGTAGTGCCTCCCCAGGGATTATCCGGAGCGTCATAGGGCTTGCGCAGCGAAGCGAGCAGGCATCCCGCCGTGATGAACAGCCCCAGGCCCAGCACCCAACTTCCAAAAGTGGAGAACGCGTGCAGCGGCTGGAACTGATCCAGGTAGTTGTAGTAGCGGCGCGGCATGCCCTGGCTTCCCAGGAAGAACTGGGTGAGGAAGGTCATGTTGAAGCCGATGAAAGTCAGCGCGCAGGCCACCTTTGCCCAGAACTCGTTGTACATCCGCCCGGTCATCTTGGGCCACCAATAATGGAGGCCGCCGATAAAAGCGATCACCGTGCCGCCCATCATCACGTAGTGGAAGTGGGCCACGATGAAGTAGGTGTCGGTGAGGTGCACGTCGGTCGACAGCGCACCCAGGAACAGCCCGGTTAAGCCGCCGATCGAAAACAGCAGCAGGAAGCTGATGGCGTACAGCATCGGCGCCTCCAGGCTGACGTTGCCCTTGTACATGGTCGCCACCCAGTTCAGCACCTTGATACCGGACGGGATCGCCACCAGGAACGTAAGGAACGAGAAGATGACGCTCGCCATCTGGGACTGGCCGCTGACGAACATGTGGTGACCCCACACGATAAAGCTGATCAGCGCGATGGCGATGGAGCTGAACGCGATCGCGCGGTAACCGAAAATCGTCTTGCGCGAAAAGGTGGGCATCAGCTCGGAGATGATCGCCATGCCCGGCAGAATCATGATGTACACCGCGGGGTGCGAATAGAACCAGAAGAAATGCTGGAACAGCACCGGGTCGCCGCCCAGGCGCGCGTCAAAGATCCCGACATTGAACACGCGTTCAAGCGCCAGCAGGACCAGCGTGATGCCCAGAACCGGGGTCGCCAGCACCTGAATGATCGCCGTGGAGTAGATGCCCCACACGAACAGCGGCATCTGGAACCAGCCCATGCCGGGCGCGCGAAGCTTATGCACCGTGGCAATGAAGTTGATGCCCGTGAAGATGGAGGAGAAGCCCAGCACGAACGCGGCCATGGTCATCAAGGTGACCGCGCCGCCCGTGGTGGTGGAGTATGGCGTATAGAACGTCCAGCCCGTGTCGATGCCGCCCAGCAGGATAGAAGCCACCGCCATGATGGCCCCAATCACGTAGATGTACCAGCTCACCAGGTTCAGCCGCGGAAACGCGACGTCCTTGGCGCCGAGCATCAGCGGAAGCACGAAGTTGCCTAGCGCCGCCGGCACGGAGGGAATGATGAAGAGGAACACCATGATCGCGCCGTGCAGCGTGAAGACCTGGTTATAGGCCTCCGCCGACAGGATCGGCGTCGAGCTGCCGAAGATCTTGTGATCCGGCGTCAGCAAGGTGAGCCGGACCAGCAGCGCCATCAAGCCGCCCAGCAGGAACGCGATCGCGATCCCGATCAGGTACATGATGCCGATGCGCTTGTGGTCGACAGTTGTCAGCCAGGACCACAACCCGCTTTGCTCGTTCAGGTAATTCTTTTGCGGCCGCGGCGATTCCGCCGCCGTCTTTCCAGGAGCCGATACTACGTGTCCCATGATTGTTTTGTTACCTTCAACCCGGATCGCGCCGGGCGCTTCTCTCCCTGCCTACTGCAACGACTTGATATACGCGATCAGACCGGCCAGCTCTTTCTCCCGCAGCAGACCCTGAAACGCCGGCATGATGGCCTCGTAGCCTTCCAGAATGTGCGCTTGCGGGTTCAAAATCGACTCGCGGACGTAGTTCTCGTCCACCAGGATTTCCGAGCCGTCCTTCATCTTGTGTTTCTGGCCCCAAATGCCCTTCCAGCTCGGACCCTGCCCTCGGGTTCCATCGATCGAGTGGCAGGTGTTGCAACCCTTGGCCTCATACTGGTCCCTGCCGACCTCCACCGGAGGCCGATTCAAATCCGCTGGTCCTTCCTTCACCCACAATTCGTACGCTGCCTGCGATTCCACGACAATCTTCGCCGCCATGTCTGAGTGGCCCTTGCCGCAGTATTCCGCGCAAGCCACATGGTGATTTCCTGCCACGGCCGGCGTGAACCACACCGAGGTATAGCGCCCCGGCACGACGTCATGCTTCACCCGCATCGTCGGAATGAAGAAGTCATGCAGCACATCTTCGCTGGTCATGATGAACTGCACCGGCTTGCCCACCGGCAGGTGAATTTCGTTCACGTAACGGGAGCCGTCCGGATATTCGAACTGCCACAGCCACTTCTTGCCTACCACCTGCACCTGGAAGGCGTCGCCGGGCGCCACTGCGTACTTGGTGTAGCCGTTCACGCCCCAGAAGAAAATGCCGATCACGATGAATAGCGGGATGATGGTCCAGGCGAGTTCGAGCGTCGCGTTGTGCGCGATGTGCTCCGTGCGCCGCCCCGGCTTGAAGCGGAACGCCCAGGCAAAGTACAGCGTCGCGATGGTGATACCGATGAACAGCACCACGCTCAGCCAGAAAATGAACATGTACAGCGAGTCGACTTCCTTGGCGAACTCCGACCCCTGCAGCGGAAGCATTAACGACCGGATCCATTCCATTAGGCCAGACCTTCCTTCATCTCCAACCGGGAACGTTCACTCCGGAACATTTTCCACAGGAACAATCCCAGAATCAAAACCGTCAATCCGCCGCCCAGACGCATGAAGTTCTTGGCGAACAGCACGTAGCTCTTCGAGTGCGGATCGTACTGATAGCAGAACAGCAAAACCTTGTCCAGGGTGGACCGTAGCTTGCCTTCGCTCGCCTCCGTCAGCGCCAGCCGCAGGTCGAAGGCCCGAAACTTGATCCCGTACAGGTACCGCGATACCTTGCCCTCCGGCGTCAGCACCATGATCGCCGCCGAGTGAATGTACTGATCCTTGCCCTCGTCGAAGCGATACTTGAAGCCGATCCACTCGGCCAGCTTCTTGGCATTGTTCTGATGGTCCACGAGAAAGTGCCAGCCGGGCGCCGGCCGCTCATAGCTGCCGGTATAGAGCACCCGCTTCTTCTGAGCGAGGTCGAAGGACTCGCGCGGATCGATGGAAATCGTCACCACGTCGTATTCATTGCCGGGAGTCCACGCCAACTCCCGCATCCCCGCCACCTGGCCGTTCAGCACCAGATTGCACAACATCGGGCACTGGTAATAAACCAGATTCAGGATCACCGGCTTGCCCTGCCCAAAGAACCGCTTCAGCGGAACCGGGTATCCCGTGGTATCGACGAACTCCAGGTTCAGGTCGATCTGCCGGCCGAGCTTCTCCTCGACTCCGATCCCCTCCAACTCCATTGGCTTCTGATCGGGCGGCAGCACTGTCTGCGCGGCCAGTCCGGATGCCAGGCACACCCCGGCGGTCCAAACCACAAACCGGCTGAGATGGGACATCACGTTCATTGCAAACTCCTCTTAATGCTTCTCCGCCGGGGCTGCCTTCGCGGCTTCCGCCGGCGCCGGCGCGGCCGGATCATCGCCCGGCTTCACTTCCGTGGGCTTGGCGGGATACGGAAGCTTCCCGGCCGCCGCCTCCGCCGCCAGCAATTCCATCGCGCGGTCGATCGGAATTCTCACCTTGCCCTTGCTCTCATCCACGTATCCGTAGGTAGTCAGGTTCCGCGTATCGCGAGCCCGCACCTGATCGAAAACCTCGCTGCCCGCTTCCAGGACCTCCCTCTCGTAAACCGCCATGAACTTATCGCCGAAAAACCAGCCGATTCCCGCCATGGTCAGCACCAGGAACAACACCGTGGCCACCGTGAACACGAAGATGCCTCGCGTTTGCGGTTCGCTGCGGTCGAAATCAATATCCGCCTGAAACTCGGCAACCGGCGGAAGTTTGCTCAGATCAGCCATTGTCCAATCCTCTTACGCGTTCTCGAACTTCAGGCCCTGTTCGAACCGCAGATCGCCCACCGGCACCATCGCGTGGGTCTTGAAACGGCTCCAGAACACGAGCCCGAAAACGCTCGTGGTGGCCACCAGGCTCGCCACATCCATCCAATGAATCGACACGCCGTGGTGGGCCCACGTCGGCTTTACCAGCCAGAACAGGTCCACGAATTGCACGAACAGGATCCAAATCGCCACCACGGTAAGAATGGTCAGGTTTCGCTTGGCGCTGCGCGCCAGCAGCGTGAAGAACGGGATGAAAAAGCGGGCGAAGATCATGAAGATGCTCACCCACAGCCAGCTCCCCTCCACGCGGTGCTTGTAGAACACCACCTCTTCCGGGATGTTGGCGTACCAGATCAGCATGTACTGGCAAAAGGCGATGTAGGTATAGAACGCGGTCAGCGCGAACATCCATTTGCCCAGATCGTGGTAATGCTCCATCGTGATCGAGTTCTTCAGGATCCCGGCCCGCCGGAATCCGATGGCCAACAAAGTCAGCAGCGCCATGAACGCCAGCGCGCCGCCCGCCAGAATGTAGACGCCGAACATGGTCGAGTACCAGTGCGGGTCCAGCGACATGATCCAGTCGAACGCCGCCAGCGAAGCGGTGATGAACAGGAAAAACACCCCCGGTGCGCTCCACTTCAGCGCCGTCCGCGTCTGATCGATGGACCTGGTGGTGTCCTGCTTGGTGGACGCGCGGTAGATCATCAGCGCGAACATGTTCCACAACACCAGGTAAACGATCGCGCGTATGGTAAAAAACTGCGGACTCAGGTAGCTCGCCTTGGACGGGTCCTTCACGTGCCCTTCATGCGACCACGGGAAAATGTCGTGAATGCCGAAGGCGATGGGCAGGAACAGCAGCGCCGCCGCCGGCATCGAGCTCATCACGTTCTCCATGATGCGCCGCACGGTCATGCTCCACACCGACCCCGACAGGTACTGAACCATCACGAAGAAGGTCGCGCCCAGCACGATGGTCAGCGGGTACAAAAATCCGATCAGATACGACCGGAAGAATTGCTCGCGATCCATCGCGAACCCGGCCGCGAGGCCTACCCAGCTCACCAGCGCCAGGAATGCAAGCACGTTGCGGCCCTTGGCCCAGCGCGCCGGCTCCAGCGTGTAGTTATCCGCAACAATTTCGGCCGTGTGATGCGCCATGGCTATTTCAACCCCGCTCTTAAGGATTCCGGCACGTCCGCCGTCGTGGCCCCCGTGGACCGCTGCAGCGCGCGGACGTAGGCGATGATCGCCCACCGGTCCCGCGGCTCAATCTGCGTCCGGTAGGACGGCATGGTCCGGCGTCCATGCGTGATCACGTTGAAAATGTCCCCGTCCGAGGTGGTTCGCAGCCGGTCCTCGTGCAGGCTGGTGACCTGCCACGCGGTGAAACGGGTCGGCACGATTCCCTTCCCGGTTCCGTCCTCGCTGTGGCAAGGCGCGCAGTAAACGTTGAACTTCGTCCGCCCAAGCCGCAGCGTTTCCTTGGTGATCTCCACCGGATTCTGGCCGACGTACATGGTCGGGCTGATCCGGCCGGTATACAACGAACTCTCGTCCCGCATCGCGCCCCGGGCCACGGTGCCCTCCACCGGGCGGCGGCTGGCGCGGCCGTCGGCGAACAGCGTGCTCGGCTGCTGCGGACCGAACTTCTCCTGCCGCTTCATGTCGTCCCACACCTCGATCGGCGTGGAGCGCTGCACCATTCCGCAGCCGGCCAGGAAGAAGGCGGACACCAGCACGAACGTCAGCGGAGCGGCGCAGTAGCCGGTGATCCATCCCGCCGCTCTGATCAGCTTGCTCATCCTTCCACCACCTCCACGTCGCGGGCGCCCAGCGACTTCAGCAGATCCGCCGTCTTCCTTGCGTCGAACATCGGATCATCCGCTTCCACCACCAGAACGAACTTGTCGTCGGTGGCGCGGTGCGATTGCGAGTAGTTCATCGACGGGTGATACATCCGCGGCAGCCCGTTCAATGCCCACAACCCGAAGAACGCCGCGAACGCCGAAAACAGCACCGTCAACTCAAACGTCACCGGCATGGCGAACGTGAAATCGAACGTCGGCTTGCCGCCGATCACCAACGGATACGCGCCCAGCCCCGTCCACCCCGGCAGCAGATCCACCGGACCCGCGCCCGTGTACCACTGCAACAGCAGCGCAGCCGCGGTCCCCGTCAATCCGATGCAAACCACGATCCAGCCCAGGTGCGACCTCCGAATCCCGAGTGCCTCGTTCACATGATGGATGGGAAATGGCATCATCGCGTCCAGCTTGGTGTAGCCTTCGGCGCGCACTTTCTTGCCTGCTTCCACCAGATCGTCCGGCTCGTCGAACGTGCCCATCACCCCGTAGACTGAATGCGGCTTCAACAGCCCCGCTTTTTCCAGCAGTTCACTCACGGATTCACCGCCCTTCCGCCATGCGCTTCCATGTCATGTTGCGTGTGCAATACGTGTTTCACCTCGGCCATCGCGATCATCGGTAGGAACCGGGCGAAGAGCAGGAAAAGGAACAGGAAGAACCCGATCGTTCCGATAAACGTGCAGATGTCCACCCAGGTAGGCTGGAAGTAGCCCCACGAGCTCGGCAAAAAGTCGCGATGCAGGCTGGTGACGATAATCACGAACCGCTCAAACCACATACCGACGTTCACCACCAGGCTCAGGACGAACATCAACGGCACCGAGGTCCGGAACCGCTTCACCCAGAAGAACTGCGGGCTGATCACGTTGCAGGTGATCATGGTCCAGTACGCCCACCAGTAGGGACCGAACGCGCGGTTCACGAAGGCGAAGCGCTCGTACAGGTTGCCTGAATAC
Organism: Bryobacteraceae bacterium; assembly: GCA_019748195.1. GTDB lineage: Bacteria > Acidobacteriota > Terriglobia > Bryobacterales > Bryobacteraceae > JAIEPW01. Next base: position 17,505 of record JAIEPW010000139.1, read on the forward strand.
CAGGCGATGAAGAACTCGGTGGCATATGCGTAGCCCACGATCGTCCCCGTCGCCAGGATGATCTTGTTCATGTTCTCTAGATGTTTGATGGTGATAATGTTCTCGAGATTGCAAACCCAGCGCGCGATTACGAGCAACGTCAGCACGCACGCAAAGCCCGAGAAAATTGCTCCGGCGACGAAATACGGGGGGAAAATCGTCGTGTGCCAGCCCGGCAGAACCGAGGTCGCGAAGTCGAACGACACGATGGTGTGTACCGAAAGCACCAGCGGCGTCGACAAGCCCGCCAGGATCAGATATGCCATTTCGTAGTGCTGCCAGTGCCGCGCGGATCCGCGCCAGCCCAGACTCAGCGATCCGAAGATGTACTGCTTGGCCTTGTGCCCGGCGGCCCACGCCCGATCCCGCAACGTCGCCAGATCCGGAACCAGTCCCACGAACCAGAACAGCGCGGATACCGTGAAATACGTCGAGACCGCGAACACGTCCCAGATCAGCGGCGAGCGGAAGTTCTGCCACATGTTCAGATCCGTGTTGGGAATCGGGAACAGCCAATAAGCCCGCCACGGACGCCCGGTGTGGAACAGCGGAAACAAGCCCGCGCACATCACGGCGAAGATGGTCATCGCCTCGGCCGACCGGTTGATCGCCGTGCGCCACCGCTGGCGGAACAGGAACAGAATCGCCGAGATCAGCGTCCCGGCGTGGCCGATACCGATCCAGAACACGAAGTTGGTGATATCCCAGGCCCATCCCACCGGCCGGTTGTTGCCCCACACGCCGATTCCGGTGGCCACCAGATAGGTGAACATCGCCACCATCATCAGTGTGATGCCGCCGGTGATCGCCACCGCGATGTACCACTTCAGCGGCGTCTTATAGACGGGCGCCTCGACAATCTCCGATACCTGCTTGGAGATGTCGTGGTAGGTCGTGTGTTCGCCCAGAACAAGCGGCGGCTGCAGCTCGTTCATCGCGTCCTGTCGTTGAATCGCCAGATCCGCCATAGTCGTTCCTTTATCCCACCAGCTCCGGATTCGGGTTCCGCAGTTTCGCCAGGTACGTGGTGCGCGGCTTCACGTTCAACTCCGCCAGCATCGCGTAATTGCGCTCCTGCTTCTTCAGCTTCGATACCCGCGACTCGGGATCGTTGATGTTGCCGAACACGATCGCGTCCGCCGGGCACGTTTGCGCGCAGGCGGTCACAATCTCGCCGTCCTTGATCTCGCGGCGGCCTTCCGTCTTGGCCTTGATCTTCACTTCCTGGATGCGCTGCACGCAGTAGGTGCACTTTTCCATCACGCCGCGCATGCGCACGGTGACATCCGGATTGGAGGCCATCTTCTCCACTTCCGTCATGTTCTTGTGGTAGTTGAAATAGTTGAACCGCCGCACCTTATAGGGGCAGTTGTTCTGGCAATAGCGCGTGCCCACGCAGCGGTTATAGGCCATGTCGTTCAGGCCTTCCGGCGAATGCACCGTGGCCGCCACCGGGCACACGTTCTCGCAGGGAGCGTTCTCGCACTGCATGCAAGGGATGGCCTGGGTTACGCTTTCCGGCTCATTCTCGTCGCCGGTGTAGTAGCGATCCATGCGAATCCAGTGCATTTCGCGGCCGCGCAACACCTGCTCGCGTCCCACCACAGGAATGTTGTTCTCGCTGACACAGGCCAGCACACAGGCGTTGCAGCCCGTGCACGACGTAAGGTCGATCGCCATGCCCCACTGGTAGCCTTTGTCGTAGGGCACGTCGCGATACATCTGAACCAGCGGAGGAACTTCAACGGCTTCCTCGGCGAACTTCGGATTCTTCTTGTACTCCTCGAGGCTCGCTTCCCGGACAATCGGCCGGCCCGCCTGATCGAACCACTTTTGCGTGTTCGCGTGGCGCATGCTCCTGCCGGTCTTCGTCACCTGCCAGCCGCTGGAGAAGTCGTGTCCTTCCACCGTTCGCGCCTGGTAGGCGTTGAAGCCGATGCCCTTGCCCACGCGGCCGCACTGCGTCCGCCCGTAGCCCAGCGCCACCGAAATCGAATCGTCGGCGTGCCCCGGCTGGATCCACACCGCGCCTTCGATCTTCAAGTTACCCTTGCTCACCGCTACCACCGGCATCGCGTCCAGTTGCGAAAGGCTTTCGGTTTCGATGCCCAGCTTCTTGTCCGTCGCCGGGGCCACCCCCAGTTTCCGCGCGGTCGCCGGACTCATGATCATCGCGTTGCCCCAGGTGATCTTCGTCACCGGGTCTGGCGCTTCCTGCAGCCAGCCGTTGTTGGCGAAGCGGCCGTCCCAAAGCGCCGCTGAAGGATAAAACGCGAGCTCCATCCCGCCGCCGGCCGTTTTCGGTTCAGCTTGTAGAGCCGCGGCGATCTTCTTATCGTCCGCCGCCGGCTTTACATCCGCTGGTTTCGTGCCCGCCACCACGCCCGAATGCAGCGCCTCGCGCCACATCCCGTCTTTCTTATCTCCCGGCCATTGCGACATCCAGCGGCCGCGCACCAGGTCGTATCCCTTCCTCGCTGGCGCGCCGGTGATCGTTGCCACCAGCTCGATCGCCGACTTGCCCCCGTACAACGGCTCGATCATCGGCTGCTGGATCGCCACGGTCCCCTCGGCGCCCCATCCGTCGCCCCACGCCTCGAGGTAATGCGCCTCGGGGATGTGCCACTTGGCGGCCATCGCGGTTTCGTCCGCTTCCAGCCCAAGATGAATCGATACCGGCACCTTTTGCAGATTCGCCGTGAAGTCCAGATCCACCGGCGCCGTGTACGCCGGATTTCCGCCCAGGATCACCAGCGTCTTCACCTGCCCTGCCCGGATCTCATCCACCAGCGCCCGCAGCGCCTGTGCCTGCGGCAACTCGCTCGATTCCGCGGCTTCCCGGAACGTGACCGTTGCACCGAAGTTGCCCAGCTTCTGGTTGATCAGGTGAACCACGGCATGGACGATCGCCGGCTGCCGCGGACCCGCGGTCACCAGGCTCTTGCCGGCGTTCGCCTTCAAATCCTTGGCCGCCGCCTTCAGAAACCTGCCGCGCTTGTCCGCGCCCGGCTGCAGCACACGCAGCGTTCCCGGCAGCGCTTCCAGTTCGGTTGCCAGATCGACGGCAAAGGCCTTCAACTCCGCCGCCTTCATCCGCAGTCGGTGATCCGCCATCGCGCCGGTCAGCGAAAACTGCGCCTCCACTGAGTACAGGCGATTCATCTCGCCGTGTTCTTCGCGGATGTGCCGGCCCTTGGAGAATTGCTTGGTGGCCAGCACGCCGGAATCGAGACCGAGAAAATCGTCGTCGATTGAAACCACCACCGCCGCCTTGTCGAACTGCGGCATCGTTTTCAACACCCGCCCGAACGCCAGCTTCGCGCCCTGATCCGCGTTGTCGCGGGAGACGGGCTCGTAAGTCACCCACTTGGCTTGCGGAAACTTCTTCAGCGCATCCGCCTTCAGGCCCGCCAGAGTCGGCGAGGAAACCGGCGCCCCCAGGAACCGCAGTCCTTCGCCGGCGCCCAGGCTCAGATTCGCTACCGCTTGCTCGAATTTCGCCCAGCTCGATGCTTTGCCGCCTTCCAGCACTTCCTTGGAGCGGTCCGGATCGTACATCTGCAGGATCGAAGCCTGTTCGAAGGCGCCCGCCGCGCCCTGCGACGCCGGGTGATCCGGATTGCCTTCCACCTTGGTCGGCCGGCCATCATGCGTTTCCACCAGAAGCGGCGATGCTTCGCCGCCCCACGGCATCGATGTCGAATAAAACACCGGCTTGCCCGGGATGTAATCCTCGACCCCTCGCGCGAACGGCAGGATCTTTTCCACCGGACGGCTGCACGCCGTCAGGCCCGCCAGCCCCAGCGATGCCGCCATTACCTTCAGTACCGTGCGCCGCGATCCGGCGTCCAGCATTTCCGGCGCGTGGGCCGAGAACTCGCGCTCCACGAACTTGCGGAAATTCGGCGTGTCCGCCAGCTCATCCAGCGTCTGCCAATACTTCTTGCCTGTGGACGCGGCTTCGCCCGCGCCTTGCAACTGAATCAAACTCATCGATGGCACCCCGAGCAGTGAACCGGAGGTTGGATGTTCTTTGCTTGAATGATTTC
>JAIEPW010000023.1 GCA_019748195.1 Bryobacteraceae bacterium
TCGCCGGTCAGCCACTCCTCCACCACGTAGTGATAGAACTGCTTGGACCACAGCATCCCGGCGAACGCCTGGCGCTGCACCCGCAGTCCGTCCTCGCTCAGCTTGGGATTGGCAAAGCGGTAGAACTCGTCCGCCTCCTGAATCCGCTCGGCGAAGATGCCGTCGAAGTCGTGTACCAGCCGCGTCGCTTCGGTGGGGCGGTACAGGCGCAGCCGGAACACCTGGCTCCCTCCCGCCGGAACGCGGAAGTGGTACCAGCCGCACGCTTTGGTGCCCCGCGGCTGCGGATTCACCACGTCTTTTCGCCCCCGGATTATGGTCTCGTGAAAGGCGTCCTTGAAATAGCCGGATCCGAATCCGTACAGGCGCTGCGTGTTGGTTTCGTTCCCGGTGAACAGCATCGCCGGGGCGCCGTCCATCTCAAACACAAGCGGCCCCAGCGATTCATGCCGCACCTCAATCGAGGAAGCGTCCCGCGCGCGCATCTCCGGCTTCGGCGCCCCCGGCTTCCAGGACCACGTGTTGCGAAACCAGAGCGTCGGAAGCAGGTGTAATTCCGCCGCTTCCGGACCCCGGTTCTCCACCGTCACCCGGATCAGGATGTCGTCTACATCGGCCTTCGCGTACTCGGTATAGATGTCGAAGTAGCGGTTCTCCTCGAAGACTCCCGTGTCCATCAGCTCGAACTCGTGCGCCGAGCGCGGGCGGTTGCGGTTGGCCTGCACCAGCCAGTCATAGGGGAACTCCGCCTGCGGGTATTTGTACAGGCACTTCATGTAGGAGTGGGTAGGCGTGGAATCCAGGTAGTAGTAATACTCCTTGACGTCCTCGCCATGGCTGCCCTCCCGTCCGGTGAGGCCGAACAGGCGTTCCTTCAGGATGGGATCGCGGCCGTTCCAGAACGCCGGCGCAAAGCACAGCCGCTGGTGATTGTCGCTGATACCGGCAATGCCGTCCTCGCCCCAGCGGTAGACGCGAGACCGGGCGTGGTCGTGCGGAAAGTGCGTCCAGGCGCTTCCGTCCGGCGAGTAATCCTCGCGAACCGTCCCCCACTGCCGTTCGGAGAGGTATGGCCCCCAACGGCGCCAATGAGCTTCCCGCCTGGCCGCCGCTTCCAGTCGCAACTGCTCCGCGTTCTTGGGCACACAGGAATTGTACGTTCTCAGGCGGAAGAAGCGGGCGGAGGACGCCGGACTAAAGCTTTTCCCCGCGGAGGGCGAATTAGGAGCAGAGACTTCATCTCTCGGTAGGAACTTCGTTTGACCGGTCCACAGATCCTGGCTGCACCTCCCAAAGCTCCGGCCGCGAAGACCGTGCGGCTCGACGCGGTCCTGAAAACTTCCTGGGGACGCCTGCTCGTTCCCTCCCTCACCGACCTTTTCTTTATCGCGGTCATGAGCTGGCTGTTCCTGGCGGGCGAGTTCGGCTGGAAGGGGCTGCTGAACGACGCCGACGCGGGCTGGCACATCCGCACCGGCGAGTACATCCTGGACACCGGCGTGGTGCCGCGCACGGATCTGTTCTCGTTTTCCAAACCGGGTGAGAAATGGTTCGCCTGGGAGTGGGGTTCCGACGTATTGATGGCCCTGCTGCACCGCGCCGGCGGCCTGAAAGCGCTGGTGCTGGCGGCGGCCACCCTGATTACATTATTCGCCGCGCTGCTGCTGCGCCGCATCGCCGGTCAGGGGGTCAGCCTGTGGGTGATGGTTCCGGTGGCGATGCTCGGCGTCGGCGCCAGTTCCCTGCACTTCCTGGCCCGGCCGCACCTGTTCACGATGCTGTTTCTGGTGATCACCGCCTGGGTGGTGGAAAGCGATCGCCGCCGCCGGACGCCCTGGATCTGGGCGCTGGCGCCGCTCACCGCGGCGTGGGTGAACCTGCATGGCGGGTTCCCCGCCGGGATCGCCGTTCTGGGGATCGCCGCCGTGGGCAGCGCCGCCGAGGCCGCGCTCGCCGGCAACCCGTGGCGCCAATGGGATCTGGCGCTTCGCTACACGCTGGTGGCTGCCGCCTGCGCCCTGGCGTCCCTGTTGAACCCGTTCGGAATCGGCGTTCACCTGCATATTTATCAGTATTTGCGCTCGGATTGGATTCAGAGCGTGGTACAGGAATTCCAGGCTCCGAATTTCCGCGGCGAGAATGCGGCGCAGTTCGAGGCATTGCTGTTCGCCGGCCTGCTGGCGGCGGGGGGACTGTTGAAGCGCCGCGAGATCACGCCCGCCCTGTGGATTCTCGGCTTCGGCCACTTAGCCCTCACGTCCGCCCGGCATATCCCGGTGTTCGTGGCGGTTGCCGCGCCCTGGATCGCCTATGAGGCGGCGCGGTGGTGGGCGCACTGGACCTCGGGAGCCTCGCGAAAGAGCCTCGCCGGCATTCTGGACGGAATCGGGCGGGACTTGGGTCCGAGCTTCCAGCGCACCAGCTTGTGGGGTGTGGGGCTGGTGGTGGTGTTGGCGTTTCTGGACAAGCCGGTGAAGTGGCCTAAGGATTTTCCTGAGGAGCTATTCCCCACCAAAATCGTGGCGGATCACGCGGCCCTGCTGCGGTCCAGCCGCGTGCTGACCCAGGATCAGTGGGCGGATTACCTGATTTATCACCACTATCCGCGGCAAAAGGTGTTTGTGGACGGCCGCAGCGACTTCTACGGGCAGGAGTTGGGCGGCGAGTACCTGCGGATGATGAACGCGCAGCACGACTGGGCGCGATTGGTAGACAAGCACGGATTTGAGGTGGCGTTGGTTCCAGTGGAATGGCCGCTGGCGGAGCTGTTGAAGCGGGACGGGCGGTGGAGGTTGCTGGCCGACGATGGCAAAGCCCTACTTTTCTCCCGGTCGCGCCGATAAGCATAAGCGAAGCAGTGGGCTGTCGGAACTTAGGTTCTAAGTAGGAAACACAAAAACAACTCCCTGGCCTACTGAAAACTACCGACCCTACCGAAAGATGGAGAGGAGCAACAGATGAAGACGTCCGAAGCGAATCCGAACCGAGCGCCGAAGGCAGGCTCCCCTTCGATGATGCCCATCGAGTGGATGGTGAACTGGCGGCTTCCTTCCGGTAAAGCTTTGGCGGAGTTCGCGTTACAGGCCGGCTTTCTAGCCCCGCTGATGTTGAGCGGGCCGGTGCCGAAGCGCAAGGCGGCGCGCGTTGCGGCGGCAGGCGGCGAAGGCGCGGCGGTGTCCCGGCGGGACGGGCAGGCGGGGGAGACGAGATGACGGTATCCCCGGTGGTGGCGCTTGCGATCGCGGTGGGCCTGGCGGCGACGATTGACGACCTGCGGCGGCGGCATATTGCGAACTGGATTCCGGCGGTGGCCCTGGCGGGCGGCCTCGCGATTCAGACCATGGAATCGGGCTGGCGCGGCGCGCTGGCGGCGGTGCTGGGCTCCGCGGCGGGTTTTGCCGTGTTTCTCGTTTTCTATCTGCTCGGCGGGATGGGCGGAGGCGATGTCAAGTTGATGGCCGGGTTCGGCGCGATTCTAGGCGCCAGCCGGTTGTTGGAGGCGGCGATGTGGACGGCGGGCGTAGGCGGGCTGATCGCGCTGGGCGCGGTGGCCTGGACGGCGCTGCGCAACCGGATCCGGAAGCAGCAGGGCGCGCCGTTGCGCGCCGATGCCATTCCGTATGCGCCGGCAATCGCCGCGGGAGCGTGGCTCTCGCTGGTTCCGGCTTGAGGGTCTTGAGCGGTTTGGCGGGTGGATTTTGAAGTTGTAGCGGACTAGAGGTTCAGGAGAACGGATATGGATCGCAGATTTCTCACCGTGTTGGGCGTCAGCCTGGTGTTCGCTCTGGTGGTTTCGAGCATTTTTTACCAGATGACGGCGCGTTCCGGGGGTCCGAAGTCGGATTCCGGAGACAAGGACATTGTCGTGGCGACGCGTCCGCTGGTAATGGGCGTGACCATCAAGCCGCAGGACGTGAAGACCGTGAAGATCGTCACCTCGGCGTTCCCCAAGGGCGCGTTCTCGAAGGTGGAGGAAGTGATCGACCGGCCGGTGGTATCCAACATTCTGGTGGATGAGCCGGTGATCGACGGCCGCTTGGCGGCGCGCGGCTCCGGGCTCGGGCTGGCGCCGACCATTCCGGTGGGCATGCGCGCGGCCACGGTGCGGGTCAACGACGTCGCGGCGGTGGCGGGTTTCGTATTGCCGGGCATGCGCGTGGACGTGCTGGTGACCGGACGTCCGCCGGAGGGCAACGACAACATGACCACCACGTGCCTGCAGAACATGCTGGTGCTTTCGGCGGGACAGACGCTGCAGCCCGATCCGCGCGGCCAGGCGATCCAGGCGGCGACGGTGACGCTGCTGGCCACGCCGGAGCAGGCCGAGATTCTGACGCTGGCCAACAACGAAGGCCGGCTGCAACTGGTGCTGCGCAATTCGGTGGATCAGGACGTGGCCAAGACGCCCGGCCGGACCGCGGCGGAGTTGTACGGCGCGCGTCCGGCGAAGAAGGAAGCCGAGGAGCCGCGCCCGCGGCCGGTGATCCGGGCGTCGGTGGCTCCTCCGCCGGCTCCGGTGGCCGCGGCCCCGCCGCCGCCTCCGCCGCCGGACCAGGTGGTGATGATCCGGGGAACGAAGAAGGAAGTGGAAGTTCTGCCGCGCCGCATGTTCTAGGGGCGCGCCGCGGCGATCGGGAACGAAGAGAGTGGGAGAAGAGGGGAACATGATTCGGCGAATCCTCAAGCAAAGCAATCGCGGCGCGTTCGGAAAAAGCCCCGCGAGATGGAATCGGGCGGTGGCGGCGGCGCTGGCTCTCGCCGCGAGCCTCGGCCTGGCGCGCGGGCAATCGGCCGAGGACCTGCGTCTGACGGTGGGCAAGAGCGTGGTGATCGACTACCCGTCGGACATCCGCCAGATCTCCACCTCGAACCCGGATATCTTCGACGCGAGCCCGGTGACCACGCGCGAGATCCTGCTGCACGGCAAGGGGCTCGGCTCGGCCACCATGGTGGTCTGGTCCAAGGACGGTTCGCGCACGTTTTACAACGTGAACGTGGAACTGAACCTGGAGCCGGTGCGGCGGCTGATCAAGGACACGTTCCCGAGCGAGGACATACAGGTTCTCAGCTCGCGCGAATCGATGTCGCTGAACGGGCGGGTTTCCTCGCGCGAGGTGGGGGAGCGCGCGGCCGCGCTGATCGCGCCTTTCGCCAAGAACGTGGTCAACAACACCAACATTGTCGGGCCCGTGGAGAAGCAGGTGCTGATCCGCGTCAAGTTCGCGGAAATGGACCGCAATGTATCGAACCAGTTCGCCGTGAATCTGCTGTCGACCGGCGCCACCGGGACCATCGGGCAGACGGGAACGGGGCAGTACAACAGCGGCAGCTTCAACCGCGTGGGGTCGAGCTCGATTTTCGCCATCGCCGACGCGCTGAACATTTTCGCGTTCCGTCCGGACCTGAACCTGGGCGCGTTCATCCGCGCGCTGCAGTTGAAGGGGATTCTGCAGATCCTGGCCGAGCCCAACCTGGTGACCACGGCGGGCAAGGAAGCCAACTTCCTGGTGGGCGGCGAGTTTCCGGTTCCGGTGCTGCAGGGCGGCGCCAATGCCGGGGCGGTGACCATCCAGTTCCGGGAGTTCGGCATCCGCCTCGCGTTCACGCCGGTGATCACGCCGAACAACACCATCAAGATGGTGCTGCGGCAGGAGGTGAGCTCCATCGACCTGGCCAACGGCGTCAGTTTCTCCGGTTTCGTGGTGCCCGCGCTGTCGACGCGCCGCGCCGAGACCAACATTGAATTGCAGGAAGGACAGAGCTTCGTGATCGCGGGCCTGGTGGACAACCGCGAGACGGAGAACTTCAACCGCATCCCGGTGCTGAGCAACATGCCGATTTTCGGGACGCTGTTCAAGAGCATTGACCGGCGGCGGTCCCGCTCAGAGCTGATCGTGATGGTGACGCCGGAGATCACGGTGCCGCTGAACCCGAACGATCCGAAGCCGGAGCCGTACTTCCCGCGCGACTTCCTGGTGCCGTACACGCCGGACAATCCGGAGGCCACGCAGCCGCGGGATAAGAAGGGCGGATCGCGGCCGACGCGCGGCGGCGCGGCGGCCACCAAGAAATAGTCCGGAGCGTGCTCTCCGGGAGGACCCATGGAAACGCGGCCCAATAGCGAAGCTCCCATCAGCGCGCTGCTGATCGCGCCCGATCAGGGCCTGGCGAACGAGTTCCTGGCCACCGTGCCGGAGACGCGGGCGTTCCAGATTCTGAGCGACGTGAAGAGCTATCCGACGCGGCAGACGCTGGAGATCCGGCTGCGGCAATTGAAGCCGGAGATGGTGCTGCTCGATCTGGCGACGGATCTGGAGGCCGCCTGCGACCTGATCCAGTTCCTGGTGAACCTGGCGCCGCCGGTGGAGGTGGTGGGACTGCACCGGAGCAACGATTCGGACGCGATTCTGAAGAGCCTGCGCGCGGGCGCGAGCGAGTTTTTGTACGCCCCCTTCGACGTGGCGACGCAGAAAGCGGCGCTGCAGCGGCTGCGGCGCATCCGCAAGCAGGAGCCGGCGGGGGAGCCGGAGCTCGGCTCGGTGATCGTGTTTGCGTCGACCAAGCCCGGCTCGGGGGCCTCGACGCTGGCCACGCAGACGGCGTTTTCGCTGGCGCGGACGACGGGCAAGCGCGTGCTGCTGGCCGACTTCGACCTGATGGGCGGCACCATCGGTTTCTATCTGAAGCTGAGCCACCGCTACTCCTTGATGGACGCGCTCGAAAACGCCGAGCGCCTGGACGCGACGCTGTGGGCGGCGCTGATCGCGCACGCCGACGGCGTGGACATCCTGCCGGCGCCGGCGGCGCCGCAGGCGGGAGCGATCGATCCGGCGCGGCTGCATCTGGTGATCGAGCACGCGCGGCGGCTTTATGACTGGGTGGTGCTCGATCTGCCGGCGGTGTTCCACCGTTCCAGCCTGATGGCCATCTCGGAATCGGACAAGGCGTACCTGGTTTCCACCGCGGAACTGCCCAGCTTGCACCTGACGCGCCGGGCGCTGAATCTGATCGACGGCCTGGGGTTCCCGCGGGACCGGTTCCAGGTGGTGGTGAACCGTTTTTCGAAGCGGGACGGGATCTCGGCGGCGGACATGGAGAAGCTGTTCGGCTGCGCGGTGCACGCCAGCTTCCCGAACGATTATTTCGCGCTGCACCGGGTGGTGACGCTGGGGCAGCCGCTGGGGCGCGAAGGGGAGCTGGGCAAGGCGATCGAGGGGCTTTCGACGCGCCTGGCGAGCGCGCGGGCGGCGGAGTCGGCGCGGGCGGCCAAGGAGTTGAAACCGGCCGTGGCGTAGATGAGACGACGGATGAGACGGAACGGGTAAAACATGTTTCCAGGAATCGAAAACAAGAGCGGACAGGCGGCCGGCTGGGAGCAGCGGCTGCTGAAGAACTCCGGCAGGCCGAAGGGCTCGCTGAAGCCGGAGTATCAGGAATTGAAGTTCACGCTGCACCGCAAGCTGGTGGACAAGATCAACCTGGAGGCGCTGGCGACGATCGACAACCAGCGGGTCCGGGCGGAAGTGCGGCAGGCGGTGATGAGCCTGATCGACGCCGAGCCGACGCTGCTCAGCGCGATCGAGAAGAACCAGATCTGCGACGAGGTTCTGGACGAGGTGTTCGGGCTGGGGCCGCTCGAGCCGCTGCTGCAGGACCCGACGATCTCCGACATCCTGGTGAACACGCACAAGCAGGTGTATGTGGAGCGGCGCGGGCTGCTGGAGTTGACCAACGTCAACTTCCGCGATGACGGGCACCTGCTGCGCATCATCGACAAGATCGTGAGCCAGGTGGGGCGGCGCGTGGACGAATCGACGCCGATGGTGGACGCCCGGCTGTCGGACGGATCGCGCGTGAACGCGATCATTCCGCCGCTGGCGGTGGACGGGCCGCTGCTTTCCATCCGCCGTTTCAGCCAGGACAAGCTGATGCCGCCCGATCTGGTGGACCGGCGGGCGATGACGCAGGGAATGATGGAGCTGCTCGAAGCGGCCGTGAAGGCGCGGCTGAACATCATCATTCTGGGCGGAACCGGCGCCGGAAAGACGACGCTGCTGAACGCGCTGAGCCTGTTCATCAATTCGAAGGAACGCATTGTCACCATCGAGGACGCGGCGGAACTGCAGTTGAAGCAGCCGCACGTGGCGCGCCTCGAAACACGGCCGCCGAACCTGGAAGGGCACGGCGCGGTGCGGCAGCGCGAGCTGCTGGTGAACAGCCTGCGCATGCGTCCGGACCGCATCGTGGTGGGCGAAGTGCGCGGCGAGGAAGCGCTGGACATGCTGCAGGCGATGAACACGGGTCATGACGGATCGCTGACGACGATTCACGCCAACAGCCCGCGCGACGGGGTATCGCGGCTTGAGGTGATGGTGTCGCTGGCCAATTCCAACATGCAACTGGTGTCGATCCGGCAGCAGATCGCGAGCGCGGTGAACCTGTTCGTGCAGGCCTCGCGGCTGTCGGACGGCTCGCGCCGGGTGATGAGCGTCACCGAGGTGACGGGCATGGAAGGCGAAGTGATCACGCTGCAGGATCTGTTCGTGTTTGAAAAGCGCGGCTTGTCGCCGGAGGGCAAGGTGCTGGGGCGGTTCGCGGCCACCGGCATCCGGCCCAAGTTTTACGAGAAGCTTCTGGCGGCCGGCATCCGGCTGCGTCCGGATCTGTTTGACGAAGTCGTGGAAGTCTGACGGCGGAGAGTGGCGGAGGGAAGATGGGCACGTTTTTGCTGATTCTACTGGTGGCCTGGGGCGGCGTGATGGCGCTGTGGCTGCTGTTCACGCGCGCCGCCAAGAGCGCCGACGTGGACAAGATCAAGAACCGCCTGGTGGGAGTACCCAAGGCCAAGGCCGCCGCCAAGAAGGCGGGGGAGCCGCAGTTGATCCAGCGCGACCAGGCCATGGGCCTGGTGGTGCAGCGGCTGATGCAGAAGTACCAATTGCAGCAGAAGGTCCACGATCTTCTGGAGCAGGCGGGGCTGAAGTGGCAGCCGGCGCGGTTCATTCACACCTGTCTCGGGCTGTTTCTGGGCGGCTTCGGCGCCTCCTGGGTGATGCTGCCTTCGAACCTGCGGATCCTGTGCTGGGTGGTGGCGGTGGCGGCGGGGGCGGGTCCGGTGTTGTTCGCGATGCAAAAGCGCGGCGCGCGCCTGAAGCGGTTCGAGGAGCTGTTCCCGGACGCGCTCGAGTTCGTATCGCGTTCGATGCGCGCCGGGCACGCCTTCTCGGTTTCGCTCGAAATGATCCATCGCGAGTTTCAGGAGCCGATCGCGGGCGAGTTCCGCCGCACCTTTGAGGAGCACAACCTGGGATTGCCGCTGGATTTCGCGCTGCAGAAGCTGGCCAAGCGGGTTCCGCTGCTCGATTGCCACTTCTTTGTGTCGGCGGTGCTGCTGCAAAAGCGCACGGGCGGCAACCTGGCGGAAATCCTGGACAAGCTGGCCTATGTGATCCGGGAGCGGTTCAAGCTGCGGGGCCGCATCCGCGCGGTGAGCGCGCACGGCAAGATGACCGGCTACGCGCTGACGGCGATTCCGATGGCGGTGGCGGTGCTGATGTTCTTCGTCAACCCGGAGTACGTCACCTTTTTCTTCACCGATGAAGTGGGCAACCTGATGGCGGGAGCGGCGGTGGGACTGCAACTGATCGGCTACGCCGTGATCAAGAAGATCGTGAACATCGAGGTCTAACAGGGGAGCGTATGGCGTCCGTAATTCTTACCGCGTTGGTATTCCTGGTGATCGCGGCGGCGTTGTCGGCCGCGGGACTGAAGATGTATGTGCGCCCGAAGGAGGCGATGGAGCGCGTGGCCGGAGGCGTGGAAGCGCCCGAGGAAGCGCCCATTCACCCCAGCCTGGTGTTCCATGAGGTGGTGAAGAAGCTGGGCAACATGGTGCCGGCCTCGCCCAAGGACGTCACCATCATGCAGCGGCGGCTGATCCGGGCGGGAATCCGCAGCCAGAACGCGGTGAAGATCCTGTACGGGGCCAAGTTCGCGGCCGGAGTTGCGTTTCCGCTGCTGATGGCCGTATTGGTGTCGGGCTCTTCCGCCGATAGTTCCAACAAGTTCCTGGCGATTCTGGTCTCGGCGGCGGTCGGGTTCTTCGGTCCGAACGAATACGTCCGGATGCGGGCCAAGAAGCGGCATAAGGAAATTTCGCGGGGTCTGCCGAACGCGCTCGACCTGCTGGTGGTCTGCGTGGAGAGCGGGTTGGGGCTGGACCAGGCGATTTTGCAGGTCTCCAAGGAGCTCGATCACGCGCACCCGGAGATCAGCGAGGAATTTGGGCTGGTGAATCTGGAGCTGAAGGCGGGCAAGCGGCGCATCGACGCGCTGCGCAACCTGGCCGAACGCGCCGGAGTGGAGGATCTGCGGAAGCTGGTGGCGGTGCTGATCCAGGCCGACAGATTCGGGACGGGAGTGGCGCAGAGCCTGCGGGCTCACGCCGACTTCATGAGAGTGCAGACCCGCCAGGTGGCCGAGGAAAAGGCCGCCAAGCTGGGCGTGAAGCTGATCTTTCCGATCTTCTTCTGCATTCTGCCGTCGCTGTTCGTGGTGACGGTGGGTCCGGTGGCCATGAAGATCATACGGGAGCTGATCCCGATGATGAACAACCTCTAAAACGGGGCTGAAAAAGAAGGTTAACGCGAAGGAAAGGAGCGAAATATGGATTCGGGAACGGTACGGCTGGTATGCGCGGTGCTCGCGATTCTGTTTCTTGGAATTATCGTGCTGCGTCGCAAGAAGAACGTGGACGAATAGGGGAGGCGGCAGCGCCGGACTCATCGCTCGCGCAACTTGCCTGACGCGAGGGAGCGCGAACGGGGAGTCCGGCCGGAACGCCTGACCGGCAAAAGCGGCCCGACGGCCCAGCCGAAGAAAAGCCGCCCGGAAACAGAAGCGGGCGGAAACAGCGGCCGCCGGAAGCGCAGGCCGGAAACGGAAGCCGCCGGAAAGAAAAGCGGCCCGAGGAGACGGCCGAATACCCGGCAAGCAGCGCCGGGAGGTTTTTGGAGAGAGCGCGGGAGAATCGAGCGGGAACAAGCCCGCCGGAGAGCAAGTTCAGGGAACTGATTTGAGAGTTGGGAGTCGCTTATGCTTCGCAGATTGACTGGGGGATTGATCGCCGGGTACCTGACGGCGTTGCTGGCGCTTGCGAGCGCCACCGCGGAGGCGCAAACGCTGGGCAGGGTGGTGGCCATCGGAGGCCAGGCCTCGGATCTGGCGCTCGATGAAGGGCGGCGGAACCTGTATATCGCCAACTTCACCGCCAACCGCATTGACGTGCTGAACCTGGACACCAATACGGTGCGCACGTCCATCAGTGTTCCGGCGCAGCCTTCGTCGCTGTCCGTATCTCCGGACGGGCGCTATCTTCTGATTGCGCACTACGCCAACTTCGCGGCGCCGGGCTCGCCGGCCAACGGGCTGACGCTGATCGACCTGAGCAACAACAGCCGGGCGTTCTACGCCCTCAGCGCCGCGCCCTTCGGCGTGGTGTTCGGCTTTGACGGCAAGGCGCTGGTGGTCACCGCGGCCGATTTCCAGTTGTTCGACCCGGCTTCGGGCTCGCTGCAGCTCATCGGGACCATTCCCGAGGTCACGGCCAAGACGCTGCCGCAGCCTCCGGCGACATTTCCTCCGTCCATCATCACCGCCTCGGTGGCCGTATCGGGCGACGGGCGGATGGCCTTCGGCCTCACCGACACATTCTATTTCCGCTGCGACTTCCGCACCCGGCAGATCTACGTCATCGGCTATACCTCCACGCCGCCGCAAGGGCCTCGCGTGGTCAGCGTGAACCAGGATGGGACTCGCTGGACGGGCGGCTGGACGCTGGCCGATCCCGACGGATACTCGGTCAGCGAGTTTAACCAGCCCGCCGGCCTGCTGAACGTCGGCAGCCACGCCATCGACTCGCGCCGCGGCCTGGTGTACGCGCAGGTTCCAGAGTCCGGCTCCGGAAGCGGTTCCGGCGGCTCGACGCCCCCTCGCAACCCCGTGCTGACGGTGTACACGGCCGACAACCTGCAGGTTCTCGAGCGCTACCGGCTGCGGGAGAATCTGGCCGGCAAGAGCATGCTGAACCGCGATTCCTCGGTCCTGTACTCGATCTCGGATTCGGGCGTCACCGTGATTCCGGTGGGCTCGCTGGGACAAACTCCCCGCGTGGTCGCTTCCCCGCAGGACCTGGCCTTCCGCGGCAGCTTCTGCGAGCGCCGCGTGCTCAGCCAGCAGATCACGATCTCCAGCCCGGGAACCTCGGGCGTGCCGTTCAGCCTGACCGCTTCGGCGCCGGGCGTGTCCGTTCGCCCCGCCTCCGGCCTGACGCCGGCCGTGGTCACCGTGTCCGTCGATCCTTCCGCGTTCTCCAACCAGAAAGGCACGGCGAGCGTGAACCTCACGCTGTCCTCTCCGGCCGCGGTGAACCTGCCGGACCCCATCCGCATCCTGATCAACAACCGCGAGCCCGATCAGCGCGGCAGCTTCATCAATGTCCCAGGGCGCCTGGTGGACGTGCTGGCCGATCCGGTCCGGGACCGCTTCTACCTGCTGCGGCAGAACACCAACGAAGTCCTGGTCTATGACGCCAACACCATGACGCAGCTCACCACGCTGCGCACCGGCAACATGCCGACCCAGATGGCGATCACCTTCGACAGCCGCTACATCATCATCGGCGGGGACCGCACCCAGATGCTGTGGATCTACGATCTCGAGACCTTCCGTCCCGAACCGCTGCTCCGCATGCCGGGCGGCCACTATCCGCGCTCCATCGCCGTGTCCTCGCGCGCCATCCTGGTGGCGAATCGCGTCGCCGGACCCACGCACATGATCGACAGCGTGGATCTGACCAGCCGCACCGTCACCCCGCTGGCCAGCCTGGGCGTGTTCGAGAACAAGATCGACCCGGACACCGTGCTGGTGGCCAGCCCCAACGGCGCCTCCATTCTGGGCGCATCGAAGGACGGGCTGGTGTTCCTGTACAACGCCAACGTCGACACCTTCACCGTGCAGCGCAAGGACCAGAGCAGCCTGGGCGGCGCGTACGCGGCGTCCAACTTCGACAATTTCATCGTCGGCAACCAGCTCCTGAACTCGTCGCTGGTGGCGACGAACCCGCAGATGCTGTCGGGCGGACGCAGCTCCGGCGCGGCGTTCGTGGACGGCGCGGCCTATGTGAGCGCCGCGGAATCGGAATCGAGCCCGGGCGTGATCGCGCGCATCGACGCCGAAGGCTCCCCCGTGCGGCCCACCCGGGTGGTGGAAGCGCCCCGGCTCGGCAATGACTCGTTCGCCTTCACCCGGACGCTGGCGCCGCTGTCCAGCCGCCGCTCCATCATCAACCTGACCACCTCGGGCTTCACCATCCTGCCCTGGAACTACGACGCCTCCACCGCGCCGCCGCGCATCGACCGCGTGGTGAACGCCGCCGACTTCGGCGCAGCCATCGCGCCCGGCGGGCTGATCTCCATCTTCGGGACGCAGTTGAGCCCGGTGAACATGGCCTCGAACGAAATCCCGATTCCCACCGCGCTGGGCGAAAGCTGCCTCACGGTCAACGGGCTTCCGGTGCCGATCCTGTTCGTCTCGGGCAATCAGGTGAACGCGCAGCTTCCCTATCAGTCCGCCGGCAACGTGCAGTTGATCTTGCGCACGCCGGGCGGCGTCAGCGACACCTTCAACCTCACGGTGCTGCCGGTGGCGCCCAGCGTGTTCCGGTCCTCCGATGACCTGCCGGTCATCGTGCGCACCAAGAACGACTTCCTGGTGACGCCCACCAACCCGATCCACAAGCGGGACGTGCTGATCATCTATCTCACCGGACTCGGTGACGTGAATCCGCCCGTCGCGCCGGGTTCTCCCGCGCCGGGCAACCCGCCTTCCACCGTGCTCACGCCCGCCACTGTCAGCCTCGGCGGCGTGCCGCTCCAGGTTCAGTTCGCCGGGTTGTCCCCCGGCTCTGTCGGACTCTACCAAATCAATGTCGTCGTGCCGGACCACGTGCCGCTTGGCTTGCAAGTCCCGCTGACGATCGCTCAGGGATCGTTCTCGACCACCTTCGGGGTGCGGGTGGTCAATTAACAACCAGATTTCTCGAAGAGGAGACCATACAAAATGCGATTCGGATCCATGCTGATGCTCGGGGTGTGCCTGGGAACGGCGCCCGCGGCTTTCGGTCAGAAGTGGGAGTTCGGCGGCGGCGTCGGCTGGGGCTTCTACACCTCCCAGACCATCAAAGGCTCACTTTCGGAGGCGGATGCCAGTTTCAAAAACGGCGTCGCCTGGAGCGGCTACCTGACCCAGAACGTCACCAACCGCTGGGCGGGTGAGTTCCGCTATACCTTCCAACGCGGCGACGCGCGCCTGCAACAGGGCTCCACGGAAGCCACCTTCGGGGCGAACTCGCACGCGGTCCACTATGAGTTCCAGTTCCACACCGCTCCGATGGAAGCCAAGGTCCGGCCCTTCTTCGCCGGCGGCGGCGGCGTGAAGTTTTACCGCGGAACCGGCCGTGAGCTGCCCACGCAGCCCCTGTCGAACCTCGGCCTGCTGACCCGCACCAACGACACCCGCGCCCTGGTAACCGCCGCGGCCGGCGTCAAGGTCCGCATCAGCGATCACTGGAATATCCGCGTGGAAGTCCGCGACTACATGACGCCCTTCCCCGCCAATGTCCTCGCGCCCGCGTTTGGCGCCACCGTCGGCGGCTGGATGCACGACATCGTGCCGATGTTCACGTTCGCCTATACCTTCTAGTTCAGCCAACCGTGCTCCGTGACCGGGCCGGATTGCCTCCCATCCAGGGAACGCAACTCCGGCCCGGTCGTTTTTTTTGAGTGTGAAATCGGGCATGTTGCTGTACCATGATCCGAGAGGTTCTCGCGCGCGTGGGGTTCATTCGATTCCTGCTGCTGGCGGCAATCCCGCTGGCGGCCCAATCTCCGTCCGCCTCCGGCTACACGGGCAGTGAGGTCTGCCGAACCTGCCACCCCGCCGTGTGGCTCAACTTCCCCAAGAATCCGCACTTTCCCCCGCTTGCGGCCGCGCAGCCGGCCGAATCCGCGGGCTGCGAAAGCTGTCACGGACCCGGCAAGGCGCACGTGGAGGCGCGCGGCGGCAAGGCGACCATCGTCGCGTTCTCAGTCCTGCCTCCCGAAAAGATCCTCGATAACTGCCTCCGCTGCCACGGCCAGAAACTCAGCCGCGCCAACATCCGGCGGTCGCAGCACACGCAAAGCGACGTGGTCTGCACCAATTGCCATTCCATCCATCGTTCGCCCGTGCCGAAGTACCTGCTCGCCCGCGTGCAGCGCGACCTGTGCTACACCTGCCACGCCAATGTCCGCGCGCAGTTCAACATGCCGGTGAAGCACCGGGTGAATGAAGGCGTCATGCAGTGCTCGGATTGCCACAACCCCCATGGCGCGTTCGCTCCCACATGGCGCATGGCCGCGCGGCCCAGGCTGGTGGACCAGGGTCTCGCCAATGAGCAGCCCTGCCTGGTGTGCCATTCCGACAAGCGCGGGCCGTTCGTGTTCGAGCACGCCTCCGTCCGCGTGGACGGTTGTGAAAGCTGCCATGCGCCGCACGGCTCCATGAATGCCCGCCTGCTGAAGCGTCCCGTGGTGTTCACGCTGTGCCTGGAGTGCCACAATGGCGCCCCCGGATTTGGACGCAGCGGTAACGGCGTCCCCACGCAATCGCCCTCGCACAACATGGCCGATCCGCGATACCAGAACTGCACCACCTGCCACGTCCGGATTCACGGCTCGAACGCGGATTCGAGGTTCCTGCGATGAAACGCGCGATGCTGTGGATGTGCGCGGCGGCGCCCCTGCTCGCGCAACCAGTCGTGGCGCCCACCGCGGAACGCGTGGGCCGCATCCGCGGCTCGGACTTCCACAACTACAACATCGTCCAGAGCTGGGAGCTCGGCTACCGCTTCCGCTCCGTCGACGGCAACGCCGGCAAGTACCGCAGCGACGTCAATTTCGGCAACGGCGTCCGCCTCCTGGCCGGCGCGTTCGCCATGTATTCGAAGGACGGCCGCGGACGCTATTTCGATGAACTGGTGGCCAACACGCAAGGCCTGGGCAACGATCCCTACCAGAGCGTGATCTTCCGGCTGCGCAAGAACCGGCTGTACCGCTACGATTTCCGCTGGTGGCTGAATGACTTCTTCAACCCCGCGCTGACCATCGCCCGCGGGCTGCACGCCCACAACACGGAGCGGCGGTTCCAGGACCACGATTTCACCCTGTTTCCGGATTCCAACTTCCGCCTGTTCCTCGGCTATACGCGCAACGTGCAGGACGGGCCGGCCTTGTCCACCGTGGCCCTGTTCGATTCGCGCGGCGACGAGTTCCCGCTGTTCACCGATGTGCGCCGCCAGCGCAATGAATTCCGCTTCGGCGGAGAGACCCGCGTTTTCGGCTTTCGCCTGAACGCCTTCTACGGCCTCGACAACTTCCGCGAGGATTCGCTGTACACGATTCCCGCGCCGCAGGCGGGCGCCAATCCCGGCGACGCCAACCGCCTTGACGCATTCCGCCGCGCCGAGCCTTACCACGGCAACAGCCCGTACTGGCGCGTGGGGATCTTCCGTGAAGGCGAGCGGCTCTACGCGGTGAACGGGCGGTTCACCTATACCGCCGGCCAGCGCGACTTCGTGCTGGATGAGACCGCCATCGGAACCGCGCGCTTCGGCGCGGCCGCCAACCGCCAGATCCTGACTTTCGGCAACGCCCGCCGTCCCGTGGCCACCGGAAATCTCAACGTCGCCCTGCTGCCCGGTTCGCGATTCACCATCACCAACCACACCGCCTTTCACAACATTCGCATGGAAGGCGACGCAGCCTATCGCGAGCTGGACAACGCGACGCTCTCCTTCGAGACCTTGCGGTTCCAGTACCTCGGCATCCGGACTTTTTCCAACTCCACCGATTTCAACGCCCGGCTTTCCCCGCGGTTCGGCTTGTTCGGGGGCTATCACTACGCGAACCGCCTCATCGGGTCCGTTCAGGACGTTCAGGTCCCGGGCTTCCCCGCGCCGCGACCGCCGCGTTCGGAGCAAACCAACCAGCTCCATTCCGGGATCTTCGGCGTCCGCCTGAAACCGGCAAAGCCCTTCACCATCCAATTCGACGGCGAGATCGGGCGCGCGGACCGGCCCATCCAGCCCACCAGTGAACGGAACTACCACGCGCTGGGCGCGCGCGCCGACTATCGCGGCCGCACCCTGCGCTTATCCGCCCTGGTCCGGACCAATTACAACTTCAACTCCGTGCAGCTCAGCGCATTCTCGTCCCGCTCCCGGCAGTACGCCGCCGACGCTTCGTGGACGCCCAAGCCCTGGTTCGCGCTGGACTCCGGCTATTCCAAGCTCCACCTGGACACCGCCGGCGGCATCGCCTATTTCCTGAGCTTCCAGTTGACCGAAGGCGAGCGGAGCCTGTTCTTCTCCAATATCCACTCCGGGCACCTCACCGCCCGCCTGTCCTGGCGGCGGGCCGATTTCCAGGCCGGGTACACGCGCGTGCAGGACACCGGAGACGGTCGCGGAACCCCTTTTCGATCAATCGGTTCCGCATTGCCTCTGTTCCAGGCGGCGCAGACCTTCCCGCTTTCCTTCGAATCGCCTCAGGCGCGCCTCTCCATCCGGCTGCATGAGCGCCTGCGGGTTAATGCCGGATACCAATACTACCGATATACAGAAGAGTTCTCGGCCAATCAGAACTACCGGGCCCATACCGGCTTCACCAGTCTGCTTTGGTCGTTCTGAACGTCTGGGAGAGAGCGAAGCGGTATGTATTTTCAGCCCACGCCACTAAACGTGTCAACGCTGCTGCTGGTCGCCTTTGGAGTGGTCGTGCTGATGATGCTCGCCAAGGGCAAGCATGACACCAACCTGTCGCTGATCTTCTTCGGCGCCATGACCGCGTTCGTCACCATGACCACGCGGGAACTGAACATGTATCTGCTCTATTCCGGGATGGCGCTCGGCCTGGTGGTGCGATTCGAGTTCATGAACCAGAAGGTGACCAGGTTCTTCTCGTTCCTGCTCAGCTTCAGCGTCGCCGCCACCATGTACGCCTGCCTCATCGAGGTCTTCGGCCCCGGCCTGGCGCTGTTCTGACGAAGAGCTACTTCTCCACGGGCATCCCGGCGGACACCCAGGCGCGCCAGCCGCCGTCCAGCGAAACCACGTTGCGATAACCCATCTTTTGCAGATTGTCCGCCGCCAGCGCGGAGCGGTATCCCCCGCCGCAATACAGCACGATCTTCGTGTCCGGATCGGGGATCTTCTGCTCGATGTCCCGCTCGATCACGCCCTTGGACAAATGAATGGCGCCCGCGGCATGCCCCGCCGCGAACTCGCTTTCCTCCCGCGTGTCCACCAGGACATGCGGCTCCACCTTCATTCGCTGATAACCCGCGACATCAATCTCCTTGATTCGCGATTTCGCATCGTTCACAACGGCCAAAAACCCAGGATTATGCGCCTTCGGAGTCATTTCTGACTATGATCGCACAGGCGATGCGGCGCGCAGCCGGGCGGCAAGCTCCGGGGCGAACAGCATCCAAAGGAGCCCCAGGCCCATCAACCCGCCTCGCCTCAGGTCATAATCCTCGCGGATGCGCTCCGCCGGATATCCCAGCAGGACCCCCAGCCCGACCTCAAACCCCAGCGTCAACACGGCCCACGCCAGCCCGACCAGCAAACGGGACCGGCGATGGGGTGCGGCAAGGAACGGCGACAACCACCAGGCGATGGCCAGAATCAGCGCCATGCCGGTGAAGAACGTGATCCGCCGCGCCGGGAAATCGCCCACCACCGGCGCCAGGAACGCCTGCCGCAGGATGCCGTGTACCGTCTCGGCCGCCATGATGGCTCCCCAGACGGCGATTGCTCTTGCCGCCAGGCGCAAGCTAGGCCGCCCGCTCGATATCCGCGCCTACGCCTTGGAGCTTCGCCTCGATCTTTTCATAGCCCCGGTCGATGTGATACACGCGGTCGATCAGCGTCTCGCCCCACGCGCACAGCCCCGCCAGTACCAGGGAGGCCGACGCGCGCAGGTCGCTGGCGATCACCTGCGCGCCGGACAAGGCGCGCGGTCCGGCGATGATCGCCTTGCGCCCGTCGATCCGGATCTGCGCACCCATGCGCGCCAGTTCCAGCGCGTGCATGAAGCGGTTTTCGAAGATGGTCTCGGTGACAATAGAGATGCCTTCGGCCTGCGTCATCAAAGCCATGTACTGCGCCTGCAGGTCGGTGGCGAATCCGGGATGCTCCTCGGTGGTCATATCGACGGCGGTCAGGGTGCTCCCGCGGCGCACGCGCACCGCGCACCCGTCGGGCTGCTCCACCAGGCAGCCGCATTGCTCCAGCTTCATCGTCAGGGCATGGAAGTGCTCCGGGATACAGCCCGTGATGGTAAGGTCGCCGGAAGTGATCGCCCCCGCCACCAGGAACGTGCCGGCTTCAATGCGATCCGGGATGATGGTGTGGCTCGCGCCGCCCAGTTTCTCCACGCCCTGCACCCGCAGTGTCGAGGTGCCCGCGCCCTCGATGCGCGCCCCCATCTTGGTGAGCAGGGCCGCCAGGTCGCCCACCTCGGGCTCGCGCGCCGCGTTCTCGATCACGGTTTCGCCTTGCGCCAGAACCGCCGCCATCAGCAGATCCTCGGTGCCGGTGACCGTGATGCGGTCGAACACCACCCGCGCGCCCTTCAGCCCGTCCGGAGCGGAAGCTTCCAGGTAGCCATGCTCCTGCTTCAGCGTGGCGCCCAAGCGCTCCAGCGCGGAAACGTGCAGATCGATGGGACGCGCGCCGATGGCGCAGCCGCCCGGCATGGACACGCGCGCGACACCCGTGCGCGCCACCAGCGGGCCCAGCACCAGGCTGGACGCCCGCATCGTTTTCACTACCTCGTACGGCGCTTCCGGGCGTTCCAGGTGGCGGGCCTCAACCCTTGTGCAGCCATTGGCCACCTGCACTTTGGCGCCCGTGTGCGCCAGTAACTGCTCCATCGTCCTGATGTCGCGCACGCGGGGAATTCGCCCCAGCTCCACTGGTTCTTCCGTCAGCAGGCACGCCGCCAGGGCGGGCAGCGCGGAGTTCTTCGCCCCGCTGATCGCGATTTCGCCGCGCAGCGGCCGGCCGCCTCGAATCCGAAACTTGTCCATGAACCTTCATGGTACGGCACGGCGGGCGGATGCTCCAAAAATAACAAGGCGCCCCTGCAGCAGCGGGACGCCTCTACAAAAACCCGATCGTTCGCTACTTCTTTAGCGCGGCTTCCACCGCGGCGATCATCTCCGGCGATTCCGGCGCCACCCGCGGCTCAAACCGCTGCAGGAACCGGCCCTCGCCATTCACCAGGAACTTGGTGAAGTTCCATTTCACCTCGCCCCCGCCCACCTCAGTCAAGTACTGGTAAAGGGGAGCCTTATCCCCGCCCTTCACCGAGATCTTCGAGTACATCGGGAAGTTGACGTTGTACTTGCGGGAGCAGAACTGCTTGATTTCGGCGTCCGAGCCCGGCTCCTGACCCATGAAGTTGTTCGCCGGGAAACCGATGACCACAAGCCCTTTATCCTTGTAATTCGAATAGAGTTTCTGCAGTCCCTCGTATTGCGGCGTGAACCCGCACTGGCTGGCGACATTCACGATCAACAACACTTTGCCCTTGTAAGCGGAAAGTGGCGCGCTCTGTCCATCGATGTTGTTCATCGTGAACTCGTGGACGCTGTTGGCGGCGAACAGCGGGGTCATCAGGATGGCTCCGAACTGCAAAATCGATCCGAGGCGTTTGAGCATGCCCGTTTGGATGCCAAACACGGCCTCATTGATCCAGTTATAGTTAACATGGTTCAGTGGCTGAATTACAAGAGGAAAAGTAATGTATGCAGACTCCGTTTGTCCGCGTGGAAACAATTGACACTGTTAGCCTTGTTACACTGGCGCGGCCGGATCGCCGCAATGCGCTGTCGCTCGGCCTGATGCGCGACCTGATCGGCGCCCTCGACCGTGCCGCCGCCTCCCCCGAGATCCGCGCCGTTATCCTCGCCGCCGACGGCAAGGCGTTCTGCTCCGGACACGACCTTTCGGAAATGACCGGACGCGCCGTCCCCGATTACCGCCTTCTGTTCGACGTCTGCTGCGAGCTGATGGCCAAGATCCAGGGCATCCCCCAGCCAGTGATCGCGGAAGTGCAGGGGATCGCCACCGCGGCCGGATGCCAGTTGGTGGCCACCTGCGACCTCGCAGTGGCCAGCGCGGACGCCGTTTTCGCCACCCCCGGCGTCAAGATCGGCCTCTTCTGCACCACGCCGATGGTCGCGCTCACCCGCGCCATCGGGCGCAAGCGCGCCATGGAAATGCTGCTGACCGGCAAGCCCGTCGACGCGCTCACCGCCGCGGAATGGGGCCTGGTGAATCGCGTGACGCCGCCGGAATCCCTGCGCCAGGAGACCCTGCGCCTGGCGAACGAAATCAGCGCCGCCTCCAGCTTCACTGTCGGCCTGGGCAAGCAGGCCTTCTACGCCCAAATCGACCTCGATCAGCCCAAGGCCTACGCTTATGCCAAGGAAGTGATGTCCATGAACGCGCTCGCCGCCGACGCTCAGGAGGGCATTTCCGCGTTCCTGGAGAAGCGTCCCGCGTGCTGGTCCGGACGTTAGCCGATTTGCGCCGGGCGCGTAACCTGACCCTCCCGGTGTAACATCTTGTTTATCTATGCATCCGCACCGGGCCCGCAGTCTGTTCCTGCT
>JAIEPW010000061.1 GCA_019748195.1 Bryobacteraceae bacterium
GCCATCATGTACGGCGACCGGTTCACCGGGATCCAAATGTGAAACCCGCCTCGCACACAGAATTCCTGACACCCCCGTAGCGCTCGTTAACTGTAGCCCACGAGCGGCATACAGAATCACCGACACCCAATCTAGCCGTTGCCAGCATGCCATCGTCACAGCCGTTAGCGCCATGCGACGGTCCACCGTGCAAGACATTGGCCACTCGACCACCTCGCCCGAGAACAGCGCCAAAACCCGTCACAGGAAGACCTAGCTTTTCTTGGTCTTGATAGGGTGAGTAGGCCAGGGCATTGCAGCCCCAGCCCCTCGCAGAACCGGACAGGAACCTCTCGGCTCATCCGGCTCCCATCATCGAGCCGCCGGGATAAATCCCATCTCCCAATGCACAAACGACCGCGGCACACGTTCAGCAAGCCGACCAAGCGCCCGCGACGCACGGATCACTCCGCGCGCCAAGCGTTTGTACTTGCGTTGCATCCAGCGCACCAGATAATTGTTCACGCTCCACCATAGTGGCTTCAGTGCCGAAGCATAAAACCGACCGTAGTAGTTCGACCAGCCACGAAGCACTGGTCCAAACATGTCTGCGAGATCGCTCAGCTCTTTATCGCACTTCAGTTGCACATGCCAACCGCGCACAGTTTGTCGCATCGAAGTCAGCGCCTCTCGGCTGACCGCCGGAGAGAAGTTCACATAGACCCGGCCGTACTTGTCGACCGCCTTGCGCGGCCGGAACGTATAGCCGAGAAACGTGAACTGGACCACGGGGTACTCGGCCTTCCGATTCACATCTTGGCAGTACACAATCCGCGTCTTCTCCGGATGCAATTCAAGCCCGCACTGACCGAGCCGCTCTCCGAGTTTCCTCAACACCAGCCGTGCCTGCGCCTCGCTCTGGCAGTGGATGACACCATCGTCAGCATATCGACAGAATCGAACGCTGCGCAAATGACGCCGTAGCCACACATCCAAGGCATAGTGCAGAAAAAGGTTGGCGAGCAGCGGACTCACGACGCCCCCTTGCGGGGTCCCTCGTTCGCGCGCCACCCGTTGTCCCTCGACCTCCATAGGTACCTTCAGCCATCTCTCGATGTACAAAAGTACCCAGGGGGTGCTGCAGTGTTTTCGTACCGCCCGCAACAGCAGCTCGTGATCTATGTTATCGAACAGACCCTTGATGTCGAACTCGACAACCCAGTCATATTCCCAGCTCCGTCGTCTTACCACCGCTACCGCATCCAGCGCTGAACGCCCCGGTCGATAGCCGTAGGAGTCACGATCGAATACCGGCTCAAGCAACGGCTCGAGGATCATCTTGACCACTGTCTGTGCAACTCGATCGGCAACCGTCGGCACGCCCAATATACGTGTGCCCCCGCTCTTCTTCGGGATCGGCACGGCTTTCACTGGCGGCGGAAAGTAGCTGCCAGAGCCCATCCGATTCCAAAGCTTGTACAGGTTGTCTTTGAGCTTGCTCTCAAACATCTCGATCGATTCTTCATCTACTCCAGCACTTCCGCCATTGGCCTTAACTCGCTGGAACGCTTCCCAGACAAGCTTCTTGGGAATGACGAACGGCTTGGTCATTGGCCCGTGCTCCTCCTGCTTGCGCAGTTGACACGAACGCCTGACGCGATGACGCGACCCCTTCGCTCCATCATCATTACGATGACTTCATTACTACTACGAGTCGCTCCGCCCCTTGACCGCGCATCGGTAATCTCGGCCTCGCGTTTTGCGCTTGCGCCTTTCCCTTCACATCGCGATCGAAGGTTCCCGCAGTTCAACGTAAGAGCCCGAACCGAGCTGGCGCTGCCTCTATGCCGGACGCCGCATGGCCAATAAACAGGCACTCGCCATGCTTGTCCCGGGGTAACATCAAGACCCGGTTTCGACGTCGTCTGAGTAGTTTCGACACTTAAACGGCAGTTCACGGGTGTTCGCCTTCTTCGGTTCTTACCTGATGCCTGACGGCACCTTTTCCGCAACGCTCACGACCGGGGCTTTTGACCCAAGCCGCTTGCGGTGGTTTGCAACCTGCTCCTGCAAGCCGATTGCGAGGGGCCATACCCTCATCTCTTACGCCGCTTGCTGCGGCACACTGATGTTCACCACCCACTTCGTGTTCCGCTCGAGGGCGACTAATTCGCGCTCCAGTTGGTCGCGTACAAGCGTCGGGCGATTCCCCGAGGACCTATTACGCGCACGCCTCGTCTCTGGAATAACTGACAGGCGCGCACCTAACATCACTCGGGCCAAACGGTTCAGGATGGCCGTCGCACCTGCGTATCTGAGATTCTCGTGCGAGCGCGATGCGCTCAATACACGGTCGCTTTTGACAAGGTGCTGGCGAATCCTTTCCGGAAGGCATGCATTGTCTCGAGCACGCCGACTCTGCATGCGCCTAGCCCAATCGTGAAAGCCGAGGTGAGAGACCTTCAGGCAGCGATAAATCAGTCGGAGCGGGTACTAGGAGTGGTGGCGCTTGTTCGCTGCGTAGTTCAAGACGATTTCGTGGCAACGAATGCCGCCACGTCGCACAAGATATCTCGTTGCTTACTGAATTGTTCGCGTTGACGGGATAGAACCTTAGGGACCTGGTCCCGAGTTCAAGGGCGTTAGAAATTTTTCTGTGCGAGTAGCTATGACCTGAGCCGAAACCTGCAGCCAGTTTTGTGGTGAATTCTCTTATGAAATTCGATCAGCGGAGACCGCGCAGCGCGCACCGGTATCGGCCACCGGCGAGCGCGAGACGACGATGGCTGACAGAGGTAATATCGAGGCGAGACTCACTGCCTGATTGGCTGCAGAGTTCGTACGCAAGTCAGCTATGGTGGCTGGCGATAAAATTTGACTAAATGGCGGACCACAAAATTGTTTTGCTGGATAGATACTGCGGAAAGGGACGGGTTAGGAAAAATCGTCCAGGCCCAGGGGTCGACTGGGATCGTCGAGTATTTCGATTCCCCCGCCAACGTAATCGGTCATCGGGCATCGGTTCCGACATCCTCCATTCGGAAGAAGCGCCTAGGACCAAACACCCGGGTATTCACTTTCGACGAGTTGTCGGACCGATGGGAAATCGGCCGGGTTCGCGATGACGACGGCGAAGGGGTCGAAGTGCGTTTAGCCCACAAGCAGGACGTCTATCTACCCTATGAAAGGGTCTTCGTGCGATGGAAACGGCCAATCGACGATCCGGTCGACTTCCTACGCAATTTCGTCACGGAAACCCCTCAGTACGCTGAAGCCCGATCGGGATTCATGCGGAATTACCTCGTCCAGAGGGGAGCGGCTTTCGGGATATCTGCTCTGCTTTCCTCCTCAATAGAATTGGAACCACATCAGATCGAAGTCGTTCGGCGTGTCCTCACGGACCGTACGCAGCGCTATTTGCTTGCCGACGAAGTCGGATTGGGGAAGACGATCGAAGCGGGAATCGTCATTCGGCAAACCGTTCTCGATGACATGCGCGGCCACAGGATACTCGTCCTTGTCCCATGCGAATTAGAAAAGCAGTGGAGACAGGAGTTGACCGTTCGCTTCGGGCTTTCGTCTTTCCTCGACGAGTCGGTATTCGTCCTTCCGCAGGTGGACAACGCCGAATTGAGGGATGTGTCGCAGAACCTCTCTTTGCTGGTCATCGACGAGGCCCACCACCTGACTGCGTCGAACGCGGACGAATCCGTACGCAGCTTTTATGAACTCGTGAGCGGGATTGCCCAGCGGACGGAAAGGCTCCTGCTTCTGTCTGCGACGCCGATCCTGCGCAACGAAAGCGGCTTCCTTCAGATGCTGAACCTTCTTGATCCCGCGGTTTATCCGTTGGACGATCTGGAAGGGTTTCGGGCAAAGGTATCCAACAGACAAGCGCTAGCCGAAACAGTCGCCGCTCTCGATCCGGGCAATTCGCTGTTCATGGATTCCGTCCTTGACGAATTGTTGGAGCGGCTTCCGAACGACCCCCGCTTGAGAGAGTTGTCTCTGGCACTGAAGGAACTGTTGCTCGATTTGCCGGATGAATCCGACCCAGAGTTCCGCGCCTCCGTCAGGCAACTCCGAGCCCACATTTCAGAGACCTACCGCCTCAATCGGCGGCTCTTGCGGAACCGCAGGACGCAGATCGAGGGATTGACGCCGAAGCGCAAGGGTGCCGAATTGTGGTGGGCGGAATCCTCCTCGAATTACCGAGTCGAGGAAGCGCTGGAGGATTGGCGCGTCGGAGCGTCACTTGCTGCTAGCGATATAGGTGTTGAAGGCGCTTCAGAACTTGCGCAGTTCTACTGGAGTTCCGTTTGCTCGCTTTCCGAAGGTCCCGCAGGCCTCTCCCAGTCCTGTACTGGGCGGCAGAGTCAGATTGGAAGTGGTGTGCTGGTACCTTTCGACGGGGAAGGAGCATTTCTCGATGCCATCCTCCTGGCGGCCGACGCCGACAGTTGGCTGGATCGCCGTGCAGGGAGGTTGCATGAGGGTCTGGTGACTCTACCGAACGGGGCCAAAGCCGTAATCTTCTGCGCCACCGAAGAGATCGCCGATCGGCTCTTTTGCTTTCTGAAAGACCGTAGGGTCAACGTCGTACGGCACGGTGACGGAGATGACCAAGATTCCTCCGTGTCGGGTTCTTGGCGGGATTTTTTGGTTGCTCCGGAGGTACGCGCCATCGTTTGTGGGCAGCGCGCTGAAGAGGGGATCAATCTTCAAGGCGGAAACAAAGTCGTAGTACATTTCGACCTGCCTCTCCAGCCAAATCGCATAGAACAGCGCATGGGGCGAGTGGACCGTTACGGGTCAGGAGATCCGGTATCGTCCTTCGTGCTCATTGACGAAAACGCGCCCCTCCAAATAGCTTGGCTTCATGTCCTCGACGACGGTTTGGGCGTGTTCGACCGTTCGATCTCGAGCTTGCAGTACTTGGTCGAGATGGAAATCGGCACCTTGGCACCATCGTTGGTTTACGAGGGAGCCGAAGGGTTCTACTCCCTGCGCGACCGCTTGGCAGGCCCCTCGGGTGACGCAGCGCGGGAACTGCGTCTCATAGACCAGCAGGATGCCTTGGACCAGTTGTCGCCTGTCCCAGAGCAGGAGTTAGATGATCTATTCGACGCTGACGGGGACTGGCGGGAAATCCGCGAGGCGATGATGTATTGGATTGAGGAAACGCTCCTCTTCCGCAAGGTGAAATTGCCGCAGCCGGACGGAACCCCGTCTGTAGATGACCCGTTTCGTTTCCAATATTGCCCACCCGACGGGGAAGCAGGCCGGCCGACGCTGATCCCGCTGTCCGAGTTCCTCGAGGAATTCCTTGGCGCCATAGATTTCGATGCCTCTGGCAACCGGTCGAGCAAGCCTCAGTCCCACGTTCCTGGGGCCGCCCGCCGTTCGGGACGCTCCTCTAGTAATCGGACGCCCACTCCGCAGTCCTATCCCTACGTCGCCCACCGCCCTTCTGCGGTGAAGCGACTGGTGCGCCCTTTGCGTTACGGGACCGAGTTCGTGGAGTCGATCAGGTCATTCTGCGAGTTGGACGTCCGCGGCCGGAGCTATGCGATGTGGCGACAGGTCCCGGGCAAGTTCCTTGCAAAGGAGATCCGGACGTGCTTCCGCTTCGACTTCGTGATCGAAACGAATCTGGACGAGGCACTGGAGTTACTCGCGCAGGCGCACAACGGTACGAAAGAGTCGGCCCGCTCGTCGCTTGCCAGACAGGGCGATACGCTGTTCCGTCCGACCGTGATCCAGGTGTGGCTGGATGAGGAAGGTGACGAACTGCGGGCGGACTTCGTCGAGAAGTACCTCGCTCCGAAATATGCGAAAGACGGCGGAGACGGTTATCTCGACAAAAACCTGGACACGTATCTGACTGCTTTCAGAAGGTGGTCGCCGGATACTTTTGCAAACTGGGGCAATCGTTGCGAACGGATGCGCGACAAGGCTAAAGCCATCGTCACATCGAAGCCCGAACTGTTGGAACGGCAGAAGGATTCGCTTGGGAGGGCGTTGGCCGAAGACGAGATCCGTTACGCTCAACTCCAGTCTCGCATCCAGTCGCTCGATGGACGTGAGGCGATCGCAGAAGCGGAGCAACTCGCGCTTGAAATGTCCCTCAACGAAGCGCTTCACCGGGGTATCTCATCGCCTTCGGTCAAGATCGATGTTGTAGGAGCGGTCTTCCTGACGAGCGAACCTGTATCCCTTTTGGCAAAGCACTTAAGGGCAAATGGATGAGTTTCGGGCTTAACGAGTTGCAGGCACTCCTAACGGATTGGCCACCGACAGGGGATTTGCCCGCAACGGTTGGCGAGAGCCTTATGGACCGGATTTGCCAAGTCCTCCGGGCGGCGCAGGTAGGCTACGGCGGGAGCGGATGGCAAGCTGACTTGCAGCCATTGATGCGGCATGCTCTGTTGCGCGCGGGCGCAGAGGCAGTAAAGGCTCCCAGGCTGAAAGTGCCAACTGGGCATGGCTGGCCGGATCGCCAAAGTTGGGAGGAGCACGGCTTCGAGGTCCTGGAGACGGGCCCTTCTGCGTATTTGCTGAACGCACGTGAGTGGTACCCTGAGTGGCTAGGAAGCGGAAAGGGGGGCGTCTTCTCCGATGCGTTTTCGAATCGATTTGTCCGAAAACAGAAGCCTTGTCCGGCGGATCCGTTTATACGGGACGCGACGGGCTTCGAAAGCTATTCTTCCCCCGGCCAGCGTGAAGCCGTCCGCGCGGCGTTTCTTATTCCCGAGCGGGATACACTGGTGGTCAACCTCCCGACAGGCTCGGGAAAGAGTCTGGTAGGACAGGCTCCGACTCTCGTTTACCGCGAAGAGGGCCATCTAACGCTTTTCGTGGTACCTACTGTCGCGCTGGCTTTGGATCAGGAACGAGCAATGCGCGCGCTGTTCCGACGGCAGGATCCCTCCCGCTCCGATTGGCCGCTAGCGTGGTTCGGAGGCTTGTCGAAAGAACAGCGCTCAGAAGTCCGACAGCGTTTGCGCAACGGGACTCAGCGGATTCTCTTCACGTCTCCCGAGGCACTGACAACCTCCCTGCTCCGTCCAGTTTTGGATGCGACGAGCGCCGGTATGTTGCGCTACCTAGTGATCGACGAGGCACACCTCATAACCCAGTGGGGGGATGAGTTTCGTCCATCTTTCCAGGCTCTAGCTGGGTTGCGCAACAGCATGCTGAAGGTCGCGCCGCGCGGGTTCCGCACCCTGCTCATGAGCGCGACCTTCACGGAAGAGACGATAGAGACACTTGCCAGCCTTTTCGGACCGCTGGAACGGGTACAGATGGTGTCAGCGGTACATCTGCGGCCCGAGCCGCAGTACTGGTTCTACGGTGCTAAATCACTCGATGAGAAGCGGGAACGGGTATTGGAGGCATTGAGGCACGCGCCCCGGCCATTCATCCTTTACGTGACCAAGAGAAAAGAGGTGGCGCAATGGGAGGAAATCCTGCGTGCCAGGGCGGGCTTGTCGCGCATAGCGACTTTCGATGGCAATACGCCGGACCTGGAACGGCTGAGGGTCATAAGGGAATGGTCGGTAAACCGTCTAGACGGCATCGTGGCGACGGCGGCTTTCGGAGTCGGCCTCGATAAGAACGACGTGCGGACGGTGATACATGCGACGATTCCCGAGACGTTGGACCGCTACTACCAGGAGGTAGGTCGAGGTGGTCGAGACGGAAAACCATCCGCGAGCCTCCTGGTTTTCGAGCCTACCGACTGGGTGTTGCCCGAGCGTCTCGCGAAGCCAAAAATCATATCGGAAGAGTTGGGGTTCAGTCGTTGGAAAGCCATGTACAAGTCGCGCCGGGAGACGGGCGACGAGGATTTATGGGGCATCGATATCGATGCAGTCCGTGTAGGCCTGCCCGGCGGCGGCGAATACAACGTCAGTTGGAACATGCGGACGCTCATCCTCATGGCGAGGGCGGGTCTCTTATCACTTGAGATAGAGATTAATTCCGAGGATGTAGCCGAAGTCTCGGGGGAAAGCGCTACCTCGTTGCTTGCGGCCTTCGCAAACGTCCGTGTTCGCGTCCTCAATAACGGGCACCAGATTGCCGAACAGTGGGAACAAGCTGTGAGCGCTTCCCGCAACGCTACACTGCTTGCTGCAGACCGAAATTTGAAAATGATGCGTCAACTCCTTCCCGATCTCTCAGGAGAAGAGCGATTTGTCGGACGCGAGGTGGGGGACACCCTCGCCGAGTTGTACCGAGTAAAGTCCCATCGTTGGCCAGTCAGCGTCAGCCACGCATGCGGCGGATGCCCGCGGGACCGTTTCGAGGATTTTGCGTCGCGCGACTTCGCCGACCCCATCACGACGTCGATCGGACGCGTGATGGCCTTCTCTTCAGAGGCTTGGACGGAAAGATTCGGCTGGCTGGACCCAGCTTTCGTCTTCGTCTTTTACGACGAGGGCCGGGAAGGCGAAACGCTTCACCGAGAGATAGTCCAATTGGCGTCCTGGCTCGTCCAGTGTTGCGGGGTCCGTGAGATTTCGATCGACCCAAGATCGCCGTTCGCCCGATACCCCGAATGGAATGACCTGTATAAGCGTACGCGTGACAGGGTGGTCTTGCACCGTCCGCCGCAAGAGTCGGACATGGAACCCTATTCCCCGCTCGCCCGTCTGACGCTTCTAGATCCGGGTGCGTCCGCAGATCTAATTCTGGGAACCCAGATGCTCCGAAGGCCCTTCCACATCGCTCTCGCGCCACTCGGCTTACCCGACCCGCGAAATGACCTGCGCCGCCTTTCTGACGTCAGTCCGGATAGCATTCGCCTGAAAGCGCTACTCGACGAGATTAGCCAATGACCATCCTCAACCGCCAAAACGATGGCCTCCCTTCGATTCTCCTTACACTGGCGGGCACGGTCGCCCGGGAGAAGGCGATTTCCCGCGATGAACTGCTGAGAATTTGCGTCCCGTTTTCCCAGAGCGATCGAGATGTCGACGAACGGAATAACCTACTCTCTAGAGCCAGCGGAACCCTGCACCGCTGGACCGCGCTTGGCCTGTTCCAAGCGGATGGCGACAAACTTCGGCTTGCCGTCGAACCAAAGCGCGGAGAGTCCCCGGACGCCTTCTCGGTTAGGCTACGAGTCGTATGTCGCCGGTTTGCACTCGACACTCACCATGGGAATCCGCTGTGGTCTGAGGGCGGCACCGAGGAAGGGACGGGATTGACCGCCGATTTCTGCCGTGGGCTGGCCTGGTGCCTCTGCCAGGATATCTATGCCTTGCCGGATTCTTTCAGGGACTTAGACAACCTGATTACCCAACAGATGAAGCCCGGCCGGTTCATTTTCCAGAACGATACCCGGTGGCCAGGGCTCCGGGAATGGGCGCGGTTCCTGGGTTTCGCGACCGGGGACGACGGCTTTTTCTTCGATCCGACAGAGGCGGTCCGCTCAGAGCTATACGAATTGGCCAAGTCAGGCGAAACCCTCTCGGCTGCTGAATTCATAGCTGGACTTTCCAAGCGACTGCCGGTTCTGGACACAGGGTCCTACCGGACCGAAGTAGAGGCAGCGCTGAGGCCGGAAAGATGGACGCCACCGCCGGTCGGATACCTGTCGGCTTCTTTGTCGTTCGCTTTGCGAAGATTGCAGAAGCAGGGGACCCTCGGCCTGGCGACGCTTGCCGACGCCGAATCGCGGTTCACGCTGATGCGTCAGGACGGGCGGGCATGGGAGAGCTTCACCCATGTCACTCTACCGAGGGAATCGACGTGAGTCTGCTGCCGTACTGGCCCGTAGCCGACGAGATCAACGCGTGCATCAAGCACGAGGCCGAAGGCGCTCATGATGCCGTGTTGCTCGCGGTTCACCGCCCATCGCCGCTCAGTTACAAGCTGATTTCATCCGGCGAGAAATTCGAAGCAAGCGAAGAAGAGCTTTTCAACTATTTGATTACCGAGGACGTACCCTCCGGCGCCCACGTAGTGCCCATCACGGGAAGCTCCGGCGTTGGCAAATCGCACATGGTGCGAATCCTGAACGCCCGCCTTCGAAGCGTGAACGAGGATGGCAGGTACGTGGTGATCCGCATACCCAAAAGCGCCAGTTTACGTAGAGTCGTGGAACTCATCCTTGAAAAATTGCCGGAAGACGAGTACGCGCAAGTGAGGGCGGAATTCGCGAAAGCGCTGACCGAAGATCTCGACGTCGACACGGCAGTAATCCGTTTTCAACGGGAACTGGACATCGCTTTGGGCCAGTTAGCCAAGGAGTTAGAAACCAGGGTAAGGGGTAATCCCCGCGACTCCGCTCTGAAGGAACAATTGGGGCACGCGCTTAACATCCCAAAATTCATGGGTGACCCGGTTCTCGTTGACCATTTCCGCGGGAAAGTATTTCCGCGGTTTGTCCGACGGGCTATCGCCGGACAGCATAAAGTCGAGACGGAGGAGTTGGTAACGGATTTCGTGCCCGACGATCTGGTCCTCCCCGAATCGATCGACATTTCTAAGTCAGCTTCGCCAACGAACGCCTACTACACCAGGAATCTACTGGGCAGAGACGGAGGGGGCCTGCGGGCAGCGGCCCACCTTCTAAACGAAAACATGGTCGTCGACCAAGCGATTCGTCAGTTGTTCAACCTGCACCAGTCATTAGGCGGCATGACGCTTCAGGACGTCATTCTCGAGATCAGAAGCCGCTTGCTAGGGCAGGGACGCGAACTGGTGATTTTCGTAGAAGACTTCAAAGCGCTCACTGGTATCCAGGACATACTGCTCAAGGTGCTGATCCAAGAGGGCGTCCGCGACGGCGTTCAGGAGTTGGCCACGATGCGGTCAGTAATCGCGGTAACGGACGGGTACCTGGATACAGAGGACACGATCGCGACGCGCGCGAAGCGTGAATGGAAGGTGGAAAGCGAACTGTCCAGTCCAGAAGAGGTACTGAGTCGCACCAGGGCATTGGTCGCTGCGTACCTGAACGCCGCCCGGTGGGGGTTCAAGGAGTTGGTCCGCCATTTCGAAACGGACGAAGAAAGGGGCAGCCAGCGGGCATGGATCGGCGCTTACGTGGATCCGGACGGCAGCGGAGATTCCCTTATCCTCGCTGCTTTCGGATATGAAGAAGGGATACCCCTCTTCCCTTACACCGCGCAGGCCATCGAGCAATTGGCCAAGGCGGCGCTCACGCGTAACAACGCGCTGGTTTTCACCCCTCGTTTCATCATCGACAACGTTCTCCGCTCCTTGCTGCTCCCCGGCAGGCCCGCGTTCGAAAACGGGCAGTTCCCACCACCGAGCATTAATGCGCCAGTCAGCACTGCAGAAGTGGCCCAATGGTTGGCGTCACTGCCAGTTTCCGCCGACCTACGGGAACGGTACCGGCGGGTCGTGTCGATCTGGGGCAATGCTCCGCGGACTGCGGTGGAAGTCGGATATATCCCAAAGGAAGTGTTCGACGCTTTTAACCTGGAGCGGCCTTTGATTGAGTTTCAGAAGGAGCCGAAGCCGGAAGCGGAAGCCGAACCGGTCCAAGCGCAGCCCCAACCCGCTCCGCAACCTAAGCCTGAAGACGACTCGCTCAAAGTTGCGCTCGAGAAATGGGTTCAAGGGGAGCGCATGCCCCAGAACGTTGCGAACAAAATCAGGAAATCTGTCGCGGCCGCACTTAGTGACCGCATCGACTGGTCAGCCGAACGTTGCACAAAAGTTCTCATCAAACCGTCCCATATTTCGATTCCGAACGCCGGAGGGGAGGCGGGCTTGTCCGCGAACGCGATTAAGATCGCGGAGGACCATTCAGACCAAAGCGGGCAGGTTCGGTCTGAGTTGGCTGCCGTTACGCGGTTCTACCACCTCGACGCCGGCAGGCGTTCCTACGAGGATTCAGACAACGACATGGTATTGATTGGCAACCTCGCCGACCGACTCATGGCGCAGGCTGTTTCCATTGTCCGGGCGGCAACTAACCAAAAACTGGGAGCCGCAGCGCGATTGCTTCACACGAACAGCCAGATGCTCGGACTGGCCGCGCGCGGAAAGACGCCCGGCAGCCTCGCGCTTTTACTCTTCGGCGAAATAACTGTCCCTCCAGTAGTACCAACTGGAGCGAGCGCCGCGTTTGTCGAATGGCGCGCCCTCCAAGAGCAGGCGCTAACAACACGTCCCGAACTGATCCAACTGGTCGCGTCGTTCTGCGGCAGTTTCCAAGGTAAGGGCAGCACCCCCTACGCCATAGACATGGTAAGGGTGGCGGACTCCCTGCAAGCGGAAAGCGGGGCTCATGGGGCCAACGTCCTCGAACTGAATGACGAATTGAGATCGACCCTTGCCGCAATGGGCGAAGCCCGCGTCATTACTCTGGCACGTCGGGCGCAGCAGGAAGCCATCTCGATCAGAAACAGGCTGATCGCAGAATTCGGGGAAAACTTTGACAAGCAGGAAATCGGCGAGGAACTCAAGGGCCTGGCGGACCAGTTAGGCGCAAACGGAGCCTGGCCACCGGACATAGGCATGGGTACAGCCGCATTCAAGAACCGGTGCGACGATTTCCGGTTAGTCGCGATAGGGGCATCACTCGATACTCTTGCTAACGCTGGAGATGAATCAGCGGACCAGGGCAGTCCGCAAATGCTAAGCAGGATTGGCCGACTCGACGTCAATCCGCTGATCTTCGCGGCCGGGTTTGCGGAGGGCGCGCGAAAGGTCGTCCACGCCGCAGAGAAGCACGCTTCCACGTTGGAATCACAATTCGAAGGGGTGGATCCCCAAGCGCAGGCCGCTGAGATTCAGGACATGCTCCGGGTACTGCTGGACAACTTAGAGTCTTTTTCGGCGGCAGGAGAAGCACCGTGATACGCGACGAAGCAAGAAAGGCGCGCGAGCGTCTCGCACGCGCCGTTGCGGCTATGAGCAGCGTCGAGGAAGCAGAAGAACTCTCCAAGAAGAAAAATGAATTGCGCGATTTAGCCGCTAAGGTCGGGGTATTAGTCGGACGGCGAGGCATGCTATGGCAGGGAGGCGTCCCTCTGTCTCAACCGCCAGATGTTGAGAGAGCAATCCAATCATGCCGCATGATGCTTACAAGGTTCGCGGAGTCGCCGAAGGCATCGACCCTTGTGGACAAGCAGCGCTGGACCAAGGTGGTCTCGTCTGTCGCCGAATTTAATGCTGTGGAAGAGACTCAGCAGAAGCAAGATTGGAAGGA
Organism: Bryobacteraceae bacterium; assembly: GCA_019748195.1. Taxonomy (GTDB): domain Bacteria; phylum Acidobacteriota; class Terriglobia; order Bryobacterales; family Bryobacteraceae; genus JAIEPW01. The sequence continues at coordinate 13,172 of JAIEPW010000061.1, forward strand.
GTACTACAGTACCAAGCTGTTCGGAGGTGTTCCCCCGGAACAGCGGGAACAGACAATCCTAATGACCCTGCGGGAAAATCAGGGGGCTTTGGAGTTGTACAAGCGCCTTTACAAGCGGTTGTCACTGTACCGCGCCACCGTCCCCAGCACTGTTTTGGAGCTGAATGAAGCCCATGAGAACTCCAGGCAACTGTCCGAAATTCGGTTCGTCGAGAACCACGACGTTCCTTCCGCGGTACGCATTTTCTTCAATGCGACGTCCTCGGGCGGAGGGGCCGACCTGAAGTTGCTGACGACCGAAGTCCTCGATTGGCTCCACGCAAATGGCATGCTTAACAATTTCGCCGTGAGAGCGAGATAGTCGAAAGGAACCATGTCGGAACTGCGTGAAACATTTCTTGGGTCCACATTGGATCGCATCGAGGAGAGGGAAGCGCGGCTCCTCGCCTGGGGTATCGTTGATGGCGCGTTCAGCCAAACTGAGATTCGCGGGATCATCGACCCGCTCATCGACCAAGCCCTCGCCTGCGGCATGGAGGATTTCCTGACGGCCGACGAGGTACTGGGGGAGTTGTTGCGGCGCAAGTGGATCACTGAGGTGCCCATCGGGGGCGGAGCCAATGGATACCGGTCCCGCATGGCGGAGACGGTCCGACTGCTCCTACGGCTCAGGCAGTTGTTCCCTAAGCATGCCGGCGCGTCTGGATGGCAACGCGCGCCCAGTTTGGTCGCCGACTTCCGTTTCCTCCGCCGAAGGCGCCGCTATCCAGCCCGCGACATTCCCGCCGAACAGGCTTTAGCAATGATAGGGGATGCAGCCAAGAGTCCGGCGCTCCTGACAGCCGTAAAGAGCCTGTTAGCACCTGGGGGCCGCGCCGTCAGTCTGTCGGGTTTCCAAGTGAGAGCTGCCCAGAGGATCCTCCGGTCGATCGAGACGGATTTGGATTTGGCCACTATCGTCTGCGCCGGCACCGGAAGCGGCAAAACCTTAGCCTTCTATCTGCCCGCGCTGGCGTCCGCTTACCGACACGTATTGTTAGACGGCAAGAATTCGGGCTGGGTCAAGGCGGTGGCGCTGTACCCACGTTCGGAACTGCTCAAGGACCAGTTTCGCGAGGTACTGCAGCGCATCCGTGCCCTTCGGGCGGATTTACCCGCCGGAGAAGCGGCTGAACTCCGGATTGGGGCGCTCTATAGCGATACACCCTACTCCGCGAGGTACTGCGATTGGAAGAAGGTTGGGAATGACAGCGTCTGCCCGATCCTTCCGTGCCCGGATTGCGGTGGTGAACTTCGCTGGCTCCATAAGGACCGCGAACACGGCGTCGAACGCCTGGTATGCGCAGCCTGTCAAGGCGTTCTGGACGGCACCGAGTTCGCCATAACCAGGGATTCCATGAAGAAATGTGTGCCGGATATCCTGTTCACCACGACAGAGATGCTCAACCAGCGTCTCTCTGACACGTCAATGGGGCACCTCTTCGGCGTAGGGCCGAGAGCCTCGCGGGCCCCGGAATTAGTGCTGATGGACGAAGTGCATACCTATGAGGGAAAGCACGGCGCCCAAGTCGCCTACTTGATGCGCCGTTGGCAGCGACTACTGGACCAGCGTCTGCGTTTCGTCGGCCTGTCTGCAACGTTGCGAGAGGCCGCGCAGTTTTTTGCAGCACTGACCGGATGCCACAACAACCTCGTGGATGAGGTGTCTCCCCGCTCCGACGAAATCGAGTCAGAAGGCGCGGAGTACATGCTCGCGCTGCGAGGAGACCCCGTGTCACGCGCGGCTTTACTGTCGACCACGATCCAAACAAGCATGGCGCTGCAGCGATGCCTCGACCCAAAGGTGGGAAGGCCCAGCGATTCCATTAGCCACGGTATTTTCGGTCAGCGTACTTTCCTCTTCAGCGACAATTTAGACGTTATCAACCGCCTGTATTTCGATCTTCTGAGCGCAGAGGGAAGGAACAGTTACGGCGACCCCGACATGCGCAACGCGCCCAACGGGGGGCTGGCGATATTGCGGGAAACCGGCACTTCGTACGCTAGGTACGCGAACGGCCAGGACTGGCGTTTTTGCGAGGACTTGCACGGCGGCCTAAACCGACGCCTCGTAGTCGATCGCGTCAGTTCGCAGGACCGCGGAGTTGATCCGGACGCGGATGTGGTCGTCGCGACCTCGGTGCTGGAAGTTGGCTTCGACGATCCTGCGGTCGGAGCGGTGATACAGCACAAGGCTCCGCGGGGCATGGCCGGGTTCCTCCAGCGGAAGGGTCGCGGCGGCCGTACGCGCGGCATGCGGCCGTGGACTGTGGTCGTGCTATCCGACTATGGACGAGACCGCTCCACCTACCAAAGCTATGACCTGCTGTTCGATCCGGAATTACAGGTCCGGACATTGCCTTTGAGCAATCGATACGTGACTAGGATGCAAGCGGCGTACGCCACGATGGATTACCTGGGTTCGAAGTTGGATGACGCCCCTGAGGGGAGCGTATGGCGCGACCTGTGCGGAGACGAAAAGTCCAGTGCGCTTCGACGCCAAAGGCTGCTGCGCGAATTGCGCAACGTCGTCGAGACGGAGTCCGGAGGCAAGCGTCTCGGCAATTATCTGAAAAGCTCTCTGGGGATTTCCGCGGACGAGCTGTCAGCGATCATGTGGGAGTTCCCCCGCCCCCTCCTGACGACGGTCCTGCCGACCGCGATCAGGCGCTTGGCGAGCGACTGGGCTGCGAGAGGGAAACCTAAACAGGATTACCGTTCATTCAACAATCCGCTCCCGGATTTCATCCCTGGTTCCCTATTCGCCGACCTCAATTTGGCCGAAGTCGCCGTCGACCTTTCCGGAACGAACTCCGAGGATCTTTTCGATGCGCCGGCGATGCCTGTGTTCGCAGCAATGCGGGAGTTCGCGCCCGGCCGTGTCAGCCGTCGCTACGGCGTCAACTATCGCACTGAACGGCATTGGATCCCTCCGTCGCCAGATTTTCCGAATGGCTCGGGCAAGTTCGATCTCGAACTTGAATCTATAGGAACTCAAGAGCACCTCGGCGATTATCAGATCCGCTCGGGAGACGGAGTCGCCTCGCTCCCGGTCTACCGCCCGGTGAGTTTGGCTACCAAAGTCCCGCCGAAAGGGGTCGCGGATTCCTCCAACGCGTCCCTCAAGTGGCACAGCCAATTCGTCGCTGCTATCGAGCCCTGTTGGCTATCACCTCCCGAGGGAAGCTTGTGGTCCGGGATCCTCCCCCGTATCGGCTTTTTCACGCACGCGCGGCACGCTCCGATCGAAATCCGGCGGTTTGCCACGGCGGCATCGGCCGAAATCGGCCTCGGCACTGAGAAGATCCGCGTGGACACCACCTTCCGGGCCAATGGAATGCCGGCTGGGCTAGGAGCGCGGTTCTCGGCCGACGGCGTGGTGTTCCAGATAAGGATTCCCCCCTGCTTGCACTTGTCCCAAGGTGCTGGCGAGAGCGAAAAATGGCGTGCGCTACGAGCCGCGAGGTTCGCTAACCTCGCCTGGCGCGGCGAGCGGTTAGCGACAGTTCAGAGCCCGTTCATGCGCGAATGGTTGGCCCAGATCTACCTTTCGGCCCTGACCTATGAGGCGATGCACTGCCAGATCGGACTGGCGGAGGTCGGCGCTAGTCTCCGGGAAGGCCGTGCTTCCATATCCCTACAGGACGTGCTCGACCTGCTGTTCCGGTCGCAGGTCGTGGAGGAACAGGAGGACGCAGGAGCCTCCGGGAGCACCGACAAGCTTCGTCAGGAATTGGACGTGTGCCTTCGGGATCCAGTTGTACTCGAAGAGTTGCATGGTTTCGGCGCCACACTTTGGGAGCCGATTGGTTCCGATTGGGAGCCATGGCTTCGAGGGGTGTACCACTCCACTCTGGCGGCAGCGCTACTCCGTTCGGTAACCGACCTGTGCCCGGGAGTTGATGAGGAGGAACTGTCGGTTGACTTGGACCGGGGCCCGGCCCCCGACGGGCAAGTGGCGGGCTTGCGCCCTGACGTGGTTGAGGCCTGGCTCACTGAGCGGAATCCGGGTGGAAATGGACTCATAGAAGAGTTCATGCGCCGTTACGCGGAAGATCCCCGTCGCTTTTTCTCTACGGTACGCGCGAATCTCGAAATGGGTGAATTCGAACTTATCGAACACCAACTGCAGAAGATCGTGACCGTCCTAGCCGCGAACGAGGAATACGGCGCCTCGGAAAGCGCCGAACTGGTACGCAGTTTCAGGACATCGGAGAGCCAGGAGGAAATGGCGCAGTCGTTCAAGTCACTTCGCCGATCTCTCCTGCTAGAAGGGTTCTCCCCGTTTCACGGCTTCCTGGTCGCCCTCGGAAACCGCATCCTGCGCTTAGGATCCGGAGCTGCGACGGACATATACCTTTCGAGGGTGATGCGGCAGTGGCAGGAGGAGGAAGAGCGACTCGGCATCGAGGTCGATCTCCGGGTAATGACCTACTACCTCAGCCAATCCGACGAGATCGACCGGGTAGTTTCCGACGTCGGCGGCCCGCCGGCTGGCGAAAGAAGCGCTTGGCGGAGTAGTGCTATTAGCGGTCTCCTCTGGCCGCGAGGGCAAGCGATCCGCCGGCACGCCCTGCAGATGAGGAACCCCTTCGCCGAACTGCCCTTGGTCGAGCGCCTGCTGGTCGCAGAGTCCACCGGCGACGACCGCGTCGTCGTCTCCATGCTGGACGCAGGGTGGTTGGAGAAAGCCTCCGAACAACTTGCGGCCGGCCACCAAGTAACTCTTACATGCCCTGAAAACAGTCGAGGCAACCTGGCCTCAGCATTAAACGCGTTGGTGACAAACCCAGTCGAATCGGGCTACCTGCGCGCGTATGCCCGCCTTCAGGGGATCCGCCAGACGCGCTCGCTGATCGAGGCCGACATAGAACTGGTGGAGGCCGTGCAATGAGTGTCCATTACCGCCGCATTTTCAAGACCCAGACCACTGGGGTGGCCACCATCCAGGAACTGATGCAGACGATGTTCGTGGCGGAGGTCCTGCTTCCCGGCGAGGACGTCTGGATCGTTTCTCCTTGGATAAGCAACGTCGTGCTGATCGACAACAGATCCGGGAATTTCGATGCCCTAAATCCAGAGTGGGGGCGCCGCGAGATCCGCCTCGCGGATGTGCTGGTAACCTTGATGGGCCACGGCACGAGAGCGCACGTCGTTACCCGTAACGAGAGCAGCAACGACTCTTTCCGTACAAAAATTGCTGATTTAGCCGACGAACACGACCTGCAAAACTCCTTAACCGTTCGTATCCAAAACCAACTCCACACGAAGGGCATACTACTTACGAGGGCCCTTCTAATGGGATCGATGAACCTCACTTACAACGGCATGGTCATCAACGACGAGTGGGTGGAGTTCTCACTTGATCCTTCCGACCTTAGTCGTACGCGACTGGAATTCGCCCGTTACGGGTAAATGAAGTGATGCACACCTTGCTTCCGGGAGACGCGTCCTGGCTCGAAAGGTTCTTCTCGGGCCGGAACGCCTTGAAATGGGAAAACATAGTCGCTGGCAATGCGCCTACTTCATGGATGGAGAACGTAGTGCCGTGGATCTCTGCGTTCACCAGTACGGGAGGCAAGTCACCCATCGTCCTACCCGTTTTCGGCCCCGACGGTCCGGAACAATGGTATGCGATGGCGTCCAACGAGGCTGAAGCGAACGCCTTGTCTCAGGAACTATTAGCATTCGTCGGCCCTAGCTATAGCGATTTCCGAGGCCAGTTCCTGGACCCCGACCCGACTGACACGACCGAGACGGCTTTGCATGAACGCTTCGGACGGTTCGTGTTCCGATTGGTACCGTTTAACTCTGAGGACTCTGCGAGAATCGCTGGCGCGCTCCAGATGTATTTGGGATTGCTGCGCCGCAGGCCCACGGTTCCGGACCGCACCCGGCGACCTTTCGGTAAGGTGCGAGCTGAGTTCGACAGAGCTTTGCTCGTCGGGAATGAAACGGATGCCGTACGGTTGCGCGAGGAGTTGGTCGAAAGCGGCCGTCTGGACGCTGAACAAGAAAAGTATCTGGACATACGGATGCTTGCCGGATTGGGCCGCCAATTCCAATTGGCGCACGATTATCCGCTCGTTAAGTCGGTACTTGGCCTATCGCTACCTGCCCAAACCATTGCGGATCTGGTCGGAGCCCTCTACTCGACCTATATCGCCGATCTGGAGGAAGGCGGCGATGACGATGCTGTCCTGTCGACATTCCGTAAGGAGATCGCCAACAACTTTGGGCCTCTGTTCCTCGAGCGGAAAGGCGTCATGCGCCCTAGCGTGCTCAAAGCCTTCATGCTCTACGAACTCGTACAGGCTGAGCCGAACACGGAACGCTGCCAGGCCATCGTGTCCGTCTATCCGGACGATGGCGGACGAGCCCTCGTAGAGCGTTGGGCAGGACGACTATCGGCATCGCATGGCTCTCCCCGGACTGATCTTTTCGACTCGGCCCGTCAGGCTTTGGCTGACGAGGACTACGGGTTGGCTCTCCAACTTTCCTTCGACGCCTTCCCAAATCCGTGGACGTACGCCGCGTTGCTCCGTTGCGCGGTGGAAATGGACGATGTGGAAGTCGCTCTCAAGGTTCTCGAGATGGTGGATGAAGCCCCCGAGACCGTACGCCTCAAATGGTCGAAGAGGGACTTGGCCAGGCTGCAGCAACTGCGCAGGGATACCGCCGTTCATCCGGGGGTAGCCGTTGATCAGCCGTCCAGGACGATCCGTCCAGAAGCAGATTGGCTGTCGTGGGTCGCCTACGTCGAATCCGGGATCCACGAGCGTCCCCCGCTACAGGTCCTGGAGGATGTGCTTCCTCGATGGAGCGTCGAGGCATATGCCTCTGACCCAGCGGCATGTACGGATTTGGCCAAAAGGCTCGGCAACGCCGGAGGTGCCGCCGAACAGACTTTCCGTGACGCATTCGCGCCGCTGGTTGAATTCTTTGTAGACCGTGCTGATCGACCGGTTCGTGCTTTTGCCCCCATCTACGCGATGCTGATCCGTATCATGGCTTGGAACGGCATGGTCACTGCCAACGAACTCGAATTGGCTTCCGCTGTCGTTCTCGCACTGATCAGCTTGGCGCCCACAAGGGAAGACTACGCCGAAGCGGTCGATGCCTACGCTGAGATACTGGGTGCGAACAGCGCTCCGGGTAACATTGACTGGGCGCTCAACGCAGCAGAAATGCTAGCCATCCACGGTTCTCCCGATAAAGAATCGCGGCTTCGGTTTTTCATGACGGTCGTCGACGTGGCCCGTTCGGGCTCTCACCGACTCCGTCCCGTCCAGTACGAAATACTGACGTTGCTGGCCAAGGACTACGGGTGCTCCGGACTGCTGGACTCGTTCCCTGAGAGAGGTGGCGCCGGCGAAGAGTTGGCGCCGCGCGACGACTTCGCCGGATTGATTGGCATCTACACGCTGACCGAACAGGCCGGGCAAAGGGCACGGCAGTTCCTCCGGAAGATGTTTCCGCAAGCCAAAGTTGAACTGAATGCCGACCACGTGGCAACCGACAAACTCAGAGGCCTTGCAGCCAACGCTGACATCTTCGTCTTCGCCTGGAAGAGCAGCAAGCACCAAGCGTACTTCGCTGCAAAGGAGGCTCGCGGCTCCCGGCGGACCCTGCTTCCCCTTGGCAAGGGAAGTGCCAGCATCCTTGACTGCATACTCCGGGAATTCGAGACGGTTGGCTGACTCGGCCGCTGGATGCCAAACCCGCTAACGGATTTTCAAGCTTTTTGCGCTAGAAGTAAGAAGCTCTACCTTGGATTGTCGGAAAATTAAACTTGACACTGAAGTTCGACGCCTCGATTCTTCATACTGACATTGTCAGATTCTACTTGTCCCTCTCTTTCCGCCAAGCCCACACTTGAGCTAATGACTGTAAGAGGCATTGCTGTTTCAGGCCCGTCCCAATTATCAAAATGACTATCAAATTTTGATCGTGGAAGGATGGCTACGGTACTTCACTTCGACTCTCTAGCGAAGAACGCTGCCGCTTTTGCCGACAATGTGTCCTGTGAAGAGTTCTTCGGGATGCTCAAGCGCGAGCGCGTGTATCGCCGCTGCTACCGGTCGCACGCCGAAGCTCGTGCAGATATTTTGATCACATCGAGCGGTTCTACAATCCGAATCGGCGGCGATGTATAACGGCGCTTGAGGCAGCTAAGCACCCTTCAACTCAGCAGTCCGTGGAGATGGGGTAATACCCGTCCGGTGTTGCTCAACAGTAGCGGGATTGGATCGTCGTCTGTTACTGCCACTTCGCCCGCGTCACGCCCCAGCAACCCTGGGCCAACCGCGTCGTCACTATGCGGCGCGAGCCAGTATGTTAGTGACGACGACGGCCGTTCGGCAAGGTAGTCGCACGAAACAGATGCCGACTAGGCCAGCATTCGCGGATATCAGGATCCGACCGCGCGTGCCGGAACGCTTCCCATCGACAAAGGGGAGTGTGTTGTCCTGCGGACGGATCCGTACGATTAACTTTTATTGGCAGCCTTATCCACGGTCGCGCGATCGGCGCCCCTAACGCAAGACTCGCGCGGCGGTGGGTAAGCAGCCCGCGCCAGCGGATGCGTAAACCCGCTGTCAGCCGTGCTGACACCGCCGTCGAAAGTGTTCTGCGGCCCTCCCCATGGCGGGGCCCTGCCCCATGCCTTCCACTGCAGTTGCAGACGACACATGTCTGTCGCAGCATCGGCAACGTAATTTTTCCGCTGGCTGAGCAGCCCGATTGATGCCCGTTACGCATCGCCCGAAACCGGCCAGATCTCCTGAGAGCCGGTGGCCGCAAGGTCTGGAGATACGCGTCGGGCTTCGGATACGAAGCCTCTGCCCTGCCCCAGTCGAGTATGTGGGACGGAAGCGGGATCAGCCGAGACCCTACTGCTGCAACTTCCCCCGCGTACTGCCCCAGCAACCCTGCGCCAACAGCGTCGTCACTACGCGGCGCGAGCCAGTAGTGACGACGCGCACCCTGCCCCAGCGCATCCGCGCATATCGGGATCTGTCGCAGGTGACAACCCCACGTGACGGCCTCCCCGGCACGTCGTTATCTCAGACCACGCAACACGGTCTGACCTCTCCCGCTCTGTGCGGGTCCCCTCAGCCATCGCGTCTAACCGGCGCACCCCAGAGCCTCGGGTCAATGGCTCACCTCGATGGAGAGACTTCTCACAGGGAGCGCCATCGACGCCAATGCCGCGTGCCGCGGCGGCAACCAGAAAACTCGGCACGAAACGGGAGTGGTGTCCCGTGTCCCTCGTCGTTCCCGCAGCGCTCAGGCGTTCGGGACGGACAGAAACACTTACCAGAAATTAAATACACCAACGACAACGACGCAGACGACGCCGAGGGGCAACAGACGGAAACCGGACAAGGAGGCCGCCAGACGCGAATGCGAGACCTTAACTACGAACTGAAGCAGATCTGTCGGCGCAATCGCGACGGCAGTTATGCGACACAGCGTGATCGCGAGCGCCTGCTCGCCCTGGTCGCCACCCAACTCCATGAGTTGGGCTACCGGCATATGGCAGCAGCAAGCCTCAAGCCCAAGCATGTGGATGCGCTGGTCGAGCGCTGGAAGGCAGAGGGCCTCACGATTGGCACCATCAAGAATCGCATGGCAGAGCTCCGATGGTGTGAAGTTGATCCGCTTCCATGGACGGTCATCGGCTTGGGTCTCAAGCCGCGTTCAGTGTCGCATGATCGGTCTC
>JAIEPW010000081.1 GCA_019748195.1 Bryobacteraceae bacterium
TCCGTGGTCGCCTACGCGGCGCTGGAGGAAGCCCAGCGCGCCCGCGCGAACGATTACTTCCGCGAAATCGTGTTCCCGGTGCTTACGCCTCTCGCCGTGGATCCCGGCCGGCCCTTTCCGCATATCTCCAACTTGAGCCTGAACCTGGCGATCCTCATTCGCGACGCCAGCGGCATCGAGCGCTTCGCCCGCCTCAAGGTTCCCGACACCCTGCCGCAGTTGGTCACCGTCGCTTCGGGTCCCGGCAATCACGTCACGCTGGTATGGCTGGAAGAAGTCATCGCCGCGAATCTCGGCGCGCTGTTCCCCGGAATGGAAGTGATCGAGGCCCATCCCTTCCACGTCACCCGCAACGCCGATGTCGCCATCCAGGAACTGGAAGCCGCCGATCTGCTGGAGACGATCGAGGAAGGCCTGCGCGCCCGCCGCTTCGCCACCGTCGTCCGCCTCAAGGCGAACCTCGACATGCCGGATCACGTCCTGGAAATCCTGATGGAGAACCTCGAGACCTCGCCGGACGACGTGTACCGCGTCGCCGGGCCGCTGGGGCTGGGACGTCTCCGCCATTTGTACTCCGTCGACCGTCCCGACCTGAAGGACACGCCCTTCCAGCCCACCGTCCCGGCCGTGCTCGATCCCAAGAACGAAGATGAGGACATCTTCAGCGTGATCCGCCGGGAGGACGTGCTGCTGCACCATCCCTTCGACAGCTTCCAGCCGGTCATCGACTTCCTGCAGAAGGCCGCGCGCGATCCCAATGTCCTCGCCATCAAAATGACGCTGTACCGCGTCGGCCGCAATTCGCCGGTCGTCGAGGCCCTGCTGGAAGCCCTGGAAAACGGCAAGCAGGTTGCCGTCCTGGTGGAACTGAAGGCCCGCTTCGATGAGGAGTCCAACATCGAGTGGGCGCGAGCCCTGGAGCGCGAGGGCGTGCACGTCGTCTACGGACTCGTGGGCCTGAAGATCCACGCCAAGGTGACTCAGGTGGTTCGACGCGAAGGCGACCGCATCCGCCGCTACATGCACCTCGCCACCGGCAACTACAACGTGGTGACCTCGCACCTGTACACCGACCTCGGCCTGTTCACGGCGGACGAGGAGATCGGCGCCGACGTTACGGATTTGTTCAACTACCTCACCGGCTACTCGGCGAAAACCGACTACCGCAAGATGCTGGTGGCTCCGATCAACCTGCGGCAGCGCCTGACCGCGCTCATTGACCGCGAGATCGAACATCAGAAAGCGGGCCGCCCCGCGCACCTGATCTTCAAGTTCAACGCGCTGGTGGATCGCGGCATCATCGAACGCCTGTACGCGGCCTCCCAGGCAGGCGTCCGCGTGGACTTGCTGGTCCGCGGCATCTGCTGCCTCCGGCCGCAACTGCCCGGCGTCAGCGACAACATCCGCGTCGTGTCCATCCTGGGCCGCTTCCTGGAACACTCGCGAATCTTCTACTTCAAGAACGGCGGCAAGGATGAAGTTTACATCGGCTCCGCCGACCTGATGCCGCGCAACATCAACCGCCGCGTGGAGACGCTGACCCCGGTTCAGGATCCCCGCCTGATCCGTTACTTGCGCCAGGAAGTTCTCGCCACCTATCTCGCCGACAACACGCAGGCCCGCGTCATGCAGACCGACGGCTCCTACGTGCGCGCCACTCCCAAGCCCGGCGCCAAGCCGGTCAACAGCCAGGCATGGCTGCTCAGCCGCGCGTTGATGCGCCGCAAGGATCAGCTCTAGAAAGAAAAGGGCCGCTCCGAAGAGCGGCCCCCCTTGCCGGTTACGCGGTGTGGCTAGAAGCGCAGGCGCAGCGACATCTGGATCTGCCGCGACGTCCCGAAGCCCACCGTCCGTCCGAAGGTGTTGAAGATGCGTCCGAAATTCGGAGTGCCGAAGAACTGGTTGGCGCTTCCGAAATTCGGCCGGTTGAACAGGTTGAAGACCTCGGTCCGGAACTGCAGGTTGAACCGCTCCGTCAGAGAAGTGTTCTTCGTCAGCGAAGCGTCGAACTGCCAGAAATCCGGGCTGCGGCCCACCGTGCGGCCCGCGTTTCCGAACCTGCCCTGCGCGGGAGTCGCGAACGCCGCGGGGTTGTACCAGTTGTTGATCGTCTGGTTCGCCGGGAAGATATCCACGCCGGCAACCCGGTCCGGACGCTGATTCGCCGTGTTGTTGTCCCCCGTGCGGCTGATCGGAATTTGGATGATCTCCGCGATGCCGCTCCGGATCAGGCCCAGGGACGAGACCTGCCACCCCGAAATCAATGCGCCCCACAGACCCTCCGCTCCGCCGGCGAACGCCTTGCCCCGGCCGAACGGGAGATCGTACAGCACGGTATAGGTGATGTTGTGCCGGATGTCGCCGGAGCCGAGACCCCGCTCGCACGGGCCGAGGCAGCGATTATCCTGCGGTTGCGTCGAGTACAGACCGTAATCCTGCACATTATCGATCACCTTCGCGAACGTGTAGTTGAACACTCCATACACGGCGCCCATCCGCTTGGTGAAGTTTAACTGCAGGCCGTGATACACGCTCTGCGCGTCGTTGAACTCCGCCGCCACATCCGCCACCCCGGCGATCGGACGCCGTCCCAGCGCCGGATCGAAGAAGTTGATGTTGCGCGCGCGGCGCAGGTTAAGGCCGTGATTGCCCACATACGCCGCCTGCAGGGAGGAGGCGCCGGGAAGCTCATACTGGATCGTGAAGTTCCACTGCTGAGCGTAAAGCTCCGGCTTGTCCCAGTTGAAGCCGCCCACATTCGGCAGCGCCTGCGTTCCGGCGCTCACGAACGGCTCCACCGGATAGCTCAGGTTTGCGATGTTGGACCGCAGCAGCGTCGTGTTGCCGGGAAGCGTGTTCGCCCGGATTCCGTAATGGAAGCCCGGAGGATATTGCTGGTAGAAGATCCCGTAGCCGGTGCGCACCACCATCTTTTTCACCGGCTGCCACGCCAGTGCGATCCGGGGACCCCAATTGGCCAGGTTGCTCTCATACCACTGCGCGCCCGGAGCGCCCAACGTGTTCGTCCGCAGATCGAAGGGCCGCACGATCCCCTGCGGATCGAAGTTCGCCGGACCGCCGTCCAGCCGGATGCCATAGTCCAGCGTCAGGTTCTGGCGCAGCCTCCAGGTGTCCTGCGCGTAGAAGCCGTACCAGTTCTGCGCCCGCCGCGAACCGGGATCACCCGCCAGAACCGTTGCCTGGTTCACGCGGTTGTTCACGAAATCATCGAAGTTGGCGTACGTCACCGTGATCAGGTCCCGCGACAGCGGATTCACCTGGCTCATCCACACGGTGCCGCCGAACTTGAACGTGTGCGCTTCCCGCACCCAGCTCGCTGACCCGCCGTACTGCTGCATGGTCGAGTTTGTCTGCGTGAACCGCCGCGAACCCGGCACCACGGAGAAGAACCCCGACGTGTTCACCTGCGGAATGGGGAGTTCGGAGTTGATCTGGCTCGCCCACCGCTGTAAGCCCCCCTGCAGTTCCATGAAGAAGCGCGGCGTAATCGAGCGGCTGTAAACCAGGGTGCCGTTCTGCGTGTTCACCGGCACCTGCTGGAAGTCGTTGATGCCCAGCGCCGCGGGAGTTACTCCAAAGAGCGGCCCGAACACCTCGGAGCTGTTCTTGTTGTACCGGCCGTATATACGTCCCCGATCCGAGAACGTGTGGTCGATCTTGATCGAGCCGGTGTCCTCGCGGACCCTGCTGACGCCGAAGGTGGTGTAGTTATCCACTAAAGGATTCGCCGTGCGGGACGTGCCCAGCGGATATTGCTCTACGACTGAGCGGAGGGCCGGCGAGGTGCGGACCACCAGCTCGCGAGCCGCCAGGCTCGGCACCGTGCCTGTTCCGGTAATGCCCACCCGCTGCCGTGAACCTTCATAGTTCGCGAAGAAGAACGTCTTGTTCCGGACGATGGGACCGCCCAGATTGCCGCCGAAGTTGTTGTACCGCAGCGATGCCTTGGGCTGTGAATCGATGTTGAAGAAGTTGCGTGCGTCCAGCGCGTCGTTGCGGAAGAACTCAAACACCGAGCCATGAAACTCGTTGCTGCCGCTCTTGGACACGATCGCCACCGAGGAACCCGCCGAACGGCCGTACTCGGCGTTGTAGTTCGAGGTTTGTACGCGAACTTCGGCAATCGTATCCAGCGAGCCGGTCAGCAGACGCGCCCCGCGCTCGAATCCGTTCGCCATGTACGGCTGGTCAATGCGGGAGCCGTCCACGCCGTCGATCGAAAAGTTGTTTGCAATCGTGTGCATTCCGTTGAAGCCCATGTCCGCGATGAAGTTCGAGCGAGCCACCGCGCCGGGCGTCAACAACGTGAACCGGCCGTAGTCGCGGCCGTTGATCGGCAGATCCACCAACTGCTTGTTGGAGAAATAGCTGCCGTTCGCCGCGTTCGCCTCCACCGGAGCCGCCGTCCCCGTCACCTCCACCACTTCGCTGATCTGGCCCGCCGACAGCGTGAAGTCCGCTGTCAGGAACTGCGCCACCGCCAACTGCACGTTGCTCCGCGTCTGCGTCGCGAAACCTTGCGCTTCCGCGGTCAGCTTGTATGTGCCGATGTTGAGATCGGGAAAAACGTACCGTCCCTGGTTGTCCGTCTGGCTTTCCCTCCGCAGACCGGTGGACTGGTTCTCCAATGTGACCTTCGCGCCAGGAATGGCTGCTTGCGAAGAGTCAAAAACTTGCCCCGAGATTCGGCTGGTAGCTCCGCCTTGCGCGAAGGCAGCCGGCGAGAATGTGCAAATGAGAGTCGCCACTAAGGCGAGAGTCTTTCTGGACTGCATGAACCCCCCTTAACCAAAACGGGGAAGGGCCAGACCTCCGGCGCTTCCCCAAAATCAGATTAGGCAGATCATATGCACTTCACCGCCGAATGTCAATCGACATCAGGTTGTTCAGTAGCCCTTTACAACCCCGGCCCTTGACATTCTACTTTTCTTCGCCCATACTGTGCTTACCCTATGGCCCTGACAAAACGGCAGAAAGATGTTTTGGACTTCTTGGCCGACTTCGTCGAGAAGCACCGCTACTCCCCCAGCTATGAGGAAATGGCCGCGGGCCTCCAACTCGCTTCCCTGGCCACCATCCACAAGCACATCCTCGCTCTCGAATCCAAAGGCTACCTGCGGCGCAGCTTCAATCAAAGCCGCTCCTTGGAGATCACTCCCAAATACCTTCAGGAGCAGCGCCGCTACTCGCGGCAGGCGCCTTCGCTCGAGGTCCCGCTGCTCGGGCGCATTGCCGCGGGCTCTCCCGTCGAGGCGATCGCTAACCAGGAAACCCTCAACTTCGAGGACTTCACCGGCGACCCGAATACATACGCGCTCCAGGTCCGCGGTGATTCCATGATCGAGGATCACATCTGTTCGGGCGATTACGTTTTGGTGGAGAAAACCGAGCGCGTCGGTGAGGGCGATATCGTTGTCGCCCTGGTCGACGGCATCGAAACCACCCTGAAGCGCTGGTACCACGAACCCGGCGATCGCATTCGCCTGCAGCCCGCCAATTCCGCCATGCAGCCGATTTATGTTCCGGCCGACCGGCTTCAGATCCAGGGCCGCGTGCTCGCCGTTCTGCGCAAATACTAGGAGCGGGTATGGCGCGTCAGCGCCCGCACCCCGATCAGGATCAGCGAAAGGCCGATCCCCATTCCCGCCGCCAGCGTAGTGGCGAATCCCGAACTCGGCGCCATCCATGCCCAGGCAACCAGCGCCAGTGAAACCACCGCGCCGGCGGGCACTGGCTGCACCGAACGAACCGGTCGCGTTACGTGCTCCATCGGAAATCGCGGCAGCTCCCGCGGTGCCAAAGTCCACATTAATATCGCCCCGACGCCAAGCGCTATCGCAAACAGGATGTACTGCACGAACTGGGCCTCCTTCAGACCCTGGTGCCCGCATCATCGCCACAATCGCCACACTTGTCAATCCGGCACGGGCACGGCGAAAACGCCTCGGGAGCGCCGCTCCGTGGTAGCATTCGGCTGAAATGAGAATCCGCCTCTTCCCGCTTCTGCTAGCCGCCTCAATCGCTTCCGCGCAGAATTTCTCGCTGGACCACTACGACAAGGTGTTCCGGGTAACCGACCTGCAGGTGGCGCCGTCTTCCGCCTCCGCTGTATTCGTCATCACCAAGCCGAACTACAACGACAACGTTTGGGAGTCGGAGCTCGCCTCGGTCGATCTCGCCGGCCGCCGCGTTCGCCACCTCACGCACCAGCGCAAAACCGTCCAGAACCCCCGTTGGTCGCCATCCGGAGAGCAGATCGCCTTTCTTGCCGCTGTTGCCGGAAAACCGCAGATCTTCGTGCTCGACCTGAGCGGCGGAGAAGCCAGGCAAATCACCCAATCGCCCACCGGAGTGCAGTCGTTCGCCTGGAAACCGGACGGCTCGGCCTTCGCCTACATCGCCCCCGACGAGCCTCCTAAGCGCGACAAGTTCGACGACTCCTTCACCGTCCACGCCAACGACTATCTGATGCACTCCACCACGCAGCCGAGCCACGTCTGGACCATCGCCGCCTCCGGAGGAGCATCCAAGCGCCTGACCTCCGGCACGGCCTCCGCCGGCGGCTTCGGCTCCGCGCTCTCCTGGTCGCCCTCGGGCGATCGCATCGCCTACGCCACCGCGCCCTCCGCCGCCACGCGCGACGCGTTTTCCCGCCGCATCCGCGTGATCGACCCCGCGCGGCCCGCAACCGCGCTGTGGGAGTCGCCCGTCCTGTGCGGCGATCCCAACTTCTCGCCCGATGGCGCGTGGCTTTCCATGACCTGCCCCGCCGAGGGTCACATCCAGAATCAAAGCGAAATCGTGCTCGCGCCCGCCGCTGGCGGATCGCCCCGCCGCCTCACCTCCGGCGTCGACCGCAACTTTTTCCGCGCCCACTGGACCGCGGACTCACGCGCCCTCGTCGCCTCTGCCCCCGACGGCGCCCGCGCTTCCATCTGGCGGATTCCGCTGGACGGTCCGCCGAAGCGCTGGCGGACGGACGCGGTGGTCGCGGCCGAAGTAGGGTCCGCCCGCGACGGCAAGACCGCCTTGATCGGAGCGCTCCCCCAGCGGCCCCCGGAAATCTACCTCCTGCGCGATCCCGACTCCGAGCCGCTCCGCCTCACCGACCTGCATGCCGAAGTGGCGGCGCTTTCGCTCGGAAAAACCGAATCGCTCTCCTGGGAATTCGAGGGCCTGCCGCTCAGCGGCGTGCTCACCTTCCCGCCCGGCTTTGACGGCACGCGCAAGTATCCGCTGGTGCTGCTGATTCACGGCGGTCCCTGGGCCAGCTCCCGCGAAGCGTTCTCCGCCCAGACGCAGGCCATGGCCTCCAAGGGCTGGATCATCTTTGAACCCAACTACCGCGGCAGCGATAACGCCGGAAACAAGCTCTACGCCGCCGTATATCGCGACCACGGCGCGGGCCCCGGCCGCGACGTCATGTCCGGCCTCGAGCTGCTGAAAAAACGCGGCTACATCGACTGGTCCCGCGTGGGCGTTTCCGGCTGGTCCTATGGCGGATACATGACCACCTGGCTCATTGGACATTACGGCGGCTGGAAGGCCGCCATGGCCGGCGCCGCCGTCATCCACCTGGAAGATGATTACAACCTGAACGACCTGCCGCTCTATCTGCGCGCTTACGGCTCCACGCTGACCATGCCCAAGGACCTGGAGCTCATGAAGGAGCAGTCGCCGATGACCTACGTGGACAACATGAAAACCCCGCTGTTGATGCTTTCCACCACCGGCGATGTCCGCGTTCCCGTCACGCAGTCCTATAAGCTTTACCACGCCCTGAAAGAGCGAGGTCAGGACGTGCGCATGGTTCTCTGGCCCGTCCCCGGCCACTTCCCCGCCGACCCCTGGCGCGCCCGCGACGTCCACCGTAAGTGGATCGAGTGGTTCGAGGAACGCTTGAGGTAACTGTCAAACGCCGGATGACAATCCAAGCATTGACGCTTTCGGAAGGTCAACGTATAATCCCCATCACCTTCAGGAGGGTTTCATGTCGATGCGCGCTCTCGCTTTAGCTACTTCCCTCGTGCTTCTCCTCGCCGCCGATGCGCTCGCGCAGGCGGTTTCCGCGCGATTGGAAGGCTTCGTCCAGGACCCTTCGCGGGCCGTCGTTCCCGGCGTCACCGTTTCCGCCGTCCACGAAGGCACCGGGATTCGCAGCCAGGCGATTTCCAATGACGCCGGGCGATACGTGTTCCCCAACCTTCCGCCCGGCACTTACTCCCTTTCGGCCGAGG
Source organism: Bryobacteraceae bacterium (assembly GCA_019748195.1). Classification (GTDB taxonomy): domain Bacteria; phylum Acidobacteriota; class Terriglobia; order Bryobacterales; family Bryobacteraceae; genus JAIEPW01. Next base: position 8,259 of record JAIEPW010000081.1, read on the forward strand.
TTGCCGGCTTCAAGAAGGTAGTGGTCAACAACATCCTCCTCCAGATCGGCGACAGCCGCTCGCTCGACCTGCTGCTCGCGCCCGGCGAGGTCACCGAAAGCGTCAACGTCACCGCGGATGCCACCCTGGTGAATACCTCTACGGTGCGTCTCGGCGCGGTCGTGCAAAATCGCCAGGCCGTCGACCTCCCCCTCAACGGCCGCGACGCCATGATGCTCTTCTACCTGCAGTCCGGCACCAACCCCATCGATCGCTTCGGCAGCCAGCAGCAGAACGGCATCGTCGACGGCCTGGGCCCCCACACCAGCTCCATTAAGGTCGAAGGCATCATGGCCAGCAATCCCGGCTTCGACTACGCTCCCTCGCGCCCCTCCACCCCCGTGCCGCAGGAGGCGGTCGGCGAGTACCGCATCACAACTTCCGGCGATTCTTCCGATGCCGGCCGCGGGTCCGGCGCCCAGGTCAAGGTCTTCATCAAGTCCGGCACCAATCAGTTTCGCGGATCGGCGTTCGAGTTCAACCGCAACACCGCCTACAACGCCAATAACTTCTTCGCCAACAAGAGCGGGCAGGAGCGTCCCGTTCTCCGCCGCAACCAGTTCGGCTTCTCTCTCGGCGGACCCATCATCCGTAACCGCACTTTCTTCTTCACCACCGCCGAATGGCAGCGGCAGAACGCCGAATCCATCGAGAACCGCTTTGTCTACACCATGCCCCTGCGCCAGGGGACCTTCCGCTACGTGCGCGGCGGCGCCAACAGCGCTGCCGCCGTGGATGCGCAGGGCAATCCGCTGAATCCCGCCAATATCGCCACCATCGATCTTCGCACCGTCGATCCTTCCCGCCAGGGCCTGGACACTGTCTTCCTGCCCCGCATCCTGTCGCAAATGCCCGCTCCTAATAACTACGACATCGGCGACGGCTTGAATCTCGCCGGCTACCGCTATACCTCACCGCTTCCCTTCAACTACGACAGCTTCCTGGTGAAGCTCGACCACTCCATCAGCGCCAAGCACCAGGCGGCGTTCTCCATGTCGCGCCAGACCGAGGACAACCCCCAGGCGCGCCTGTACAACGGGATCTCTCCGGAGGGTTTCACCGAACTGCGCCGCGGCGTCTCTCTCCGCTTGATCTCCAGCCTGACCCCCCGGCTCACCAACGAGCTGTCGGTCGGAGCCAATGACCGGACTTCCTACCGGCCCATCACCAATCCCGACCAGCTCACGCCCCGCGGTAACTTCCAGTTGATCGGCCTCGGCACCACCTCCGGACTCACCGGCACCACCAACGGCAACATCCACATCGTCCGCGGCCTGCAGCGCCAGCCCACCGTGAATATGGGATTTTCCAACAATGCCACCGCAGTGCTGGGCAATCACACCGTCACCTTCGGCGGCGAATTCTGGTACCAGACCCTCAACTCCCGCAGCGGCACTTCCGAATTCCCGGTGATCCGCACGACCAATGCCGACAATCCGGCCAACGTCCCCGCCCTCGCCGGATTGAACGCCAACGATCGCGTTCGCGCGCAGCAACTCGTCAACGACCTTACCGGTTCCATCGGCTCCATCACGCAGTCGTTCTACCTCACCAGCCGCGAAGGCTATGTGCCGTTCGTCAACAATTACCAGCAATTTCGCAAAAAAGAGTATGCGCTCTACGTCGGCGACGTCTGGCGCATCCGCCGCAACCTCAGCATCAACCTCGGCCTTCGCTGGGATCTCTTCCCGCCCGTATACATCGCGTCCGGCATCTATGGCTATCCGGTGGGCGGCGTCGACGGCGCGCTCGGAATTCAAGGTCCTACCCGCCGCCCCACCACCTGGAATCTGGCCGAAAACGGCGGCAGCGGCATCTTCGGAACCGATCGCAACAACTTCGGACCCACCATCGGCTTCGCCTGGGACCCGTTCGGCAAGGGCAAAACCTCCATCCGCTCCTCCTACCGCATCGCCTATGACCGGTTCATGATCGTCACCGGGAACTTCTCCGGACGCAACTACGGGACCACCACCACCGTGACCCTGAACCCGCTGATGCGCTTCTCCGACCCTCGGCTCTACACCAGCGTCCTGCCGATCCCCACGCCCCAGCCGTTTGAGGCGCTGCCCAACATCCGCACCGGTCGCGCCTACGTGGCCGACCCGAATCTCCGCGTCCCCTACACCCAGCTCTGGGGCTTCGGAGTGGAACACGAGGTCGCCCGCAACTGGAAAGTGGACGTCAACTATGTCGGCAATCACGCCGTCGGCATGTGGCGCGGTCAGGACCTGAACCAGGTGGAGATCCGCGGCAACGGCTTCCTCGACGCCTTCCGCGTCGCCCAGCGGAACCTCGCCGCCAACGGCAACTTCCTTACGGGGGAGCCGCTGGGACCGCTCACGCCCCTCTTCCGGCTGATCCCCACGTCACAGAACGCGATTATTCAACAAGGCCAGGCCGCCGCTCTCGCGAATTTCGCCGACACCACCACCCTGCTCACCGGCCGCCGCGGCGGCCTGCTGGAGCGCGCCGGCCTGCCCGATACCTTCTTCCGCTTCAATACCCAGGTGGACGACCTCACCATCGCCGGAAACCGCTCTCATTCCACCTGGAACGCCCTGAAAATCGGCTTGACGCGTCAGTTGGACCGCGGCCTGTACTTCCAATTCAACTACACCTTCTCGCGCGGCTTCACCGACGCCATTCCGGAACAGGACCTGGGTCTCGATTACCGCGACAACAGCAACATGCGCCTCGATAAGGCGCTGAACCCGCTCAACTCCACCCACGTCATCCAGGCCAACGGCATCTGGGAGCTTCCCTTCGGCAAAGGCAAGTGGATCGGCGGCAACGCGTCCGGATGGCTGGACGCGATGTTCGGCGGCTGGCAGTTGAACGGCATTTACAACTTCGCCAGCGGCCGCCCCCTGGCCCTCACCACCGGCCGCTTCCTTCTCAGCCAGACCGTCGCCAGCACGCCCGACTTCGACGGCAGCTTCGGCAGCCTGGGCGGGATCACCAAGGGCAATCAGATTACGTTCCTTTCGCCGCGGGAAGCTGCCGCCTTCAGCAACCCTGCCGCTGGATCCGCCGGCGGCCTGCCCCGGCAAGCCTTCTCCGGCCCCAGCCTCTTCACCCTGGATGCCAGCCTGTTCAAGCGATTCTCGCTGGCCGTCGTTCGCGAAGGGATGGCCATCCAGTTCCGCGCCGAGTTTTTCAACGTCCTCAATCAGGTGGCTTTTCAAGCGCCCCCGGGCACCAACCTGAACATCAACTCCGGCAGTTTCGGCCAGCTTAACTCCGCCTACCCGGCGCGCATCGGACAACTGGCCCTAAAGGTCACCTTCTGACGATGCGAGCCTGCTTCGCGGTCGCCTTGCTGCTCCCGGTTCCGGCGCTGCCCCAGGCCGCCGCTCCGGCGCGCGACCTCACCCGCGCGATCGCCGTCATCGACGCGCTCGCCGCCCGCGAACTCGCCCGGACCGGCATCGGCAGCGTCACCATCGGCGTCATCAGCGGTCCCGACCTGGTCTGGACCAAAAGCTACGGTCTCGCCGACGTCGCGGCCGCGAAAGCCGCCGGCAAGGACTCGGTGTACCGCATCGGTTCCATCACCAAGCAACTCACCGGCTTGATGCTGCTGCAAATGGCCGAGCGGGGCAAAGTCCGCTTCTCCGATCCCGTCGGGAAATATCTGCCGGAGGTCAACAACATCGCCGGACGATGGACCACCGCGCCACCCATCACCCTGGTGCAGCTTGCCGTTCACACCTCCGGGCTCGATCGCGAACCGGGCGATATGGCCACCTACACGAGCGGACCTGTCGGCCGCTGGGAGCGGATCATGCTCGCCGCGCTGCCGCGCACTCGCTTCCTGCACGAGCCCGGCACGCGCTACTCCTATTCGAACATCGGCTATGCGATTCTCGGCGCGGCGCTCGCCCGCGCCGCCGGATCTTCGTACATCGACTACATGACCCGCAACATCCTGGAGCCGCTCAAGATGACCCGCACCGTCTTCGAGCAGAACGCCTCCATGCTGCCCGCCCTCGCCAAGGGATACGCGATTCGTGACGGTCAACCGGACCCCGCTCCCGCCGCCACCGAACTCGAAACCGGGCGCGGCTACAAAATCCCCAATGGCGCGCTCTTCACCACTGTTTCCGACCTCGCCCGCTTCATCTCCTTCGAGCTCGGCCAGGGTCCCGATTCCATGCTGCCCCGCCAGGTCTGGCTCGACAACCTCACGCGATCCGCCTCCGCCAACGGTGATCTCACCTCCGGCTATGGCGTCGGTTTCCAGGTGATGCGCCGCGGCGACCTCATCGTGCGCGGCCACGGCGGCTCTGTCGCCGGCTATCATGCCGGAGCGTACTTCCATGTGCCGTCGCAAACCGGCTTGATCTTCCTGCGCAACGCCGCCGCCCCGGATTTCCGCGCCGACTTCGTTTTCGCGGCGTTCGCCGCGTTGTCGCAAGACTAGCGCCTAGATCTCCGGACGGAACATCCGGTCCAGTTGGCGCCGCTCTACCCATCTCGGAGCCCACTGCAGCATGCGGTCGCGCGCGAGGCACAACAACGGATTCCGTAGATGCGCGATCCGGCCAAAGCGCCAGGAGCCGATGGTAATCCACCTCGCCTTGGTTTGGCGCGCCTCCTGATATTGCATCAAGGCTCGTTCCGTCAAGCCGAACTGCTCCACACGATGGGCCAGCGCGGCCGCGTCTTCGATGGCCTGCGCCCCGCCCTGGCCCAGGTTCGGCGTGGTCGCGTGTGCGGCATCTCCTAGCAGCGCCACCGTGCCTCTAACCCAGGTGCGCGGCGGCACCAGGTCGAACAAGTCCGTCTGCAGCCAGGTCTCCGGCGGGGTCGCCTTCAGCATCGCCTGCACGAAGGCCGGAAACTTCGCATAGCGGTCAGCGATTCGATCCGCGCTGCTGCGGTGATCCACGCCGGCCGGCGAAAGAAACGGAGCGAACCAGTAAATGGTTTCCGGATCCACCGCCGCCCAACCGAAGCGAGTCTCGCCCCCGAGGCATTCTCCCGCGCTCGCCGTACCCTCGGGAAGTCGCGCGGTCGCCAATCCGCGGAACGAAGTAACCCCGCTGTAGCGCAACCGGGCTTCCGGAAACAGTTGCTTCCTTACCGTGGAGGACAGCCCGTCGGCGCCGATGATGAGCCGGGCCCGCACGCTTGCTCCGTTAGAGAACAACGCCTCGCCCTCCCGGACCTCCCGCAGCGCATGACCCAGGTGCAGAGCTTCCTTCGGCAGCGACCGCCACAACACTTCATGCAGAGCGGAGCGCCGCAGGAACACAGGCCGGTGACCGTAGCGGCGCTCCAGAAACTCACCCTCCATCGTCTGCAATATGCCGCTCCCCACCGAGCGCAATTCCATGCGGCGTACCGCCAGCCCCGCCGCCCTCACGCGATCCGCCAGCTCGAGACTTGCAAACACCTGCATCGCGTTCGGCGGCATCATGATTCCTGCCCCGATGGGGCGCCAAGCTTCCGCCGCTTCATATACGTGGGCTTCCACTCCGGCGCGCCGCAATGCAATGGCAGCCGTCAGTCCTCCGATTCCTCCGCCCGCGATCGCGACATCCATCCCTACGATGCTGTCACACGCCGTCCTCGAAAACCAAACGAAAAAAGGCCGGGCTATGCGCCCGGCCGTGAAAGAATCTTGCGGACTAGTGCTACTTCTTCGGAAGAATCACGGCGTCGATCACGTGGATCACGCCATTGGACGTCACGATGTCGGTCTTGACGATGTTCGCCTGATCGATCTTCACGCCGCCCGAGGTCGACAGCATCGCCTGCGCGCCCTGCGCGGTCTTCACTTTGCCGGCCTTCACATCGGCGGCCATCACCTTGCCCGGCACCACGTGATACAGCAGGACCTGCTTCAGATCGGCGGGATTCGCCAGCAGCTTCTCCAGCGTGCCCGCGGGCAGCTTGGCGAACGCCTCATCCGTCGGTGCGAACACAGTGAATGGGCCGGCGCTCTTCAGCGTCTCGACCAATCCAGCGGCCTTCACGGCCGTAACCAGGGTCTTGAAGCTCCCGGCGGCCACCGCGGTGTCGACGATGTCCTTGTCGGCGGCCTGCAGCCCGAAGCTGGCCACAAACATCATTGCCGTGGCGGTCAGAGTTTTCGTAAAACGCATTGTTTCTCCAGTGTTTCGAATCAGGGGTTGCTTTCCCTACGCCCAGATAGATGGCGGAGAGTTCGCGCGGATGTTTTTTGTGTAGAACTTTATCGCTGGTTCAAACGGTTGCGAAGCGCGCGCATCGCCGTCTCCAGCTCCTCAATGCGCTTCTCATGCTGCACGATCTGCCGCCGCAGCCTCTGATTCTCCGCCCGCAGGCGAGCCTCTTCCTCGGAATCGGTGCTGACCCGCACATCCGCCGGCGCCTTCTCCGCGGGCGGTTGACCCAGAAACCGCGCGGTCTCCTGCCGCGCGTTGCCTTCTCCATCCATCACCGAAAGCTTCGTCTCCACGTCGCCCGTCTTTCTGACGTAAGTGAAGCTGCCGCCCGAAAGCTGCTGCGGCGTCAGGCTTACGGAGGAAACATCCGGGCCTTCCCGCATCTGCAGCGTTCCTTGCGTGGCATTGCGCACCAGCCCCGCGCTCGTATTCCACGACACCTGCAATTGCCCCTCGCGCTCGATCACCTGCAGTCCCAGCGTTTCCGGATATCGCCACTGCCAGTATTGCCAGAACAGATACAGCGCTCCTCCGGCGATCGCGAGAACCAGCAGCGAGGTCCACACCCATGCCCTCCACCGTGCCGGCGGCGGATCCTCGTGTGTCAGGAATCGCGGCGGCGCCACGTCGTGTTGCATCGCGGTCTCCGCCGCGGGAACCGCCCGGGGTTCCACCGCCGGGACCGGAACGGGCGCCGAAACCGGATGCGGTTCCGGAGCCCGCTGCAGCGGCGGCTCTTCCCGCCGTTCCCGCCGTGGGATCACCACCGGGGGCCGCGCCGCCGCTTCCGCCGCGCGCCGCTTGGCCGCCGGCACGAACTCGTTCGGACTTTGTGCCGGGTCCACGGCTCCCAAGGCGTCCCGGACAAAGAAGCCCGCCCGCATCGGTTCCTGCCAGCTTGGATGCACCACCAGAGTGATCTGCCCCGGCGCCGGGAAGAACTCATGGAAGATTTCCAGGTCGCCCGCGTTCAACTCCACGCCGCTTCGCGTGTGCGAGACCCACCAGCCCACCGGCATCAGACCCCTTAAATCCGGATCCGCCCCCGCCCCTTGCATCAGCGACCGCAGCGCCGCCCGATCCCGATCCGACAGCAGAAGCGCCGGGCCCCGCGCATGCTCGCACTCCATCTCCCGCATCGCCAGCAGCCGGATCACGCCTTGCCCGCGAGTCCCATAAAGAACGCCCCCCGTCTCCAGCCCGCCCCGGGTCAGCTTCTGCAGCGCCGTCATCGCCGAGTTGCGGATTTCCTCCATCAACTCCAGCGAGTACTCAATCGCCAGCGGTGTCCCCGCTGCCTGCCAGACCGCGAATGCCGCGCCGTCTACCGACATATCGCTACTAGATTAACCCGCTCCCCCAGGTCCAAGGATTGACAGCCGCTTCCGGCTGAGGCAAACTGGATGGCGAAGAAAAGGCGAAATTGATGAAACTGGCTATCCCCCTCGGGTTCCGCAGCGAACTCCCTCCCGAAATCCTCCCCACCGGCATCCCCTCCGCCGACAACCTGATGGAAGGCTGCCCCCGAGGCCGCATTACCGAGGTTTCGGGACCTGTTTCCTCCGGCCGCACGACGTTCCTTTACTCCGTGTTGACCGAGGCCACGCGCCGCGGCGAGTTCTGCGCCCTCATCGACGCCGCCAACACCTTCGATCCCGGCTCGGCCAGCCAGGCGGGGGTCGATCTCGGCAAGCTGGTGTGGGTGCGGTGCTCCGGCAACGGCGAGCATGCCTTCCGCGCCGCCGATCTGCTGATTCACGGCGGCGGATTCGGCGTGGTGGCCATGGATCTGGCGGATCTCGCGCCGGCGGTGGCGCGCCGCATCCCCGCGCCTTACTGGTTCCGCTTCCGGCGCGCCGTGGAGGACACGCCCGCGGTCCTGCTGGTGCTCTCGGGCGAGCCCATGACCAAGTCCTGCGCGTCCCTGCTGATCGCCATGGAGCGCGGCCGCGCCGTGTTCCGGGGCAAGCATCCCACCCGGCTGCTGCACACCATCGACTACAAATTGAATCCGCGCAAACCGGTGCGGCAGCAGCAGGCGGAGTTCACGGCCGCGGTTGCGGGGTAACCTGCCGTGTATGCAGCCATTCATACGCCCGGCCAGAATTCGCCCCGCCTGCTCGACATCGCCAGCTCCTTCGCCCCCTGGGTGGAGATGACCGCCGGCGACACGGCGGTGTTCTCCATTGCCGGGATGGGATCGCTGATGGGCGGCCCGGCCAAAATCGCCGCGCGTATTCTCGATCGCGCCGGCAAGGCCGGGCTTGCCGCCAACGTCGCGGTGGCCTCCAATCCCGATGCCGCCGTGCTCGCCGCCCGCAATTGCCAGGGCGTCACCGTGATCCCGCCGGGCCAGGAGCCGCGCGTGCTCGGCGCGCTGGAAATTGAGTGCCTGCCGCTGACCCCCGCGCTCTACGAAACCCTGCTGCGCTGGGGCATCCGCACCGTGGCGGATCTGATCCATCTCCCCGAAACGGGCGTTCACGAACGCCTCGGCGATACCGGCGTCTATCTGCAAAAGCTCGCCCGCGGCATCGCCATGCGCCCCCTGCGGCCGCAAACCGCGCCCTCCCGCTATGAACGCTGCCTGGAGTTCGACGAACCCATCGAAATGCTGGACGCGCTTCTGTTTCTGCTCAGCCGCGCGTTAAGTGAACTGCTGGGCGAGTTGGAGCGCCAATCGCTGGCCGCCGGCGTCCTCCAGCTTCATTTGAAACTGGAGCGCGCCGCGCCGCTCGAGCGGGAACTGAAACTCCCGTTCCCCACCCGCGATCACAAGCTGCTGTTGAAGCTGCTGCAGCACGACCTGGAAGCATCGCCGCCCGGCGCCGCCGTGGAAGCGCTGCGTTTCGCTATTCAGCCCGTCTCGCCCCGCCGCATCCAGCATGGCTTGTTTATCCCCGCCGCCCCCGCGCCGGAAAAACTCGAGCTCACCCTCGATAAAATCCGGGCCATGGTCGGCGAGGCCAACGTGGGATCGCCCCGGCTCGAAAATACTCACCGGCCCCTGGCGCACCACATGGCGATTCCCGATCTGCGGGCGGGGCTCGCCTCCGGCGCCGCGCGACCGCCGCTGCAGTTGGGCTTTCGCGTGTACCGCCCGCCCAAGCCCGCGCGTGTGGAAGTGAAGGAAGGCGTCCCGCGCGCCCTCACCGCGGCCGGCGTTCAGGGCCGCGTGCTCGAAGCCGCCGGCCCCTGGCGATCCTCCGGCGACTGGTGGCGCCCCGACCCCTGGGATCGCGACGAATGGGACCTCGCGCTCTCCGACGGCGGCGTCTATCGCGCCTTCTTCACCCGCCCCGAGGCCGGATGGTTTCTCGAAGGATTCTACGACTGATGCGGTTCGCCCCAGGTTTCTTGCGTTCCAGGCAAATGCAATCCGACAATGCGAACCATGCTTCGTTTCTCCTGGATTCTGCTCGCGGCTGCCGCCTTCGCCGCCGATACTTTCGACCAACAGGCCGCCGTCGCCGAGCTGCGCAAGAAAATCGCGGGCAAGGAATCGCTGCCGGCCGAGCAGGTCTTTTCCAATATTCAGAAAATGAAGGGCGTCCCCGCCCAAAGATTGCTGGGCGTAATGGCCATCGGATACGCGAAATCTCTCGGCGTCACCTGCACCCATTGCCACAACCCCGAAGACTGGTCGAGCGACGAAAAAACCCCCAAGAAAATCGCCCGCGAAATGTCCGACATGTCCCGGACCCTGAACGAACAACTCCGCGGCATCGCCCTTCTGAAGGACCGCACCCCGCCCGTCACCGTCAACTGCACCACCTGCCACCGGGGAGCGACGAAGCCGGCGTTGAATTTGCCGTAACTCTTGTGCTGGCTGCGGGATTTCTGGTAACGTTCTATCCAAAATGCCGAAGCCGGACGGAACGCAACGCGCGTATACATTAAGATTGCAGGGTCCTCCTGCAGCAGTCGGCGATGAGTGGAAGGACCGCCTGTGGACAACGCACATCTTTTTGAACAGAGCGGCGGCATTCTGGGGAGAAGTTCTTCTCGCCTTCCGAGCCGGCGTCCCCTTTCAGGAAGCAGAAGTTCAGGACCCTGAGGAGAAATCGTGGAGAAGAAAGATCTGTGCCCTCTCCTGGCTGAACGTGGAATCCGCGCCGGTTTGCAAGACATGGTTGCCCGAGACTGTAGTGGACAACCCGCTGACGTCACTCGGGCGAATACTGAAAGAACAGGGTGCTGAGGCGGCTCTTGTCAGCGAGTGGCTCCAGACTTGTGAACCATGCCTTCAAGCGCGCATCCGCGATGGTGCTCGCTGGATCAATCGCTTTGAAAGTTGGAAGCGTTTCGCGGGCTTTACTACCAAAGAAGATCGAGACGATCTCATTGGGCGAATCCTGGGCAGCGATGATGACTTTTTTGCAAGAAAGCCAAAAGATAAGAATCAGGCGACCATCGCTCGGCACTGGCTTACGGAAAGATTCGGCATCGGCAAAGGCTCGGACTATTCGGTGCTTGCCCAGAGCTACGAAACGATAGCAGAAAGAGCCCGGAGTGCGCTTGCGGAGGGCGATGCGGAGTTCGCTGCAATTCGGGCTCTCGTTGCAAACGGAGACGTGAAGATAAGACGCGGCTCCTCCACGTGGAACACACTGGAAGGGCTTGATCGCGGCTCTGGACTGGATGGGTTACGTAAATTAGCGGATGATGCCTCCAAGGACGCAATCAAGGCTAAGAACCAGCGCGGAGTTAAAGGCCACCGTCGGTATAGCGACGAGATCATGCGCTACTTCACCGCTTGTTTCGAAATCTCGTACCGGTTCCCGCGAGACGGAAAAATGGGAGATCTCTACGATGAGTTTCCCGTCGTCCTAGCCCATGCTGCGCGAATGGTCCGCAAGCACCACAGTTGGGTGAAGTTGCAGGAGCAAAACCGCCAGGAGTTCGCAACACAAAGGGAGTTCCGACGAACTCTCAACGCCGAAGCCGTCACCGTGCTTGATGAGTACTGCGAGCAGAGAACTGTAGAGACGGGCGCGTCCGAAGATTACCGTATTCGACGGGGCGCGATCTCGGGATGGAAAGAGGTCGTTCAGGAGTGGAACGGCTGCGCAAGTGCGGACGCGCGGCTTGCCGCGGTTCGCAATCTCCAAGGTAGCCTGGAGAAGTTCGGCGACGCCAGACTCTTTGAACATTTGGCTTCCGATTCCATGAAGCATGCCTGGGCAGACGGTGCCGAGCTGTTGAAGAAGTATGTCGACGGAACCGAGGCCGAGTATAAAGCGTCACGCTTCAAAGTGCCTGCATTCCGGCATCCTGACCCATGCCTCCACCCCATCTTCTGCGAGTACGGGAAATCTCAGTGGCCGATTCTGTACCAGGCTCGTAAGAGCAGGAATTCTCTGGATAGAGGCGTCAAGCTTCTGACCCTCGGACAGAATCAACTGCGCACCGTGGAGCTCCGCTGGCAATCCAAGCGCCTCGCTGCTGAAATTTTCGGTTCGCAGGAAGGATCCGCGGTTCCCCGCGTGACACGAGTCGCCCGATCGCTTTCCGCAACACCCGCGTGTCACGCCAGCGGCGTGTTCGAGCCCGACTGGAACGGCCGGCTGCAAGCCAGCCGATCTAACCTTCAGGACCTCTATCGCAGGTGCCAATCGCAAAGACTTTCGTCGGACCAGATTGACCCGGAAGTAGCCCGGAGCCTGACGTGGTTCTTGACGTTCAGCCCGCAGTTGACTCCGCAGAAGCCTCGCGTTCGCCCCACTCAGGCACCTGCGAAACGAGGGTTCAAGGTCCAGCCGCATTTCGCGGGACAGAAGATTCGCGTTCTAAGCGTTGATCTCGGAATCCGGGTGGCAGCGAGTTGCTCGGTTTGGCAAACCATGTCCGAAGCGGAAGTGAAGGAGATCCTCGAAGCCGATCCGCCACCAAACCAGATCAGCGTTTCTGTTCGCCGCGAGAACCGGACTACGTTCTTCAGAAGAATCGCCGCGCCGGTGACCGCGACCGGCGACCCCCATCCCGCAGGCTGGGCCAGACTCGACCGTCAGTTCCTCGTCCGCCTGCCTGGAGAAGACCGTCCAGCGCGCAGGCTCTCCGACTCCGAGGTGCAGTCGCTCATGGACGGCTGCCCTTGGTTCTCCGGAAGTATCGAGCCGATGGATATAGTGCTGGAAAACCTGCTGACCGACACTCGCCGGGAGCTCTTCTGGCATGGCAATCGGGCGAAGCTGGTTCAGGCCCTAAAGGGGGCGGACGCCGGATATCTGGCGCGCTGCCTCGCAGCATGGCTGGCCCGCTGCCATGTTCCCGACAAGCGCGGCGACGAGGCTCGATCCGTTTGGGAAGGCTGCTTCTCTGAGAAGTGGAGCACCGCCGCGAGCCGGGACAGCAGAACCGCCCTTGCGAGTCGCTGTGCTGAAACTTTGCTGAACGACCGCGCACAAAGACTTCACATTGCGGAACGATTCGCCGCGGCTTGGACTCAGCATGATGCAACGTGGCCCCAACGCCTTAAGAAGCTGCGCCAGGTGGTTGCGCCTCGGGAGAAGGATATCGGCGGGGACCGAACTCGTCTTCGCGGAATGGGCGGACTCTCCATGAGGCGTATCGGCAATGTGCGGGCGCTATACGAGTTAAGCCGCGCTTTCAAGAACCGCCCCAATCTGGACTCGCTAAAGCCAGCACCGGACCGGATGCGCGATGAGACACCTTTTGCCAGGCGGCTCAAGCTGATTCACGAGCGGCTACGGGAGAACCGCGTGAAGGTCCTGGCCAGCCGGATCATCGAAGCCGCGCTGGGCATGGGGGCCGAGCCGAAGAGAGGCCACAAACGCGCCCAAGCGCCCTCCGAAAATCCCAGGCACGCCAAGTGCGACGCAGTCGTGATCGAAGACCTCACGCAATACGGCACTTCGGAGGTGCGAACCCGGCGCGAGAACCGCATGCTCATGAGCTGGTCCAAGAGCAAGCTGAAGAAGCAACTGCAAGATGGATGCGACCTCTACGGCCTCCGCCTTCATCAGGTGAGCCCCGCCTATACAAGCTACTTTGATTTCCGCACCGGAGTAGCCGGCGAACGCTGTGAGTTCGTCAGCCGGGACGCCTGGCAGACGCCTCGATGGAAAAAGTTTTTGGAAAAGGAGCAGGAGAACAAAACAGAGCTTGCCCGCTTACTTGCCTCCTCGATCCGGAAGCTCTCCGCGCCGTCTGATGGCATTCTGGTTCCTCAACGCGGGGGAGTATTGTTCGTTCCGGCGGAGGCGGGCGCCCGAACCAAAGTGCTGCACGCGGACTTGAATGCCTCCGCGAACATTGGGCTTCGCGCGCTCCTCGATCCAGACTGGCCGCTCACCTGGACCGTGGTGCAAATGGACCGCGCCACAGGCAAGGCCGCCGGTGGTCCGTACCAGGGTTGGGAACTTGCGGATTCGTTTGAAGGTCCATCGGGCGCAGCCCGGAAGAAGAAAAAAGGCGATTCCGACGCTCCCGCCGTGAACGTTTTTCGCATGAAGCCCTCCTCCGTTATGAGTACCGGCTGGCAATACTACTCGGATTTCAAGGAGGAACTAAGAAGGCAGGTACTTCGGGCTATTGACCCAGCTCCTTTCTAGGCGCATTCTGCGGCCATGCCGGACGAGTACCTGTGGCCCGCTCGTAACGTCGCCGAACACGCATACTGCCCCAGACTCTTCTACATCCTGCATGCCCGCATGATATCGAGCTGGATGCTCGGCGAACTTCCCCACTTGTCCTTCCTGACAACGCGTTGAAACCATGACGTGCTTCCTGGTCTGCTACGACATTCGTGACGCCAAGCGCTGGCGCCGTGTTTTCAGAATTATGAAAACTTACGGAGAGCCCTGGCAATACTCGGTCTTCTTCTGCCGGCTGCGCACCGTCGACCGCACTCGTATGGAGGCGGAACTCCGGCGAGCGATTCACCATGAAGAAGACCGGGTTCTGCTCTGCGACCTCGGCAACGACGGCGAGGGTGCGTTAGGCGCCATTACCGGCTTGGGGAGACAGAAGCTCGCTTTAGAGCGCATCGCCGTCTTTTGATTGTGTTAAGCTACCAACCAATGTCTCAATAGGAGGCAGGTTTCGCCCAAAGGCTGTGTCCTCGAGTTAACCACTCTATCCTTTGGGGTTGATCTTCAAAAATAGAATAACGCTGCCCGAGCGGCGCAGTGGTCCGGGACTTCCGGGGAGGCGCTCGGGGGCGCTGCATCGCAAGGACTTACAATCTTCCTCTGCCCTTCCAAACCGTTCGTTCCCCCTATCGGTCGGGCAGGTTCTCGCAATCCGACTTGCAGGTTGCAGACGGCGTAGTCCTTGCTGGGGTGGCTATCGCTGCGGCCGCAGCGATACAGATCAACAGACACAGTCCGCGCACCTGGGTCGTACTGAGGGAACTTCATATCGCTGCGGCCGCAGCGATACAGATCAACAGACACTGACCCCGTAGTGCATGAGCGGGCGGCGCTCCCATCGCTGCGGCCGCAGCGATACAGATCAACAGACACCGGCAGACCTCTAGGATCTGTCCCGCCTTCTCGCCATCGCTGCGGCTGCAGCGATACAGATCAACAGACACGCGACAGCGTCCTTCAAGCCGAACTGCCGATCGAACGCTGCGGCTGCAGCGATACAGATCAACAGACACCGCATCGTCTCCTGCAGGCTCGCCGCCAGTTGCTGATCGCTGCGACCGCAGCGATACAGATCAACAGACACCTTGACATTTCTGGGCCAATCGTCTTGAATTTGCATCGCTGCGGCCGCAGCGATGCAGATCAACAGACACAGCGTATTGCGGTAGGCGTTGTGGTGCACGCAGCGATACAGATTCAACAGACACGCTTCCGAGCCCTTCGCCTTCTCAAACGATGAAGATCAACAGACACTAGCCGTCGTACCCGGCCACGTCCCCACTCATCTAGACTGGCGAGACCCCATACTGCCGCAAACGACACGCAAAGCTCCCCATTCGACATGCGCCCATGGTCCGAGTCATTGCGGTTTGGTTAAAGGGAGAGAAGCGGGGCCATCGCGGGGTACCGTCTCTGCACCACGACGCGGCGCTGGAACCCCAGCCGAAGCGGGGCCGTCAAAGAGTCAGGTAGGCTGGACGGGAAATCGGCCTGCCATTTCGATTCTCCGATTCTCCTAAATCGCTGGGCCGCGGTCTTCCATCGCGGCCCGATTTGTCTCCGGCCCGGATCACACGCCACGCGATTTTTTATCCCGCCTGTCAGCGCCGGTGCAAAAATCCCCATAGTGCCGGTCGAAAATTCCCCACCCCTTGACAGAGGAAGAGGCCGG
>JAIEPW010000119.1 GCA_019748195.1 Bryobacteraceae bacterium
TCCGAGGGGAGGAGGAAACGACCTCAACCGGGCCTGAAGGCGGTTCCACGGGGTTGCTTCGAACGCGGCTTAACTTTGCTTCAGGAGTTGGAGGCAGCCAACGTCTGCCGCTTGCTGACGCGCGCGGCTCCCAATTTGCCGCCTGAAGGCGGCACTACGGGTTGCTCAAGTGCGCTGGTCGCCTGCGGGCTCGGGGTGTGGGCAACGGTTGCAGCTTGCTGATGCGTTCATTCAGTGGGTGGGTCCGAGGGGAGGAGGAAACGACCTCAACCGGGCCTGAAGGCGGTTCCACGGGGTTGCTTCGAACGCGGCTTAACTTTACTTCAGGAGTTGGAGGCAGCCAACGTCTGCCGCTTGCTGACGCGCGCGGCTCCCAATTTGCCGCGTGAAGGCGGCACTACGGGGTTGCTCAGTGCGCTGGTCGCCTGCGGACTCGGGCTGTGGGCAGCGGTTGCAGCTTGCTGACGCGTTCGTTCAGTGGGTGGGTCCGGGGGGAGGAGGAAACGACCTCGACCGGGCCTGAAGGCCCGGACCGCCTGAACCCAGCGGGCGGAACTTGAGCTGACTCCGCTTAGGAGGGAGGGCTTGATTTTCGCCATCGCCGCCTTAGAATAAGGCCATTGGAAGGTGCGGATCCTGAGTTCTTTCCGAGCGTCATTCTTAGTCTCGATGCTGTTGCCGGGCTTGCTACCGGCGCAGGAAGAACCGGAATTGCCGCGGGCGTCCCGACACGGCGAGATCGCGCCAAGCTTCAGGCGATGATCTCGTGCAACACGTTGCCCGCGACATCGGTGAGCCGGAAATCGCGACCGCTATACCGGTAGGTCAGCTTCGTATGATCGATGCCCAGTAAGTGCAGAATGGTGGCGTGCAGGTCGTGGACGTGGACGGGCTTGTCCACGGCCTTGAAGCCGAAATCATCGGTGGCGCCGTAGGTGATGCCGCCCTTGACGCCGCCGCCGGCGAGCCACATGGTGAAGCCGAACGGGTTGTGATCGCGGCCGTTGCGAGCGCCGCTGAAGTTGCCTCCGGTTTCGACCACGGGCGTGCGTCCGAACTCGCTGCCGCAAACCACCAGCGTATCGTTGAGCATTCCGCGCGATTTCAGGTCCTTGATCACCGCGGCGTAGGGCTGGTCCGAATCCCTGGCGTTCTTGCGGTGATCGAGGATGTCCGTATGGGCGTCCCAGGGGTCGCCCTTGGCGTAGTAGATCTGGACCATGCGCACGCCCTTTTCGAGGAGCCGGACGCCCATCAGGCAGCCGCGAGCGGTGCTGCCGGGCCCGTATAGCTTTTGGGTCGCCTCGCTTTCCTTGCGGATGTCGAACACCTCCGGCGCTTCGGTCTGCATGCGGAACGCGGTTTCCATGGTGGCCAGCGAGCTTTCGAGGCCCGGCGCGCCCTGCATCTGCTCCAGCTTCGTCAGCAGCTCCAGTTCCGTTTTCTGCCGTTCCATGGAATTGGCGTCGTGGTAAAGGTAGGGGATGAGCTTCTTGGGATCGAAGTCCTTGGCGCGCTCCTCCACGCGATCCGGAATGAACGTTCCCTGGGTGATGGGAGGCAGGAAGGAGGCGCTCCACAAGGGCGGCCCGACCACGGTCGGCATCTCCGGGCAAAGCACGACGAACCCCGGGAGGTTGCGATTCGCGTTCCCCAGGCCATAGGTGAGCCACGCGCCCATCGATGGGCGGCCCACCTGGGTGTGCCCGGTATTCATCATCAGCAGCGACGGCTCGTGATTCGGGATGTCGGTGTGCATGGAGCGGATGAAGCAGATGTCCTCGACGCATTCGGCCACGCGCGGGAACAGTTCGCTGATCCACGTGCCGTTGGGACCGTACTGCTGGAAGGCAAAGGGCGACTTCAGCAATGTGCCGGTCTTCCGCTCGGTCTTCACCTCGCCGCCGGGCAGCGGCTGGCCGTGGAACTTCTCGAGGGCGGGCTTGTAGTCGAAACTGTCAATGCTCGACAGCCCGCCGTTCATGAACAGGAAGATGACGCGCTGGGCGCGCGGCTTGTGATGCAGCAGCGGCCTGGTTTCGGCGGCGGCGAGCGAATCGGTCACCATGTTGGCGAGCGCCACGAAGCCCATTCCGCCGCCGATGCGGCGCAGCGCTTCGCGGCGGGTCAAAGGTTGCGACTGCTTGTGTGGCTTCATTGGATTTGCAGGAACTCGTTGGTGCTGAACAGAACTCGGGCGTAGCGGACCCATGGGCCTGGCGATTCCGTTTTTCTGGGGTCACCCGGCGGCCGCGGCGCGGCGGCGCGTTCTTTCTTGCGCTCTTCGCCGACGAAGGCCGCCCCCGCGGCGATTTCCTTTTCGGTGGGGGCCCGCTGGTATAGCAGACGGTACGCCAGGCGGATCTTCGCCTGGTCCCCGGCCTCGATGTCCAGGCGGTTGACCAGCGCCTCGGCCTGCTTGAGGACGAAATCGCTGTTCAGGAAAAAGAGCTTCTGGGGGGGAACATCCGTGATGTGACGCTGCTCGGCCGACAGCCCCGGGTTGGGGAAATCGAACAACTGCAGGAACGGGTCCAGGCGGAACCGGCTCACCTTTGCATACACGGTCCGCCGCTTGCTCGAGGCCAGCTCTTCCGACGGCCCGAACATACGGGCATCCAACTGGCCGGACAACGCGAGCATGGAATCGCGGATCGCCTCCGCTTCCAGCCTTCGCGCATTGGCCCGCCAGTAGTAGCGATTCTCGGGGTCCTTGGCCGAGTTCGCCGGGATGTCCGCGGAGCTCAACTGGTAGGTCGCCGACAGCAGGATTTCGCGATGCAGCTTTTTGAACGACATCCCGTTGGCAGTGAACCAGGCCGCCAGGTATTCGAGAAGCTGGGGATGCACCGGGCGCTCGCCCACCTGGCCGAAGTTGCTGGGGGTATTCACGATCCCCGTTCCGAAGTGCCACTTCCAGAGGCGGTTCACGACGACCCGCGCCGTCAGCGGATGCGCGGCGACGGTTTCGGCGAGCTCCAGCCGTCCGCTGCCCTTGTCGAAGCGTTTCGGCTCCGCGGTGAGTACTTCAGGGAAGCCCCGCGGCACCTCGGCGTCGGGCGAGTAGGGATTGCCGCGCTTCAACAGCGGCTGGTCGGCGATTCTGGCGCTCTCCGCCACGCCGTGAACGGTCGGGATCTCGGGTTCCAGCGCCTTGCGGTCCTTTTCGATCTCCGCCCGCAGGTCGGCCAGGTGCTTCACCGCGTCCGGATTCAAGCGCCGCTCCAGCGCGTGCCCGCGAAAACTGAGCAGCGCCGGCGATTTCCGGCCCTGGGGGGCGGGATCGGTATCGTGGAGATCGAAACGGAAAACGTCGTTGAATAAGTTTCCGCGATCCGCGGTCATGGTGCGCAGTTCCAGACCGCAACCAGGGCAGAAGTCGTCGGCGGTTTCGAATTCGTGCGGCTTGCCTTTGGGCTCTGGTTTCGGTTTTGTGCCTGGCAGAGCCTTGGCCTTGATGATTTCGTTCTCCTGGTCGAATTCACGGTGCTCGATCAAGACCGAATCCAGCACGTCCTGGAATTCGCCGGCCAGCTTTTTCGCCTGCTCCTCGTCGGTTCCGCCCTTGGCCATCATTTCCTGCCAAGGCTTCAGATACGGATAGAACGTGGGCGGCTTCTCGAGGAACTTCTCCCACCGGGCGAGGAGTTCGCCGTCGAGCTTAAGCTGTTCCGCGACTTCGTGGGCGGGCTTCTTGACCTCGCCCTTCATCCGGAACACGCCGAGCATGTAATCCGACGCCCGGCGGGCGTACATCACGGCCATCTGCTCGGAGGCATGACGCAGGAAATCGCCCAGGAGCTTCTCCTTGTTCTCGAGTTTTTTCTCCTTCGCCTTCTGCTCCTCCAGCGCCGCCTTGGACGCCTGGGGATACTCGCGGTAGGTGGTCGATCCGAATACGCCGGCCAGCGAGTAGTAATCGCGAATCGAGATGGGATCGTATTTATGGTCGTGGCAGCGGGCGCAGCCCACCGTCAGGCCGAGAAATGCCCGCGTGGTCGTGTCGATCCGCTCGTGCCGTTCGTCGGCGCGGGCCACGGGCGGGTCCGCGAGGTCGTAATACCACGGCCCCAAGCCCAGAAATCCCGTGGCGGGAAGCACCTTCACCCGCACTTTTTCATCCATCAAATCGCCGGCAATCTGCGCCTTCACGAAATCGGCGTAAGGCATGTCGTCGTTCACCGCCTGGATCACCCAGTCGCGATACAGGTAGGCGAACGGATACGGCATGTAGCCGCGGTTCATCGGCGCGAGGCCCCGGGGATCGTCCTCGCCGTAGCGCACCACATCCAGCCAGTGCCGGCCCCAGCGCTCCCCGTACGCGGGCGACGCCAGCAGCCGGTCCACCAGCCTGGGGTACGAATCGGGCGCCGCATCCGCGACGAACGCATCCACGTCCTCCGGCTTGGGCGGCAGGCCGGTGAGGTCCAAAGTCACCCTGCGAATCAGGGTGCGCCGGTCCGCCGCCTTGCCGGGCGTCAATCCTTCGCGTTCGAGCGATGCCAGAATGAAGCGGTCGATCGCGTTGCGGGCCCAGGCAGCATTCTTCACCGCGGGAGGCTGCGGATTCTTCAGCGGTTGGAAGGACCAGAATCCGCGCTGCCGCGCGCTCAGGCCGGGTCCGGAGTGCGCCGTCATCCTGGCTTCGGGCCACACGGCTCCGGCTTTCACCCATTCCACGAAGTCGTCGATTTCGCGTTTCTTGAGCTTGCCGCCCTTGGGCATTTGCAGCTCCGGGCGATCGTGCCGGATGGCCTGAATCAGCAGGCTTTTTTCCGGATCACCGGGCACCACGGCGGGTCCGGTCACCCCGCCCTTCAGGATCGCGGCGCGAGAATCCAGCCGCAGCCCCGCCATCGCCAGCTTGGAGTGGCAGCCCAGGCAATTGGCGTCCAGCACGGGCCGGATCCGGCTCTCAAAAAACTCCGGCGAACTCGCCCCAGACAACAGCCATGCGAAGCTCCAAGCCCCCGCGAAGAACGCTCTCGTGATCACAGACATCCCAAGTTAAGCCTAATCGAAGCTACCGGACTCCCGCAGGGGAGTCAAGCGTCCTACAATACCCGCATGTCCCTCCATCGTCTCGGGTTAGCGATCTGGATAGCCGTCGCTCTCACGGGCCAGCAGAAACCGGCGCCGCCCAAGAAGCCTGGCGTGTCCGGACCGGGAATCCAGCGGCCGATCGCCAGCCTGACCCCTGATGCCGTCTTTCAGACAGGCGGCAACCCGGACTGGATCGTTGTCGACGAGGACGTCTGGGTTTCCAACTACCCGGCGAACAATGTCGCTCGCCTGGACCCGAAGACCAACAAAGTCGCCGCTCTGATCCCGGTGGGCAAGGGACCTTGCTCCGGCATCGCCGCCGGCTTCGGCAGCATCTGGGTGCCGAACTGCGGCGATCAGACCGTATCGAGAATCGACAAGAAGACGGGGCAGGTGACGGCCACGTTTTCCATCGCGATCGCGCATTCGGAAGGGGGAGTCGCGGTCTCCGCGGATTCCTTCTGGATTCTCATCGACAAGAAGGGCATCCTGGCGCGTGTCGACCCGGCTGACAACAAAGTGGTGGCCGAGATTCGCGTGCCGCCCGGTTCCTTCGCGGTGGCTTACGGGGAAGGCGCGCTATGGGTTACCAGCACGGAAACCAGCCAGTTGGCGCGCGTCAACCCGCGCACGAACGTGGTGGAGGAACTAATCGCCACGGGACGCAAGCCTCGCTTCCTCACCGTGGGGTTCGGCTCGGTATGGACGCTGAATCAGGAGAACGGCGACGTCACCCGTATCGACGCCAAGACCAACAAGGTGATCGCGACCATCCCCGTGGGCGTTCCCGGCGCGGGAGGCGAAATCGCGGCTGGCGAAGGGGCGGTGTGGGTGACGGCCTTCGAGTTTCCGCTGTCGAAGATCGACCCGGAGCAGAACAAGGTGGTCCGCCAGTATGCCGGTGCGGGCGGGGATGCGGTTCGCGCGGGGCTGGGGTCCATCTGGTTGTCGAACCTGCGGGAAGGAAACCTGTGGCGGATTCACCCCCGGCTGGATTGAAGCGCGAAGTAGTATCGTAATCCCACATGCCGGATAACGTTCGCCAGCGCTTCGCCGCGCTGGAACGCATGATTGGAAACACACCGCTGGCGGCGTTCGATTTCACCTTCCGCGGCCGGCCGCGGCGCATTTTCGCCAAGATCGAATCGCTCAACATGACGGGCTCCATCAAGGACCGGATGGCGCTGCACATTCTGGAGGAGGCATACCGCAACGCCGCGATCGCGCCCGGCGACACGATCCTGGAAGCCACCAGCGGCAATACCGGCATCTCCTTCGCGGCCATCGGCCGCGCCCTGGGACATCCCGTAACCATCTTCATGCCCGATTGGATGAGCCAGGAGCGTGTCGCTTTGATCGGGAGTCTGGGCGCGTCCATCGTTCCGGTGTCACGCGCGCAAGGCGGCTTTCTCGGCTCCATTCGGCTGTCCGAAGAGGCCGCGGCACGCGATCCGCATACGTTTCTTCCCAGGCAGTTCGCCAATGCGGCAAACGTTCATGCGCACGAGCTTCGTACCGGCCCCGAGATCTGGCTCCAACTGGAATCGGCAGGACTCCAGCCCGACGCCTTTGTCGCGGGAGTGGGCACCGGCGGGACGGTGATGGGCGCCGGCCGGTACCTGAAAGGCCGCCGTGCATCGGTTCGCGTTCATCCGCTGGAACCGGCCGAATCGCCGACCATGTCCACCGGACGCAAGGTGGGCCACCATCGGATTCAGGGCATCTCGGACGAATTTGTTCCGGCGATCGTGCAGCTCGATCAGCTTGACCGCATTGTCCAGGTGTCGGACGGGGACGCGATCCTGATGGCGCGGAAGCTCGCGTGCTTCGGGTTCGCGGTGGGGATTTCGTCGGGAGCGAATTTCCTGGGAGCGCTGGAAGTTCTGGAGGAACTCGGCGGTGAGGCGACGGTGGTCACCGTGTTCGCCGACAGCAATAAGAAGTACTTGAGCACGGACCTGTTTCACGAGCCTGCGGACGAGTCCGGCTCCGTCGTGCGGGACATCGAGTTGACCGGGTTCGACGCGATCGGCCGGATTTGCGCGGCGTGCGAGCCGGGGTGGGCCGCTTCGCCTCAGCCTCGCAGCCCGTCGAACGCTTCCTCGATCTCCTGGCGCGCGCCGGGGGACACCGGGACCAGCGGCAGCCGCGGCGGACCGCCGTAGAATCCGTTGAAGTCCATGGCGTGCTTCAGTCCCGGGACGCCGTATTTCACCGTCACCAGGCGTGCCGCCTTCATGATCCGGCGCTGCCAGTCGTTCGCGGCGTCCACCTCACGCGTGCGGAACGCCTCCCAGATGGTGATGCAGGCATACGGCGCGGCGTTCGAGAACGCGAGCACCGCGCCGGTGCATCCGGCGGCAAGGGAGGGCGCGAGCATCGGAGCAGATCCCGTGAGCACCTGGAACCCCTGCTTCGTCTCGTTCACCAGCCGGAGGATTTTCTCCAGATTTCCGGAGCTTTCCTTGATGGCGATGATGTTGGGGTGTTCGCTGAGCAGGCACGCCGCTTCCACCGAGATGTCGATTCCGGTGGTCTGCGGCCAGTTATAGATCATCACCGGGATCTTCACGCGGTCGGCGACGCTGCGGAAGTATGTCAGTTGCGCGGCGTCGTTGTTCAACAGGTTCTTGAAGTAGTGCGGGGTTCGCACCATCGCCGCCTTGTAGCCGAGCTCGGCCGCGCGATTGGTGAGTTCCACCGTCTCGTGGACGCTCTCCACGCCGGTGCCGGCGATCAGCAGTTTCTCGGGCGCGGCATACTGGGCCACCCACTCCCAAAGCTGGACCTTCTCCGGCGTGGTGAGGGAGATGGACTCGCCCGTGGACCCGCACACGACGTAACCGGCGAGCGCGGTCCGGTTCCATTTGCCGACGTTATGCTCCACTTTGACCTTCCACAGGCCGCCGTTATGGTCGAAGGGAGTCGCGATGGGAGGGAAGATGCCTTGCAGTTTCATGATTGGAGTACGGATGCAGAAAGGGCGGATCGAAGGATCGATCCGCCCGCGAAACAACTGGTTGGTAAAAGCCCCGTTTAGCCGATGAACACAACCACCAGCGTGTACAGCGCCAGCGATTCGATCAGCACGAGACCCAGAATGAGTGCGAAGCGGATACCGGCAATCGCGCCCGGATTCCGGCCCATCGCTTCGGTGGCGCCCGCCACCGCACGGCCCTGCGCCAGCCCGCACAAGCCGGTGGACAGCGCCAGGCCCAGGATGTTGGCCGCGGGCTTGGACAGAATGGAGTTGCCCTGCGCGTTGGCGTCCTGCGCCATCACGGGCATCGCGATCAGGAACAGAATGGCGAGAATCGCCAAAGTCTTCACTTTCATTTGCTCTTTCTCCTTCGTATAAACTTCCCCAAGGAGGTGGTTCTGCCGGTCCGTTGGGACGGCCGGAGCTCACACTTGGGGCTGCATAAAGCCGGTATTAATGCTCGTGCGCGACCGCGCCGCCGACATAAATCATCGACAGCAAAGTAAAGATATAAGCCTGCAGGAACGCGACAAAGACGTGCAGCGCCATGAAGATCACCGGAATGATCAGCGGCACCAGGCCGAGGAACGCCACGGTCACCTGCTCGCCCGCAAACATGTTGGCATAAAGTCGGATAGTGAGCGACATCGGCCGGGCCATGTGGCTGACCAGTTCGATCGGGATCATCAGCGGCGCCAGCCACCAAGCGGGTCCGGCGAATTGCAGAACGTAGCGCCACCCGTTCTCGGCCACGCCCTTGATGTTGTAGTAGAAGAACGTCGTGATCGCCAGGCCCGCGGGAACCCAGGCGAACATGGTGGCCGCTTCAAAGCCCGGCACCGCACCGATCAGGTTCATCGTCAGGATGAACAGGAACACGGTGAAAAAGTACGGTACGAACTTCTCGGAGTGGTGAATGCCCGACTCTTCCGCGTTGGTCTTGAGGAAGCCGTAGATCGATTCGATCAGGTGCTGCAGCCCGCCCGGATTATCCACCGACAGCCGTCCGCGCACCATCATCACCAGCGCGATGACGATGACCACGGCCAGGATTTCCATGGTCATCCAGTTGGCCCAGGGCTTCGCCGGATCGTGCGCCGGGTGTCCGACGGCGTTCAGAACAGCGTTGGCGGGACCCGCCAGAAAACGATTGAACAGGGCGGTAACCCACAATTCATGTTCGGGCATAGAAGATTTCGTAGAGGAGTTCCAGAAGGACGGCTGCTGCCGCGGTCAGAAGACCGGCCAGAATCGCGCCGAGGTCTGCCCTCAAGTAAGTCACTATAACATAGACCAATGCGCCCAGGATCACGTAGCGCATGGCGAAAGCCCAGGAAGTTTTTCGCTCTTCCTTCTCCGTGCCCAGTTGGTTCACGAAGCGCTCCCACCACTTTAGGTTGAGGATGGAAATGGCGGATCCAATGGCGAATCCGGCTGCCCCCGGCCAGCTTCGCCAGAAGAACGCCCCTACGATGCCGGCCATGGCCAGCACCAGCGCGATCCGCTGCAGCAGAGGCAGGGCGCGGTCCTCCGTCACTCCGGGGTCTCCTTGTTTACCGCGCGAATCAGGTTCGTCAACGCCGCGGCGATGCCCAGAATCAGGAAAAGCGGCGTCAGAAATCGCGTCCCGAAGTAGCCGTCCAACCAGTAGCCGATCCCATAGCCGACCAGAGTGGCAACGGGTATGAGAAAAGCGAGGGAGCTGTATCGCCCGACAGCGATCATCCACTCCGACGGCTTCCGATCCCCGGCCATCCGGTCACAATTATACGGCTCAAGGGATATACTGAGCGCATGCTCCAGGTTGCGACTCGTGCCGAGCCGTTCGACGCGGTGGTGGTGGGTTCCGGCGCCACGGGCGGTTGGGCCGCCAAGCGCCTCACCGAAGCCGGCATGAAAGTCGCCATGCTCGAAGCGGGGGCGAAGGTCACTCCGAAGGACTTCACCGAACATCAGCAGTCGTGGCAGTATCCATACCTGGGCAACAGCCCCTACATGCGCCGCGAGCGGGCCATTCAGTCTCAGTGTTACGCGTGCCGCGAGGGCAACTACAACTGGTTTGTCAACGACCTGGACAACCCCTACACGCAGGCGAAGCCGTTCAGTTGGATTCGCATGCGAGCCCTGGGCGGCCGGACCCTAAGCTGGGGCCGCCAAAGCTACCGCTTCTCCGACCTGGACTTCAAAGCTGCTTCTCACGACGGCTTCGGCGACGATTGGCCGATTTCCTACGCCGACCTCGCGCCCTACTACGACATCGTGGAGAAGTACGTGGGCATCAGCGGGCAGAACGAGGGGCTGGCCCAGCTTCCCGACGGGCAGTTCCTGCCGCCGATGCAGATGACCTGCGGGGAGGCGATGTTGCGGGACGCGGTGAAGTCCAGGCTCGGGCGGACGGTCACCATCGGCCGCGCGGCGGTGCTGACGAAGAATCACAACGGCCGGGCCGCCTGCCATTATTGCGGACCGTGCGAACAGGGATGTGGCACCTTCTCCTATTTCGCCAGCCCGTGGACGACAATCGCGGACGCCCAGAAGACCGGCCGCTTCACGCTGATCACGGATGCCGTTGCCGCGCGGGTGAATACCAAGGACGGTAAGGCGAATTCGGTCACGTACGTGGACAGCAACACCCGCGAAGTCCGCGAGATCCGCGGCAAGGTGATCGTGCTGTGCGCGTCGACGCTGGAATCCACTCGCCTGCTGATGAATTCCGGGATTGGCAAGTCGAGCGACGTGCTTGGGCATTACCTGATGGATCACATCTTTCAGGGCAGCGTCTCGGCCGAGATGCCGGTGGAGGAAGCCCGCCCGTGGGCGGGCCCGCCGCGGCGCCCCAACGGTTTGTACATCCCGCGCTTCCGCAACGTCAAGGAAAAGATCACGAACGGATTCATTCGCGGCTACGGCTACCAGGGATCGAGCAGGCCCGCCTTCCGCTTCAACGCTCCCGGGTTCGGCAAGGAGTTCAAGGACGCGGTTCGCAACGGGTTCTGGCACATCGCCCTGACGGCCTTCTGCGAAACGCTGCCGCGCTTTGAGAATCAGGTCGAGATCGACGCCAACCGTGTCGACGCCTGGGGCATCCCGGTGCTGAAGATGCAGATGGAGTGGAGTGACAACGAACTGAAACTCTGGAACGATTCCCGCGAGCAAGGCGCCGAAATGCTCGCCGCGGCCGGCGGGCGCGACATCCGCATGGGCGGTAACGTTTCGACGCCCGGCCTCTGCATTCATGAAGTGGGCACCGCGCGCATGGGCACGGACGCGCGCAAGAGCGTGGTAAATCCTTTCTGCCGCACCCATGAGGTGTCGAACCTGTTCGTCACGGACGGCGCCGTGTTCTGCTCGATCGCGTGCCAGAACCCGACGCTGACCATGATGGCGATCACCGTGCGGGCGTGCGACTACATCACCCGCGAGTTCGCGAAGGCATGACGCGGGGCCAATCGGGCCCTAGAATTGCAGCTTGAGCCCGAACTGGAACACGCGGGGATCGTCGGCCCCGAGAATGCGCCCGAAATTCGCGCCGCCGGCGAGGTTCGCGTTCGGATTCTGAAAATTCGCCCGGTTTTGGATATTGAACGATTCGGCCCGGAACTGGAGCCGGACCGCCTCGGTTACGCGGAAGTTCTTGAACACGGACAGATCCATCACCATGCGGCCGGGGCCGCGCAGGATATTGCGGCCGGTATTGCCGAAGGTCCCCACCGCGGCCGGCGCGAACGCGGCGGTATTGAAGTAGCGCTGCAGGGGATCGGCGCCGTCCGGGCGAGTCGGATCGCCGACCAGATCCGCGGTGTCGCGGCCGATGCCGGACAGAGACCGGTCGGTTCCGCTGGTGACGCTGAACGGCGTGCCGGTCTGCGCAGTGAGGATTCCGTTCATCTGCCAGTCGTTCGCGATATGCCGGTACCAGGCGGTATCCGCCGCCAGCTTCGGAAGATCGTAGACGAAAGATAAGTTCACGCGATGTGTCACATCGAAGTCCGAAACCGCTCGATCGAGGGCGACGTTGAACGGGTTGCGCGGGCCGGCGTTGCCGCCGGTATTGGTGGCAACCGAGATATTGTCGATCGCCTTGCTCCAGGTGTAATTGCCGGCCAGCGTCAGCCCCCGCGCCATGCGGGTATTCGCCGTGATCTGCAGGGCATGATAATTGGACGTGCCGTAGGCGTTCAGCCAGTTCACCGCGCCTAATCCCGGATAGCGGCGGCGCGCTTCGATGTTCTGCAACGTCGCGCCCGGCCCGAAAATCGCGGGGTTGATGTTGCGGTCGATCAGACCCTTCAGATTCAGGTTTCCGACATAAGCCGCCGATGCAGCCAGACGGCTGGTCACCTGCCGTTCGATAGTGAAGTTCCAGGACTGCGTATAGCCGGTACGTGCCGACGGGTCGAACGAAGTCGCCGCCACCGGCCGCGCGAACGGATAGGTGTCGTAGTCGTCGCGGTCCACGCGAGGCCGCGGGAAGGGGCTGCCGGCCGGATACGGATTGTCGAAAGCCGGAGGATTGAGCGTAGCGATGCGCACCACGCCGGGCTGCGTGGTGGTGACGGCCTGATACATGGAATACGTGCGGTCGTTGTAGTAGAGGCCATACGCGGCGCGGAGGATGGTCCGCGCGTTGCCCTGAACGTCCCAGGCGAAGCCGACGCGCGGCGCCAGATTGTTCCAGTCCCGAGAAAGAATCGAATCGGGGATGCCTTCATCGCCTCCGTACAAAAGGCCGCGGGGTGCGTTCGGAGCAATGGCCGACTGCCGGCCCGGCACGAAGGCGGTCAGGTTTTGGTTGGCATCCACGGCGGGCAGCCACGGATCCCAGCGCAGTCCCAGGTTCAAGGTCAGGCGGCGGGTGATACGCCAGTCGTCCTGTACGTAGAGTCCAAAGCGTACTTCCCGGATATCCGCGGCGACTCCATTGTCCTGCACCACCTGGGACGGCAAGCCCAGCAGCAGATCGGCGAAGGCATGGCCGGAGCGCTGGCCGTTGAAGAAAAACTGGCCGGCCAGGAATCCAGCGCCGCGCGAAATCACGCGGTCGCGGCCGAAGTCGGCGCCGAACTGCAAAAGGTGCTTACGCCGGCTGGTGCTCAGGTTCGCGTGGGCGTCCCATGTGGCCGGAACCTGCTGGAGCGGCCCGCCGGAGAAGAGGCGAAAGAAGGGGTCCACGAAAACGAACACGCCGGGAAAGCCGGGATAGCCGCCGCCGAGCGGGTATCGCGCCCCCAAGTCCTGCAGACTGCGACGGCCGGGCGCCTCGGCCACCTGGTCGCGGGCGAAGCGCGAGAAACTCAAGCTCAGTGCGCCGGTAGTGGCCGGAGAGAAGGTATGCGTATCCCGGAGCGTGATGCTCTGATTGTTGAAATTATTGGCGCCGTAAAATCCGACTACGGAGCCGGTGGGACGCTGGAAATCGTAAACATCGTGAAAATAGCGGCCGGTCAGGCGGTTCTTCTGCGTAAAGGAGTGGTCTAGCTTGATGGTGTGCTGCTGGTCATCGATGTCCCGGTTCTGCAGCGACACGTACTGGTTGCCGCGATTGGGCAGCGGAACGTAAGCGTCCAGCACGGATTGAGCCAGCCGGTCCAGGCGATCGATGGGGATGATGTTGTTGGGAAACTGCTGTCCGGTCCTCGGATCGTTGATGCGCACTCCCAGCGAACTAAGATCGCCGCGCCGCTGGGCGGCCGTGGGCGTGGTCAGAACCACGGAACTGGGCGCCGATCGTTGCGCCGTTCCCTGATAAGCGTAGAAAAAGAAGGTCCGGTCACGGCGGATGGGGCCGCCCAGCGTGCCGCCGTACTGGTTCAGCTTGAAGGGCGGCCGCTCCAACTGAAAGAAGTTGCGGGCGTTGAGCCTGGTGTTTCGCAGAAAGTGGAACAGCGCGCCGTGCAGGCGGTTCGTGCCGGACCTCGTCGACAACTGCACCACGGCCCCCGCTCCTTGCGTCGCGGCGCCGAAGTTCGAACTTTGCACCGTGAATTCCTCGAGCGCGTCAGGATTGGGCATCACCGGAGAAGTTCCGAAGAAGCGGTTCGTGTAATTGCTGCCGTCCAGGGTGTAGTTGTTCTGGGAGGCGCGTAGTCCGTTCACCGAAATCCAGCGGTTGTCCGACTGTCCGCCCCAAGCCACTTCCGTCTCCGAGTACACAGCGCCAGCGGTCAGCACGACCAGTTGCAGGGGGTTCCGTCCGTTCAGCGGCAGTTCCTCCATCTGGCGCACCGTAACCGAGTTCTGAATGCTGGATGAAGAAGCCTGTACCAGCGGCACCTCTCCGCTCACTTCCACCGATGAACCCACCGTACCCACTTCCAGAGTGAGCCGTACCTCCACGGTCCGGCCGGTGATCACTTCCACGTCCTTTCGCACCAGCGCGCGGAAGCCGTCCTTCTTTACCTCCAGTTCGTAGTTCCCGATCGGCAACTGAGTCAGGTTGTAAAAGCCGTCCGCCTGGGTGATCACCTCCGTGATGGCGCCGGTGGCGACATTGCGGCAAAGGATCCGCGCGTCCGGAATCACCGCGCCGGAAGGATCCACGACGCTTCCGGTCAGCGATCCGGTAGATTGGGCGCTGGCGAGCGCTGTAAGCAGAGTGAGTAGAGCGAAGCGGAACATCCGGCGCACCTCGTGGCACATCATATATCACCGCTGGAAAGCGGTGTCAAAGGTAAGCGGATTAATTTTCGTGCGCCGGTTGGGGCTTTTCAGCGGGCGGCGGCGACGGGAATCGTGACGGCGGGGCCCGGAACCCACATTGCCGCCAGGCGGAAGGTCGCGTTCCCAGGCGCTGCATCGCGGGAACCGTCCCGCCTGTCGCCCCGCTATCGCGGATGGGGCCCAGGAAGCCGCCGTCCGATCCGAAAATCTGCCAGGTACAGAACAAGGTGGCGAAAGGCGAGGTTTGTGGAGTTCGGGCCATACCGCCTGGACCGCCAGAGCCGGGTGCTGCTCCAGGACGGAAACAATCGTTCCGTTGACGCCCAAGGTATTCGAAACCCTGACGGCACTCGTCGAACGAGCGGGTGAGATGGTCTCTCAAGAGGAGCTGATTCGGACTTTCTGGCCAGACACTTTTGTCGAAGAGAGCAATTTGGCGCAGAACATCTCCGTGCTCCGGAAGGTGCTCGGCGATCCGGAGCTCACGTGGTTTCGCGGTGAAGGGTGGGGATCTTCCAGCGGTTGTGTGGAGCCGGAGACCGTCGCGCCGCGCGGCGAGCCTCCTATTGTCACTTGCCAGGGATCGCGACGCGAAGCAACTTACGGCCTGGCCGCCGGCGCGGGCTTGGGCTGATCCGGGAGGATGAAGGATGTCTCGCCCTCCCGCAAGAGCTTCAACTCCTTGCGGATGAGGTATTCCTGTTCGCTGGGACTCTCGCGCAGACGCTCGATGCGCTCCTTCTGCGCGGCGATTTCGCGGGCCAGGGCCGCGTTTTGCGCCTCCAGCGACTTCACTTCGTTCCAACGCTCCATCAGGGTGGGAATCCCCTGCGGGCTTTGGAACAGGACGAGGCCGTACAGGCCGGCGCATCCCAGCCCGATCAGAACGCGACGCATCCACCGCTTGCCGCTTCTCATCCGGTGACCTCCCAACACTCCTTTATAATCTAAGTTCTCCCAATCTTCCACCCGGAAGCAAACAATGACCGACAAAATTGTTGTTTTCACCACCTGCGACTCTCAAGACGCCGCCGCCGGGCTGGCCCGCCGCCTGGTGGAAGCGCGCGTGGCGGCCTGCGTCAACATCGTTCCCGGGATCTCGTCGGTGTATCACTGGCAGGGCCGGATCGAGCAGGCGGCCGAGTGGCTGCTGCTGATCAAGTCCTCGCGCGAGCTGTTCGAGGAGCTGAAGCGCGAGCTTTCAGTCGCGCACACCTACGAGGTCCCGGAAGTGCTGGCGCTGCCGGTGATCGACGGTTCCGCGGGTTACCTGGAGTGGCTCGAGCGCGAACTGAAGCCGGCCGGCTAGCGCGGGTCCACCTGGATCTCCACGTGCGAAGGCTGCCGGGAGGTGCGGTACACCCGATGCTCGGCAGCCACGAAGTCGGAGTCGCGGGCCTGAAAAATGTTGGGCACGTACTTCTGAGGATTCCGGTCAATCAGCGGGAACCAGGTGCTCTGCACCTGCACCATGATGCGGTGCCCCTTGCGGAAGGCGTAATCCTGCGTGTGCAGGCTAATGGTGAAGTCGTAAGCGTGGTTGGGACGAAGGGGCTCGGGCTTCTCGAAGCTCTTGCGGAAGCGGCCGCGGAAGACATCATTGGCGACCATCAACTGATAGCCGGGCAGCCGCGAATCCTCCTCGGGGTAGACGTCGATCAGCTTCACCACCCAATCGGCGTCGCCTTGCGAGGTGGAGGCGTATAGGCGGGCGACGATGGCGCCGGAGAGCGCGAGGTCCTCCGCCAGGGGTTCGGTCTCCCAGCTCAGCACGTCGGGACGCATGTGAACGTGGCGCTGGTCGTCCACCAGCCATTGCCTCCAGGTGGAGCCGGGGCCGAAGGTCGGCGCGATGGGACGCGGTCGATACGGAACGGGGCGGTTCGGATCGGAGATGTAGCGATCGTAACCCGCGGCGTCCTGGGGCGGCTGGAAGGCGAGTTTCCCCGAGGCGTGGAAGTACAGCTTCCGGCTTTCGCCGGGCGGCGGCCACGCCGTATGCCGCCGCCAGACGTTCGCGCCGGCGCGGAAGGTGAGGGCTTCCGGGAGGTCGAGCTTGCCCTTGTCCTTCAGCCAGTAGGCGAACCACGGCGCCATGATCTGCTGCCGGAAGTACTGGCTGGTATTGGATCCGAACTGAATCGGGCCGAGCGAGGCGCCGTCCTGTCCCATCCAGCCGCCATGGTTCCACGGTCCCACCACCAGGAAATTGCGGTTGTCGCGATCGTGCTTCTCGAAGGCCTGGTAAATGGCCATGGGCCCGTAAAAATCCTCCTGATCCCACCATCCGGCGACATTCAGGTTGGGAACCTTGACGGCGCGGATATAGGGCGAGACCTTCTGGCGCTTCCAGAAATCGTCCAGGTTGGGATGCTCGGTGAAGTCGGTCCAGGTGGGAAAGCGGCCCTTCAGAATCCTGCCGGCGACGTTCGCCAGGGAGCCGGTCCGAAGAAACCAGTCATAGATGTCGGCGCGGTCGAACTGGAAGCGCTGGACGTCCTTGGCGGCTTCCATCATGGCCACGTATTCGAAGCCGTAGGCCAGGCGGAAGGCGCCGTTGTGGTGGAAGTCGTCACCCAGGAACATGTCGTCGGGCGAGGCTTGCGGAGACACCGCCTTCAATGCTGGATGCGGGTCGATGGCGGCCAGGACGGTGAGCCATCCGCCGTAGGAGACGCCGGTAATCCCGACGCGGCCGTTGTGGCCGGGGATGTTCTTCAACAGCCAGTCGATGGTGTCGTAGGTGTCGGATGCCTCGTCGACGGCCTTGGGGTCGGCGGGATTGCGGGGCGGGCGCTGCATCACGAACTCGCCTTCACTCAGAAATTTGCCGCGGATGTCCTGGTAGACGAAGATGTACTGCTCGGCGGCGAGTTCCTTCATGCCCCCGGTAAGGGTGCGGAGCATGGCTTCGTCATCCTTGGGCACGCCGTAGGGGGTGCGGACCATGAGGAACGGGAGCGGCCCGGCGGCGTTCTTCGGAGTGAAGATCTGGGTGTTCAGGCGCACGCCGTCGCGCACCGGGATCATGTGCTGGCGGCGGACATATTCAGGCTGGGCGGAGGCCGCGAAGGCGGCGAGCAGGAGAACGCAGGGGAATCGCACGTGAGTATTGAATCACAGATCCGCGGGGCGGAAGCCGGAACCGGATTCGCGATCAGTACAAGCGCACGCCGCGGCGGCCGGGCTCGCGGAACATGTGCACGGTATCCACAAACTGCACTTTCTTGGAGGCGTAGCTCATCACCAGAGTATGGGTGCGGGCGCCTTCGCCGAAGAAGCGGACGCCTTTCAGCAGCGCGCCGTCGGTGACGCCGCAGGCGGCGAACACGATCTGATGTCCGGGAGCGAGGTCCTTGGCGGTGTAGATCCGCTTGGGGTCCTTGATGCCCATCTTCGCGACGCGTTCCTCGAGCTCCGGCGTATTCACCACCAGCCTTGCGACCATTTCGCCGCCCAGGCAGCGCAGCGCCGCGGCGGTGATGACGCCTTCCGGAGCGCCGCCGGTTCCCATGACGGCATCGACGCCGACGCCGCGCACGGCGGCGGCGATCCCGGCGGAGAGGTCGCCGTCGCCGATCAGGCGGATGCGCGCTCCGGTGGAGCGGATCTGGTCGATCAGCGTTTGGTGCCGGGGGCGATCGAGCACCATGATCACGAGGTCCTTTACATCGCGGTCATGGCAATGGGCGATGGCCTTCAGGTTGTACTTCACCGGGGCGTCGATATCCAAGGCGTCCTTGCAAGCCGGTCCGGCGATGATCTTCTCCATGTAGCAGTCCGGCGCGTGCAGCAAGCCGCCGGCTTCGGAGGCGGCCAGAACAGCGATGGAGTTGGCGGCCCCGGTGGCGCAAAGGTTCGTGCCCTCCAGGGGATCGACGGCGATGTCCACGGCGGGATACTCGATGCCGGGGGGCGGGGACTGGCCGACTTTTTCGCCGATGTAGAGCATCGGCGCTTCGTCGCGTTCGCCCTCGCCGATGACGATATTGCCGGCGATCCGCATCTTCTGAAACGCGGCGCGCATGGCCTGAACGGCGGCCTGGTCGGAGCCGTCGCGATCGCCCTGGCCCATGGTGCGGGCGGCCGAAATCGCCGCGTCTTCCACGACGTGTCCAAAATCGGAAGCAAGATCCCACTCGATATACATGTCCTGCGTCTTCGCTTCGGTGACCCCGGCGGTTCGTGCGGCCATGATGGTTCTCTTTCCCCCTAATCGCGGCGGCCCGGTTCGGATCGCCGACTAAAGGGTATCAGGTCAGCAGGCTCTACGGCTTGGCGGGCTTGGAGGCAACCAGAAGGAGGGACTGGCCGATGGGGAACCGCCCGCCGCGGGCAATCCAGCGGGCTTCCCACTTCAGCGGCTGCGCGAGAATCCGGTCCAGCCAGGGAGCCACCGGACTAACGCCGCTGGCGGGTTTGGCGTTGGTCAGGGGCTCCCAAATGCGGAACTTGGCGAGCGCCACCGGGAGCAGCAAGGAGTTGCAGAAGGTGCAGCTCCGGACGTCGAATCCGGCGGTCCGAATCAGGTTAAGCAGGCGATCGCGGGTGAAGCGCTGGCGCTCATGAGCGAACATCGAATGCCGGCTGCGCAGGATGTCGAGCGCGGAGACGCGCAGCGCCAGAAAGCCCCCGGGCTTGAGGACGCGGAAGAACTCGGCCACCGGTTGATGTTCCTGGCCCAGGGGAAAATGGACGACCACATCCATGGAAAGGAGCATGTCGATGGAGCCCGAGGCGAAGGGCAGCGCGGCGATATCGGCCTGTACCAGGCGCCGCAGCCCCATGTCGCGGGCGTATTCGAGGCCCTCATAGCCGAGATCGAGGGGGATCATGGGCCAGCCGTAGCGCTCCGCCAGGACTTTCGAGAGGTAGCCGGTGCCGCAGCCGGTTTCCAGCACGCGTTCAAAGCTGTGTTCCAGCGCGATGGGGTCGAGAACCGAGTACAGGATGTCGCGCATGCCGCGATACCACCAGAATTCGCGTTCGCTGGCGGCGATGTTGGCGAATTCGGCGGGGTTCATCATGCGGATTTGAGTCTAGCGGACTTGGAGATCCTTACGAAACCAGCAGCGCGCGGAGCACGGGCGCGAGGCCGGGAGTCGCGGCCCAGGCGCTGCCCGCGTAGATGCCGCGGGAACCCTCGAAATTGCCGAACACGCCGCCCGCTTCCTCGATGATCACCTGCACGGCGGCCAGATCCCATGGCGCGACCTTCGGCTCGATCCAGGCGTCCAGCGCGCCTTCGGCGAGGAGCAGGGCGTCGGGAGTTCCCCCCAGGCTGCGAACGCCCCAACTGCGCGCCGCGAAGCCGCCGAGATGGTTCCAGAGCGGACCTGCGACGAGGCGGTCCAGGCCGTTGAGGGAAACGAAGGCTTGCTGGGGATCGGAGACCGCGGAGACGCGCAAGGGCGAGCCGTCGCGGTAGGCGCCGCCTCCGCGCACGGCCCAACTGGTGATCCCGAGGCCGGGCACATGGGCGACGCCCAGTTGAACCTCGCCGGCCGCTTCGAGGGCGATGAGAACGCACCACAGCGGCGTTCCGCGAATGAAGTCGCGGGTGCCGTCGATGGGGTCGATGATCCAGCGCCGGCCGGACCGGGAGTCCTTGGCGGCGCCCTCCTCGCCTAACACGCCGTCGAGGGGGAAGGCGTTTTCGAGAGCGGAGGCGATGAGGAGCTCACATTCGCGGTCGGCGATGGTGACGGGAGAGGAATCGGATTTGCGTTCGGGGTTTACGCCCCGTTCCTGATGCTGCCGCGCCAGGTCGGCCGCGCGATGCGCGGTATCGATGGCGAGCATCAGCTCGATTTCGAAGGCCACGCCCGATGATAGCGCGCGAGCTTACTTCTTCATCTTTTCGTCGCGCTCCACGTTGCCGTCGCGGATATGGATGACGCGGTGGGCGTGCATGGCGATGTCGTGCTCGTGCGTGACCAGCACGATGGTGTTGCCCTGCTGGTGCAGGCGGTCGAACAGGCCCATGATTTCGACGCCGGTGGCGGAGTCGAGAGCGCCGGTGGGCTCGTCGGCGAGCAGGATGGAGGGGTTGTTCACCAGGGCGCGGGCGATGGCCACGCGCTGGCGTTGTCCGCCCGAGAGCTCGCTGGGCTTGTGATACATGCGCTGTTCGAGGTCCACGGAGCGGAGGGCGGCCTTCGCGCGTTGGTCCCGCTGCTCGGCGTTCAGGCCGGCGTAGATCAGCGGCAACTCGACGTTGTGCAGCGCCGTGGCGCGCGCCAGCAGGTTGAAGGTCTGGAACACGAACCCGATTTCCTTGTTGCGGATGTGGGCCAGTTGATCGTCGGTCATGTCGCTGACCAGGTTGCCCGCCAGGTAGTACAGGCCGCTCGACGGGGTGTCCAGGCACCCAATGAGGTTCATGAGGGTGGATTTGCCGGAGCCGGACGGGCCCATGATCGCGACGTACTCGCCCTTCTTGATCTCCACATCGACGCCCGCGACCGCGTTGATTTCCTGGTCGCCCATGATGTAGGTCTTCTTGAGATCGTAGGTGCGGATGACGATCCCGTCGCGCTTCAGTTGTTCCCCGCGCTGCCGCTTGTCGAGCACGGGGGAGTCAGCAATAGCCATTGTGATGTTTCTTCTCTAGGTTAGCAGTACATTGACAGGACGCCGCGTGCACGGCCGGTGGTTACGATTGCGCCTCGCCCGGCTTTTTCTGCTCCAGCGTGACCTTGGCGCCATTGCGGATGGTCCGGATCGCCTTGTAGCTGCCGGTGATGATCCGTTCGCCCTCTTTTAACCCGTCGAGCACCTCGATGTCGGTCGCGCCGGTGATTCCCGTCTTCACCTGGCGGAATTCCGCTTTTTCGCCGGCGATAACGAATACGCCCTGCAATTCCTCGCGCCGCGCCTTTTCCTCGGCGGGGCTCGGCTGGGTGGCGGCCTGGACGCCCTCCTTGGCCGGTTCGAGGTCGCCCTTGGTGCGAACGGTGAGCGCCTGAATCGGGATGGTGAGCGCACTGGAGCGGGTGGCGGTGGTGACCTTCGCCGTGCAGCTTAACCCTGGCCGGATATCGGCCGGCGGGTCATCCAGCGCGATCACGACCTTGAAATCCTTCGCTTCCTGGCTGGACACGGCGCTCTGGGAGGCAGCCACCCCGGAGGAGCGGAGGATCGCCGTGTTGCCGATTTCGATCACCTTGCCGGTGAACTGCTTGCCGGGGATCGCGTCGATGGTGACGCTGGCCCGCTGATCCAGCTTCATGTTGACGATGTCGGTCTCGTCCACCTTCACCTCCGCGGTGATGACGGACATGTCGGCGATGGTCATGATGGTGCTGGCGGCCGAATTCTGGATTCCTGGAACCACGGTTTCGCCGACGCGGACAGGCAGGTTGGTCACCACGCCGTCAATGGGGGCCACTGCATCGTGGCGCGCCAGAACGTCCGAAACCCGGCTCAGGTTGGCCTGCAATTGCGTCACGCGCCGCTGGGCGGCCTGTATTTGCTGCAGCGCCTGGCTGCGTTGGGTGCGCACCTGTTGCAAGCGCGCTTCCGACTCTTGAACGCCGGCCTGCTGCGCCTCCCAGTTGGCTTTTCGAGTGTCGAATTCCTGCTTGGCGATGACGCCCGCCTGAAATAGCTGTTGGGCGCGATCCCAATCGAGCTGGGCCCGGCGGTTTTCCGCTTGCGCGCGGGCTAGGCCCGCTTCCGCCACCTTGATGCTGTCGTCGAGCACTTTCAGCCCGGCTTCCGCCGCGGCCGAGTCGGCGGCGGAACTGCGGACCGCGGCTTCCTGGGCCCGGACATCGGCCGACGCCTGCACGTTTTCGATGCGCGCCACCACCTGATTGCGCCGCACGTGGTCCCCTTCGCGGATGAACAAGTCCGTGATCCGGCCCTGTGCGTTGGCCCCGATGTTGATGTAATTACGAGGCTTGATCTCACCGGAAGCAGTCACGATGGCGGCCAGGTCCTGACGCGATACCACGCCCGCTTGCACCTCCACGACACCTTGCGTGCGGGCCCGGTAGGCGTAAAAGCCAGCCCCGGCGATTGCCAGGATCACCAGCAGGCCCAGCGCAATTTTCCATTTGCGTTTCACAGAGTAATCACTTCTCCCGATGTTAGTAGACGCTAAGAAAGATTCCCAAGTTCAATTTCTTGGCGCGGATGCGCCCCCACACCAGACGAATCCACCGCCCCGAAGACGGTAAATTTGCGTAAGGGACCGTCAGGTTCGCATCCGGAACAGGAAATACAATCCTGTCAAGGAGAAAAGCACGTCGGGCGACCATGCGGCGAGGGGCGCGGGAAGCTGGCTCGCATTGCCCACCTGCTCGAACAACTGCGAGATCGACCAATAGGATAGCGCGATTCCGATGGACATTCCCACTCCCGTCATCGCGCCGCGGTTGCCGGCGACGAAGGCGAACGGAATGGAGATCAGCGCCATGATCAGGGCGAACAGCGGCACGGCGAACTTCTTGTGATATTGCACCTGCAGGGCGACGGTGTCGAAGCCGCTCTGCTTCAACTCCCGGATGTAGCGGTCGAGTTCCTGGAAGTTCATCTGCTTGCCCTGCTTCACTTCCTTGACGAAGTAATCGGGTGTTTCGCGAATGTCGGAGAAGGTGGTGGTGCCGCCGCGGAAATCGAGGAAGTCCTGCTTGTCGATGTTGTCGAGTTTGCGGCTCCAGCCGTTTTGGAAAACCCAGGTTTTCAGGCCCGGCTCCCAGCGGGCTTTCTCCGCCGAAATCTGGCGGCTAAGGCGAAAGCGGCGCGTATCCACGTCGAACACGGATACGCCAAGCATTTCATTCTGCTTGGGATCCAGGAATTTATAGTAGAAGACGCGGTTGCCGTCGCCGAGAATCCACTTGCGGTCGGGGCGCAGATAGGTTTGCGTGGGACGGCCCTTGATTTCATCGCGGATGGCGTCCTGCACGCGGTTGGCTTCCGGGACCACGTAGTGGTCAAAACCGAACAAAGTGCCGCTCAGCAGGACGCTGGCCAGCAGAATCGGGAGCGTCAGTCGATACTGGCTGACGCCGCAGGCCTTGAACGCGGTCACCTCGTTGTGCTTAGTCATCAGGCCAAAGACGATCAGCACGGCGGAAAGCACGCTGATCGGCGTGAAATCGTAGATCAGCTTGGGGGTCAGGAACAGGTGATAGCGGAGCACCTGGGCCATGGGAATGTGGTTCTTCAATACGTCGCTGAGCAACTCGAAGAAGGTAAAGACGTGCGTCATCAGCACGAAGCTCACCAGCAGGACGCCGAAGTAATAGAGGAATGACGACAGAATGTAGGTGTCGAGCACCTGTGGCATCAGGCGCACGCGGAAGGCGCGGGCCGGAATCATGGCAATGCTGGAAGCTCCTTGCACCCGCCCGCGCACCCAGGCGGCGGCCCGGAGGATCGCGGTCCGGAACGCTCCCACCAGGTCGCGGTCGCCGGGGTGTTCCAGGCGCAGCATCATAATGAGTCCGGCGAGAGCGAACAGCAGATTCGGCATCCACACGGCGACGGCCACGGGCAGCGTCTGCTGACGAGCCAGCCCGATCAGGCTGATCAGGCCCATGTAGTACAGAAATGCGAGGGCGATGGTCAGCACCAGGGCCGAAGATTTGCCGGCTTTGCGCGACGCCGCCCCCAGCGGAACCCCAACCAGAGCGAGCAGAACGCAGGCGAGCGGCAGCGCCAGCCGCTGGTGCAATTCGATGCGAGCTTCAAGGAGCGCCGGGCCGGTGACCGTGCGGTCGCGGTAGGCGCGCTCGAAAAGCGGCAAAGTGTCGAGCTGGACCGACGGACGGCTGACGCGCATTTCCCCTTTCTTGCGGGCCTCCAGCAACTGTTCTCCTTTCGGGAACGCGCTGACCGTGTAGTTGGCGACATCTTCTCCGGTTTCGTACGTGGAGCCGTTCAGAAGCGAAAGCTGCACGCGGTCCTGTTCGACATCGGCGGTCACGATGGCGCCGGAGGCGAGGGTGACGCGCGGCTCTTCACCCCGCTGCTGCGCGCTGGCGGGGCGCTGGTGCGGCGGCGTGACGTCGGCGATAAACACGTTGCGCCAGCGCGACACGGGGCCCGGGATGACGTCGCCGACGTAAAGAATGCGGTTGGGAAAACGCTCGTCGAAAACACGGGGCTGGACGTCCGCGGTGAGCTGGGCGGCCAGGACTTCGTTGGCGACGCGGATGCGCTCCCGCCAACTCCACGGACTGAGCCACAGGGAACAGGCGGCGGTGACCAGCATGGTCAGCGCGGCGAAAACCAGGATGGGCCACAGCACAATGCGTCCGGGGACCCCGGCGGCGCGCATCGCGGTGATTTCGCCGTCGCTGGACATCCTTCCCAGCGAAATCAGTATCCCCACCAGCACGCCCAGCGGCAGCGTGAACGGCAGGACCTGAGGGAACACCAGGCTGAACAGATAGGCCACCGTGGCGGGTGGAGCGGAGTTGCGGATGAGAAACTCGAACAGTTGCCCGGAGCGCTGCAAAAACAGCACAAAGGTAAACAGGACAAAGCCAAGGGTCGCGCTGGCGGCAGCTTCGCGGAACACCGCGCGCGAGAGGATTCGCATCGGTCACATTTTCGCAGGTTTCGTGGCTATGGCGGCCTGGCGGGCCCAAGCGGCCCGCCTAAGTGGTTGATTCTTCGTGGGCCAGTCGAGACAAGGACCAGGGAAAGGTTCTCCCAAGGCCACCCCGAGGAGCCCGGACAAAAACGGTTCTCCCACGGAATGTTGCGATTGCGGCGGTTCTGCGTTATCGTAACGATTTTGCTTGTCCGGACGAAGTCCCAACCGACACGCCCGGAAAACCCAAGTCTGAGACAGACAAGCGAACTGGAGGATCTGAAGGAATGCATGTATCACGTGCGGGCGCAGGTTTACGGCGCGTCCTATTTCTGACGCTGGCCTTGCTGCTGATCGCGGCCCCGATCTTTGCGCAGGAGCCCGCGCACCGGGCCGGCGGCGAAGCGAATCTGGTCTTGCCGGACTTGAATCAGGCGACATTTTTCGATGGCATCGGCGGCCGGACCCTGCTGATGGGGGGCCTGGTAGTCTCCGCCCTCGGCATGCTTTTCGGACTGGCAATCTACACGCAGTTGAAGAACATGCCCGTGCACGCGTCAATGCTGGAGATCTCGGAGCTGATCTACGAGACCTGCAAAACCTACCTGGAGACGCAAGGCCGGTTCCTGATGATTCTGTGGGCGTTCATCGCCGCGATCATCTTCGTCTATTTTTATGTTCTGCAGCATTTTGACCTGTTCAAGGTGATCATTATTCTGGCGTTCTCGGTGGTGGGCATTCTGGGCAGCTACGGGGTGGCCTGGTTCGGCATCCGCGTGAACACGTTCGCGAACTCGCGCACCGCGTTCGCCTCGCTGAAGGGCATCGCGTTCCCGTGCTACGA
>JAIEPW010000070.1 GCA_019748195.1 Bryobacteraceae bacterium
CCGCGGCCGCAAGAAATAGCCGCCCAGCCCGGGGAGGCGCCCCGCGCCTCCCCATGCCGGCTTCTAAGGCGCGGCCCACGTTTGCCGTTACAATAAGAAGCGTGAAGACGTTCTACATCGAAACGTTCGGCTGCCAGATGAACGTTCACGATTCGGAGAAGGTCATCGGCACGCTGCTCAGCCAGGGCTACCGGCAAGTGGGGGCTCCCGAGGATGCGGAACTGATCCTCTACAACACCTGCAGCATCCGCGACAAAGCCGAGCAGAAGGTCTTCAGCCGCCTGCAGCAATTCAGGAAAGACGCGGGCAAAGGCAAGGTCTTCGCCGTGATCGGCTGCGTCGCTCAACAGGAAGGCGAAAGGATCTTCGAAAAAGCTCCGCACGTGTCCCTGGTCGCTGGTTCCGCCAGCTATAACCACCTGCCTCAGATGCTGATCCAATTGGAGGCCGGCGACCGCCGCGTAACCGGTCTGAGCCTCGACACGGAAGATACCTTCGAGACGCCATTCGCGCGGCGGGACAATCCTCATCGGGCTTACATCACCATCATTGAGGGTTGCGACAAGAGTTGCGCCTATTGCGTGGTGCCGTTCACCCGCGGTCCTGAGCGTTCGCGGACGTCCGAGAGTGTACTTAAGGAAGCGGGCGAACTCGCGGCCATGGGTTACACCGAGATTCAGCTCCTCGGCCAGAACGTGAACAGCTATCGCGATTCCGGGTCCCGCGGCTGGGACTTCGCTCGATTGTTGCGGGAAGTGGGTAATCTCGCGGGCATCCGGCGCGTGCGATTCACCACGTCGCACCCCCGCGATTTCGTTCGCGACATCGTGCTCGCGATTGATGAGAATCCCGCGCTCTGCAATCACGTTCACTTGCCCGTGCAGTCCGGCTCCACCGCTGTGCTCGATCGGATGCAGCGCCTTTATACGCGAGACCTGTACTTGCGCTGCATCGAGTGGATGAAGTCGGCCCGCAGGCCGATCGCGATTACCACGGACATCATCGTCGGCTTTCCGGGCGAGACGGAAGCGGACTTCGAGCAGACGCTGGACCTGATTGACGAGGTGCAGTACGACTCGATCTTCAGCTTCAAGTACTCGAAGCGCCCCAACACGCCCGCGCTGCGGTATGAGGATCACATTCCGGAGGAAGAGAAGAGCCGGCGCCTCGCGGTCCTGCAGGAGCGCCAGCGGCAGATCCAGATTCGCAACAACGCGCGCCTGGTGGGCGAGGTGAAGGAAGTGATGGTGGAGGGTTTCAACAAAGCCACCGGGCAGTGGATCGGACGGACCTGCGAGAACAAGACGCTTAACTTCATCCGGCCCCAGGAGTCCGGGGAAAACATCGTGGGAGAGTATCGGGACGTTCGCGTGACGCGCTCGGGACCGAACTCGCTGGCGGGGGAGAGCCTGCGATAAGCTTTGGGAGGCGCGAGAGAAAGCGAGGGCGAGATGGAAGTAGAAATGAAAATTCGCGGACTGATGATGGACCCGGTAACCAACATGCCCATTGTCGTGCTGAAGGATATCAACGGGAACACCATTCTGCCTATCTGGGTGGGCATCTACGAAGCCAACGCAATCGCTCTCGAAATCGAGAAGGTGGCGACACCACGGCCCATGACGCACGATCTAATAAAGCAGGTGCTGATGGGCCTGGAGACGGGGGTTCGCAAGGTGGTAGTGAACGAACTCCGCGACGATACCTTCTACGCGGTGATCTGGCTGGAGAAGGGCGGGGAGCTGATCAGCGTCGATTCGCGGCCCAGCGACGCCCTGGCGCTTGCATTGCGGCTGGACTGCCCAATTTACGTGGACGACAGCGTCCTCAAGAGCTCCAAGTCGGCCGCGACCGTGGCCGACAAGGTCAACAACGAAGAGTTGCGGCGCTGGCTGGAGAATCTCGGCGACGAGGATCTGGGCCGCTACAAGATGTAAGCGATGATGGCGACGCTCGAAAGGCTGGCCGCCGCCGGAATCGACCTGGCGCCGGTCTCCGATATCGCGCGACACTTCGTCTTTACGCGGGACGGCTTCGTTGCACTGGTCGAGCGCACTCCCGCGGGCGGTTTTGGACCTATCGGCAGTTCCGGTCTGATGTCGGAACGCGGTTTTGCGGTGCTGGTCTGGAGGGGAGAGCAGCCCTACTTTGTCGCAAAAGGGTTCGAACAGGCGGCCACCACGGAGCAAGTGGAACTTCTGCGCGGCTTCTCCAGGGACCTTGAGAAAGCGCTTTCAGGTTGATCGCACCCGATCCAGCACGTCGCGAGCGTAAACCGCGCCGGCAGCCGTTTCCTCGTGCTTGAAAAAGAGGTATACGTCGCGTCCGCCCGCCATCAGTTCCCGCGACCGTCCTGCGATCTCCGCCCGTTCCTCTTCCGGATATTCGCTCTTTCGCAGCCGGGCGTATACGAAATCGGTGGTCATCACTTGCGGAACCTCGAACTTGTCGCTTTCCGCCTGGCACAGCGCCACCCGATGCTCTTCCAGAATCCGGTACACTGCGTCCGTCAGCCAGGAGGCGTTGCGGAACTCGAATGCGCACCGGATTTCCGCCGGCAGCCGCCCGAGGAACGATCGCAGCAGCTCATCGTCACGTTTGAAATTCGGCGGCAACTGGAACAGCACCGGACCCAGGCGCCGCGCCGAGCGAAGCGGATCGATCGCGCGGAAGAAAACATCGAGCGCGTCCGATTCCTTCAACCGCTGGATGTGTGTAATCCGCTGGTGCGCCTTGCAGATAAACAGGAATTCCGGCGGCGTC
Organism: Bryobacteraceae bacterium; assembly: GCA_019748195.1. GTDB lineage: Bacteria > Acidobacteriota > Terriglobia > Bryobacterales > Bryobacteraceae > JAIEPW01. The sequence continues at coordinate 2,764 of JAIEPW010000070.1, forward strand.
GCGTTCACCCAGCCCTCCAGCGTCGCGGCAGCCGCCAGCCGGCGGAATGTATAGTTGATCTCCACCGCGTTCAACTGCGTCGCATAGTATTGCAGGAACTTCTTGGCCGGGAGCTTTTCGGGATAAAACTCCGGCTTCCAACTGGGATACGCGAAGCCGGAGGTGCCGGCGAAGAGCTGCGCCATTTCTGCCATTGTAAACGGCCACCCTGCCCGATCGGCCAGGGAGGATTAGCGAAGCCCCCATCTTGACAGCGGAATCTATCATGAAAGGGGGTTCTATTTGAAAGGTCCGATGCCGAAGATGCCCGCCGCGGAGCGGTCCGCCGCCGGCCGCAAGCCGCGGGTCGAAGAAACGGCGAAACGAAAAAAGACCCAGACCCAACAGTTGAAGGAGCTGTGGCCGGACATCATGGAGATGGTCCGTCCGCGGCGGAAGCTGTTGTTGCTGGGCTTCCTGCTGATGATCGTGAATCGGGTGAGCGGCCTGGTGCTGCCCTACTCCACAAAATTTCTCGTGGATGACGTTCTGGGCAAGGGACAACGCGACATCCTGGGGCCGCTGGTGCTCGCCGTGGTGACCGCGACCTTCATTCAGGGCGGAACATCCTTTGCTCTCACCCAGTTGCTGTCGAAGGCAGGGCAGCGGCTCATCGCGGAATTGCGGCGAAAGGTACAGGCGCACATCGGCAGGCTGCCAGTGCAGTACTACGACGCCAATAAGAGCGGCACTTTGGTGGCGCGCATCATGACCGACGTGGAAGGCGTCCGCAATTTGATCGGGACCGGGCTTGTCGAGTTCGGAGGTGGCGTTATGACCGCTTTCCTCGCACTCTTCATCCTGATCCGCATCAGCCCCTTAATGACCTTCCTGACCGCTGGTTTCGTGCTGCTGTTCGCCGTGGTTTTGCAGCGCGCGTTCCAATCCATCCGGCCGATCTTCCGGGAGCGGGGCAAGATTAACGCGGAAGTCACCGGCCGCCTTACGGAATCGCTGGGCGGCGTTCGCGTTGTGAAGGGGTATCACGCCGAATCGCGCGAGGAGAGCGTGTTTGCCTCCGGCGTTCAGCGCCTGCTGGACAACGTGCTGAAATCTCTCACGGCGATGTCGCTGATGAGCCTGTCGGCATCGGTGCTTACCGGCATTGTCGGCGCCACGGTGATGTATGTCGGCGCGCGCCAAGTGTTCGCCGGCACGCTCACCCTGGGCGAAATGGTGACGTTTACCGCCTTTCTCGCCTTCCTTGTGGCGCCGATTTTCCAGATTGTGGCGATCGGAACGCAGCTCACCGAGGCGCTCGCGGGGCTGGAACGCACCCGCGAGGTTCTCGCGGAGAGTCCCGAAGACTCCGATCCGCGCCGGACTAAACGGCTGGGACTCATCGAAGGCGACGTCCGCTTCCAGGAAGTCTATTTCTCCTATGAGGAGGGCAAGGAGGTCCTGCACTGCGTCTCCTTCCAGGCGAAGCCCGGAACGGTCACCGCGCTGGTGGGCGCTTCCGGATCCGGCAAGTCGACCATCATCTCCCTGGTCTGCGCCTTCCACACCCCCACTGCCGGGCAGGTTTTGGTCGACGGCGAAGACCTCTCGACAGTGCAGATCTCCAGCTACCGCACGCAACTCGGCGTCGTGCTGCAGGAGACGTTCCTGTTCGACGGAACCATCCGCGAGAACATCGCGTTTTCCAAGCCGGACGCCACCGAAGAGGAGATCATGGAAGCGTGCCGCATCGCGCGCGTGGATGAGTTTGCCCGCAACTTCGCGGAGCAGTACGACACCATCGTCGGCGAACGCGGCGTGAAGCTCTCCGGCGGGCAGCGCCAGCGCGTTTCAATCGCCCGCGCGATTCTCGCTAATCCCCGCATTCTGATCCTGGACGAAGCTACCTCGTCGCTCGATTCGGAATCCGAAGCGCTGATCCAGGAAGGTCTGCGCTACCTGATGCAGGGGCGCACCACGTTCGTGATCGCCCACCGCCTTTCCACCATCCGCCGCGCCGACCAGATCCTGGTGGTGGAAGGTGGCGAGATCGTGGAACGCGGCGCCCATGAATCGCTTTATGCTCTTCAAGGCCGCTACCACGATCTCTATACCCGCCAGCACGGGCTCGAGTCGAATCTGTTCCTCGCGCCCGGCGAAGGTGATGCCGTGCCCGAAGGCCCAGATGAAAAAAGGACGCCGGGTACGCCGGATATCACCCGCGTGCTGCGCGGTGTCTAGCCCTCCGAACCTGAGGGCGCGGGCTTGAGCACCAAAATCGTCTGATAGCCGAACATCGAGGGCCACAGCCAGGCCAGCGCCGCCGAAATCCCGTTCAGGACCCGCATTGCCGGGTTTTCGGACGATAGTCCTGTGACCAGTTCGAGGGGGACTACCGTGGCTTCTTCGCGAACGATCTCAAAACCGCACCGGCGCGCCAACTCCTTCAGAGTCCTGCGGGTGTAAAAGCGGAGGTGGGTAGAATCCAAGATCCCGCGGCTGGAATACTCGAACTTGCCGAAAAGCAGATGCAGGCGCATCCACAGGTGCGCGACGTTTGGAGCTGATAGAATCACGCGGCCGTCCGGTTTCACCCATTCCCGCGCGCATTTCAGTAGTTCTTCGGGCAGCCGTAGGTGTTCGATGACGTCGAGCAGCAGCACGGAATCGAAGGTTTTGCCCCGGAGCGCTTCCCGGAGGCGCGGAGCTCCATTGTCCAGGTCGGCTTGGAAGTACTGCTCTAACACGCTCGCGTTGCGCGGTTCCGCGAGGAAATCCGCACCGGTGATATGGCGGTTCCCTTCCGCTTTTAGCTCGCTGGCGAAGTAGGCGTCGCCGCAGCCGATGTCGAGAACTTGATCGTTAAGTCCCACCAGGCGTTGCGCGATGGAATGAGAAGAATATCTGCTCTTCTTGAGCGAGTAGTTGACGAAATACTCCTCAAACTCGGGGTGAGATTGAACCGAGTTGCGGGTTTGACGATAGCGGTGTACCGCCCGGACGACATCTCGTGCGTACTTCATGCCGTTCACGTAGCAGATCTCGTCGCCGTAGTACGTCGGAATCGGCACTTCCGCGATGCGAAAGAGCTGGTGGTGGAGCTTAATGATGATCTCCGTGTCGAAGTGGAAATCATCGGTCATGCGGTCCATCCGGATCTTGCGCAGCGCGTGAAGATTATAGGCCCGATATCCGCTGTGAAACTCGGAAAGGCTGGTTCCAAGAGCGGAATTCTCGAAGGAACTCAGGATCCGGTTTCCGATGTACTTATACAGCGGCATCCCACCCTTGAGTGGGCCGCCGTATGCGCGCATCATGCGAGAGCCGAAAACGGCATCGGCTTCCCCGCGAACGACGGGTCCGTAAAGGTGTGACAGGATTTCAGGGGCGTATTGGCCGTCGCCGTGGAGCAGCACGACGACATCGAATCCCTTGTCCATGAAGTAGCGGTAGCCGGCTTTCTGGTTGCCCCCGTAGCCCAGATTCCGCGGCTGCCGGATCACGCTGAGTTTCGGAAGAGAGCGGTGCGCTTTCATGCCCAGGGTCAGCTCAAAGGTCGCGTCCTGGCTAGCATCATCGAAAACCGCGATTTCCTCGACGTTCTTCCAGACGTTGGGAGTAATCCGCTTCAGGACCTTGTCCAGGGTTGAGACCGCGTTATACGCGACCACAAGGATTCCGATCCGCTTCCCTTTGCAATCCGCAAGTCCCGCATCATCCCCGACCATGCGTTGGATGACCGGGCTGGGCTCAAACGGCAACGGCACGGAAGCGACTGAGTTCTCCGCCGACATTTTCATCCTCTGCCGAGTAGAATACTACAGGGTTGAAGTGCGGGGAATGGGACTGAGGTCCCGGAGCATCATGAGGAGCTCAGTGGTACGACGGGTCTATCGCAATCACGGCACGCCCCGTTAGAATGAACTTCGGGGTCGGTTCCACCGTTTTTGCATGGTTACTAACATCTTTGTCAAGCCCTTTCAGGCACGTAACGCAGCCGCGGCAGCGCTCGTTGTTTCCGGATTGTGGATATCGATTGGCCTTGCCTTCCTCGCGTTTCGCGCTCCGTTTATTGATGAAGCGTTCTATTCGATGGCCGCGGCTAACTGGCTCCGTTACGGGAACTTCGACTTGCGGCAAGTCGAATCATCCAGCTTCATTTTCATTTCCATCGACCGTCCACTGACGCGGATAGACCAGCACGCCTACTGGTACATGCCGCTGCAATCCCTGATTCAGGGAGCCTGGTACTGGATGGTTGGATTCGGGCTAGACCAGCAGCGGCTACTCACCTTGATCTGTGCGGTAGTTTCACTAGTGTTGTGGCATAGAGTGGTTTGGCGTATCACATCGAACCCGATCGTCAGCCTTGCCGCTGTTTTTCTCATTGCGTTCGACTTGGCCTTCGTGACTCAATCATCTTGGGCGCGCCCGGACATGATGGGTCATATGTTCGGCCTCGCAGCGTTCTACTTCCACATCCGCTTTTTGCTGAAGCGTCCCCTTCTGGCGCGAGTGCTGTCTTGCGTCAGCCTGTGCGCATGCGCGACCGTGCATCCCGTGGCCTTCTTCGTCTGGCTTGCCGTTTACCTTGCACAGTCGCTTCGGGACAGACGCCAGTTGAGCTGGTCGCAGCTAGCCGCTTTCGCGGCTCCAGGTTTCATAGCCGCCTGCCTGTTCGCATGGTGGGCGTCTGTGGACTTTCAAGCCTTCCGAGACCAGACGTCCGCGAACGCTGGTTTTCGGTACAGTGCGTTCAACTTTCGCGAGTGGGCACGTTACCTGACGATGTATGGTCTCTCTCTAGATACTATTTTCAGAGTGAAGTCTTTTGGGATTACCGGGTTCCTGATGATTGTTGTCGGAGCGATCGCTTCTCTTCGACTATGGTATTCCGATCCGGCAATTCGGCATGTCTTCATGCTCGGAGCCACATCTGCGGGAACGCTGGCTATAGCGGAGGGTACTAAGTGGGGCTTCTATGGGCTTCATGCAGCACCTTGGATTGCGGTGATGGCGTCTTTCTTCGCGGCGGAAATTTGGAAGCAGCGACCAGGAGTACTCGCGCTGGGACTTGCGCTTCTGTACACGGCTCCCCCAGTCGGTGCGGCGGTTGAAACCGTGCTCCGCGATCCCCGCCGGACGGATTACCGCGCGGCTGTTAATGTGCTCGATTCGATCAGCGGCGATCAATTAGTGTTTGCTCCGCCGGAATTCTTGTATCAATACTCAGGGCCGTTCCTTTTTGATGTGCGCTATGGCGCGAAGAGCGGCAAAAGAGCGAGCGCGTTTGCCGCAGAGAAAGAGCCATTCCAAAGAAACCTGGAGTGGGCTGCTCAAAATCAACCCGATCTGTATGAAAAGATGAAGGCGATACTGAAGAGATGCCACCTGGTGTTTGAAACGAGGAAATACATTGTCGAGTCTTGTCAGTAGTAGTCGTCATCCCATTACCCGTGCGATCGCGTTTACGATCCTCCGGTACGGCATCTTGTTCCAGTCCTCCATCAGCAGGAACTCGCCGTCCCGCCAGCTCGAGTAATACCAACGCGCCAGCAACGCCAGATGCTCGGCGCGATCTCCCTCCAGGTGCTCACAATGCGCCGTCTCCTGGCGCAGACGCTGGTCCAGTGAAACACCGGCCGTCTGCAATTGCAGACGGACTGGACGAAGCCACCCGCCGGCCTTCAGGAAGAGAAGTTCCACCGCCCCCGGCGCGGCGGATCTCGTCACCGCGACGCCGTGCAGGCTGGAAACTTCACGAGCCAGATCCTCGCGCAACGCGATCACGCCTTCCACGCGTTCGTACCGCTGATGCAGGCGCGCCGCCTCCTCGAAGTCCATCTCGTCGGAAGCCCGCTGGCGTGCGGCCGCCAGCGGCGTCAGTAGCGATGCGCCGCCGCTTGCCAGAAATTGCCGCACCCGCGTCGCTTCGTTGGCATATTCCCCTTCCGACACAACCTGCTGGCAAGGACGCAGGCAGAGGTTCATCTCGCCGTAGATGCAGCCGGGATGGTCCGGACTCGGCTTCAGGTCCTCCTGACACCGGCGCAGTTGAAACAGGTTCAGAAACTCGCCCTGAAAGCGTTCCGCCGCGGCACGGCTGCGGAAGGGACCGTAAAACATGGATCTCCCTGAGAGTTTCGTGGTCACCAGCGTCCGCGGAAACGGATTGTTCTCCGTCAGCTTCACATAAGCGGGATGCCGGAGTTTGATCCGGCGCTCGTAGTCTCCGGGGAAGTGTTGCCGGGCGAGTTCGTAGAGAACCAGGCTCGATTCCAGGTTCGAGCCGACCAGCCGGTAATCCACCCGGGTCGCGAGCGATGTCAGGTTCAGTGAACGTCCGGCGCCACCGCTCTCTGCCAGAAGCCGTTTCAAACGCCGGCGAAGCAGCGCCGTGCGAGCCAGATAAGGCGAGCCTTCGCCCAGCCAGATCATGAACACCGCCGGCGCATCCGGAACCGTCTCCAGGTCTGCCGGCAGGATCAGGCTCCCGTTCATGCCAGCAGCTTCAGGTAGTCCAGGAAGTCGATGGGCGCTACCCGCGCGACCCTCATATTTTCGCCGACGTGCGACGGACTGCTCATCCCCACCAGTGCTACCGCGATCCCCGGCGCTGATCGCGTGAACTGAATGGCGCGCTGCGCATCGGTGTCAACGCCGTGGATCAACCGATGCAGCGGCTCGGGCAGATTGCGCGACAGCCGGCTCTGCAGCAGTGATGCGCTTGCCACCGCGGTAATTCCCAGGTCCACGGACTGCTCCAAAACGTTCTTTCCCTCGTACGTGGTCTGTCTCATCGCTTCAAGCATCGCCAGATTGTAGGGGAGCTGGATGAAACGAAAACGATGCCGGTCGCCGCCGATATCGCGCGCGATCGCCACCAGGTGCGGCAGCGATAGTTGCTCCGGATTCCGGAAACCATTCCAAGTGGCCATCCCGTAGTACTGAATGCGGCCGTCGTCGGCTGCTGCCTCGCACATGGTGAACGCCTTGCGCACCCTCGCGTAGAATTCGTTGCGATCCACAAAGTCCAACTGCGTTTCCGGGTTGTGCAGGTAGAAGACGTCGATTTCTCCAAGTCCCAGGTTCTCCCGGCTGCGCTCCAGTTGATTTTCGAGGAACTCCGGCGTCATGCAGTGCATGCCGCCCACCACGTCGGTTTCCCGAAGGCCCTTCGGCGCCGCGCCCGGAACCAGGTAACCCGCCTTGGTGCAGATCACGAACTCCTCGCGGTCTAGTTCACCGCCCGCGATCAGATGCTTCAACGCCCGTCCGATGGAAAGCTCGCTTCTCTGATTGCGGTAGTTCAGCGACGTATCGACAAAATTGATGCCGCTCCGCACTGCCGCGGTCAGTGCTTCTTCATATCCCCGGTCTACGGCCTCACTCATGTCCCCCAGGTAGCTTCCGATGCCGATGCTCGACACCGTCCACTCCTGCGCGGAACGGAAAAAGCGGTTGGAGCGGAGTTCGGGAAACCGCGCCGCGAACTTGGCCGTTCCCTCCCCGGTCGCTTGCTGGCTGAACATGCTTCCGATTGTAGCGGCTCCGCCCGCGGCGACAGGGATAGAACGAATGCTCTCTTGACAAGCCTTACCGTCTGATTAGAATGAGCCTATGCCGTTTTGTGAGCATAGACGCACGGAGCTGCTAACAAGGCGAGATGGGGTCGATTACGTGCGCTGTCTGGACTGCGATCAGGTGTATGAAGCGGAGGATCTGGAGCCGGTAACCGCGTTGGATGATGAAGAATCCCTCACCTGAGTCCTGAACCGCAATCTCCACTCATGAGATGCTAAGGCCAGGAGGGAATCGTCTGCCTGGAAATCTTTCCAGTGAGCCGCTCCGCATTGTGTCCATCGGCGGCGGCACCGGACTGTCGACGCTGCTGCACGGGCTCAAGCGGTACGCGAAGCTGCACCTGCCCGCCGCCTCCTCCCCGGACACCTCTCCTTTTGTCGAGCTGACAGCCGTCGTTACCGTTACCGATGACGGCGGCAGTTCCGGCAGATTGCGGCGCCAGTTTGACGTACTCCCGCCCGGCGACATCCGCAACTGCATGGTCGCCCTGGCCGAGGATGAAACCTTGCTGACACGTCTTTTTCAGTACCGGTTCCCGGGCGGATCCGGTCTCAAGGGACACAACTTCGGCAATCTGTTTCTCATTGCCCTCACCGATTTGACCGGCGATTTCGCGCACGCCGTCCGATTGTCCTCGGAAGTTCTCGCCAGCCTGGGAAAGATCTATCCGTCCACTTCCGCCAAGGTGAACCTCCAAGCAACGCTCCAGGACGGCGCTCGCATCTTGGGCGAGAGCCGAATCAGCAAGAGCCGCAAGCGAATCGCATCCATTTCCTTGGTGCCCGCGCGCTGCAAGCCTCTGCCCGAAACTCTAAACGCGATCGCCGCGGCGGACTTGATCACGCTCGGACCCGGGTCACTGTTCACCAGCGTGGTTCCGAACCTCTTGGTGAAGGGCATTCCCGAGGCAATCCGCGCCTCCCGCGCCCACAAAACGTATTTCATGAATCTGATGTGGCAGCCTGGCGAGACCATGCAGTTCCGTGCCTCCGACCATGTGCGCGCCATCTACCATCACGCCCGCGGACCCCTCCTCGATTCCTGCATCGTGAATACGCGGGCTATCTCGCCGGCGCTCCTGAAGCGATACGCCGAGAAACGGGCGCGCCCGGTGGAAATCGACCTGGAGATCCTCGCGGACCTCGGTCTCGAAGTGATCGGCAGAGATCTTCTGCGGAAGGCTCTGAAGGTTCGACACGACCCGAGCGTCGCCGCGGCAGTTGCCATCGAACTCGCGATGGACTCGCGCGACCGCCGTCTGGCCGGTTCCAAACCATTGCAAAGGCAAGCGAGATGACTCTCACCGTGATATTGCTCGCGGCCGGTCTCGGCACGCGGATGAAATCGAAGAAAGCCAAAGTGCTGCACCGCGCCGGCGGCCGGACGCTCGCTGCGCACGTCGTCCGCGCGGCGCTTGGCCTCGCCTCCGCCGAAAACGTCGTGGTCGTCACCGGCCACCAGGCGGAAGCCGTGGAAGACGAGCTGCGCCCCTACGGCGTCCGTTTCGTCCGGCAGCTACAACAAAAGGGCACCGGTCACGCCGTCGAGTGCACGCGCGAGCTTCTGGAAAGCGGCGAAGGGCTCGTGATGGTGCTCTACGGCGACACGCCCTTGCTGTCCACCCGCACCTTGAACCGGCTTGTGGAGACGCACCGCGAGTCGCAGGCGGGCGCGACCCTGATCTCCACAACCCTTGACAACCCCCATGGCTACGGCCGCGTCGTGCGCGATGCGGACGGTCTGGTGGCGGAGATCGTGGAGCATAAAGTGGCCACCCCGGAACAGTTGCGAATCCAGGAGATCAATTCCGGTATTTATTGTTTTCAGGCGGAATTGCTTTGGCGGTACCTGCGCGATATACGCCCCGACAACCCGGCGCGCGAGTTCTACCTCACCGACATGGCGGCGATCCTGCGCCGCAACGGATACGCGGTTGCACCCCTGCTTGCCCCCGATTCCCGCGAACTGCTGGGGATCAATACGCGGATCGAATTAGCCGACGTGGACCGCATCCTGCGGGATCGCAAGAACGCGGAACTGATGCTCGCCGGCGTCACCATCGAGCGCCCGGAAACCGTGGTAATCGATCCCGATGTACGCATCGGAATGGACACCGTCGTGGAGCCGTTCGCCCGCATCCTGGGCGAGTGCGTGATCGGTGAGGATTGCCGGGTCGGCGCCGGCGCCACTGTCGAGAACTCCACCCTCGCTGACCGTTCCGAAGTCGAACCGCTGTCCATCGTCGCCAACTCGCGGATCGACTCCGGCGCGAGAGTCGGCCCCTTCGCCCGCTTGCGCATGGATACCCACATCGGCGCCGATGCGCGAATCGGCAACTTTGTTGAACTCAAGAAAACCGAATTCGGCGCGGGCGCCAAGAGCCAGCACCTCGCCTATCTCGGCGATTCCGAAATCGGCGCCGGCGCCAACATCGGCGCCGGCACCATCACCTGCAACTTCGACGGCTTCGCCAAGCACAAAACCCAAATCGGCGAAGGAGCATTCATCGGTTCCAACTCCACACTGGTCGCGCCGGTAACAATCGCCGAAGAGGGCTACGTAGGCGCTGGATCCACAATCACGGACGATGTGCCCGCCGGCGCGTTGGCGCTGGGCCGGGGCCGCCAGGTGAATAAGGAAGGCTGGGTCGCCAAGCGCAAGCAAAAGGGCTCGCGATAGTCAGGGTTGGGGTTGCCGAGGTCTGAACCTGCGGCTTAGGCAAGCGGGACAGGTGCACGTGTTCGGTCCAACTCTCTTGTGAACCAGTCCGTGATACACGTTATCCCGCGGACCAAACCGATGAGCCGCGATATCCAAGTTCTGCGCATCCCACACTGGTACCGGCGAAAAACGGCGTACCCGACCTGGTCCGCGACTTGAACAAGCCGTGAAGCTTTCGAATCAACGAAGAAGGGCCCGTCCGCGATATGCTGCAGCGAACCCCACCTCAATCCTGTCTTCCGAATACGCAGATTCTTCTTAAAACGAAGTACTCCTCCTTGGTATTGCCGGGGGAGCCGGCATCATCCAGATAAAGGAGGTACATGAAAATAAAAATGCAGCCGAGTGAACTTCTGTTCAACGGACCGCAAATGCAGCCCTCTCAACCGCTCTTTTAGCTTACCCCAAATCCGGTTCGTCCCAGACCCGCACAGCGTCCCGCGTTCGTCCACAATAAGAAGTTATGAGATTAGCACTCGCCGTGCTGGTGACATCGCTTGCCGCTGCCGACCCCGGACCTCTCCGCTTCGAGGTCACCCTCTCACCCACACTCTCCCCGGCTCCTCTCAAAGGCCGACTTCTTGTGTTCCTGTCGGACGACCTTAAGCCCCAGAATCGCCTCGGCGGCGGTTTCTCTCCCACCGGTACCTGGATCGCCGCGCAGGAAATCCCCCTCCTCAAGCCGGGCGAGCCTGTCCTTGTGAACCCCGATCTCACCGCCTTTCCGATGCCGTTCTCACAAGCGAAAGCCGGAGCCTACCAGGTGATGGCGCTGCTCGATCTCGACCATAGCTACGCGCGCAACGGGCACGGCGCGGGCGACCTCTTCAGCGAAGTGATCCGCCTCGACTCCCTCAACCCGGCCCAAACCGAACCTCTCAAGATCACCCTCACCCGCCGGGAGCCGGACAGAAAACCGCTCCTGGACACCGAGAACATCAAGCTCGTCGAATTCGAAAGCAAGTTGCTCACCGCCTTCTGGGGACGCCCGATCCTGATGCGCGCGGGCGTTGTCTTGCCGCCCGCCTACGCCACCGATCCGCAGCGCAGGTTCCCGGGGTCCTACATCATCCACGGATTCGGCGGCGATCATTCCGCCGCCTGGAACCGCGGTCCCGCCATCGTCAAGGAAATCAGCGAAGGCAAACGCTTCGACATGATCCACGTCTTCCTGGACGCCTCCTTCCCCACCGGCCATCACGTGTTCGCCGACTCCGTCAACAACGGACCCTGGGGCCGGGCGCTGGTGGAGGAGTTGATCCCGCACCTCGAAGACCGCTTCCGCCTCATCGCCAAACCGGAGGCTCGTTTCCTCACCGGTCATTCCTCCGGCGGCTGGAGCTCACTCTGGGTGCAGGTCAGCCATCCCGATTTCTTCGGTGGCGTCTGGTCCACCGCGCCGGACCCCGTCGACCTCCGCAGCTTCACCGGCATCGATGCGACGCCCGGTTCCACACAGAACGCTTACAAAACCAAGGACGGACGCGTTCTGAACCTGGTCCGCCGCGCCGGTAAGGAACTCGCCAGCTTCCAGGAGTTTGTCGGCCAGGAAGAAGCAAAAGGCGAGTTCGGAGGCCAGATCGCCTCCTTCGAATGGGTCTGGAGCCCGCGCGGGAAAGACGGACGGCCCGAGAAGCTCTTCGATCGCCAGACCGGCGTGCAGAATCCCGACGTGCAGCGCTACTGGCAGCGGTACGATATCCGCCTCCTGCTGGAGTCCGGATGGGCCACGCTCGGGGAGAAGCTGCGAGGAAAGCTGCACATCGTTTGCGGCGCCGAAGACAACTTTCACCTGGAGGAGGGCGTGTACTTCCTCTGCGACTTCCTGAAATCCAAGGGACGGGAGGACGCCTGCGAAATCGTTCCCGGCCGCGACCACGGGGATCTGTACCAACCCTCCAAAACCTATCCCGACGGGCTCCATCTGCGCATTGACCGCGAGATGCGCGCCGCTTTCGAGAAGGCTTCGCGGAACGGCAACTAAGTGATGCGATCCACGCTGGCCGGTCCCGCCCTGCTCATCGCCATCGTGGTTCTGTTTTTCTGGAAGCTGGTCCTGACCAACCAGTACACCTGGCTGGAGCAGCCCGATCTCTCCAACCTCGTCCTGCCCTGGCTCCAATTCCAGGCTTCGGAATGGAACGCCGGACGCTGGTTCCCGCTCTGGGATCCGCATTCCTGGCTCGGCCAACCCCTGATAGGCCAGGCCCAACCCGGCGCCGCCTATCCCTTCAACTGGCTGCTCTTCCTCGTGCCCCTGAACCCCAACGGCTGGATTCGCCAGAATGCCTTGCATTGGTATTTCGTGCTGATCCGTGTCGGCGCGGCGCTGGCGGCGTACGCGCTCGCCCGGTCGATGGGGCGCTCCCGCTGGGCCGCGATCTTCGCCGGCGTCGCGTACGGGCTCGCCGGTTACGTCGCAGCCGTCGACGCGCCGCAAATGGTCAACGGCGCCGTCTGGACTCCGCTCGTCTTCCTGTTTCTGTTCCGCGCCGTGCGAGGCCCGGGCGGCGTACGCAGCGCGGTTCTCTCCGGCTTCTTCCTGGGCTTCGGGTGGTTGGCGGGACACCACCAGATGAACCTCTTCGTCTCGCTCGCCGTGGGACTGCTTTGGACTTACCTCGTTTTCCGCGGCGGCCGGCCGGACTGGAAACTGGCACGCCTCGCCGCGATCTGCGCGGTTGTGGCGATCGCCGCCAGCGCCCTCCAGACGCTGCCAACCGCCGAGTACGGCCGCCTGGCCGTCCGCTGGTCCGGCGCCGAGGAACCGCTGCGTTTCAACGAGAAAGTCCCCTATTTTGTTCACGGCCAGTTCGCCTTGAAGCCTTCGGAACTACTGGGGCTGATCCTCCCAGGCGTGGCCCGTGGCCTGGATCCTTTCGTGGGCTGCCTTCTACTGTCGCTTGCGATCCTGGGTGCAGCCGCGGCTTTCGACGAGGAACGGATCCGCTGGCTGATCGCGGCCGGGCTAGCCGGGCTAGCGTTCTCTCTGGGACCCTCTACGCCGCTCCACGGCTGGATCTACGCCCTGGTGCCCATGGTGGAGAAAGCCCGCGTACCTGCCGCCGCCATCCTTCTGTTCCATCTGGCGGCGGCAGCGTGCGCGGCCGCCGGAATTGACTCCCTCCGAGGCGGCCGCCTCACCGCGCTGCCGTCCAAGATCCTTGCCGCTACCGGAGCGTCAATGCTCCTGCTGAGCCTCGTGCTGTTCGCCGCCCGCATCGATCCTCAAATCAGCGACGGCCGGCTCACCCTCACCGCGATCCTGCTCCTCGCCTCCGCCGCCGTTCTCGACGCCTGGCGCCGCGCGCGCATCCCCCCGGCCATCGCCCTGTCCGGCTTGCTCCTGCTGACCCTCACCGAACTGTACAATTCCACCGGATTTACCCACCCTCATGTCTCGGACGCACAGCACTCGCTCTATCTGAAGAAGATGGCTCAGCATGGCGATGTCATCTCGTTTCTTCGCTTCCAGGGGAGCCCGCGAGTGGCTTATTCCGGGGACGATATCCCGTACAACATCGGAGACTGGTGGGGAATCGACACGCTCGGCGCTTATACGGCGAGCGTGCCGGAGAACATGTGGCGCTCCCCGCTGTTCCATCCCAGCGGCCACATCATGATGGGCGTCCGCTACTACATCGGGTCCAAACCCTCCCGCGACAACCAGCAACTGGTGTTCGAAAGCAAGTCCGGCCTGAAGGTCTACGAGAACCCAGGAGCCTTCCCGCGAGCCTGGGCCGTCCACCAGGTGGAGGTTTCCGGGAATCCCGGCCGGCTCGTGGACCCCGCGTTTGACGCCGGCCGAACGGCAATGATTACCGCCGACGCTCCGTCTCTCGAGAGCTGTGCCGGTGACACCGTCGACGTGCTGGAAAGGCAGCCCGAACGCGTCCGAATCCACGCCGGCATGCGATGCCGCGGCCTTGTGATCCTCAGTGACAACTATTTCCCGGGCTGGCGCGCTACAGTGGACGGCAGGGACGTCCCGATCTTGGAGGTAAACGGCGCCCTGCGGGGTGTGGTCGTGGATGCGGGCGAGCATCAGGTCGAATTTCGGTACCAGCCTGCCAGCGTTCGCATCGGCGCGATCCTCACTTTACTGGCCGTGCTTCTCGCGACCGCGTGCTTGCTGCCCGGGCCTCGCGGGCGGAATGCGGGGTGAGGCGTGGTAGCATCACAGCTAGGAGCCGCTTGCGCGCCGCTATTGCAAGACTGATTCGCGAGCCCCTAATTCGCTTGGGGGCGCGTGCTGTTTTCTCTTTGCTGAACCCCGCTTGGCGAACCCGCGCCCTCTGGGATATCTCCGACCGGCCTCAATATCTTCTGGGAATGGCAGCCGCCGTTGAACTAGCAAAGCGGCAGGGCGCCACCGCCTTCTCCGCGATCGAGTTCGGCGTAGCGGGCGGAACCGGGCTGTGCGCCATGCAGGCTGACGCCGAAATGCTGGAGCGCGAAACCGGGATGCAGATCAAGGTGTACGGTTTCGATACTGCCGGCGGCCTGCCCGAGTTCATCGGCGATCACCGCGATCACCCCGACCTGTGGCAGCCCGGCGACTACCCCATGGACTTCGACAAGCTCCGCAAGCGGCTCACCAGCCGGACCGAACTGGTGCTCGGCAATGTCCGCGACACCGTCCATTCCTTCTTCGATCGCTACTCGCCGCCGCCCCTGGGCTTCATCTCCTTCGACCTGGATCTGTACTCCTCCACTAAGGCGGCGCTGGAGATCTTCGATGCCCCCCACCGGCGCATGCTGTTGCACGTGCCGTGCTATTTCGATGACATTCACTTCATCGCGAATTATCGCTTCGCCGGCGAGTTGCTCGCCATCGACGAATTCAACGAGCGCAGCGCCGGGGTGAAACTTGACCGCTGGCATGGAGTGAAAAACGGCCGGCCGTTCCCGGAGCGGTATTTCCTGGACCAAATGTACGTGGCTCACGACATCGCCGCGTTGTCGACTCTCGGCGCCGAGGCTTCCCGCGCCAGGGCGCAACTGCCGTTGCAAGCCTGACGAGCGTTTCCGGCGGCTCATCCCGGTCCATCCGTCACCCTGCCTTCCCTCGAAACAGGTAAATCAAGTCGATGATCAGAATGATCACCACCATCAACTCCAGCACCAGCGCGCTCGACTGATGAAAGCGATCCGTCAGGAACTGGTACAGCTCCCCGGCGAGCCTTAGCTTCTCATCCACCAGCGCCCGGTAATCCGGCACCCCCACCTTCGTCTCCGCCAGCCGGTAGAGCCGGGCCGAAAACATATCGCTCAGGAACTTGATCGACGTGTCCGCGCGCTCGGTCAGCTCCCGGACGTCCAGCCGGATCGTGTTCAATCGCCCCGCTTCTGTCGCCAGCCGCCAGCGTTTCAACGGGCCCGTCCCCTCATCGATCAGGCGATACACGTCTTTCAGTAACCGGGTGAGCAGCTCATCGTAGTAACGAAACTCGAGTAACTGGGTGTTGGCGTACTCCAGCAACTGGACCGTGGGTTCCGCGCCGTCCGGCGTGTCGTAAACGAATGCCGACGTCCAGCCCACCACCAGCAGATCGGCCGGGTAGTACGACATCCGCGACTGCAGGATCTCGGCTTCCTCCTCCGGCGACAGCCGCGTGGCTTCGCCGCGAACGATCTGGGCAATCTCCGGTCCGTGCCGGTCGATCAGATTTGCGGCCGACAGCCCCTCCATCGGCTGCACCTGAATGATGTAGTAGTCCTCGCTCAGGTGCTCGTTGTAGGGTTTCACCAGCGCCGGCGCGATTCGCTGCAGCCGCGCCCGCACCTTCTCCGCCACCCGCTTCTCCAACTCCGCCTCGGCGATCCATTCGCTGGAAAGTTGCACCAGCTCGCCCCACTCCAGGTGAAACGGAAGCTCGAGCTGAACGCTCACCACACCGTACTCGTAGTATGCGAGCTTCCCTCCCACCGGCCGCCCGAACGCCGCGATGGGCTCCAAGGGCTCGATTACCGGCGGGGCCTCAAACCGGACGTAGTCCGGAGCGGGCTGACGGAAGCTCGGCTCTCGCCGGCCCGAGTCCGCGCCCAAAATTTTTCGCAGCTCCTCTAATCGAATCTCCTCCGAGATGTCGAATAGAAAGAGAGTTCGGAATGATCCGCTCAGCGCCACGACAGACTCCGCGACCCGAGTATACGAAATTTCTCTTGTCACGAATTCGCAATTATGTTGTAATCAGTTTGTAACCACTCGCGGAAGGGAGGTGGCCTTTGTTTTCTGCGTTGCTCATGGCGGGGTTGATGTGGCAGGAACACAGCCGCGCCTTCGACTCGCTCACGCTGATGGTCCGCTCGGAAGTGCGTGCTTTCGAAGCCGACCGGAAGCGGGTCCAGAAACTCCAGCGATTGGAATTTGAGCTGAACTTTCAAAAGCTCGTGCAGGCCTTGAACGCCTTCTCCGCGGAGTACAACCGCAACAACGGCGCGGTCTGGCCCGCCAAGGAAGCGGAAGAGTTGCGCAAGGCGATGGAACGCCTACAGTCCGCGGACAAGCGCCTGGCCGGCCGCTAAGCAATCTAACGCTTTCCCGCGGGCTTTCGGGACTTACGGCGCAGCGGGATATCCTCTTCCCGCCGCACTCGAACCCGTTCCTGACCCGCGAAAACGTCCGCCTGCCGGACCTCCGCGCCGAAATCCAGCTTGGTGAGCCGTTCAATCTCCTCCACCGTGGTTAGGAAATCTTCGACTTTGCCGAGTTCCTCGTCGTCCAGGAAAGCCTCCGGCGCTTCGTCGAGCTTCTCCGGCCATGCCGTAAACACCTTCTTCTGGTTCGCCAGCAGCGCGAGCGAGCGCAGTTCCCCTCCTTCCGACCACACGGTGACCTTCCAAAACTCGGCCGGTACCTTGATGCCGCGGAATTTGCGGTCCTGCGTCCGGAACACCGGCCCGGTAAAGGAGCACACCCGCTCCTTCTCGGCCGCCGCGTTCCGCAGGACGTAATTCTCCACCGCCCGCCACAGATGGCCATTCGATACGCCCGTCATGCCGGACGCCTTACCCTGGTTGAAGAACCCGACTTGCGGAGCCGCATTGGTATAGAAAAACGTATCCGCGTCGGCGCGCAGCGCCATCGAATCCGAACCCCAGGCAGGATCCATTCGCCGCACCAAGTGTCCTTTCTGAAACATGCGCAGCCTGCGGCCGGTGCTGCGCGGATCCGGAAATCCCGGCACCCGCTGCGCTTCGTAGACGTCCGTGCCGGCGTACTCCTCCTCGCCGATACGATCGTCGTCGTACCATTTTTCGGTTCCCTCCGCGGCTTCCAGGGCTTCCCGCAAGCCCGGATTGTCGGGCCGCAGGGGTTCCACGACCCCGGTATCGCGATTCACGTGCTTGGCGGTCTTGCCGTCGATATTGCACGCTGTGAAATACGCTAGCCTGCGTTCCGCGTTCATCACGATGCTGAAGTGGTGATACTTCAGTTCCAGCTCGTCATCCCCCGGCTCCGCCCTGCGATTGACCGCCGCCTTCGCCCGTTGTTGCGCGGTCAGCCTCGGCAAGGGAACTGTGTGGCCCGTCAGGAAGCCCGGCTTGTACCCGCCGCGGCCGGAGAAATCCATATCCGGCTCCACCTTCTCCGAACCGGGTTCCCGCGTGGCGACGGCGCCTCCGCCCCCTTTTGGCGCGGCAGGAGGGGCCTGCGCCCACGGCAGCCGCACCGCGACCTCCAGCGGCACTGTCCACCGCACCGATCCATCCGGCTGCATCTGCGCCGCCGTGGACGGCGCGCCTCCCCCCACGGCGAGGCCTGCCGCGGTCCGCTCCTGTTTGGCGAGCGCCTGCCCCAGTAATTCCCGCTGTCCCGCGGTGAGCGAGGGAGCCTTACGCAGCAGGTCCTGGACGATCGCGCTGATACGGATCCCTTCGTTCACCTCGCGGGGCACCGGGAATCCCCGCTCGTCCTTCTTCTGCCGCCACGGACCTCCCCAATGATGCAGCGCGATCACCTCCCATTCGTTGTTAAACACGGGAGACCCGGATGAGCCGGGCTCCGTATCGGCGACATAGTGCAGCACCAGCTCCAGGCGGGACACCAGCCTGTTCTCCCTGAGCACGACTTCCTTGTATCGCCCGTCAGGATGCTGCACGATGTTCGCCACCTCACCCAGGGCGTGTTTGTCACCGGCATCGCTGAGCTTGCAGCAGCCGAAATCCGAAAGTCCTTTCGCCCCACTCAGCCTCGGCCCCATCCCCACCAGGCAGTAATCGAGCCCGGCCTCATCGTCGTGCAGGTAAAAGGACCCCGGATCCAAGGCGTATCGTGTCGCTCCCCGCTGGTTTCCCAGCCAGTCCAACTCGTACTCGAATTCGATGCTGACTTGCGCCGCGTCCCTCGCGGAGGAAATCACGTGATGATTGGTGAGAAAAAGACTCTCGGAGACCATAAACCCCGACCCGAGCGGGCGGCCGTTGCGGAGGGCCACGCGCGCCACGGCTCGCGCCGCTTGCCAGCCCCGCTCCAGGAATTGCACGCCCACGAAATCCAGCGTATCGCCCCAGATCGCCTCGCGGCCGCCTTTCCGGGGCGCAAAGCCCTCCACCGCGCGCACCACCATGCCGGCTTCCGCGCGTGACAGAGCGGCCTTCTTCTGAACCCGGTCCCGCAGCCGGCCCAGGTCCCTTTCAGCCCCCAGGGGGTTGCCTTGCGCCACCGACAGCAACGATTTCGTAATCTGATCCCGCGCGCGTTCCACGCGCTTTCGGGCGACTGCTTCAACGGCGAGATTCAACGGGGCCTCCTGAAATTGTGAGGAATTACCTCGCAATCCTGCAGGATTTCGCGGACGGCGTCAAGCCTTTTCCTGCGTGCGCCCTTCCTCCACCAGCCTCCGCCAAGCTTTCGACTGCCGGAACCTGCGGATCTCAACGTCTTTCAACCCTTCCGGCAACTGCCGGAACCGCTCCATGCGGGCGAAGTGCTCATCCAATTCCGTGGCCTGATCCGCGAAACGCACCGCCGCCACGTACAATTCGTCGCAAATCCTGGACGCGGCGCCGGACCGCTCCCTGCCGCGCCGTCCCGGCGCCTGGTCCCGCGCATCAAAGAGCGGGTCCAACGCTGCCGCGACCCTGGCCCGAAACCGCAGCTCGCCTTCCAGAGCCTCGGTCAGAGCCCATTTGCGATATTCCACCGGCGCGGACGCGATCGATTTCAGCAGGCTTCCGGCGGCCAACTCGCCCAATTCCGAAAGCACCATGCGAGCCTGTTCCCGCGTTTCGGCCGACTGCGCGAGCTTCACCAGCTCCTCCACCTGCGAGCGAGCCTGCTTCTCGATCTCGGCGGCGGCTTGCGTCAGCTTGCGGCCCTCCTCCGGCTTCAATCCGCGAATGCGCTCCACGGCGGAGGGCTGCTGCGCCGCCGCCATCAGCGGCGCCAGGACCAGTGATCGTCGTTTCATCCTTGCCTCACAGCGGTTGCATTACGCGTTTCCAGACGCGTGAGTTCCTGAGATCCTCCACGTGCGGGTCGCGATCCGCCAGCGACATGCCTTCGTAGAACTCCTCATCCCACACCGGAGCCGAGTCCGTGGTTCCCGCCAGCAGCCGCATCGCCGTATTCACGGCAAGGTCCCCCGCACCGCCTTTCTTCCTGCGCTTCATGAGGAGATCCAGGGCTTCGGCGATGCGCCGGCGGGATTCGAGCGCCGCCCGTGCCGCCGCGCGGAGCCGCCAGATTTCCTGGGCCGCGGTCGCGCCCGCGGGAGCTTGCGCAATCTCCGCGACCGCAAGCTCGCCCAGCTCATCCAGCATCGCCCGCGCCCGATCCTCGGACTCGGGGCCGGATTCGAGCCGCTGCACGGCGATCCCCGCCGCCCGCCTGCTCTCTTCCGACAGCCGGCGCAGCAACGGCTCCGGCGGATCTCCGTCGCGGATCCCAATAAGGGCCGCGGCGATCTCAGGTCTGGTCATCGATTAGCACCCATGTACATCCTTCAGCTTCGTCCGCGTCGCGTCGTCGGGCTCGCCCGTCGCCGTCAGGCGATGTTTTTTCTGGAACTCACGAATCGCGGCGCGGGTTCGGTCATCCAGCGGTCCTTCGTTCGCCTGGCAGGCATGCCCCAGGTTGGCCAGCCGTTCCCGCACCCCCTTCAAAGTCTCGATCGGATCGACATGACCCAACGCCAGGCGCTTCACTACTTCCTTGCCGTCCACCGTATAGCGAATCTCCCCGGCGCGCGCTCCTGGCGGGATCGGATGCTCCACCATTCCATCGCCGTCGGACGCGCCGGTCTGGCTCTCGCCGTCGATCGTCAGCCGGTACGCGACGTTGGCCAGCGGGCGGTGCTTGTAGTCCACCAGCTTCAGCCGCAGCTTCGCCCGGTTCGTCTTCAGAACGAACTTGTGGCGCTGTTCGGTTGGCTTGCTGAGTTCCTTCACTTCGGGTTCGGGAACGCTAAGGATGTCGCCCGGCTGCAGCACGTTAGGATTCGCCCGGCGCTGCCGCAGAGCCGAGTTCGCCGGATGATCCCAGATGGTCTCCCACAGCAGGCCGTACTGGTGCGCCAGCGACGTAACGCAGTCCCCGGGTTGAATTTCATGCTCGATCATGCCGCCTCCGGATCGTCTTCCACTTCCTCCAGCAAGTCGGTCCACGGCTGTTTCATGCGCGCCCGGGCGATCTGCTGCTCCTTCAACTCCTCGGGGTAATTCAGAAACTCCTTCTGCGTCACCAGCGCCGTGGCGCTGCTTTCCTTCAGGTATCGCATCGCGCGGAGCAGCACGTAAGCCTCATCGCAGACCCGGCGCGCGGGCTGGGGTTCATCCGCTTTCGATTTCGGCGGTTGAAACAGACGCTTGTCCTGCAACGCTCGTTCCAGCCGCTCCCGCAGGACCGCCTCCATCCGGATCTGCGCTTCCACCGCGAACCGCAGTGCCTCCACCGCGCGCCCGTCCGGCAGCCGCGCGGACCAATCCGCCAGCGGACCAATCACCGATTGCTCCACGCGCTGCAGGATCGCGGCGGCGTCACCCGCCAGACCCGAGTCGTTCTCCGCCCAGATCGCCACCAGCGATTCGGCGCCCGAACGGGCATCCTCCTCCACCTTTCTCAACAGCGTCTCCGACGGCGCGTATCCCGGCGCCAGCCGGTCCAGAATCTCGTTGATCTCGGCGGCAGTCATTTCAAATGATCCGATAGCTTTCGTTCATGGACGCAAGCCTCTGGTTGGTCTTCCGGACAGCGTATCGAATGCTGGGCTCCCATGGGTCGAAGTCGTTCCGGCGGTTGTAGGTCAGCAGGTAATAGAGCCACAACTGCGAGGTCCCGGTGGTGGAGGCGGCGGTGGTCCAATAAGCGAACTTGTCATCGCCCTCCCGCTGCCACATCTTGTGAAACCGCAGGATGCGGTAGTTGTGCAGGAACGTGCTGCAGCCGAAATGGCAAAAGACACGGCACGCCATGTTGACTCCTCCCAGGTCGGCGGGGCTGAGCGGGGTTCCCGACCAGCCGGCGGACAGGATCACGTGCTTCGCGGGACGTCCTTCGTCATATCCCGAGTACCCCCACACTTCATCGGTGGCATCCATTCCGCGAACGGTAATCCCGAGCTGCGCCAGCGTATAGGTCCGCAGCCGGCTGTAACGCGCGCGGATGTCCGGGTGGCAGTCGTCGCGGCCCGGCTTGGCGCCCGTTACCAGGTGCGGCGTATAGCCGTGCTCCTCGATCTCACCCGTGGTAACCGGCAGGTAGGTGTAGCCCATCGGAAAAATTCCGCGCGTGGCGCGGTTCGCCGGCGTGGAATCCTGCCAGTCCTCGCCTGGCGCCGGGTCGGGGCCGAAGCACGGTCCTCGGCCCCAGCGCGCGTGCCCGTCGTAGACCACATGTCGTCCGGGATCCTCCAGCGCCGCGATAAAGTCGTCCTTGCGATTCGTCATCGTGATGTGGAAGTGCACCCACTGCTCGTGATTGATGTACTCCCAATGATTGGGATCGTCCGGGTCGATGATCAGGTCGTCCGCATTCAACCGGCTCTGAAAGTACCTCGGAAACCGCCATCGTTCCGTCACCTGGTGGTTGTTGAACTCCAGTCCAAATGCCCAGGTGATGTGGCGATGCTCGTACTCGGGGCCGATTGCTGTGGCGGCGCCGGAGCCTGTCGTCTGGCGGCTTGCGTGAACTGTGCGGTCTGCGCTCATAGAGTGAGAACAAAAGATCTTATCTCTGTTCGCGCGGGGAACGGGGGAACCGGCTCATGATCGCGCCAGCCGCGATCGCGCCTCCAGCACCGCCGCCTCGGCGCCGGGGCCCAGCGCGGTCAAGTGGCCCATTTTGCGTCCCGGCCGGGGCTCCAGCTTGCCGTACAGATGCAGCTTTACCCTGGGGTCGCGCAGAGCCCCCGCCCAGTCCGGTTCGCCGTTCAGCCACAGGTCGCCCAGCAGGTTGGCCATCGCCGCCGGCGCGAGCTGCGCGGTGGAGCCCAGGGGCAGCCCGCACACCGCCCGCAATTGCTGCTCAAACTGGCTGGTGACGCAGGCGTCGAAGGTGAAGTGGCCGGAATTATGCGGCCGGGGCGCGAGCTCGTTGACCAGCAGCCGCCCGTCGCGCGTGACGAAGAACTCGACGCAGAGCACCCCCGCCACCTCCAGCTTCTCCAGCACCGTACGCGCGATCTGAACCGCGTCCGCGGCAATACCGGCGCCGATCTCCGCCGGGGCGATCGTCACGTCCAGAATGTGCCGGCGATGCCGGTTCTCCACCACTCCGAAGTGAGCGAAGGTCCCATCCAGCCCGCGCGCCGCCACCACCGAGACCTCGCGATCGAAGTCGATGAACGCTTCCACCACCGCCTCGGCGCGGTGAATGGACTCCCAGGCGGCAAGAGCGTCCTGGGGCGATTCTATGCGCACCTGCCCCTTGCCGTCGTAGCCGAACCCCGCCGTCTTCAGCACGCAAGGCGTACCCAGCTCCGTCACCGCCTGCTCCAGGTCCGCCTCGCCGTGCACCTCCCGGAACGGAGTAACCGGCAGCCCATTGCGGAGCAGGAAGGTCTTCTCCCGGATGCGGTGCTGCGTAGTGTGCAGCACGGCCCCCGCGGGGCGCACCGGAGCATGCCGCGCGGCGATTTGCGCCGCCGCGGCGGAAACGTTCTCGAACTCGAACGTCACCACCGACACGCCTCGGGCGAAGCGAGCCACTGCTTCCAAATCGTTATAGGAAGCCACGATCTCGACATCCGCCACCTGCCCCGTGGGGGTATCGGTGTCGGGCGACAGGGTGTGCACCCGGTATCCCATGCGGCGCGCCGCGATCGCGAACATCCTTCCCAACTGTCCGCTGCCCATGACGCCGACAACGGATCCGGGAAGGATCACAGCGAATCCTCACGCACCTTTCGCGTCTGTTCCTCGCGAAATTCCTTAAGTTTCGTCCGTAGCTCGGGCCGCGAATTCGCCAGGATGGCCACCGCCAGCAGCGCCGCGTTCGTTGCTCCCGCCTTCCCGATGGCCAGCGTGCCCACCGGCACGCCGCCGGGCATCTGCACGATCGACAGCAGCGAATCCACCCCGCGCAGCATGGAGCTTTCCACCGGGACCCCGAGCACCGGCAGCGTGGTGTGCGCCGCCACCATTCCGGGCAGGTGCGCCGCCCCGCCCGCTCCCGCGATGATCACTTCGATGCCGCGCTCCTCGGCCGAGCGCGCGTACTCCGCCATCCAATCCGGCGTGCGGTGCGCGGACACGATCCGGCATTCGTGCGCGACTTCGAAGCGCGCCAGCACTTCATCGGCGTGGCGCAGCGTGTCCCAGTCGGACTTGCTGCCCATGATCACACCGACCAGCGGGCGCGCCTGATCCATCTGCATTGCTCCCGCTTACTGGCCTTGCGCCAGCGTGAAGCCGGGCTGACCGTCGTACGTTCGCAGCATTTCTGTCTTCACGATCATCACCCCTTCGTCGGCGACGCGCTGCTGCTGCGCGATGCAGTCGTTCAGCTTCACCTCGGACTTCGCCTCGAAGCGGCAGCGGAAGCTGTCGGTGCAGAACGTCTCCGGAAGCCCGTCCGGCCACACCTTCACGCCCCGGTTGGAGATCATCTTCAGTTCGAAAGGCGCGGCCGCGGTTTTTCGCAGCGCCTCGGCAAGCGACTTCGGTTCCGAGCTCGGCCAGTCGACATAGATATCGATGCCCTTCAACTCCACCTTGGGGTTTCCGCGCGGCGATACCGTGATCGCCTTGGCATGGCCGACTCCCGCGTACTTGCGCGCCGGCAGGGTTTGCGGAAGCTGGCCCAGCCGCGCCACCACCGCCTCGCCGAATTCCTTGGTGCCGACCTTCTGCTTGCTCACGCCCTCCCGGAAGATGTCGTAGGTGTGGATGCCGTCCTCCATCGTCCGCAGCCAGGCGTTGTGTACCCGCTCGGCCACGTCGCTTTGCCCGATGTGCACCAGCATCAGCACGCCGCCCAGCAGCAGCCCGGAGGGATTCGCCAGGTTCTGCCCGGCGCGCCGCGGCGCGGACCCGTGGATCGCCTCGAACATCGCGCACTGATCGCCGAT
>JAIEPW010000141.1 GCA_019748195.1 Bryobacteraceae bacterium
ATGAACTTCAAGATGCCGGACAAAGTCACTACGGGGAGGTATTCGTGCTTCGTCATACGGGCGTACGAGGTAGTCGAATTCTTACGTGTGCGGATTGTCTCGGTGAATAATACCAGCGGGTTCCTGTGGGTGGCGGAGTAGCGATCCCACACCCGCTGTTCGCAATACACAAACGGCCACCCCGCCGGGTGGCCGTGCATATTCAGATCTCGTGGTACGCCCGAGAGGATTCGAACCTCTGACCTTTTGCTCCGGAGGCAAACGCTCTATCCAGACTGAGCTACGGGCGCACGTACGAGTTCAGTATACCAGCAGCTACTACTGCCCGGCGCTGCCACTGCCCGTCTGGGTAAGCTGATTGGCGGCTCGAACATTCATGCGGACCGAGTTGCCGCCGATCATCTGGCATTCCAAAGCGTAGTTACCAACGGTGGTCCCGGCGCGGAAGAAGATGCGCAGCAGGGCGGCCTGCTGCCCCGTCACGCTCCAGGTCACTGGGCTGGAAGGCGCCGCGGCAAGGCGAATTCCGGTCGCATTCGCCGGACCGTCCACCCAGCAGAAGCCGACCGCGCGGTTACCCTGCCGGAGCACCCACGTGGGGAAATCCGCGTCCGCGTCACCGTTCGGCTCCAGGGTCACGCCCTGCAAACCCTGTCCCCTGCCGTTCCACAGCAGCACATCGAAGGTGCGAGGGATTTCGTTGCCGGGAAGCACCGTCTGGAAAGTCGCATCCGCGCCGGCGGGCGACGCGAACTGGCTGGTGGCGAGAATCGTCGGGCGTCCGCGGCCGGTGATTTGCACGGTCGCCTGGCCGGTTTCGTTGGCGTTGTTCGCGCCCGTGGCGGAAGTGATGTTGAACAGGTACATGCCCGGCGCGGGGTTGTCCACGGTATTCAGCAGCAGGTGCACCTGCTTGATACCCGGCGAGTTGGGGCCGGCCACGATGTCCTCGGTGGCGCGGATCACGATGGTGTTGCCGCCTTCCAAAGTCACTTCATAGCTGCTCGGGGAGATGGTGGAATCCGGCGTTCCCGACATCAGCACAACGGTGTTGCATGTTGTGTCTTCCGCCAGCGGGAAACGGCAGGCGCCGGTGCCGAACCGGGTGAAGGTCGCGCCCCTTCCCAGCGAGAATCCTTCGGGAAGAGTAATCCGGATCGTCTGGTTGCGGTTCAGGGATCGGCCAGGGATCGCCGGATCCTGCGATCCGGTGAGGTTGACGATCAGGTTCAATGGTCCGCCCGTGATATTCCCTCCCGGACCGAGCGGTCCAGGCTGGACACCAGTGACGATGTTCATCGGCTGGTTCGTGGGCGTCGTGGTTTGGGCATGCGCTACAAACAGGCCGGTTATGGCGGCTGCGCAGGCAAATCTGTAACTTCTTTTCATGTCTCATTCCTCCGTACAAACTCCGCCCGGCGTTACTGCGCCGGTCACGGGTTCCGCCGTTAGACGCGATAATAAGGAAACCATTTCCGGCGCGGATTTAAAAAACAGACGCTCGTAGCCTGGACGCCTCGGTAGTTGTCCGGGCCCGTTTCGGGGAGATAGCCCTCCGGCCGGATCGAATGTGGTGAATCTTCAGCGTGACGAGCGAGAGGTACGGAAGGCGTACAAACGCACACTCACCGCTTTCCGTTTGTGTGTTTTCGCACCGACGCCGGGCCTGGCGCGATTGATAACGTCCATCGCCTCTGCCATTCTTGGGGTCTAGATTGCCCGCTCGGAGGACCCTCGTGAACAAAACCGCAGCAGCGTTATCCCTTGTGTTCCTGGCAGCAGCCCTTCCCGGTCAAGCAGGAACCATCATCGTGAACCACGACGAATGGACTACCAGCAATACTGGGTTCAGTCAGGCAGGCGCCACCAGCACCGGCAACTTTGTTCGCAACGTCGCGAATCTGCTGACCGGAGGCAGCGGAGACATTCTCATTTACTCGAGCAATTTCTCACTCAACGAATCACAATTTCTCAACACTTTGACGGGCGCGGGCTATACGGTACGGCGGCAGGATGTGAATCCCATCGGGCTGTTCAGTCTCCCCAACCTCATCGGTTTTGAAGCGATTTTCCTGGCCGGCGTTCCGGTTCCGGCTGATCTCTCGGTTCTGCAGGCCTATGTCAATCAGGGCGGCGGCGTTTACCTGGCCGGCGGAACAGCAGCGATTCCGGGAGGGTCCAGCGGTGAGGCGGCGGCCTGGGATGCGTTTCTGAACGCTTTCGGCCTGGACTTCGCCGCCACCTACAACGGGATCACCGGGAATGTCGCACCCACCACAGCTCATCCGCTGTTCAATGGCGTCACGACGCTGTACTACAACAGTGGAAACTCGGTATCCGTAAGCGGGTCTGGCGCGGCAGTTGTCGCCACCGGCGCGCAGGGGCTGGGGCTGATCGGAGTGTTCGACGACACGGTTGGAGTACCCGAACCGGGAACGGCCAGCCTGCTCCTGGTGGGCGCCCTTGGATTTCTCGCGCTGCGGCGCCGGTCCTCCTAACCGATCTTAGCCGGCCTTCTTCTTGACCGGGGGCGTCGCGGCTGCCGGCTTGGCTGGGCCGCTGCGTTCGTTCAACAACTTCTCGATTTCGGCGCGCATCCCGGCTTCCGTCTGCATGTTCGGATCGCCCGCGGCAGGGGTCTGCATGCGGATGTTGCCCTGCCGGTCAATGACCATGATCTGCGGCACCACCCAGCGCTCCATCGGATTGAAGCCGAGGTACTTGAGCGCGTTTTCCCGCTGCGCGTGGCCCACCGGATACTTCACGTTGAAAGTCTTGATGAAGTCCGGCACCAGCATGTGGTCCATGGTGTCGATGGCGATGCCCACCGGCTGGAATCCCTTGGGCCCGAGCTCGGCATACAGCTTGTTCATGATCCGGGTCGAATCCTGGCAATGCGGGCAGCGGGTGAACAGAAACTCCACCATCACCACTTTGCCTTTGAAGCTGCTGAGAAGCAGTTCCGAACCATTGGTCATGTTGATGACGAATTCACCCGCTTTGCGGGGCACGGGCAGAGCCGCGTTCAGGGGCATCAGCAAGGAAGATGCCAGCAGGACCGGGAAGAGCGCTCGCATGTCTATCAGTGTAACGCACGCCGACGGAATCGAGTTACAATGGAGGCTCGATGGCAGACGACAAACTCTATAAAGCCGAGTACATCGGCAGCGGCACGTTCATCATCAGCAAGCCGAAGCGAAAGGTCAAAAAGCTGCGGCAATCGCGCGTCAAGAGCCCGCAACGCGGCGCCCGCAAGTAGGACAGCTACAGCGATTTCAGCAGTTCCTTCCAGCGCTTCCATCCCTCTTCACGCGCCTTGCGGTTCTCCGCCGATCCCGCTGGATCTTCGCCTGCGCGCATGAACCCGTGTCCCGCGCCGGGATAGATCACTGGCTCGTACTGCTTCCCCGCCGCTTTCATCAGCTCCTCGGACTTCGGGATGCTCGCGTTCACGCGTTCGTCGTTGCCGCCGTAAAAGCCGTACACCGGCGCCTGGATGCGCGCGATCGACTCCGCGTCCATGGGTCCGGCGCCATAAAACACGAAAGCCGCCTTCAAGTCCTTGCGGTTAGTGGCAAAGCGGAAGGAGTTCGACCCGCCCCAGCAGAATCCCGCGACCGCAATTTTTCCGTTGGCCGCCGGGATCTTCAGCGCGTAGTCCGCAACGGCGTTGAGGTCGGCGGTGACGCCGTCGGGTTTCAGCCTGCCGATACCCTCGCGAGCCGTTCCCGGCGCGAAATCCTTGGTCCGCCCGCCGTCGGGACCGTAACCCGAAAGCAGGTCCGGCGCGATCGCGATGTAGCCCGCCTCGGCAAGCTGGTCGGCCACCCCGCGAACCCAATCCGTGAGCCCCTGGTTCTCATGGATCACCAGAACCGACGTCGCTTTCGTGGAGATCTCCGGATAGACGACGAAGGCGTGAACCACGCGGTCGCCCTGCTTTACCTGCACCCATTCCTGGTGGCGAGGCGATTTCTCCAGCCGCTCCAGGGGTGTCTGGGCGATGGCGGCAGCGGCGGCAAGCAAGAGGGGAAGCGTTCGGCGAGTCACTGTAACAGCATAGTGCAGGGGAGCTGCCGTTGCGTGCCGCTCCCCTCGCCCAGGACTTGCTTATTCGCCGCTCGGCATTGAACCCGGCTTGCGATGCTGATCGAACCAGCCCACGATGTGCGCGATCTTCGAGACATGGTGGCTGGGCCGCCGCGAAATCCCGTGCGGCTCACCCGGCACGCGCACCAGAACGCTTTCCACATTTAACAGCTTCAGCGCCTGATAATATTGCTCGGATTCCGACATTGGCGTGCGCCAGTCTTCCTCGCCGCACAACACCATGGTCGGCGTCTTCACGTTCTTCACGACGCTCAGCAGGGACCGCTTTTCGTAATGTTCGGCGTGATCCCACGGCAGCCCGGGAAACCAGCTCTTGGAAGTCCAGTTGCCGATATCGGCGGTGAGCACGAAGCTGTACCAGTTGATCACCGGATAGACGGTCACCGCCGCGCGGAAGCGATTCGACCGGCCGATCATCCAGCAGGTCAGCACGCCGCCGCCGGAACCTCCGGTGACGTAGACCTGTTCCGGGTCCACGTAGCCCTTGGCGATCACCGCATCGACACCGGAGTTCAGGTCGAAGAAGTCATCGCCCGGATAGGCGTGGTGGATCAGGTTGCCGAACTCGCCCCCATAGCTGGTGGAGCCGCGGGGATTGGTGTACAGAACCACGTAGCCCTTCGCCGCCCAGATCTGCTTCTCCAGGTCGAAGCGATCGCCGTAGTTGGCGAACGGCCCGCCGTGAATTTCCAGGATCAACGGGTACTTCTTGGCGGGGTCGAAGTCGGGCGGCTTGATGATCCAGCCCTGCACTTTGCGCTTGTCCTTTGAGGATTCGTACCAGACCTCCTCCACCGCGCCCAGCTTGCGCTGCGCGAACAAGTCCTCATTCACCGCGGTGACGATCTTCGGCGCGGTGTCGGAGACGCGGGCGACCGCGATGTCGCCGGGCATCATCGGCGTCGTGTAGGTGAACGCCAGCACGCCGTTTTTCGCCACCGTGAATCCGCTGCCGCCGCCGTAGGCGCTGGTGGTGGATCCGACGTTCTTCTCCAGCATCCTGCGCTTGCCGTCCAGCGTGACGAAGTACAGTCCGGTGTTCCCCTGGTCGTCGGAAGTGAAATACAGGCCGCTGCCATCGGGCGACCACTTCACGTTGGCGACGTCGCGATCCCAGCCGGAGTCCACCAGACGGGAGCCGGAGCCATCGCGATTCATAACGTACAACTGCGTCACCTGATAGCCCTGGTAGCGTTCGTCGTAGCCGGTGTAGGCAACCATCTTCCCGTCCGGCGCGACGGCCGGAGCCCCGTCCGGACCCTTGCGGGAGGTCAGCTTCCTAACCGTTGAGCCATCGATGGGAAACTCGAAGATGTCGCTATCGCGCGGCTCTAAATCGGCATCGGCGCGGCGGTTCGCGGAAATCAGCAGGCTTTTTCCGTCCGGCGCCCACACGGCTTCGCTCGCGCCGAAAACGCCGCCGTGTTGGAAGTTGCCGGAGGTAATCTGCCGCGGCGTGCCCCCTTCCACGGGAATCACGAATACGTGATGGTATCCGGTCTTCAGGTACCCGGAACCGTTGAAGCGGTACACCAGTTTGTCGATGACTTTGGCGGGCTCGGCCCACTTAGCGCCCTCCGGCGCCTTCGGCATCTGGATAATCTGCCGCGGTGCTTCGGGAACCAGCATCGTGAAGGCCACCATCTTTCCGTCCGGCGACCAGGAGATTCCGGCCGGCGCCTCAGGGACGCTGGTGATCTTCTGCATCTGCCCGGAATCCATCCAGCGCCGCCAGATCTGTTGCGTTCCGTCGCGATCGCTGAGGAACAGCAGTTGCGTTCCATCGGGCGACCAGCGGGCCGCGGCGTCAGAGTAGTTGCCTGTGGTCAACGGGCGGTGATCCGACCCGTCACTGTTCACGACCCAAAGATTGGAGCGCCGCTGATCGGCCATGATGTCAGCGAACTGCCGGACATATACGACGCGGCGGCCGTCGGGAGACACCTGCGGGTCGGTAGCGGTCTCCAGGTGAAACACGTCGTTGACGGTGAGCTTGTTCTGCGCGAAGGTCGCGCTGAACGTGAGAACGGCAAGACAAAGCAGCTTACGCATGGCGCTATTCTACTGCGGGATCGCGACCACCGGGGTCGCGCGCCGGCTAAAACTGATACCGGTAGCGAAGCGTAAGGCCGCGCCCCGGCCCATCGATTCCGGAGCTGACGCCGCGGTAATTCCTGTCGAAGAGGTTCTGCAGATCGGCGAACACGCTGCAGCGTTCGCTGATGCGCAGGCTGCCCCGCACGCCCCACATGCCCCAGCCGGGAACGGCCGGGAACAGTGGCGCCGATATCGCCGACCCCAGGACCCGATTCTGTGCCTGAGCCAACGTCTCGCCGGTCGGCAACAGTATGCCGTTCGCCACCAGGCCCCGGACGCGGGCTCCGTTATGGAAGAAATTCGCGATGTTGGTGCGTGAGCGCGCGGCGCCGGTCCGCCGGTCCGCCAGCGCCAGCGAAGACAGACGATCCTGTCGTCCCGCCAGGGTTCCATAAGCCTCTAACCAGAGCCGGCGCCCCGGAGCGTAGCGCAAACGAAAATTCGCGAGCAGCGGCGGCGTGCCGCCTTCGATATCCGGCGGAAGTCCGGATTGACGATCCCGCGCGTACAACCAGGTGACGTTCCCGGCGGCGCTCCAGGACCGCGAAATCTGGTATTCGAGCTGATGCTCCACGCCGTACGTCTGCGCGGCTCCCAGGTTTCCCCGAATCTGCACCGCCGCTGGCGAAAGCGGAACGAACACGGCCCCGGTGGGCAATTGGCGGGTGATGACCTGGTCGCCCAGCGGCGCGCCTACGGCTCCCGGGGGAAGGATCAGCGTCTGCGAGACGATCACGTCGCTCAGGTTGATCCAGAAGCCTCCGGTTTCCGTCCGGACGCGGCCTGCCCGAAGGCTGAATCCGAAATCGTAGTTGCCGCTCCGCTCCGGCCGCACGCGCGAGACCGGGCGGCCGCTGGAAACGGCGAGTTCGTCCGCGCGGGTTCCGAGGAGAGCGCCGCGTCCGGCGAGATCGGCAAAGGACCCTTCAAAGAAGCCGTTGCCCTGCAAACCCACCGTGCCAAGATCGGTGATGTTCGGAGCGCGAAACCCCTGGCTGTACTGGAAGAAGATCCGGATGGATTCGACTGGCGCGTAGATTAACCCAGCCCGACCCACCACCGCGTTGGCGGTCGCCGAGTCGCTCGGGAATAGCGGGCGTCCGTTGACGGCCGGCGCGTTTTCAGCGCGCGAACGGTAGGATGCGCCGCCCAGGCGGAGCGCTCCTGTCACGCGTAGCTTGCGTGAGGCGAACGGTTCCCAGACGTCCTGCGCGAACAACCCATAAGTCCGGTAGACCGCGCCGTCCGGGATGCGGCCTCGCGACGGCGCGGCAACGCCCGTAGCCGGGTTCAGCGTGTAGGAGGGCGCCACCGCGCGCTCCCAGTAGCCGTCCCCGCCGACCAGCAAATCGTTTGCCGCGATGCGTTTCGTCACGAAGAAGTTCGTCCCCCACACTTTCATGCGCTCATACTGGGAAGTGATGGTCGCGTTCGGATTGCCCAGGCCTCCCTGGTTGACGCGTTCCTCGCGTTGGGTGTTGTACGAAACCGTAACGGAGGCCTGATCCACCCAGCGCGCTGCGAATCTCGTGTACCGCAGGTAGCCGAAGTCGAGCATCAGGTTGCGAACGCTGGCGATCAGGTTACCGTCGCCGCCCAACAACTGGTCGTAGCGGTTGCTGCCGTCCTGCTGGTTACGCTCGTAGTGCGCCACCAACTGCTCCCGCGGGGTGATCGAAAGCTGCGCGTGCAGCGATCCTCCGTACTGCGTGAAGGCCGTATCGGGCAGGCGCTCTCCGAAGATCGTGGACGGCAAGCCGAGGAACCGCGTCACGGCGGCGCGGCTGTCGATGCCGCCCCCGGTTCGCAGGGTGTTCACCCGGCGTCCGGCCAGGTTGGCGACGATCCCGAACTTTTCGGAGCTGAAGGTAGTCAGCAGGTTCGCGCCCCAGCCGTGGGTCGCGCTGGAATACATGGGAGCGAATTCGCCGTGCCAGGCTCGCGAACCGCCGAGCGGCGCGGCGCGCGACTGGAAGTTCACCGTGCCGCCAATGGAATCCGAGCCGTACTGTGCGCTGTTGGGTCCGCGCAGAATTTCCAGTGACTCAAGACCGCTGAATTCGTTCAGGTTGAGGAACGTGCTGACGCCGCCCCGCTGCGCGGATGTCGTGTAGCGGATACCGTCGCGGAAGACAGCGACGTTTCTGCCGACCAGCCCGCGTACGGCGATGCCGCCCATCGCGGAACTCGTCCGCTGGACATCGACCCCTGCTTCCTCCCGCACCGCTTCCACCGTCGTGGTTGCCACCCGCTCCTCCGCCATTTCGCCGGATATCACGTTCAAGCGTTGCGCCACCTGATCCGTGGATTCCACCATGCTGGTCTCGGCTGTAACGGTGATGTCAGCCTCCACCGAGCTGACTGTTAGTGTCAGGTTTCGTTCCAGCGTTTCTCCCGCCGGCACGGTGATGGGGACGCGCTGCGGCGCGAAGTCGGTCTTCACGGCCAGCAGCGTGTAGCCGCCGGGACGCAGCGGTCCGAACCGGAACCGCCCCTCGCGATCCGTGGTTTGCGAAGCGGAGACGGCCACTGAGCCGGACATCAGGGTGATGCGCGCGCCGGCGATTACCGCGCCGGTGGGATCGGTAACTACGCCGAACAACTGCGCGGCTGCCGGAGATTGGGAGAGCAGGGAAGCGGCGTACAAAACCGCCGCCAATGCCAGGCGGAGAATCCTCATGCGCGGGCTCGCACCGCCTTTGCCGCCGCGATTACGCCGCCTACGTGGCGCTGCCCGTGTTCCGCGATGTGATGCAGCAACCCCGCCACCGTCGTCGGCAGCTCCCGGCGTCCCACCTTGCGGGGCTCCGCGAGCTGTTCGGGGCGTAAGCCGCGCACCATCGACCCGGCTTTGGCAAACGCCGTATCCACCCCGGCGAGAAGCTCCTCCAGCGTTGCGCCCGGCGTGGATTCCTCTTTCATCTCGCGGATCTGCTGCTCACTCAACTGGCCTCCGGCGACGTACGTCATCAGCCGGCCGGTACTGCCGGCGATGTGCCGCAGTTGGAAGCCGATGGGTGTCAGGCCCGCGACGCTGCTCCACAGGTCGCCGGGTCCGATCCCGGTGGTCCACTCCCGCAAGTCTTCACGGATTTGTTCGAAGGAACGCAGCACGGGCTGCAGCAGTGGGTCCACGCCTGAAATCGCCCCGCGCAGCCAAGCTTCAGGTGCCATACATCTACTATCGCAGGCGTCCGCTTCACCCCAAAAACGTTTTTTTCGTATTGGAAGACAAGCGATATTGGACGGCATGAATACCCGTAGCCTGGCAACTCTTTTGATCGGCGCCGCCGCCCTCCTCGCGCAGAAAGACGCGGACGCCCTCTTCGTGTCCAAGAACTGGGCGGAGGCGTCCTCGGCGTACGAGGCGAAACTAAAAGACAATCCGGCGGACGGCCAAAGCTGGTTCCGGCTGGGCGAGTCCCTGATGGAGCTCAAAAGGTACCCCGAAGCTGTGGCGGCGTTTCAAAAGGCGCGGCAGAATTTCTTTCGGCCGCCGCTTTCCACCACCCGCGTCGCGGTGGCCTGGATGCGCGCCGGCGAGCCGGAGAAAGCGATCGCCTCACTGGAACAAGCCTCCAGGAGCGGGTTTACCGCGGCGCAACTGCTCGACAACGAGGAAGCGCTCAAGCCGTTGCGGACGCACGCCAAATGGAACCCGATGATGGAGGCGGTGAAGCGGAACGCCACGCCTTGCGAGTATAGTCCGCTGAACCGCCAGTTCGATTACTGGATCGGCGAATGGAACGTGGAAGTGGGCGGGAGTGTAGTGGGCGCCAGCCGTATCGAGAGAGCGAACGGCGGATGCACCATCGTGGAAAACTGGATGCCGCAGGGCGGGGGTTCCGGCAAGAGCCTGAACTTCTTCGACCGTTCCACAGGCAAATGGCACCAGGTATACGCGGATCACACCGGTCGCATCACATACTACGAGGGCCATTATCGCGAGTCCGACAAAGCGATGGTGTTTGAAGCGAAAAACGCTCCGCTGAAAATGACCTTCTTCCCGCTTCCGGACGGCAGTGTCCGCCAGTTCCTAGAGGCCAGCAGCGATCAGGGCAAGACGTGGCAGCCGGCGTTTGACGGTTACTACAAGCGCAAGTAGGCATCTTTCACCATGCGGATGACGGGCAGTGCCGCGCCGTTGGGCAGCGGCACTTCCATCCGCTCCACTTCTCGATAGCCCCGGAGGCGATACAGTTTTTCCCCGGTCAGCGTCGCACCCATTTCGAAGCGGCGGAACCCGGCGGCCATCGCCGCGGCTTCGCAGGCTTCCAGAATCAGCGTCCCCACGCCCTGCCGCGCCCAATCCGGATCGACAAAGAATGCGCGGATCTTAGCGGCATCTCTCGCGGGGTCGAGAAGCTCCGGCTCGCGCACCCGTGCGTGGTCGCTGCCGAACAGCGTCCTTCGCATGCTCCACCCGCCGCAGCCGGCGATCGCACCCGAGGAGTGAATTGCCAGAAGATAACTCCGGTCGGAAATGAGCTGGGTGTCGACTCCGAACACGGTTCCCAGCGAGCCTTCGATCTGCTGGGGTGAGTAATCGCCGGCCTGAAGCTGGCGAACGGAGCGTTCGATCAAGGCCGCGATAGCCGGTATGTCGGACTCGGTGGCGGCACGAATCTGGAACGGAACCCGCCCGGGTGTCACGTTCCCGAATATAACAACCGTGCTCACGGATTCGCAGGCTGGTCCTGAGAAGGCTGAGGGCCCTGCGGGTGTTTCAGCCTTCCGGCCTGGACCAGGGCCGCGCGCAACAGGTACTCGATCTGCCCGTTCAGGCTGCGCAGATCGTCGTCCGCCCAGCGTCGCACGGCGTCCAGTACATCTGCGTCTATGCGCAGTGGGTAATTCTTGCGCACGGCCCTGCTCCTTTAGTGATAAATGGTCCCGGTGTTGACGACAGGCTGCGTGCCGCGCTCGCCGCACAGCACCACCAGGAGATTGGAGATCATCGCCGCTTTTCTCTCGTCATCGAGTTCGATAACTTTCTTGGAAGCGAGCATGTCCAGCGCCATCTCCACCATGCCGACGGCGCCCTCCACAATCTTTTGGCGGGCGGCTATGATGGCCGAGGCCTGCTGCCGCTGCAGCATCGCCGCGGCAATCTCAGGCGAGTACGCCAAATGGCTGATTCGCGCTTCCACGACACTCACGCCTGCCACTTCCAGGCGCGACTGGATCTCCTCGCGAAGGTGGGCGGCGATCTCCGCCGTGTTGGCGCGCAACGACATCTGCCCTTCCACGTGCGCATCGTAGGCGTACGACGTGGTCAGGTTGCGCAGAGCGGCCTCACTTTGCACGTGGACGTACTCCTCGTAGTTGTCCACCTGGAACGCGGCTTCGGCCGTGTCGACGACTTTCCATACCACCACGGCGCCGATCTCGATCGGGTTCCCGTCCAGGTCATTCACCTTGAGTTTGGCGGTCTCGAAATTGCGGACGCGCAAGGAAAGGCGCTTTTTGCTGTAGAACGGGTTCGCCCAGTGCAACCCCGGCTTGGTGACGGTTCCGACGTAGTTGCCGAATAACTGCAGCACCGCACCCTGGTTCGGCTGGACGGAGAACAAGCCGGCCAAGGCGAAGATATCGACGGTCAGCATCAGAATCCAGCCCAGCGCCGCCTGCGCCCGCGCTTCCCGTGGAAGTTCCTTCAGGTTGATGAAGCCCCAGATGACGGCTGCCAGGACGGCCAAGCCGAGGATCAGGACGAAGACACCGGAAATGGTTCCGACGATTCTCTCTCTCATGTGATCTCCTATACGTATCTAGATGATATCATCATGGTATCGTCTGTCAAGAGGAATCGGAGGGGTGGGGCCGCAAGTATGGTATTCTTGCAAAGTTGTTCTAAGGTATGGCCAAACAAGCTCTTATCACAGGAATTACCGGTCAGGATGGGTCATATTTGGCTGAGCATCTTCTCGAAAAGGGCTATGAAGTCCACGGGATAGTGCGCCGGGTGGCGATCGAGGATCCCGAACACCGGCTAGGGCGGATCCAGCACCTGCAAGGACGGGTAAACCTTCACGCGGCCGCGATGGAAAGCTACGCCAGCCTCCATAACATCATCGAGCAAGTGCGCCCGGATGAGTGCTATCACCTT
Organism: Bryobacteraceae bacterium; assembly: GCA_019748195.1. Classification (GTDB taxonomy): domain Bacteria; phylum Acidobacteriota; class Terriglobia; order Bryobacterales; family Bryobacteraceae; genus JAIEPW01. Next base: position 12,317 of record JAIEPW010000141.1, read on the forward strand.
GCGGCGCAAAGCTTTGTGGCGCATTCCTTCGACGACGAATTTTCTACGCTGAACACCAATATCAACGGCACGCATTACATGCTGTCGGCATTGCGGCGGTTAGCGCCGCAATGCCGGTTTTACTTCGCGGGGTCAAGCGAGATGTTCGGTTCCGCCGAGGAGACACCGCAGACCGAGCGGACGCGCTTCCGGCCACGTTCTTCCTATGGGATCAGTAAGGTTGCGGGCTACGAACTGACTCGCAACTACCGCGAAGCGTATCAGCTTCATGCCAGCAGCGGCATCCTGTTCAACCATGAATCGCCGCGGCGAGGCTACGAGTTCGTGACCCGCAAGATCACGTCAGGGGTGGCAAAAATCGTAACAGGCAAGCAGTCGAAGCTGCGGCTGGGCAATGTGTCTGCGCGGCGGGATTGGGGTCACGCGAGGGAGTATGTCGAAGCCATGTGGCTGATGCTGCAGCAGGAAATCCCGGACGATTACGTAATCGCGACCGGCGTTTCGCACACGGTACAGGAGTTCGTCGAAGCGGCGTTTTCCGACGCGGGACTGGACTGGCGAGATCACGTGGTGAGCGATCCCGTGCTTTTCCGTCCCGCGGAGGTCCACATCCTGCAGGGAGACGCCACCAAGGCGTTGGAAAGACTGGGCTGGGAGCCGAAGACCGGGTTCGCTGATCTGGTACGCGAGATGGTGCAGTGCGACCTGGCGATCGAGGGTGCGGGCGCGAGAAGCCAAAAAGCCTGAATTAGAATAGGCCGGCGATTCTACGAAGCGGGCTGGTCAGCTTCCAACTCCAGGAATTGCGCAAGGCGCGAACTTCTTCTTCGGCTGCTTGCATCCGATTGCGTAAATGCTGGACCTCCGCATCCTGGATGGCCGGGTGGAGCGGCGCTTGTCCGGTGAGGTCTGGCGGGGCTTGGTCCGAAGCGGTAACAGCACCGCAGAGCCAGCCGGCGGCTTCCTCGGCAGTCGGGAAGTGATCGGCTGACGCTTCGGTCCGCCTCTCCAGGAAGATCTGCCACTGATGCCCGGGGACACCCGGAAAGACTGTTTGGCGCACAGCGAGTCCCGCGGAACGAACCGCCACCAAGAACCACTCCACGTCATAAATGACGGCGTTGGTGGGATCATCGGCATTCACGAAGATACTGTTCTGCCAGGTTTCAAGCCACGGGAAGGCCCTCCGGCTGAAGAAGAACCAGGTGGTCCGCGCGATGCCGCTCGGCGCCAGAATGCGCGCGATCTCGCTCAGATAGAATTCGGTCTGGTGCTGGTAGATGTGCGTAAAGACGGAGTGTGCGTTCACCAGCGTGAACTCCCCGTCGCCGGCCGGGAACGGCGCGGTCAGCCGCCGTGAATTGCCCGGAGCGAGGCCAGGATTGTACACGTCGTGGTGTTGAAATTGGAACGCTGGGTTCGCGGCGGTTAAGTGGGAGCGGCACCATTCCACCATTTCTCGATGGATATCGATTCCCAGGTACCGCGACGGCGGAGTCTTTTGGAGCATCAACTGGCGTGCCTGCCGGCCGCAACCGCTGGCGAAGTCGAATACCGCCGCGTACAACTGCGGCGGGACCTCTGGGAAGACGTAATCCCCTGAGGGATTATCGTAGAAAATCTCGTCGGTGGCGCCCACCAGCCGGCGCATTTCCAGAGGGGGTAGGGGCAAGCTTCTCGCCGGCGCCGGAACACTCACGGTTCGTTTTTTCACAGTCACCGGCTCCTGTGAATCTGTCCGCTCCATCACGATGAAGTCCTGGTAGTCCAGAGACCCGCCTGGGATGTGGTTCAGGATGCGGAAGAACGCTCCCCAGTGTTCCCGCACGTAATCAAGGGTGTGGAACGTCGAGTGATAGAAGGGAGGAAACGGACCATTTATCCATTCATCATCTTCGATATAAAGAAGTCCAGCGGCTTCCAACTGCGCTAGCATAGGACCCGCGTCCGCTCCGGCGGATGTCCAGAGCTCCCTGAGGTGCTCGACCGCTTTTGCGCCGGAAAAGCTGACCACCAGCGTCGCGCCAGGGCGGACCACCCGGCGCAGTTCCGCCAGCCACCGGTCCTGGTAGTTCTCGTCCAGATGCGTGAACACGCTGTGGCAATACACGAGGTCGAACGATCCGTCGTTGAACGGCATGGGCGGAAGTTCTGGAATGGTGACGATCGTTGCGTCCACTTTGGGTCGCAGCCACTCCGTTGCCTCAGAATCGATATCCACTCCGGTAATGGAGGCCGGCGGAACCACCTCGCTCAAGTGGAGGAGAATTCGCCCGCAGCCGCACCCAAAATCGAGGATTCGCTCGTTTCCGGCCAGAGTGCGTCCTACGGACAGGAGGGCGGACTGAATGTCCTGGACCGACTGGCGTCCGGAAGTCACAAACCAGTTCGCGTCGGTAGTACCGGTGACCCGATAGATCAGATTCTCCGGTGGCAGCGAGACTTGGGGCATAGACCTCATGGCAGAGCTGACCGGCGCCGCTCGATGATTCGGAGGCGGGTCTCCATTGCCGCCCCGATGGCGGCCGCTGAAAAACTGTCCTGCATCAAAGCGCGTCCGGCAGCGGCGCGCCCTGTACGAAGTTCTTGGTTCCGGTATACGATCCTCATCTGTTCTGCTGCGTCCTCCGTCGAGGGCTCTGCCCAAAGGCAATGGGGAGGATAGGGAGTGTTGCCGAATCCCACCTCCCGCAGTTTATATGACACCAGGAACGCGGTGTTCGGCGTGGTGAAATCGAGATTCCCGGAATAGGCGGTGGTGATCACGGGTTTGTTCATCAGCATCGCCTCGCCGAGCACCAGACCGAAGCCTTCGGACCGGTGCAGCGAAACGATGCAATCGGACACACCGATCAACGCCGCGACATCCTCGTGGCGAAACGTTTCCGCGATCAGGCAGATCGGAAAGCCGGCCGCCTCGGCCTTCAGGGCCTCCAGCTTGTCGGGCGCCGCATCGGCATGATTGACTTTCAGAACCATGTAGCAACCCGGCATAACCGGAAGGGCCGCCTTGAACGCGCGAAGAACGCCTAGCGGGTTCTTGCGGTCAAAACAACTCCGCATGTCGAAAACGCTCAGGAAGACGAAGGCTCCCTCGTCGATCCCGAAATCGGACCGCCGCCTGCCGCTGGACTGTGGCGCGCGGACGCAGTAGGGAATACGTATGACGGGGACCGGAGACCGGGCGGCGATCGCCGCCTGGCAGAAGCTGCTGGGGACCCAGATCTCGTCGTAGGCGTCGAACGAGCTGTCCCACTCGCTGGGAAACTCTTCGAGTTCCCAGGTCCAGAATCCGATCTTGTAGCGGCCCGGAGTCCGCGAAAGCTCGCGGTGCACGACTGCGGTCTGATCCGCGTTGACGAAATAGAGATCCACTCCGTAGTCGGCGGATGCGGAGAACTCGCCCACGGAGCGGTCTTGCTGGCTCAACTCAACTGCCTGATGGTTGTGAATTGTGTAAGGAATACCCGCCGCGGAAATAGCGTCGATGCCATTCCGGGCGGACTGTCCGACACCCATCTCGGCGCGAAAGTAACCGTGCACGTTCACTCCGAAGGGCGGCGGAGGTCCTTGCGGACGGTTCGATCCTGGCACCGTGGCGGCGCGGCACTTAGGCAGTGGTTTCAGCGCCGGGAGTCCTCGAGTGCGAACGCCGCGAATCTTAGCTGTAATCGGGCTTACTCGAAAAGCCGCCCGCATGGAAAAGGCGTACAGGTCCAAACGAAGCCTCTCGGGCATGCCGAGGTGTTTGCGCAATTCACTTAGGTTGTTCCGGATGGGCGCGAGAAACTCCTCAGTCAACCCGTAACTATACCGTCCGTAATATAGCAGCCAGGCCAGGTAGGCGCCTTCGTCGCGTCCTTGCGGATCGGGAAACACCCGCTGCAGATCCGGCCGGCTTTCGTAAATGTAGCGCGCGAGAACGGTGAGGCGCGACGGCTTCCCACCCGCGTTTGCGGGCTCGTTCATCGACCCGATGCCGCCCAGCGCTTTACTGTTCAGGCGGCGAAGAATTGGGTCGTTTGCGCCGCGCCGCAACAGGTCCGCGCAGATCACCGGCAGGTTGCGATCCCCCGAATTGTCCGGCGCGACTCCAGGATCGGCTGGCGTTCGAGCTGCTTCCAAAGCTGTCCGGACGCCACGGAGCAGCGGCTCGCTCAAGCAGTGTTCGGGCGGACCGCTCGAGAGAAACCACTCAAGGAAACGAACGTGATCGGCCCCGAAAATATCCGGCATCGCCGCCTGCACATCTTCGCGGAGGCGATAAACCCGATAAGCGAGTTTCGTAACCCCCTGACTGCCATCGCCCGATCGCGAGACCGGAGCGTTCCACAACTCCATCATCCGGGCGAATCCTGCATCCGAAAACGGATCGCTGATTTCGTTCAGCAGAGCCGGATCCTCGTCCAACAGGTGGCGTCCGACATCGGGAATCACAACCCCGTTGCGGAAGCGGGCATGGGTGTAGGGCCACTGGCTGGTGAGAGCAAAGCCGCGCCCGGCCAGTAGTTGGCTATACTGATCGCAGATTGCGCGCAGGTCGTCGCGATTCTCTAAGGAAATCCGGTTCTGGTGCTTGGATAGAATCTGCGGGGCGTTCGGATCGTAGCCGCTGAAATGAAAGAAGTACAGGGGCTTGCCGTTCACCAGAACACGTTCCCCGTGCCAGGAAAGCTTTCGGTGGGCTGCATTCCAGTAAGCGACGTTATAGCCGTCGTCGCGCAGGATGCGCACGGCGGGAAACAGACCCGGCGCGAGGTCGATCCAGCGCTGGTCGACAAACAGGCCCCGCGTCAAATCCACGACACAATGATCGTATAGGTGGGCTTGCCACCACCTGAGAAACCCGTCCACGTCAGCGTGGGCCCGCACGGCGATGAACCCTAGATTGTAAGTGCCCGCGCGCAGAATCTGGAGTTCGCCCGGCTGCAAATCGTCGTTCAGCTCCCGCGTCAAGTGCGGCGTGAGTACGATGTTGGCGTCGTCTAATGCGTCCTCAATTCCCCGCAACGACGAATAAACCATGATGTCGGGATCGAGATAAATGATCTTCTGCAGCCCATATTCGCGGAACAGCCAGCTCAGAAAGAACGGCTTAACGGCAGTCGACAATTCGAGCACCGAATACTTGAAATGGAACCACCGGGAATGCGGAATACCAAGCTCGTCGGAGCGAACAACTTCGAAGTCTTCGGCGGCGGGGTCAAAGTAGTGCTCCACCTCATCGACCAGCAGCACCACGCGCAGGTATTTCGGATCCGCCGACTTCACTGAGTCCATGAGTACACGGGCATGCGCCAAGTAATTCTTGGCGACGATTGTGACGACGGCAACGCCGGGACGGGTGGTGGACTGATCCGGCGGACTGGTTGGCGAACTCATTTGACTTTACTTGGGCCCAAGGCAAACTCAAAGGGTACCAGAAGACTCTGTGCCGAGGAGCCGCAAATCAACGAAAGGATGCCGCGCATTCGGTATCGTACACGTAAAGTGTTGAGAGAAATCGGTTTACCGGGTCCAAGTACCCATCTGGCGCCAGACCTGAATCACGCCCGTATTATCTAACGGTTGCATGAAGATCTTCTTGGTACCGGAGAAACCTGGGGAGAAGCTCAGGTTATAGGTGATAGTCAGGTCATTGCCCGACACGACCCCGCCAGAGCCGGATCCGAACAGCGTGCACTGGCTGTTGCTCACTTGACCGCTCCCCGCAACCAGGCCAAACCACTGTGTCCCGGCGTCATTCAGGAGGAAAAACACGTTTGAAGCACGGTCGTAGTGGATGAAACATCCGTTCAAACCGTTCAGCTCGGCATTCATCACGAACTGCACAAAGGCGATGGTGTTTGCGCCGTTGCCGTCGCGCGTGACGGTGGTGAACGTTTGCGACACGCCAGTCCCGGAATTCGGACTCAGTGAAATCAGTTCAACGACATTCAGGTCGCCTGTATCGTTCCACGTACCCATGAGCTGCCAGCCGCTAAGGGCGCCGCCAACCTCACCCGCGAACTGATAAATGGACTTCTGCCCGGAGAAGCCCGACCGGAAACTGATGTCGATCGTCGTGGTGAGATCGGACCCCGACTGCGACGATCCGCCTGCGCTGGCGTGAATGGTGCACTGGCTGTTGCCGATGGTGTTTGCCGTACCCGCAACCAGTCCGTACCACTGCGTGGTGTCATCGCTGAGAAGATAGTATACGTTCTGTAATGGGTCGTAGCTGATGTAACAGGCGTTCAGCGCGTTAATACCGGACCGGCTGAAGAGGAACTGAACGTATTGGATGCCCGCCGCGCCGGCGTTCCGGCGGGCCAGGAAGTTGAAGACCTGGCGTCCAGCCGTGCCGGACGAAGGCGTGACCGAGATGGGCTGCGCACCTCCGGTGACCACCCGCAACGTCACCGGCACCGTCATCGTAGTATTCCCAGCCGCGGCGGTAAACACAATCTGCCCGGTATAGGTACCAACAGCCAGCGATCCCGAATTCACTGCCACCGTGAAGTTCTGTGGCGTCGAATAAGCGCCAACGGGAGTCACCGACAGCCAGTCGACCGCGTTCCCGGTCGCATCGGTAAGCGTGAAATTCGTCAGCGGCGCGCCCGTGGCGGTGACGCTCAACACCTGCGAGGGAGCTTCTGCTCCGCCAACGATCCGGTTGAAGTTCAGCGGCGCCACCTGAGTGAAAACGGAAGCGCCGACCGTGACGGTAACCGGGATCGACACCGTGCCGCTCGCATGCACGAACGAAACCACACCCGTGAACGTCCCCGCGGTCTGCCCCTGTCCCGGCAAATTGGCCAAGTTTACGCCTATCGTAATGTTCGTTGGTGTTGTACCGCTTGCCGGACTAACCGTGATCCAGTCCGCATTGTCAGACGTTGTCTTGCTCGACGACCAGCTTAGCGCGGACGCTCCCACGTTCCGAAGCTGGATCTGCTGCGTAGGCGGCGCTGTGCCGCCCGTCGCCATGGAGAACGTCAACTGTCCGGGCACGTTATCGAAGAAGGACCCGCCGGCGGGCGTCACCGTCAGTGTCACTGGAATGGTCATCGATGCGTCGCCGCTTTGCGAAATCACCAGAATCTGACCGCTGTAGGTGCCGACAGCAAGCGAGGGGTCGGCCACGATGCTCGCGGTCAGCACCTGCGGAGTCACGAAGCAACAAACGTTATTCGTGGGTGACACCGACAGCCATGCTCCACCGGACGAGGCGGTTTGGATGCTGATCCCCAACGGCGTGGTTCCAACCTTGGAGATAGTGACGCTCTGCGGCAGAGGATTGGCGCCGCCGAAAACCTTGGTGAACGCAATCGCGCCGAACGGACGGAGCACGGTATCACCCACCTTCACTGCCACCGGCACGGTGGCGCTGCGGACGCCGTCATTCAACACCACCTGGCCGATGTAGGTCCCGGCCACCGTGCCGCCGCCCGGCAGGTTGGCGATCGAGATCTGAACGCTGATGCTGGACGGAGCAGTACCGCTGGCGGGAGAAAGCGAGATCCACGGCGACGTGTCCGCGGTGTTCGAACTGGCGGTCCAGTTCAACGTCCCCGACCCTCCGTTGCGGACCGGGATCGCCTGCGAGGCGATCGACGTACTCGAGGTCGGCAGGGTGAAGCTCAGGTTGCCGGGAAGGGCAGCGAACACGGCCGAACCCGCAGGGGCCACCGAGAGTGTAACCGGAATGGACATGGCAAGGTCGCCGGCGGTGGTGCGAACCAAGATCTGACCCATATAGCTTCCAGCCGCCAAGTTCGAAGCTGGATTCGCCGTAACCGTCAGTGTCTGCGGAATCCCTGTACCCGTGGAAGCTATCGACAACCAGTTGCCTCCGGTACCATTAGCCGACTGGAAGGTCACCGTGATCGCCGACGACCCGGTCCGGGCGATGGTGAGGATCTGCGGCAGCGGGTTCGCGCCTTCGAACAGTTTTGCGAAGGCCAGGGGATTCACCTGGGTCAGAACGTTGTCGCCCACCGCGACGCTGACGGGAACGGTGACATTGCCGTTGGCGGATGACAGCACCACCTGCCCGGTGTACGTGCCGGCAACGGCGCCTCCCCCGGGCAGTTGCGCCGGCGCGACCCCTACCGTGAAGTTCGACGGCGCCGCCGCGCCGGTGGAGGAAATCGTGATCCAGTTGCCCCCGTCACTGGTGCTGCGCGTTGCTGTCCAATTCAAAGTCCCTTGCCCGGCGTTGCGGATCTGGAACTCCTGGCTGGTGACGGTGGTCGCGCCCGGCGTCTTCGAGAAAGTGAGCGCGCCCGGAAGCGTATCGAAGAACGCCTGGCTGGTGGCCGAGACGGTAAGGGTCACCGGGATCACCAGCGACGTCACGGGAGAGGTTGAGTTCAGAGTGATCTGCCCGTTATACGTTCCCGCCGCAAGCCCGGCGTCGGCCACATGCACGGTCAGAACGCGGGGCATGGAAGTGCAGCATCCCGCCGGGAGCGACACAGTGAGCCACTCACTGCCAGCGGTAACGGATGCCGTGAAGGCGAACGGCGCTCCCGTACTGGTGACGGTGATGTGTTGCGGAAGCGGGTTCGCCCCGGACACTGCCTTGGTGAAGGAGAGCGCCGGGATCGGGGAGAAGGTCTGCGCCTCCGCCGGGCGCGCCGCCGCCACGAATCCAAGAACCAAGGCGAGAAAGAGAAAAAATCGGTTATTCGGGCTGGGGCGGCACATGGTGCGGTTCTCCGATGGAATACTCATGGGTAAGTTAGCGGTCAAAGTAGATTCGGTCAATCAACCTGCGGTACCAGAACTCGTGTCCGGTTGCTTGCAAACGTGTCGCGCGATACCAACCAAGGGATCAGTCTGGCTGTTAGCTCTGCGAAATCCGCCTTCATCGTAGCAGGAGGCTTGGGTCAGCGGCCATCGTCCCTCAGCTCCTTCAGGACTCTCAGTTCTTCATCGCGGGCCGCGAGTACAGTCTTGACGCTGGCCAGTTCCTCTTCTCTCGCGGCCAACACAGCCTTAACGCTGGGAAGTTCTTCCTCTCTCGCCGCCAGCACCGTCTTGACGCTGGCCAGCTCTTCCTCTCTCGCGGCGAGGACCGGCTTTACGGCTTGCAATTCCTGGTCTCTCGCTTCGAGAACGTCTCTTACGGAGGCGAGTTCCCGCGCACGATCCTCCACCACCGAGCGCAGCGAGTCCAATTCAGCTTCGCGGGCGAGCAACAGAGGTTGTAGGATGGCGATCTCGTTTTCTCGCGCGGCCACAAGTTCTTTGAAGGATCGAATTTCGGCGTCTCGCGCCGCTATGATGGAAACAAGAGACTCGAGTCCGGCGTCCGAACGTGCCTGACGATCCAGCCATTCCCGATCATCCGCATCCATGCGCAGCGCCACCGGAACCCAGTCCGGTGAGCCGGTGAAGTCCCGGAGACTGCCCGCCACGGTCGCATCGGGCGAGCCGATCGAATTGGCAAGGAAGGCCCATCGTTTCTCCTCGGCGGCAGACCACAAGGGCACCCGCCGGCGGATTTGTGCGGCGACCTGGGCCCGCGCGGCCCAGAGCTCGAGTGCCGGCGCGGTCAAGCCGCCCTTCAGGCACTCGTTCAAGGAGAGGCTCCAGACCTGCAGCTCGGCGTGCGCGAGCGCGCCCCGAATCTTTACGCGAGTGTAGTAATCGGTGTAAATTCCAAGGCACGGGACGCCGCTCGCGAGCCCGAATACCACCGGGTGGTAACGCATGGAGATCACCAGCGAAGCGTTACCGCTCAGCCAGCGCGCCTCACCGGGCCGCGAGACATCCACGATCAAGGGCGTCTGGCGGAAATAGCCGGCGAGCTGGCGGCTGAACAACAGGTCCGACGTGTTTTCGCTAGGTCCGCGCGTGTGCGGAAGGAAGACCACGCGAGCACCGGCCTGAGCCGCGACCAATTCGATCTGATGGGCCAACGATCGCAGAGCATCGTCCGTGTTGGGCCCCACGCATATAGGCGCGAAAGTGACGGCCAACCAGGGCTCGCCGGAGGCAAAGTCGAACCCGTAGTGATCCGGGGATACCGGCGTCTGGCGCAACGATAGCGTGTCGTCTAACTGGTAAATGATCCGGCTCGGGTCAATATCCAGCGACAACGCAGCACCCACGGAATGATACTCGCGGACTCCCACGATGCGACTGTGCTGCAGTGCCTCCGCCAGGACCTTGCGATCTCTTTCAGAGAAGTTAGGGCCGATGGTTTGACCGATCGTAAAGGCGGGCCTTCCGAGGGTGTGCGCCGCTTCCAAAAGGGCGGCGCGTTCAAACAGATGCTCCGGCCACGTGGACGACAGATTGCCGCCTCCGGAGAGAATCAGCGCGTCAGCGGAGGCGAGGGCTTCTAGTACCGGATGCTCCCGCCCCGCCTTCGCGATTGCGCGAAAATGATCCAGCTTGCGGAGGCGATCGACGTCGGCGCCGCCGGCGCTGCCGGGAAAGCCGATGCGTGGAATCGCGCGGCAATGGTACTCAGCGGCGCTGAATGCCGGGTCAGCCGAGACAATGGTGAAGGTCGCGTCCGGGAAGCGCTCCCGGAGCTTCTCGATGTTTGCGGCGAGCATGGCCTCATCCCCAACGTGGAAGGTGCCCGGTCCGCCAATGTCGCCAATCAGCACGAAATGCATCGATATCTCCGCGAGAAACCACCGCGCCACGCAGGCGGCGCGGCGGATGTTGCGTTCCTGTACAGAACACAATTCACGAGGTTAACACCGCGCGAGGATGCGCCTGCTCGGATACGTGCGTCACGAAAGTCTTTTGGCGAAGCCGACAGTTTTTGCGTGATCGCAGTGATCTCGCCGGCGAGTCCGTTTCCCGGGCGATGACTTTGTCGATCGACCGCTTGGCGGGGTGGCCGCGGGCGCACTCGGACCACCGCCGCGAAACTTGCGGAGGTCCGAGATCTGAACCATGAAGTCGTCTGTCTCAGACTGCTGCTTCGCTGAACGCGGTTCGGACAGGCGGTGAGTTCCTTCTGGAGCTCGGAATATTCCTTGGAAGGTGTTTGGGCGGTCAGCGCGCCCGCGGTGATGAGGGCCGACGGAATTATCAGCCCGGAACGAATCCGGTTTCGCGCGAGTTCTCGCTTTCTCTTGCTTTCCGCCCTCCGGCAATATCGCTCAGCCGCGCGTTGCTCTCCAACCGCGGTCCAGGCGATTCCGCCGCCTTTCTTGCTAAGCTGGCCCTGGTCGCATGACCCACGTCCAAATCTTCGCCACCCGGAACTCGCAGGCCACTCGCGCGGCCGAACGCTTTTTCAAGGAGCGCCGAGCGCCGCTACAGTTCGTGGACCTGAAGCGCAAGCCAATGGCCTACGGCGAAATTAAGCGCTTCCTCCACCGCTACACCCTGCAAGGTCTCCTGGACGAGCAGGGCAAGGCCTACGCCGACGCCGGGTTGCCATACCTGAAGCTCAACGAGCAGGAGCTTCTCAGCAAGATCGATCGCGCCCCGGACCTGCTGCGGCTGCCGCTGGTGCGCGCCGGAAACAAGCTGAGTATCGGCCTCGATGAGGGAGCCTGGAAGTCGATGCTGACCGCCGGCTGATCAGCGTTCCGTGTTCTCCACGGCGTAGTATCCCTTGCGCGTCTGCACCTTGAAATCCTTGTTCGAAGCACGCAGTTCCACCTTGCGGAACGTGCCGTCCTTGGTCGGATTGGTGCTCGAATACGCGATGGAGTATTGCGAGCGCATCTCCTCCTCGATCTGCCGGAAAATATCGGTCAGCGTCGTCTTGCGGTCCACGCGGAAAACGCGCCCGCCGGTGTCCTCCGACATCCGCTTCAGGTCTCCGTCGCCGCCGCCGAACTGTTGATACATCGGGTCGGCGTAATAGATGGAATATACGATCGCATCGGATTTATGAGCCGCCTCGATCGCCTTCGATCGCGAGGTTTTGCTCCCGGTATCCACGCCGTCGCTGATGATGATGATCGCCTTGCGTCCCACATCCTTGCGAAGCTCTTCGGCGGCAAGGAATACGGCGTCAAACAGGATGGTTCCAGCGCGGCTCGACGCGGTTGGCGCCGGACCGGGGTTGATGCCCCCCATGGGCACGCTCAGCCGCAACTCGCCTAGCGCCTTCTGCAACTGGCGCGTCGAACTGGTGGACTCCTGCAGCAACTCCGCTTCAGCCCCGAACTGCATCAGAAAGGCCATGTCCTTGGACCGGAGAACGCTCGAGAAAAACGCGGAGGCGGCATTGCGCTCATCCGGAATCAGGCGCTCCTGGCTCATGCTGGTGTCCACCAGCAGGCCGATGGTCAGCGGAAGATCGGTCTCCCGGGTGAAGTAGCGGATCTCCTGCGCCTTGCCGTCCTCCAGAATCGTGAAGTCCGATTTCTCCAGGCTGCCAACCAGCCCGCCTCCCTTGTTGCGCACCGTGAACAGGATATTCACCAGGTCCACATCCACTTTGATCACGGGATCCTGCGCCAGGAGCACGCCGGCGGTCAGAAGAACTGCGATGCGCATAGTTATTATGGTAGATGCATTTGCGGCGGGGTTCGGTTTCCATGCGTAAGGCAGTCCTGCACTTGAAGAAAAGCGATCCGGTGCTGCGCGGCATCATCGAGACCGTCGGACCGTGCCGGATGGATTTCCGCGAGCCGACCTTCGAGAACCTGGTCCGGTCGATTGTTTACCAGCAGTTGCACGGGAAGGCCGCGGGGGCGATCTTCGGCCGGTTGGCCGCCGCGGCCAGCCCGCTGACTCCCGCTTCGATTCTCAAACTCCGTCCTCAGAAGATGCGCAGCCTGGGCGTTTCGCCCCAGAAATTGAGCTACATTCGGGACCTGGCGCGGCAAACGCGGGACGGTGAAATCGTGTTCGAATCCCTGTCCGGCCTTCCGGACTCGGAAGTGATCGAACTGCTGACCCAGGTTAAGGGCATCGGCGAATGGACCGCCCACATGTTCCTGCTGTTCGCCCTCCGCCGCCCGGACGTGCTGCCGGTGGGGGATCTGGGGGTGCGGGCGGCAATTAAGAAGGCGTACGGCCTGGACGCGCTGCCCAAGCCCTCGGAGATGGTGAAGCTCGCGGAACCGTGGCGGCCCTACGCCTCGTACGCGTCGTGGTATTTGTGGCGCAGCCTGGATGTCGAGACGCTGTAGCCTACAGCGCGTCCCGCAACCGGCGGTCGCGAGTGTACAACTCCACTCCGCCGAGTTGCGCGGCGGCGATCAGGTGCAGATCGATCCAACCCAGCCCGCGGGCTTGCAGCTTCCAGGCTTCAAGCAACGCGTGGACCTCGGATTCCGAGGCTCGCGGCGCGCGGGGCAGCGCCGCGAGCCACTTCAGCGTGTCACCGCGGTGCCGCAGGTTGCCGCAGGCAAGCTCCCCGATCACAAAATCGTGGGTGACCACCGAGCCTTCCTCGAGCAGTGCCTCCAGCCGCGGGTCGCCGGAGCGGAATAATTCGATCCAGACCGACGTGTCGGCTAGGACGGGTGCGCCGCGCGCCGCCGCGGTGGCGCTTCCAGATCCGGCATCGTTCCCGCCAGCTTGCGCAGGCGCTTCGCGCTTTCCCGTTCGATGAGCGCTTCCAATCCCGCGTGCAGCAACGCGGTTTTCTCCTGAATGCCGGTGAGTTCGCGAGCCCGTTCGACCAGTTCGTTCTTCAGGATCAGCGTCGTCCTCATGCATATAAGTATGCCTCTCCTATATGCCTCTGTCAAGAGGCTATCGCTTCAACACTTCGGCAATGTCCTTCTCCGAAATCGCGCCCCTCTTGATCACCCTCCAATACGGTTCGGTGATGTCCACGGTGGTCGCGCCCGGGCCGGCGCACAGGCCGCCGTCCAGCACCAGGTCCACCCGGCCGTCCATCTTGCCGAAGACTTCGATCCCCGAAACGCAGGTGGGCTCGCCGGAGAGGTTCGCGGAGGTCGCGATCAGCGGCTGCCCCAGGCGGTCCAGAAGCATGTTCGCCACCTTGGAGCGAGATTGCCGCATCGCCAGGCGGCCGGTGTTTCCGGTGATCTTCAGCGGCACCTTAGCCGCCGCGGGAACGATGATCGTCAGCGGACCGGGCCAGAAATGGCGTGCCAGCAGGAAGAAACGCGTGCTGGTGTCCTTGGCCAGCTCCTCCGCCATCACCAGGTCGCGCACCAGCAGCGGCAGCGCGCGCCCGCTCTCGCGTCCCTTGGCTTCGAACACCCGGCCGACGGCGTGGAGATTCACGCAATCAGCCACCAGGGTATATAGCGCGTCGGTCGGGATGGCCACCACCCCCCCGGCCCGGAGCGTATCGGCGGCCCGATCCATCGCGTTCGCATCCGGATTCTCTGGTTCCACCTCGATCAGATCGGTTGCCAATTCTTCTCCTCGTCGCGCAAGTCTCGCAGCACCTCCGCCACCTCGATCGCCATCGTATAGCGCCCGAACGGAGCGCTGAGCTGCACGCCTGCCACCATCGGCCGGACCCGCTCCACCATCTCGCGCGCAATCGCGACACCTTCCTGGCGCGCTTTCTCCGCGCTGTCGGCGCGGCGCATGCGATCCATGAAGGGTTCGGGCACGGGCACCCTCAGTTCGTTCACCATGAATTCGGCGTTGCGATAACTGGTCAGCGGCCAGATCCCGGCAACAAACGGGATCTTGTGCTTTTCGGTTTTCTTCAGAAACGCTTCCAGAAGGTCGAGGTCAAACACGGGCTGGGTGACTACATACTCCGCGCCCGCTTCCACTTTCCAGGAGAACCGGCGCAATTCTTCATCCAGGTTCAGGGCGCCGGGGTTGGCGCCGACACCGATCAGGAGTTCCGTCTGCGATCCCATGGGGTTGCCGCCGATGTCCAGGCCGCGGTTCAGGTTGCTGACAATGTTGGTGAGCCCGATGGCGTCCACGTCAAACACCGCGGTGGCGTCCGGATAGGTGCCCATGCGCGGGGGATCGCCGGTGATGCAGATCAGGTTGCGCACCCCCACCGCATGGGCGCCGAGCAACTCGCTTTGAATCCCCAGAATGTTGCGATCCCGGCAGCAGAAGTGCAGTACCGCCTCAATGCCTACCTGCTGCTGGAAAATCTGGCACGTGACCTGCGCGCTCAAGCGGGCGGAAGCCCGGGGCCCGTCCGGCACGTTGATGCAGTCGATTCCATGCTTCAGGCACAGCCGCGCGCCTTCGATTTCCTTGGAGGCATCCACGCCGCGCGGGGGCAGGATCTCGACGAAGGTGACGAACTTGCCCGACGCGAGCTTCGCGCCGAGCTTGCTCTTCTTAGCCGCCGGGACGCTTTCGAGCGCATGCGCCTGTTGGGCCGGACCCTCCACGGTCACCGCCGGCCGCTGCACGGGTTGCAGCGAGCGAACCTCGCTGCGAATCGCCTTGATGTGCTCGCCGGTGGTGCCGCAGCACCCGCCGACGATCTTGACGCCGTTCTGGAGGAATCGCCGCGCATACTGCGCCATATACTCCGGCGAGCATAGGTAGATGTTCCGGCCTTCGATGGTGGTCGGCAGGCCCGCGTTGGGCATCGCGCTGAGCGGCTTGGTGGTATGCCCGGCCATGCGTTCCAGCGCTTCCAGCATGGCCCGCGGTCCGGAGGAGCAGTTCAAGCCGATCACGTCGGCGGGAAGTTCGTCCAGCGCCTTGGTGAAGATCTCGGTGGCGGTTCCGTCGCCGAGCGAACCGTCGTCGTTGATCGTCACCTGCGCGATGATCACCATTTCCGGTCCCACCACCTCCCGGGCGGCCAGAATCGCTTCGCGGATTTCGCTGAGATTCGAGAACGTCTCGAGCGTCAGCAGGTCGATACCGGCCTCGTGCAGAGCCTGGATCTGCTCGCGGAACATGTCGCGAGCCTCGGCGAAGCTGGTGGGGCCCAGGGGTTCCAGGCGAATTCCCAGCGGCCCCACGGCGCCGGCGACGAACGCCTGGTCCTTGGCGGCCTCCCGCGCCAGGCGCACCCCGGCGCGATTGATGAAGCGCAGCCGCTCCGCCATGCCGAACGCCGTCAGCCGGGACCGGTTCGCCCCGAATGTGTTTGTTTCCAGAATCTCCGAGCCGGCCTTGACGTATTCCTGATGAACTTCCAGCACCAGCGCGGGGGCCGACAGATTCAGTTCGTCATAGCAACGGTTGATGAACACGCCACGGGCGTAAAGCTGCGTGCCCATGGCGCCGTCGGCCACCATCACCCGGCCGGCCATTCGTTCGCGGAATTCCTTGGCCCGGGAGGCGGACGGTGGTGACGCGGTAGGGCTTCCCATAGCGAATTTCTTCATTATAACTGCCTTAGCGGTTCACCCCGAGGGTTTTTGCCGGCGCCCCTATGTGCGCCGGCCGCCCGGATGCGCTATCATGTCTGGAGGAGAAAGCTACGGAATGGCGAAAGTGTGTCAAGTCACCGGGAAGAAGCCGGTTTCCGGCAACCGGGTGTCCCAT
>JAIEPW010000033.1 GCA_019748195.1 Bryobacteraceae bacterium
AGGAAATCCACCGCCGGCGAGAATCGATGCCTGCCGCCGCCCGCGATGAAGTTGTCCAGCAGTCCGTCGCGAAACGGCTGCAGGCAGATGGTCTCCAGCCGCACCAGCCCGATATAGCTCAGCGCCGCCGCAAACCGTCGCGCGTAGTCGAACTTCGATGGCTCGCCGATCTCCATGGAAGCGCTCGCGTCCAGCAGCACCCGTACCGGAATGCGCGGCTCCAACTGGAAAATCTTCAGGAACAGCTTCTCCAGCCGGAGATAGGCCCGCCAGTTGACCGCCCGCACATCATCGCCCTGGTGGAAGTGCCGGTGATCCATGAACTCCTGCCCGGAACCGGCGAAGTGCGAACGGTTGTGACCGCCCACCAGCCCGGGAATGGACTTCCGCCAGCGCAGCGTCAGCCGCTCCAGCCGTTCCAGCATCTGATTGTCGATGAGCGTCTGAGCCAATTTGCTGCGTGCTTCCTTGCGTTACCGGCTCGCCTGCGGGACTGCGACGCCTTCGATAATCTTTCGCAGCACCGTGTCCGGAGTCTGTCCTTCGGCGTGCGCGTCAAAATTCAGAATGATGCGATGCCGCAGCACCGAAGTCGCCACGGTTTCCACGTCCTCCACGCTCAAGTGGCGGCGGCCGCGCATCACCGCCAGGACACGCCCGCATTCCACCAGCGATTGCGCCCCGCGCGGCGAGCTCCCATAGCGGATGTACTTGTTCGCCAGCTCGTGTGCGCTGTCCGTCCCCGGCTGCGTGGCCATCACCAGGTCGATCGCGTAATCGCGGACATGGGGAGCCACCAGAACCTGCCGGCAAAACGCCCGCATGCCCAGAATCTGCTGCCGGTCCATCACCATCGCCAGGTCGGGCTCATCGCGCTGGATGGTCCGCTCCACGATCGCGTTCAATTCCTCCCGCTTCGGATACTCCACCACGATCTTCATCAGGAAGCGGTCGAGCTGCGCCTCCGGCAGCGGATACGTGCCTTCCATTTCGATCGGATTCTGGGTGGCCATCACCAGGAACGGCAACTCCAGTTCGTGCGTGGTGGTGCCGCTGGTCACCGTTCGCTCCTGCATCGCCTCCAGCAGCGCCGATTGCGTCTTGGGCGTGGCGCGGTTGATCTCATCCGCCAGAATCAGGTTGGCGAAGATCGGACCCGGCTGGAACCGCAGCGCTTTCAACCCCGTCGCGTCGCTCTCGATGATCATCCCGCCGACGATGTCGGCCGGCATCAGGTCCGGCGTGAACTGAATCCGCGAGTACTTCAGGTGCAGCACCCGGGACAGCGTCCGCAGCAGCGTGGTTTTGCCCAGTCCCGGAACACCCTCCAGCAGCACATGGCCGCCCGCGAAAAGGCACGTGAGGACGCCGTCCACGACAGCGGTCTGCCCCACGATGATCTTGCCGATTTCCCGGCGAACGCTGTCGAGTTGAGCTACGGCTGCGGAGAGATCCATGTGGGTATATCGATTCTAGTGCAATTGGACGGCCACCTTCCAACTCGGTGAGCCCCCAAACCCGGAATTCACGCCTTTCCAGTTGAAGGCCGAGCAGGTTTATACTGTCAGGCTTGCAACCATCCCGGAGCCCGTCATGCAATACACCGTAAAACCAGGCGACACCCTGGCATCCATAGCCGAAGACCACGGGCTGCCGCACTGGTCCATCATCTACGACCACCCCCAGAACGCATCCTTCCGCACCCTCCGTCCCAACCCGAATGTCATCCATCCCGGCGATGAACTGGAGATTCCGGAGAAGGAGCAGAAGATTCTGGACAAAGGCACCGAGAGCCGCCACAAGTTCCAGATGAAGATCCAGAAGCAGTGGCTCCGCATCGCCGTGGAAGATCACGAGTTGAAACGGATGTCCGGCAAGCCCTACGAGCTCACGGTAGGTTCGGAAAAATACAAGGGAACCACCGATGGCGAGGGCCTGCTGGAAGAGGAAATCCCGGCGGGAGCCTCCAGCGGCAGGCTCAAAGTGGGCGAGCATGTCTTCGACCTGCAAATCGGGCACCTGAATCCCATCGACAAGAAGACTCCGGACAAGGGCGTCTCCGGCGCCCAGGGACGGCTGCGTAATTTGGGCTACCCGGTCGGCGCCGTCGACGGGTTGTCCGGGCCCAAAACGGAAAAAGCCCTCAAGTTCTTCCAGGCGGACGAGAAACTGCCGCAAACCGGCGAGCTTGACGACGCCACCCGCGAGAAGCTTCGCAAAGTTCACGGAATCTAAGGCGGACTCCCATGAAACATCCTGTTGCTCCTGGCAAGGAAGGCTACAACCTGCTCAGCAAGCGCCACTTGTACCGCGCCGTGATCCTCACCGGCGTGGGCGATCAGAAGTTCAAAGGTCCGCTGGTGCTCGAAGCCAAAGACGGATCCTACAGGTTCGAGCATGACCTGGAGGAGGGCGCCAGGGACGGCGGACACGTCGCCTTCGACTTCTACCTGAAGGATCGCAACAAAGAGTATCTCTGTTACCTGGCGGACGACAAGCGCAAGTTCAAGTGGAAGGCCGTTCCCAAGGACCTCGTCAGCATGGAAGACACGGGGAAGGCGTAGCAGGCGATGGCGAAGCTCAAGAGACCGCTCAACGAAGCTGCCGTAAAGGCGGCGAACGACGAATTCTACCGCCGTCACCCGGAAATGATCGTGAACGGCGTCCGCCAGCCCATTGACCCGGACAATCCGGCTCATGACGCCATGCAGACGGAGTGGATCCAGCTCTACATCTCCTTCGGCGGCGATATCGAAGGCGACACCTTCGAGAACGTCGACTTTGAGATGACCTGGATGCCTCCGCCGAAGCATGAACTGTTTCGCGAAGGCCCGCGCGCCGGCACGCCCATCTCCGCGGTGAAGGCCCAGGTGTTTTTCGCTCGCGCCTCACGCCTGATGGTGATGGAGCGCTGGCCCCTGGTGGAGTACTACGCTTACCTGGACACCGAACTCGGCGAAACCATCGATTTCGACGGCCTGGGTCTGCTGTGGACCGATGAGAAGGGCTTCCCGCACTTCTGCGGCGAGGACGGCAAGCCCATCGAACGCGTGGAATTCTTCCCGTTCTCCTATGCCACCGGCAAGGACAAGGGAACCTCTTGTGTCCTGATCTACGACACCAGCCTTTCGCGGCTGCGGCAGAAGAAGGCCAGCCTGCAGGGAACCCCCGGCGTCGGCAGCAAGCATCGCGTCAAGCAGATCTATGCCGAGGAGCTTCCCGACGGCAGCGCGCAGACCATGGAGATCTTCGTGCCCAGCGATCCCGAGGTGCTGGACATCGAGGACATCAAGAAGAACGCCATCGAGTGCGACAACATCCTCGCCGCCGCGCGCGACAAGCGCGACGAACTGAAGCACTTCATGGAAAAGGACCCGGAGCATGCCGTGATGTGGCTGCACCGCGAAGCGATCAACGGCTGGCTGGCGTCCGGCGACAACCGCAAGGGACTGCCCAAGCTGGCCAACGGCAAATCCGTCTGGGACACCGCCTGCGAAACGTTCGACAAGGAATTCAAGAAGAAGTCCGACGCTTATGAAGCGGCGCTCTTCCCCCTGTGGCAGAAGGTCAACAGCCCGGCCATTCGCGAAAAGATCTTCAAGTGCGACTTCGTGGTGGAAGGATGGGAAGACCCCGCTGGATTCCACGGGTGGTGGCACGTCCACTTCTTCATCGAAGCCATTGGAATGTTCGCCGGCACCTTGAAGCACCAGGAAGTGTTCGAAACCCTGGCGCAGCCGCTGCTGCAGGGTTTCTCCCACAATTGGGGCCAGGCCCGCGACAAGTGCAAGTGCCCGTCCTGCGGGGCCGTCGTGCAGGAGATCGATCCGCTGGCGAATGTCGATGCCAGGGAACACTTCGACAAGCTGAACATCAAGCTCAAGGACGGCAAGCTGATCACCAGCACCATCCAGCGCTTCGTTGACCTGGCGACGAAGTTCACCGCCAACTTCGGCCTGATCATCGCCATGCGGGCGGAGTTCAGCGCCAACGACGTTTCCAAGGTCGGATTTCTCAGCGCCAGCTTGTTCAAGCGCAGTGGCGATGTCAACAAGGGTTTCTTCAAAAGCTTTGCCGAGGCCTGGGGCAAGCACGTGGAGGAAATCGCCAAGCGCGCCAAGGACTTCGAGGACCACGGCAAGGGTCTGGAAGACGCCCGCAAGGCGCTGTTCCAGAAGCACCTGAAACTGGATCCCGGCAAGCTCGGCAATGCCGCCGGCGCGCTGGGCGGAGCCATCACCATCGCCTACTTCTTCACCAAGGAAGGCAAGGACCTCAAGGACTGGTCGGACATGGTGAAGGGCATCACTGATGTCGCCAAGGGCGGCATCGGCCTCGCCAAGGACGATCTGGCCAAGAAGTTCGCCGTGAAGTACGGATCGGAGAAGGCCGCCAAGAAGGCCCTGGATGGGATCGGCAAGAAGCTCGGCATCGCCGGCGGCGTGCTGCAGTTGGGCGGCGCCTGGCTAAGCTTGCGCGACGCCGCGAACAAGGGCGATCCGCATGCGTTCTGGTGGGGCGCGGTGCAGTATGTGGGCGCCGACATCTACCTGACCGGACTGGTGGTGGAATTCACGCCCGCTTTCGGAGTCTCGCAGGTCGCCGGCGTGGTGATCGCGGTCATCGGGGCCGTCGTTTACGTCGGCGGCCAGATCGGCGAGTTCATCTTCCGGCCCGGCGCCGAGGAGATGTGGCTCCGCTCGCACTACTACTACGATGACGGCGACCACCGGACTCCCGAAGACAAGGAACGGTCCGCACGCGAGCAGATCCAGCGAAATGCGGACTATCCGGAAGGCCTTCCCGGACGCCGCTACTGATACGCGCCCTGACGCTGGTAACGGCGGATTCGGAGCAGGTCCGCGAAGCTCTCCAGGCCGCGGCGCATGCTGACCGTCGTGCCCTCCACGTTCGCCCAGCGAACCGCCACCTCCAGCGTTCGGAATCCGAGCTCCTGCGCGATCACCAGATTCTCGACATCGAAGCTGAACCCGTCCAGCTTCTGCCGCGGAAAAATCGCTTCCGCCGCCTTCCCGCTGTACAGCTTGAATCCGCACTGCGTGTCCAGGAATGGCAAGCCGGTCATCGCCCGCATCACCCCGTTGAAAAAACGCCCCGCAGTTTCCCGGCCCCACGGCTGATGCACGCTCACCAGGGCGCGATCGATGGCCCGCGACCCGATCACCACGTCGGCGCCGGATCGCCTTGCTTCCGGCAGCAGCCGGTCCAGTTCCTCGATCGGCGCCGACAGGTCGGCATCCGTCATCAGCCGCCATTCGCCGCGAGCCTGGGTCATCCCGTTCCGTACCGCGTAGCCCTTGCCGCGATTGCCCGGATTGCGAATCAGCCGCAACTCCGGAAAGCCGGCCCGCGCCCGTTCCACCAGCGCGGCCGTCCCGTCCTGCGATCCGTCGTCGACTACCAGCACTTCCGCCTCGCCCAGCGTCCGCGATCGCAAGTATGCCTGGATCGTGGCCAGCGTGGATGGAAGCCGCCGTTCCTCGTTATAAGCCGGGATGACGATCGACAGCGTCAACCGCTCCTCCCCAGCGTGGCGAAGTAACGCTCCATGCGCCGCGCAATCCGCGCGCACGCGGTCCCGTCGCCGTATGGATTGTGCGTGCGCGCCATCTTCTCGTACTCGCCGGCATTCTCGAGCAGCCGTGTTGCCTCGCTCACGATGCGATTCTCGTCGGTGCCCACCAGGCGGACCGTTCCCGCCTCCACCGCCTCCGGACGCTCCGTCTTCTCGCGCAGCACCAGAATCGGCTTGCCCAGCGAAGGACCCTCCTCCTGAACGCCCCCCGAGTCCGTGATCAGCAGATATGCCCGCCTCATCAGATCGACGAACGGAACATAGCTCAGCGGCTCCATCAGCACCACATTCGGATGCCCCTTCAGAAGCTGGTTCACCGGATCTTGGACGTTGGGGTTGGGATGCACCGGATACACCACCTGGACGTCCGGGCGAGAAGCCAGGGCTGCCAGCGCGCGGCAGATTCTTTCAAATCCGGCGCCGAAGCTTTCGCGGCGGTGCGCGGTAACCAGGATCAACTTGCGATCGGCCTTCAGAAAGGGCCATTCCTGCTCTGCCGCCTCGCGCTCCAGGCGATCCCGCACGTGGAGCACCGCATCGATACCGGTGTTGCCGGTGACCTCGATCCGCTCCTCGCAGACTCCTTCCCGCTGGAGGTTCTCGGCGGCCCACGGCGTCGCGGCGAAATGCAGCGCGGCCAGCCGGCCCGTCAGAACTCGATTCATCTCCTCCGGAAAGGGCTGCCGCAAGTCCCCGGTCCGCAGTCCCGCCTCCACGTGTCCCACCGGAACATTGGCGTAAAAGGCAGCCAGCGCCCCGCACAAAGTGGAGGTCGTGTCGCCTTGGACCACGACGAAGTCAGGCTGTTCCGCGCGAAAAATCGGCTCCAAAGCCCCCAGGATTCGTGACGTGGACTGAAACAACGTCTGCCCCGGCAGCATCAGATCCAGGTCGTGATCCGCCTCCACCCCAAATACCTCCATCACCTGATCCAGCATCTGGCGGTGCTGCCCGCTCACGCAGACGCGGACCTCCAGGTCCGTGTGCTGCCGCAGATGGAGAACCAGCGGACACAGCTTGATGGCCTCGGGCCGTGTCCCGAAAATGAAAAGGACTTTGGGCATGAAATGGCGAGAGGAATCGTCGGTCCATTCTGGCATGCGCCCTCCGCGCGCTGCAATAATGCGCAAGTGATTCGAGCGCTGGCACTGCTGAGCGAAGAGGTGATCCGTTGCGAACGCTGCCCGCGCCTGCGCGAGCACTGCCTGGAAGTGGCCCGCAACAAGCGCCGCGCCTATCGCGACTGGACCTATTGGGGTCTGCCCGTGCCCTCCTTCGGCGACCCGCAAGCCCGCCTGCTGATCGTCGGACTCGCGCCCGGCGCCCATGGCGCCAATCGCACCGGCCGCATCTTCACCGGCGATCGCTCCGGCGATTTCCTCTATCGCGCGCTGTTCGACACCGGTTTCGCCTCCCAGCCCCGCGGCGTATCCGCCGGCGACGGCCTGCGGTTGCGCGACGCCTACATCGCCGCCTCCGTACGCTGCGCGCCTCCCGGCAATAAGCCCTTGCCGGACGAATTCGCGAACTGCCGTCCGTACCTGGAACGCGAGTTGGATCTGCTTCAGAACATCCGTGTAGTTGTAGTCTTAGGCAAACTGGCCTCGGACACGTACCTCGGCATTCTCAAGGATCGCGGCATCATCCGCGGCCGCGCCGCCTTCCCCTTCGCCCATGCGGCCGAACACGCCATTCCCGGCGCCCCGGTCCTGCTTGCCTCCTACCACCCTAGCCAGCAAAACACCTCCACCGGACGCCTCACCTTGGACATGCTGACCTCCGTTTTCAGTCGGGCTCGCACCCTGATCGAGTCCCGGGGTGATGTGCTTTCCCGCGGCTTCTGACCGACAATAAGAGAGTTATGTTGATCACCACCACCAGCCTGCTGGAAGGCAAGCGGATTACGGCGTACATGGGACTGGTAACGGGCGAAGCCATCCTGGGGGCCAACGTGTTCAAGGACATCTTCGCCGGTATCCGCGACATCGTCGGCGGCCGCAGCGCCGCCTACGAAACCGAGTTGCGCAAGGCCAAGCAAATCGCGCTGCACGAAATGTCGCAGGAAGCAACCCGGCTCGGCGCCAACGCGGTGATCGGCGTCGACCTCGACTACGAGAACCTTGGCGCCTCCGGCGGCATGCTCATGGTCTGCGCTAGCGGCACCGCCGTCAAGGTGGAGTAGCCGAAACCGGCTCTCTGTTAGGATCATTTGGAATGTCTGAACGAACCGTATTCACGGTGCTGGATCAAACCGCGGACCGCCACGGCGAGCGCGCGGCGCTGCACCAGCCCCTCGGCGCCTCCGGGTCCGGATTGAAGGACAAGTACCGCACCTATACCTGGAACGAATACCGGCAGATCGTCCGCGAGATCGCGGTCGGCCTCCGCGTCATCGGCGTCGCCAAGGGCGATGTCGTCGCCCTCCAATCGGAAACCCGCGCCGAGTTCTACCTTGCCGATCTCGGCGTGATGTCCTCCGGCGCAATCGCCGCCGCCGTCTATACCAGCCTCCCGCTGCCGGAACAGGTGGAAACGCTGCGCGCTTCGGGAGCCCGCACGCTGCTGGTCGAAAATCCCAAGGCCATGGCCGCCCTCGCCAACGCCGCCGGCAAGAACGCCCTCGATGTCCGCTGGGTGCTGATGACCGGCGAAGCCGATGGCATCCTGACCCTCGATCAGATCCGCGCCATGGGCCGCGAGGAGCTCACCACCAACCCGCAAGCCTTCGATCATATCCGCGCCGGCGTGAAAGCCGACGACCCCGCCATCCTGTACATGACCTCCGGCGCCACCGGCGCCCCCAAAATGGGCCTGGTCACGCATCGCGGCCTCGTCTTCAACATGGACCACGGCCCGCAGGTGATCCCCCTTTCGCCCGACGAAGCCATCATCGCCTTCCTCCCCTCCGCCCACATCGCGCAGCGCGTCGTGGTGGAACTGCTCCCCATCCGCGATGGATCCTGCGTCTGGTTCTCCGAAGGCCTGATGAAGCTCCCCAACGAGCTGCGTACCATCAAACCAACCTGGCTGCTCGCCCCTCCGCGCGTCTGGGAGCGGGTGTATGCCAGCATCCAAAGCGAGATTCGTAAGAAGCCCGCCGCGGTACGCCGGTTGTTTTACATGGGCGTCGGCGTGGGCAGCGAGGTGGCGCGGCGCAAGCAGCAGGGCCGTACCATCCCGCCCTACCTGGAAACCGCGCGCAAGTTCTTCGACAAGGTCGTGTTCTCGAAAATCCGCGAACGCCTGGGCGGACGCCTTCGCATGGCCTGCTCCGGCGCCGCGCCGCTGGGCAAGGATCTCGCCGAGTTCTACGCCTCCATCGGTCTGCCGCTGATCGAGGGCTACGGCCTTACGGAGGGCGGCGTTACGGCGCTGAATCCCATCGACAACCCAAAGCCCGGCAGCATCGGCAAGCTGCTCCCCGGCGTCGAGGCTCGCATTACGGAGGATGGCGAGCTGGCGCTCAGAAGTCCCGCGAACTTCCTCGGCTACTACAACGACCCTGAAGCGACGGCGCAAGTCCTCCGCGACGGATGGCTCTACACCGGCGACATCGCGGAAGTGGACGGCGAAGGTTTTTACTACATCACCGGGCGCAAAAAGGAGCTCATCGTTTCCTCCAACGGCAAGAAGATCTACCCCGCGCGCATCGAGACTCTGTTCAAGAAGGAGCCGGTGATCAACCAGGTGGTGCTCATCGGCGACAAGCTCCCCTACGTCACCGCGCTGTTTACGGTGAACCTCGCCAACGCGGAAACGCTGAAGGGCATGGAGAGCCTGAAGGGAAAAGCTCCCGGCGAAGTGGTCACCGCCACTCCCGTGGTGGCCGAAGTCGGCCGCGCGGTGAAGGACATCAACCGCACCCTCCCGTCCTTCGAGCAGATCCGCAAGTTCCGCATCCTGGAGAAGGAGTTCACTATCGAGTCGGGCGAGCTCACCCCTACCATGAAGGTCCGGCGCGGCAAGGTGCTCGAAAATTACCGCGATGTGGTCAGCGAGCTGTATATGGGCAAGGATTTCGATTAGGGCAACGGTCGTCCCAAAAGCGGACACTCGCCCCACCTGAACCTACGCCTAAGCCTTAGATTTTGTTACACTTGAATCGTGGCATCCCAGTTGCCCCGTTGGCCTCGATCGGTCCGCCGCGGTAACGGCGGCGATGTTGCCAGGGAGAAGCACCCGCGATGGGCTCGACAAGTATTGCTGGAAGAGACCTGATGAAAAGCGCCGAACAAGCCCGCCAGGCGCAAGCTCCCGCCCGGATTCTGATCGCCGATGACCAGCAGGACGTGCTGGAAGCCCTCCGCCTGATGTTGAAGGCCGAAGGCTACCAGATCGAACTTGCCACCTCGCCGGGAGCCATCATCGCCGCGCTCGAGGCCCGCGACTTCGACGTGCTCCTGATGGACCTCAACTACACGCGCGACACCACTTCCGGCCAGGAAGGGCTGGACCTGCTCAACCGCATCCAGGGCATCGACCCCATGCTGCCGGTGGTGGTGATGACCGCCTGGGGCAGCGTCGAGGTGGCCGTGGAGGCGATGCGCCGCGGCGCGCGCGACTTTATTCAGAAGCCTTGGGATAACGCCCGCCTGATGGCGATCGTCTCCACGCAGGCGGAACTCAGCCGGGCACTGCGCCGCGGCGCCCGCCTGGAGGCTGAAAATCGCCTCTTCCGCACGGAAGGCCGTCCCACGCTGATCGCCGAATCGCCGGCGATGGGTCCGGTACTGCAGTTGATTGCGCGCGTGGGACCGTCCGACGCAAACGTGCTGATCACCGGCGAGCCTGGAACCGGCAAGGAGGTAGTGGCGCAGACCCTGCACACCATCAGCGCTCGCGCTCCCCGGCCCATGGTTACCGTGAACGCGGGCGGACTGGCGGAAGGCGTCTTCGAAAGTGAACTGTTCGGGCACGTGAAGGGTGCGTTCACCGACGCCAAAATGGACCGCGTGGGCCGCTTCGAGCTCGCCGACGGCGGCACGCTGTTCCTGGACGAGATCGCCAACGTGCCGATGAATCTCCAGTCCAAGCTGCTTCGGGTGCTGGAAATCGGGGAAATGGAGCGCGTCGGATCGTCCAAGACCCGCCGCGTCGACGTGCGCGTGATCTCGGCCACCAACGCCAACATCCCCGATGAAGTCGCCAACGGGCGCTTCCGGCAGGACCTCCTGTTTCGCCTGAACACAATCGAAATTCACCTGCCTCCGCTGCGCGAGCGGCGGGAGGACATCCCGCTGCTGGCCATGCATTTCCTGAGTGCCCACGCGCGCCGCTATCGCAAGAATCTCCGCGCGTTTGACGCCCAGGCGATGCAGGCGCTTCTCGAAAACACCTGGCAGGGCAACGTACGCGAGTTGAATCACGTGGTGGAGCGCTCCGTGCTGATGGCGCAGGGCGATCTGGTTCGCCCCGCCGACCTCGCGCTGCGCAGCGGCGTGCAAAGTTCCACCCGCATCGAGGAAATGAGCCTGGAGGACGTGGAGGCGTTTCTGATCAAGAAAGCCCTGGCGCGCTACAACGGCAACGTGAGCCACGCCGCGACCGCGCTCGGCTTGAGCCGAAGCGCCCTGTATCGCCGCCTGCAGCGATACGGGCTTTAGAACTTACCAAGTGCCGCGAATCGTTCACGAGCAAAGAATCCTGCTGACCGCTCTCGCGGCCGGCTTCCCCGCCGTGCTCGTGTCCATGATCATCCTCTGGACCGGCGATTACACGCCCAAGGTCCAGTGGACCCTCACCGTGCTGATCCTCGGGGTCTGGCTCGGCGTCGGCGCCGGCGTCCGCGAAATGGTTGCCCAGCCGCTGCGTACCGTCGCCAACCTGCTCGAAGCCATGCGGGAGGGCGACTATTCCATCCGCGCCCGCGGCGCCGAGGACGAGGACGCGCTCGGCGACGTCACCCAGCAGGTAAACGCCATGGGCGCCACGCTGCGCGCGCAGCGGCTCGGCGCGCTCGAAGCCACCACCCTGCTCCGCAAGGTGATGGAGGAAATCGATGTCGCCGTCTTCGCCTTCGACGGCGAACGCAAGCTCAAACTCGTGAACCGCGCCGGTGAGAAGATCCTGAACCAGCCCGCCGAACGCGTCATCGACCTGGACGCCGCCACCCTGGGGCTCGCCGATTGCCTGGAAGGCGAGGAAACACAGACCGTCCAGCGCTCCTTCGCCAGCGGTAAGGGACGCTGGGGCGTTAATCGCAGCACGTTCCGCGAAGGCGGTCTGCCGCACACCCTGCTGGTGATTACCGACCTGACCCGCGCGCTGCGAGAGGAGGAACTGCAGGCCTGGCAGCGCATCGTCCGCGTGCTGGGACACGAACTGAACAACTCCCTGGCCCCCATCAAGTCCATCGCGGGATCCCTCGAATACCTCGTTTCGCGGCAACCGCGTCCCGAAGACTGGGAAGACGACATGAAGAGCGGCCTGAAGATCATCGGCTCCCGCGCGGAATCGCTGAGCCGGTTCATGACCTCCTACGCGCGCCTGGCCAAGCTTCCCCGTCCGCAGCTCGCGCCGCTGGACCTCGCCTCGTGGATCGAGAACGTCTCGCGGCTGGAAACCCGCCTCTCTCCCGCGCTGGAACGAGGGCCCGAACTAACGGTTCAGGCGGATCGCGACCAGTTGGATCAGGTGCTGATCAACCTGATCAAGAACGCCGTGGAGGCCGCGCTAGAAACCAAGGGCAGCGTCAGCGTCGGTTGGGATCGCAATGGTTCCACCGCCGAGATCTGGGTCCGGGATACCGGGCCGGGCCTGTCGAACACCGCCAATCTGTTCGTGCCCTTCTTCACCACCAAGCCCGGCGGCTCGGGAATCGGCCTGGTGTTGTGCCGCCAAATTGTGGAAGCGCATGGGGGAACGCTGGAGCTTCGCAACCGGACCGATGTCACCGGGTGCGAGGCGAAGATCACGTTGCCCGCTTGATCGCCGCCAGCAGGTCCTCTTCTTCCCATTCCGGAACGCAGCGCAAGTCCAGCAGCAACCGGTCGTTTTCGATACGGGCGATCACCGGCGGATCGCCGCCCCGCAGCGCCGCCTCAATGCGAACCGCGCTGCCGGGAATCGCGACCACCCACGACGGCAGCTTCTGATCCGGCGTCGAGCCCCCGCCCACCACGGACGCGCCTTCCATCACCTCCGCCCCGGGAATCCGCTGGGCCAGCCGCTGAGCGCGCCCCTGCAACTCGGCCGCGGAGGTCCGGATCATCCGGAGCGCGGGGATGGCCTCCCATTCCTCGAATAGGAGGTGTCGCAGCGTAACTTCGAGCGCCTGCGTGATCAGCTTGTCCAGGCGCATCGCGCGGAACATCGGATTGCGGCGAATGCGCTCGATCCGGTCCTTATCGCCGCAGATCAGGCCCGCCTGCGGGCCGCCCAGCAGCTTGTCACCGCTGAAGGAGACTACGTTGACGCCCGCCTCAAGGCTCGCCGCAACCAGCGGTTCGGTAATCCCGAACGGCCGCAGGTCGGCGACGCACCCGCTGCCCAGATCCTCGTACAACGGAATCCGGTACTCGCGCGCCAGCGCGGCCAACTCCGCGAGCTCCGGCTTGCCGGTGAATCCGCTGATGTGGAAGTTGCTCGGATGCACCCGCATGATCAGCCGCGTGCGTTCGCTGATCGCGTTGCGGTAATCGGCGATGCCGGTCCTGTTCGTCGTGCCCACTTCCCGCAGGACCGCTCCGGACCGGGCCATGATGTCCGGGATGCGGAACCCATCCCCGATCTCGATGAGTTCGCCCCGGCTGACGATCACCTCCCCGCCCGGCGCCAGTTCGTTCAGCACCAGGTAGGTTGCCGCGGCGTTATTGTTCACCGCGATACCCGGCTTTCCTGTCAGATGTTCGAGCAGGGAGCTCACGTGCGTGTCACGCCGGCCGCGCCGCCCCGTGTCCAGGCCGTATTCGAGGTTCGAGTACCCGTAAATCGGAGAGAAGCCGGGCAGCGGCGCCCGGCCCAGGTTCGTGTGCAGGACGACACCGGTCGCGTTGATTACCCTCTTCAACGATGGGGCGCGAAGCGCCGCCACCGCTTCCGCCACCGCCTGCCGGATATCGCCCGCCGCGCCGGTAGCTCGCAGTTTCTCGCGAGCCGCGTCAATCTGGCGCCGGACCAAGCTCACCAGCAGGGGATGAGGACATCGCAGTCCCGCCAGATCCCGCAGGACTTCGTCCACGGATGGGAGCTTGCGAAGCGTATCCTGGTCGGCGGCGGCCACTAGTGAGAGCTTAGCGTTTCAGCGGCGGGTTTGGTGACAGGTCAGGCGATAGCCCGCTTTCCATGTGCGCGGCCGCTTCCCGTTGCAATTGCCCCAGCCGGACCCCGGTCACCACCATGGCCACGAAGCCCCCCAGCAGCAGCGGCAATGTCACCACGCCCCATAAGACGAGCGAGAAACGCGCCGCCTCCGGTGACGGCACCCCGAATAAATTCTCCAGGGTCTCCTTGGCGATCAACTGGAACAGCCCGATGTTCCCAGGCGCCTGGGGCGGCACCGAACCCAGCCGCAACAGCACCATGGTGACGAACGCTGCCTTCCAGCCCAGGCTCAGCCCGTAGCCTTGCATCACGGCGTAGATCGGGATTACCTGCAGCAGTAAGTACACCAGGCTCAAGGCCAAGGCCAGGTACAGGTATCGGGAATGGCCAATGCGGGCCAGTTCGTCAGCCACCAGCCAGAAATGCCGCTTCCACTTGGAATCCGTCGATCGCCACCGGCCGCTCTCGCGGCGAAACAGCAGCACTCCCAGGATCGCCGTACCGATCAGAACCAAGCCGCCCAGAAGGTAAGCGCCGTCCAGGATCCACTGCATTTTGGGTGAGAAGGGGATGAGTTCCAGCACTACCACCATGCAGACGACAATCCAGATGCCGTCGAAAATGCGCTCGATGACGACGCTGGAGATCGACAACGGCAGCGGGAACCTGCCCCACCGGGCCAGCAGGTAGGGCCGGATCGCTTCCCCTGCGCGCAGGGGAAGAACTTCATTCCCGAAAAGCCCGACGTAGATCGCCCGCACCGCGTGCCAGTAGGATACGGTCTGCACCGGGAGCAGCACGGTTCGCCAGCGCCAGGCCTGCCAGAAGTAAACCGAGACATCGGCCAGGGAAGCCAGAAACAGCCAGCCCCAGTGCAGGGAGAGTATGTCGTTTTTCAGCTCCGCGAGGTTTGCGTCATGCAAGACCCAGACCAGGCATGCGATCGAGATCACATTGGTCAGGATCAGGATCAGAGCCGGTCGGGTTCTGGCGCGCGTCGAGAGGCTCAAACCTCATGATAACCGCTCCCAGGGTTGCGCTCCAGCGTGCTCGGGTTAATCTTCCGTTACGGAGTCGTCGACGAAGCAGCTTTCGTAGGCGCGGCAGAGGACATCTTCGTCCAGCAGCAGCGGCTTGCGTTCGAAATGCAGGATGTCGATCGCATGCGAAATCACGTCTCGGGGGTGGCAGCGGCGGAAAGGCCGCTTTCGCGCCTGCCAGTACTTGTCGATCATTGTGTCCAGCAGTTCCGGCGGACATTGCAGGCCGCGCGCCGCGCAATAGCGCTGAAAAATCTGAATGAACTCGGCCCGGTCTGGACTGCGCAGCAGCATCTTGTACTGGATGCGGCGCAGGAACGCCTCATCGCCCAACTGGTGCGGCTTCAAGTTGGTGGAGAAAATCAGGAAGCATTCGAACGGCACCGTCATCTTCCCGCCCGATTGGAAGCTGAGGTAGTCGATATGCCGCTCCATCGGCACAATCCAGCGGTTCAACACCTCGGCGGGCGACGCCTTCTGCCGGCCGAAGTCGTCGATCAGGTAGATCCCGTTGTTCGCTTTCAGTTGGAACGGGGCGTCATACACTTTCGAGGCGTTGTTCAAACACAGGTCCAGCATGTCCAGGGACAGTTCGCCGCCGGTGATGATGAACGGCCGCTTGCAGCGGAACCAGCGGCAGTCATAGGACATCTCGGTCGACACCGCCGACAGCAGGCTGGTAGCCTCCTCGATCCGCTGGTGATAAATCGGGTCGTACATTTGGACGATGTTGCCCTGGTATTCGATGGCGTACGGAATGAAGATCGGCTCCGTCTCCACATAGTTCAAGGCTTCCGCGAGCGCCGTCTTGCCGTTTCCCGGCTGACCGTAAATCAGGAAGGATTTCGAGGCGTTCAGCGCCGGGCCGATCTGCGCCAGCAACGCCGGGCTCACCACCAGGCCGCTGAAGGCCTGCTGCAACTGCGCGGAGGACAGCCAATCCTGCTTCGGCTTCTGCACGCGCACCATCCGGACGTATTGCTCGAGCGGCACCGGAGCGGGGCCCGCATAGGAGTTGTTCTCCATGTACTCGCGCGCCAGGCTGCGGCCGGCTTCCGTCAGAACCAGGACAGCGGACATGTTGCCCATTCCGGAGGACCGCTTGACCGCCACCAGGTGCTGCCGCTTGAAGTTCTCGACGATATGATCGATGATCGAGAATTTCAAGCCCATCGCGACCGCCAGTTCCCGTCCCAGCAATTCACCCCGGAAGTACAGAATCTTCAGGATCAACTGCTCCACCGTCGACCCGGTAAGCCCTGTTTCCTCCAGCGTATTGGGCACCACCGGCGAAGCGGAGGGCGCGGGGGCGGCGGGAACCTTGGCGGCCGGCGGCTGCTGCGGCGCCCCTCCCTGCGGGATCGCCGGTTGGGGGATGCGCGACAACGTCGCCTGCTTCTCCAAATGTTGGGATAGCGCAGTCAGGGCACTCATGTGTCCCTAAGTTTGCGTGGAAACCCTCTCGGCCGCAATTAGTAGGAAGCCGCTCCGCCGATAGGGGTTGTACTTAGAACTTTGCGCGCCGGTACTGCCTTACGCGCGAAAACCGCGCAGTGGATTCGAAAGCTGCTGGTCGAAAACACCCGCCGCGTCCCGCTGCCGCTCGGGATTCTGCGTCACCCGCCTATCTCTTTTTCTTGCCCCGCGGCGGCTCCGAGGCTGCCCGGGAGGCGACCATGGAATTGATACGGATCACAGGAATCAAAGTCGTGCTCGCCGCCGCCGCGCGCGAGTCCGTCGCACGCTGCGCAAGCTGCTGGTTCAGCGTTTCCACGAACTCTTCCATCTGCCGCTGCATCTCCGCCATCTTCTCGCGCATGTTCAGAATGATTTCGACTCCGGCGAGGTTCACCCCCAGATCCCGCGTCAGCTTCAAAATTACTTCCAGGCGCTCCAGGTCTTCCTCGGTGTACAAGCGGGTGTTGCCTTCGCTCCGCGAGGGCAGCAGCAAACCCTCCCGCTCATACAGGCGCAGCGTCTGGGGGTGGATCTGATACTGCTCGGCCACCGCCGAGATCATGTACGCCGCTTTTCTCCCCTTGCGCATATCCGTCCCCTAGACCTTAGTCCAGATTTCCGCCCGCGGATCCTCGGGCTGCAGTTGCGCCAGCTCCCGGAGCAATTCCTTGGTTCGCTCGTCTTCGATCCGCGGCGTCTGCACCAACACTTCGACAATCTGGTCCCCGCGCGTGTTCTTGCGCGCATTGAACACGCCCTTTTCCCGCAGCCGGAACTTCTGCCCGTTGCGCGTTCCCTGCGGGATCTTCAGCATGGCGCGGCCGTCGATGGTGGGCACCTCAATCTTGGCCCCCAACCCCGCCTCATCCACGCGTACGGGAATGCGGATCTCGATGTTGTCGCCGTCACGCTGGAAAAAGGGATGCGGCTCCACCCGGATGGTGATGTAAAGGTCTCCGGGCGGCGCCCCCGCCGAACCGGCGTTGCCCTTGCCCGCGACACGCAGCCGCGAGCCCTGCTGCGCGCCCGCCGGAATCCGCACTTCCACCGTCTCCGGACGCCCGACACGCCCATCGCCATGGCACGCCGGACAGACATTGCGAAGCTGCCCCGTCCCGTTGCACCCGGGGCAGGTCAGGCTGAAACGCATCGCGCCTGCCATTTGTGTCACATTGCCGGATCCATTGCACTCCGGACACACAGTGCGATTTCCGCCGCCCTGCCCGGTGCCGCCGCAGGTGGCGCACGATTCCTGCCGTTGAATGGTCACCGGCACCTGGGTTCCGCGGATCGCCTGCCAGAAATCGATGTTCAGCGCGTATTCCAAATCGCTGCCGCGCTCCGCCGGAGCCTGTTCCTCCGGCTGGCGGTTAAACCACTGCTGGAAAATATCCTCGAAGTTCGAGCCGCCGCCGCGCGGCGGCTGCTGCTGTTGCTGTTGTGCGCCGCGGC
Organism: Bryobacteraceae bacterium; assembly: GCA_019748195.1. GTDB lineage: Bacteria > Acidobacteriota > Terriglobia > Bryobacterales > Bryobacteraceae > JAIEPW01. The sequence goes on from JAIEPW010000033.1 coordinate 17,809, forward strand.
CGAAGAAATCGGAAAAATCAAACCCCCCGAACCCGCTTCCCGCATGGGGGCGCGCGCCCCCGCCGGGCATCCCGTTCTCGGAATAGAACCCGTACTGATCGAACATGGTCCGCTTCTTGGCGTCGCTGAGGATATCGTAGGCTTCCTGAACCTGCTTGAAACGGTCCTCGGCGGCCTTGTCGCCGGGATTCAAGTCGGGGTGATACTTGCGCGCAAGCCGGCGATAGGCCTTGCGGATGTCATCCTCGGTGGCTTTCCGCTCCACACCCAGCGTCTTGTAGTAATCCTGCGCCTGCGCCATACCGTTATCCGCACGTGCGAGCCGAGTTCCAGTTTTTCAGGGGCCGGACGCCCGGCCCCCGCGCTCCTGCTTACTTCTTCTCGTCGACGTCCACGAACTCAGCGTCCACCACATCGTCCTTCTTGGCTTCGCCCTCGGGCGGCGTGCCCCCCGCCTGCGGACCCGCTCCGTCGCCGCCCGAGGTCGACTTGTACATCGCCTCGGCCAGCTTGTGGCTGGCCTGCGTCAACTGATCGGTGGCTCGGTTGATGTCCTCCACCGACCCGCCCGCCATCGACTTCTTGGTGGCTTCCAGTGCTTCCTCCACCTGCTTGGCCTCCGCATCGGAGATCTTCGAGCGATGCTCCTTCAGCATCTTCTCGATGTTGTAGACCATGGCGTCGGCGCGGTTGCGAGCTTCGATCTCGTCCTTCCGCTTGCGGTCGTCGGCGGCGTGGGATTCGGCGTCCTTGGCCATCTTCTCCACTTCGTCCTTCGACAAGCCCGAGGACGACGTAATCGTGATCTTCTGCTCGTTGTTGGTCGCCTTATCTTTGGCCGTCACGTTCAGGATGCCGTTGGCGTCGATATCGAACGTCACTTCGATTTGCGGGATGCCGCGCGGAGCCGGCGGAATCCCGATCAGTTGGAACACGCCCAGCATGCGGTTGTCGCGAGCCATGGCGCGCTCGCCCTGGTAAACCTTGATCTCCACCGAGGTCTGCGAATCCGCCGCGGTCGAGAAGATCTCGCTCTTGCGCGTGGGAATCGTGGTGTTGCGTTCGATCAGCTTGGTGAATACCCCCCCCAGCGTCTCGATGCCCAGCGACAGCGGGGTCACGTCGAGCAACAGGACATCCTTCACCTCGCCGCCCAGCACGCCGCCCTGCACCGCCGCGCCCACCGCCACCACCTCATCGGGGTTCACGCTTCGGTTCGGGTCCTTGCCGAACAGATTGCGGACAATCTCCTGCACCTTGGGGATGCGCGTGGAGCCGCCCACCAGCACCACTTCGTCGATCTGCTGCGGATTGACGCCGGCGTCCGATAGAGCTTTCTTGCAGGGCTCCACCGTCCGCTCCAGAATATCCGCCACCATTTGCTCAAACCGCGCGCGGGTCAGCTTGGTGGTCATGTGCTTGGCCACGCCCTGGTCCGCGGCGATGAACGGCAGGTTGATCTCGGTTTCGAGCAGCGTCGACAGCTCGATCTTGGCCTTCTCCGCCGCCTCCTTCAGCCGCTGCAGCGCCATCTGGTCCTTCGACAGATCCAGACCCTGATCCTTCTTGAATTCCGTGATCAGCCAGTCAATGATGCGCTGGTCAATGTTGTCCCCGCCCAGGTGCGTGTCGCCGTTGGTGGACTTCACCTCCACCACGCCGTCGCCGACTTCCAGGATAGAGATATCGAAGGTGCCGCCGCCGAAGTCGTAAACGGCGATGGTCTCGTCTTTCTTCTTGTCCAGGCCGTAAGCCAGCGCCGCCGCCGTGGGCTCATTGATGATGCGCATCACTTCCAGGCCGGCGATCTGGCCGGCATCCTTGGTCGCCTGCCGCTGGGCGTCGTTGAAGTACGCCGGGACCGTGATCACCGCCTTGGTGACTTTTTCACCCAGGTAGGCCTCGGCCGCTTCCTTCAGCTTGCCCAGAATCATCGCGGACACTTCGGGCGGCGACAGTTTCTTCCCGCCGCCTTCCACCCGGGCATCGCCGGCGTCGCCCCGCACCACCTTGTAGGGCACCAGTTTCATCTCTTCGCTGACTTCATCAAAGCGCCGGCCCATGAAGCGCTTGATCGAGTAGATGGTATTCTCAGGATTGGTAACCGCTTGACGCTTGGCAACTTGTCCAGCCAGCCGCTCACCGCTCTTGGCGAATCCGACCACCGAGGGCGTGGTGCGGCCGCCCTCCTGATTGGGGATCACGACGGGCGATCCGCCCTCCATTACGGCCACCACGGAGTTCGTGGTGCCCAGGTCGATACCGATGATTTTGCTCATGTTACTTGAACCTTCCTGCGAGGAAATCGCGGCTGCCGATTCAGCCTATTCTCATTATGAGATCTGAGTATGTCTTTGTCAACCTTTCTTGCGGCCCTCATCGTGATCTCGTGCCCCCTCCATGCCCAGCTTTTGGTCGCGGCCGCTTCGGACCTGGCGCCGCTGACGGCGGAGCTGTCCCGGGCCTTCGAAAAAGCCACCGGCAGCAAAGTGGTGTTCACGTTGAGTTCGTCCGGGACCCTCAAGCGGCAGATCGAAAACGGCGCGCCGTTTGACGTATATCTCTCTGCAAACGAACAGTTTGTTCGCGAACTCGCGGACTCCGGCGCAATTCTTGCCGGCTCCTTCACGGTCTATGCGGAGGGTCGCCTGGGGTGGATGGGTAAGCCGGGCATCACCACGATCCAAGACCTTAGGCGCGCCCGCTTGATCGCCGTTCCGAATCCGGCTCACGCTCCCTACGGGGTCGCGGCACGGAAATACCTGAAAAATATAGGCTTGTGGGATGCACTCCAACCTCGAATCGTGCTCGCCGAAAACGTCCGCCAGGCGATGCAGTACTTCGAAAGCGGAAACGTCGATGCGGTGATTACCGCCTGGACCTTGTTGAAGGATAAGGGGATGCAGATTCCAGCCTCGGAGCATCCACCCATCCGCCAGGCGGGAGGAGTAGTCGCACGGTCATCCCAACCTCAGCTTGCCGGCCGGTTTCTGGCGTGGCTGAGAACCGCGACGGTCGCCCGGATGCTTACCAACGCTGGGCTGGCGGTGCCCTGAAGGCTGGCAACATCCGCCCTAAGGATGGCAATCGCGCCTCTCGCGGTCGGGAATGCCGCGCTTTAGAGTTGGGGATGGTTTGGTCACAAGTTATCGCGGGCCTGTTTCGCGCCATCCAGCACAAACCCGGCCTGAGCAGTTGGTCGATATCCAGACCGTTAATCCGAAAGTAAACAACGTGCCCGTCACTTTGTCCTGGGTTCGCTATGAAAACAGCCTGCGGCATTCCCGTTCTTTCTCTCGAATCGCGGCTTACGATAACGACGCGGCGAGCCTGTCGGCGCCGAGCGAAGCGGCGGAGCAGATTCCGGCGCTCCGTGTAACGAGCAGCTTCTTCCCCGTAACGCAGGGCGGCGCCCGGATGATTGCGACCATCGATCTCGCCTTCGCCGTGGTCGCGCTGGCGATGGCGCTGGTCGGTTTGTATGCCGTGCTCAGCCAGGGCGTGGCGTCGCGAACCGCGGAAATCGGCGTGCGGATCGCCCTGGGTGCGACCCCAGGCGACGTAGCCGGCATGATCCTGCGGAGCGGGATGGCGCTGGTGCTGCCCGGTGTTGCCGCCGGGGTGGCGGTTTCCCTCGCTGGAGCGCAGTTTCTGGCGTCCCAGCTTTTCCTGGTAAATCCGCGCGATCCCTGGATCATTGCCGGCGTATCGCTGGCCTTCGGCCTGGCCGGCGCCGTGGCGTGCATGCTACCCTCCTGGCGTGCCGCGCGTCTCGATCCAATAGACGCGCTCCGGCGCGTCTGATCACACAAAGAGGTCTGGGAGAAACCGTGTCGAAAGTCATCTTGGAAACATCGGGCGGCAGTCTCATCCTGCCGGCGATGGTCCTGGTGGATCGCTCCGACGGCGGACACCTGGTGGTGAATCCGCCTCGCGTGGTCTGGGATCGGAGCGAACTGACCGCGCGTGAACTGGCCCTGTGGTCCTTTCTCGTGGCTGCGGCCGCCCGCGCGATGCTGGACACGCTTCCGCAACTTGCGGGCGGATGCATCAACTATTGGGACGCCGGCAACTGGTCACTGCACCACGATGCCGACCCTCCTGGTCTCAAGGACCCTCGCGTCCACCGGCAAGTCCATTTGCATCTGTTGGGACGCAGTCCAACGGCCCGGAGCGCTTCCTGGCAATGGGGCGAGGCGCCGCGCTTCCCGGGGTTCCGCGATCGGCTGGAGTGGGCTCGCGACTTTGCTCCGCTAAGTGCGGAGGAGTGCGCCGCTGTCGCGGCTCGCGCAACGGAACTGCTGCGTGAGAAGTACGAGACGGTTATGCGACAGATGGGAAGTTCAGAAGCCTTCGGGAAGCTATAGATCGCCGCGGGCAAAAAACCGCTCCACATCCTCGAACTTCGTCGTAAACCCGTACTCCGGCAGGCTGTCGAAAAACACCTGCCCATAGCGCTGCCTGGTGATCCGGTTGTCCAGCAGCGCGAGCACGCCCCGATCGAGCTTGGAACGGATCAACCGGCCAAAGCCCTGCTTCAACGCGATCGCGGCCTGCGGAATCTGGTAGTCGTAGAACGGGTTCCCGCCCTCCTGCCGGATCATCTCCACGCGAGCGTTCACCACCGGATCGCTGGGGACGGCGAACGGCAGCTTGTCGATGATCACGCAGCTCAACTGCTCGCCCTGTACATCGACGCCTTGCCAAAACGACGAAGTCGCGAAGAGCACGCAGTTCGGAGTTTCGCGGAACTCCTCCAGCAGCGCCTGCTTCGGCCCGGTGCCCTGCAGCAGCACCGGATACGGGATCTCGAAGGAAACCGCATCGTGCAGCAATCGCATCTGCTGAAAGCTGGTGCAAAGGACAAAGGCGCGTCCCTGGCTCGCCTCCAGAATGCGCGCGATCTCGCGCGCGGCCTGTTGCGTATACGCAAGTCCCCGAGGATCGGGCAAGTGCTGCGGCACGTAAAGCAGCGCCTGGGATGGGTAATCGAAATGGCTGTGCACCATCAGCGATCGCGCGTTCCTCATGCCCAGGCGGCTGCTGACGAAATCGAAGCTGCCGGCTACCGCCAGCGTGGCGGAGGTCAGCACCGCGCTGTCGATGGTCTCGAACAGGCGCTGCTCCAGCAATTGCGACACGTCGATGGGCGTTGCCTGAAGGAACACGCCGCGGGCGCGCCGCTCGATCCAGTACACGTAGCGGCGGTCGCCGCCATCCATCCACAGCTTCAGCCTGGCCCCGATCTCGCCCGCGCGCCGCGCCAGCGGCGCCGCCTCATCCTCGCCGTCGCGCAGCAGCTCCAGTTGCAGCCGCACGATTTCCATCGTCAGCAGCGCATCCTGGTATTCCTCGTGATGCTTCTCCCGGAACGCTTCGTGGGCGTCGAAGCCGCTGCGTCCTTCCTGCTGCCCGAAGGCGGAAAAAAACCGCTCCCAGCGGTCGCGCAGTGTCGCGAGCGCCGTGTCCATCTCGCTCGATCCGAGGTTCTTGCGCCGCGCCAGCGAAGCGATGTCCCGCTCCAGATCCTGCACCTGGTAACTCGAGACCGAGATCCCGAAGTACTGCCCGGCAATATCCTCAATCTCGTGCGCTTCGTCGAAGATGACGGCGGCGTATTCTGGGATAATTCCACCGAAATCGTCTTCTTTCACCGCGAGATCTGCAAAAAACAGGTGGTGATTGACAATGATGATGTCGCTTTCGTGCGCGCGCTGGTGCATTTGCGTCACGAAGCAACGTTCGAACTGCGGGCACTTCTGTCCGCTGCAGAGCTCGCGCCGCGCATCCAGCTTTCCCCAAGCCGTGGAGGTGTCGGGCAGCGTGCGGATTTCCCCGCGATCGCCCGTCTGGGTGGTCTTCTCCCACTCGCGAATGATCTGAAAATCGCTGACCTCCTCCAGGCCGCTCAGAATCGGTTCCCGCTCGGCTTCATACAGCTTCTGCCGGCACAGGTAATTCGATCGCCCCTTCATGTAGCACACGCGGATCTCCCCCAGGTGCTGCTTCAGGAACGGAATGTCCTTGAAAAAAAGCTGCTCCTGGAGGTTCTTGGTGCCGGTGGAGATAATGATGCGCTTGCCCGAAAGGATCGCCGGAACCAGGTATGCCAGGGTCTTGCCGGTCCCGGTGCCCGCCTCCACGATCAGGTGGCGCTTGTGGGCGATCGCCTCCTCCACGGCTTCCGCCATCTCCAATTGGCCGGGGCGGAACTCGTACGCGGGATGCCAGCGCGACAGTAATCCGCCGCTGCTGAACACCTGCCGGAGCGTAAGGGTCTTGGAAGGCGCAGACAAGCTTTGCTCCCCAGTATACCCGCCCCCTCCTGCTGGCCTCCTCCGATCTGGTAGGATGCTGACCTATGCCGTTGGAGTACGAGGTGCAGCAGGGCGACTGCATCGCCAGCATCGCCTTCGAATACGGCTTCTTTCCGGACACTCTGTGGAACCACGCGGAGAACGCGGAGTTGAAGAAGCTGCGGAAGGACCCTTACGTTCTGCTGCCGGGCGATCTCGTCCACATACCCGACAAACGGATCGTTGAATACCCCCGCCCCACTGAAAAGACACACGTATTCAAGCGAAAAGGTGTTCCCGAGTTCCTCACCATTCAGTTGTGGAAGGATCGTGAGCCGCGGCGCAACATCGCATACACCATCACCATTGACGGGCTGACCCGGAACGGAACCACCGACGGCGAAGGAATCCTGAAATACCCCATTCCACCGAACGCGCGGGAAGCGGTGGTCCAGCTCGCGGACGGCAACGTCTACACCCTTCAGTTAGGGCATCTGGATCCGGTGGACACGATTATCGGCGTTCAGAAACGATTGCACGCGTTGGGATACTTCGACCAGGCAATCGACGGGGAAGCGAGCGGCGAGTTGACGGAGGCGATCCGCGAGTTCCAGCAGGACAACGGATTGCCCGAGACCGGCGAGCTCGATGCGGCCACCCGCGGCGAACTGCAGAAGCTGGTGGAAGGATAGCCGTCATGCAGCCCTTGAATCCACTCGATCCCCCGCAGATTCCGGATCCGCCCGATCCGGATCCGCTCGCCGGGGCCTCCTCTTCCGTTCCCCCGGATCCGCCGCCGATGAAGGCGGTTCCGGACCCTCCCCGGCGTCAACCCGCCAAGCTGCTTACCCAGACGCGTCCGCGCGTTACGCCAGTAGTCGCCAATCGTCCGGCGCGGCAACCGCAGCCGCCGCCCGTTCCGGTGGGCGACCCTCTTGCGGGCGTGGTGAACAATGCCGGGGGCGACTGGCTGACCTACGAAACCCTTTTCAATCAGGGGAAGTTCCGGAAGACCAACCAGTCGCGCAGGATGGGCCAGTACCGGATCGGGATGTCGCACGTGAAAATCTGGGTGCTGGAGGATATCGAAGACGCCAGGCTCCTGGAGTTGTGTGACGCCTTTTTCCCGGACAGCGAGCCCGCCGAGATCCGTTCGCTGTCGGCCGAGGCGCATCCCTGGCAGCAGCAAGCCGGCGTCGCACCCAGCCTCGCCTCCAGCCCCGATATCATGGCTTCGGCGCGGCCGCTGCACAATCTTTATCTCGAACCGTTCGTCGTGATGCCCTATAACTACAAGGACAACGATGACGAATCGCGGGCCATCGGCACCAAGGCGACCACCACCGGCGGGGTCCGGCTGAAACAGTTGACCACGGAATGGGACATGTGGAATACGGCGTCCCGCAGTTGCGTGGTCAAATTGCTGCGGGTGAAGGAGAAGGACGCGGAGTGGACGCCGCTCGACAAAGTCGGCGACTGGGACTGGATGTGGGCGGCCGGCGATTCGCTCACCAACCACCTCGCCGAATGGTCCTTGGGTCAGCACTTCCGCCTCAGTAACAGCGACAAATGCTACTCCGTGAAAACCGGCGTGTGCTGGATCGGCACGAACCCGCAGAAAGGCGCGAACGCCGGCAACAAGGATCTCCTCGACGACAACACCATCGACGCCTGCCTGCGCAGCGACTATATCGGCGCCATCGACAAGGCGGTGGGAGGCGGCGGCAAGAACGACCCCGACCTGCTGATCCTGAAGGAAGTTCTGTCGATCTCCGAGGACCTGACCGGCAAGCGCACCAATCACAAGCTCGGCGACGGCGTCCAGGTTCGCGATCTGTCCGCTCTGGACAAGGCGAAGATATACTTCCCCCCGCTCAGCATCCCCTTCGTGGGCAAGGATTTCAAGCTTCATCACGAACGCTATGCCGGTTTGAAGCGGGATCCGGCGATGCAGTTCTTCTGGCGGAAAGCGTACGCCGAGCGCGTTGGCGTCGCCAAGGCGCTGCTGTTGATCCGCTACGGGCTGCAACTGGGCAGCCCCAACGCGCAGAACTTCCTCATCGAGATGAACGCGGACTTCACCTCCACGGGCCGCATCGTGATGCGCGACATCGGCGACGCGCAGTTGCATCGTGAAGTGGCATGGGCGCTGTTTGGACCGCCGAACGAGGACCCGCCCACCGGCCTGGATGATGCCTGGCCGCAACTGGCCGCGGGATTCACCAGGGCCCGCAATCCGATTCTGAATTTCGAGTGCACCGACCTGCTGGACCTGAAGGGCTACATCATGGAAACCGGCGTCTTCGATCCTTCCGGCGCCTACGGAAGGCAGACCGGCGTCGTGTTCCGCTTCCACAGTTTCTCGACCCTGACGAAAGGCGCTTCGGTAGCCACCGCCACCGGGAGCACCGACAGCGACGTCCGGGCCGAAGGCTGGCCACTGGTTCTCGAAATGATGGCGGACTGGGGCCGCGCGCATAACCTCGCGTTCGTGGACACAATCGAAACCTGCCTCGGCGTGACCGTCACCGGAATCGACTGGCATACCCTGCCAGACCCGGCCCGCTACCTGATGCTCGATTCCGACGAGTACGCCAGGGCCGGTGAATACTACGCCGAGGACCTGGCATGGGAAGAGGCCGCGGGCGCGAGAGTCCAGGCGCTGGTCGCCAGCCCGGCCGGCCGCCAGGCGATCCGCGACTACCGCACGCGGGGATGGCGCCCTCCCCAGCGGACCATATGAGTGCACCGACATGCCCCTAAGCCAGGAAGACCGCCTGATCCAGATCGCCACCCCGCTGGGAGAGAACATCCTGGTAGTCGCGTCCTTCTCCGGCCGCGAAAGCGTGTCCGACCTGTTCGAGTTCCGGCTGGAACTGTTGTCGGAACGGCGCAACATCGACCCGCAGGAGATCCTCGGGAAGAACGTCACGGTCTTCCTGATGCTGAACGAAGCGGGCGCGGCCGTCACCCACCGGCCGTTCAACGGATTTGTCCGCAGCTTCGTCAAGCGCTCTGAAATGATCGAGGATCTGGCCGTCTACGAAGCCTACGTCGTTCCCTGGCTGTGGCTGCTGACCCAAAGTTCCGATTGCGCGATTTTTCAGGGACTGAACGTTCCCGATATCCTCACCAAGGTCTTCGAACGGCTCACCGGCCGCGAAAGCGCCGCGAGCCTGAGCGGTACGCATGCCGCGCTGGATTATTGCGTCCAGTATCGCGAAACGGACTACGCCTTCGCGTCCCGCTTGATGGAGCACGAAGGCATCTTCTACTACTTCGAGCACCAGGATGCCAAGCACAAGCTGCGTCTGGGCGACGATCCCGCGGCCTTTCTCGCCAATCCTTACCAGGAGACCATCGGCTGGGAACCGGTGCAGGGCTCCGGTTACCGCCGCGACGAGGATGGCATCACCCAGTGGAAGCGGCAGGTGAGCGTTTTCACCAAGGCGTGGGCTCAATCGGACTTTAACTTCGAGACTCCGAACCTGCATCTGATGTCCACTGTGCCTTCCATCGCACCGCTGAAGGCTGAAGGCGACATGTACGATTACCCCGGCAAGTTCCCGAACCGCGATCGAGGGGACCTGCTCACCAAGAACCGGATGCAGGAAGCCGAGGCCGGCACGGATGTGGCTTACGGCGAAAGCGACGCCCGCGCGCTATCCGCCGGCTATTGGTTCACCTTTCAGAATCACCCCGAGTCCAGCGAAAACGGGAAGTGGGTAACCACCTCCGTCTACCACGAAGTCTCCCAGCGCGGCTTCGCATCCGGCAAGGAACACGAACACAAGTACAGCAACACATTCACCGCCATTCGCAAGGGAGTTCCCTTCCGGCCGCCTCGCGTGACCCCCAAGCCCTTCGTGCACGGGCCGCAAACCGCCATCGTCGTCGGCCCATCCGGCGAGGAGATTTACACCGACCGCTATGGCCGGATCAAGGTCCAGTTCCATTGGGACCGCCTGGGGACCTTCAACAACGACAGCTCCTGCTGGATTCGGGTCTCTCACAGCCTGGCCGGCGCGCGCTGGGGCGAGATGAGCATTCCGCGCATCGGACAGGAGGTGGTCGTCAGCTTCCTCGAGGGCGATCCCGACCGGCCCATCGTCACCGGAACCGTGTACAACACCGCCAACATGCCGCCCTACACGCTTCCGGACGAGAAGACCAAGACCACGTTCAAGTCCCAAAGCTCCATTGGCGGAGAAGGATTCAACGAACTTCGTTTCGAGGACAAGAAAGGCAGCGAGCAGGTTTTCCTGCACGGCGAAAAGGACCTGGATCTTCGCGTCAAGCACGACCGCAAGGAGTGGATCGGCAATGACCGGCATCTGCGCGTCATCCGCGACAAGTTCCAGAAGGTGGATCGCGACGAGCAGATCGTGATCGGGCGCGACCGCGTGGAGAAGGTCACGCGGGATCATTTCCTGAAAATCGGCGGCAAGGAAAGCATCGAGATCACGGGCACAAGATCCATGAAGGTTACTGGGAACGTCACCGAGCAATTCCAGGGCAACCACACGGAGGAAGTGACTCAGTCTTACCTGGTGAAGGGCAACATGATCGTCCTCGACGCGCAGTCGGGTCTGACCCTGAAGGTGGGCGGCAACTTCATCACGATCAATTCCGCGGGGATTCAGATCCGGGGCGCCATGGTGCTGATCAACTCCGGGGGCGCGCCGCTTTCCGTGCCGCCGGGCTCCCTGGTGCCGGCTACCGCGCCGGTGGATGCCGTGGATGCGGACAACGCGGTCACCGGGCAGGTCTCGCAGGTGAGGTCCCATCCCCGCTTCCAGCCGAGCCGGCAGATTCAGTTTCTGGCCGGGCAGATTTCGCTTGGCTCGCAGGCGCCCGTGGAGCACTCGCAAGTGCCCCCTGCTCCCCCCGCGCTCCTTCAGGTGGACGCCCCGGCCCACGATCCGCGGGAGGAAGAGAACCGCGAGAAGAAGAGCTGGGTGGAGATCAAGCTGGTGGATGAGGAGGGAAATCCCGTCCCCGGTGAGATGTATGCCATCACTCTCGGCGATGAAACGATCGCCAGCGGCACGCTGGACGAAAAAGGCTTCGCGCGCGTCGATCACATCGATCCCGGTCAGGTGCGCATCACCTTCCCCAACCTCGACAAGGACGCCTGGGAGCCGAAGTAGCTACACCTTCTGCGACTTCCAGGTCCCGCGGCGGAACGCGAGCACGCCCACCACGGCCAGTAGCGATTCGGCCACGGGGATCGCCGCGTAAACTCCGGTGGCCTGCATGCCCATCGGGATGGCGAGCGCGTACGCCAGGGGAATCTGCACCATCCAATAGCAGAAGAAGTTGATCACCGTGGGCGTGAAGGTGTCGCCGGCGCCGTTGAACGCCTGCACCATCACCATCCCGTAGGCGTAGAACACATAACCGTAGCTGACAATGCGCAGACATTCCGTGGCGTATCGCACCACATCCGGGTCGCCGGTGAAGATGCGGATGATCGGTTCGGCGAACGCGATGAACAGCAGTCCCACCAGTCCCAGGAACACCATGTTGAACACGCCTGCCAGCCACACCGATTTCTCCGCGCGATCCGGCTTGCCGGCGCCCAGGTTCTGTCCCACCAGGGTGGCTCCGGCGTTGCTGAGCCCCCAGGACGGCAGTAGCGCGAAGATGATGACGCGGATCGCCAGCGTGTAGCCGGCGATGGCCGCGGCGCCGAACTGCGCGTTGATGCGGACCAGCCCGATCCAGCTCGCCACGCCGATCAGATACTGTAGCGTGCCGCCGATGGAAAGGCGTACCAGCTTGCGCATCACGTCCGGAGCGATCTTCATGTGATGCCGCCGCAGAGTCAGGCGGCCGCCGCCCCGCGTCAGCATATAGACCTGGTACAGCACGCCGCAGCCCCGCCCGATGGTGGTGCCGACTCCCGACCCGGTCACTCCCAATTCGGGAAATGGGCCGATGCCGAAAATCAGAAACGGATTCAGCACGATATTGATGCCGTTGGCGATCCACAGCGTTCGCATCGCGATGGCCGCGTCTCCCGCGCCGCGGAAAGCGGCGTTGATCAGGAACAGCAGCATCACGGTGATGGATCCGCCCAGCACCGCCTGCGTGAAACCGGTCCCGGTGGCGACAATCCCCGGCGTGGCGCCCATCAAACGGAGGATCTGCGGCGCGAAGGCAACTCCCGCCGCCCCCACGGCGAGTGCGACGATCACGCCGAGAACGATGGATTGGAAGGTCGCGACGCTGGCCGCGTCCGGATCCTTCTCCCCGGTGCGCCGCGCCACCAGCGCGGTGGTCGCCATGCTGAGGCCCATTGCGACAGCGAACAACAGGGTCAGGATGGATTCGGTAAGCCCCACCGCCGCGACGGCGTCGGAGCCGAGCTTGGCCACGAAAAAGACGTCCACTACCGCGAACAAGGACTCCATCACCATTTCGAGCACCATCGGAATGGCGAGCAGAGTGATCGCCATGGGAATGGAGCCTTCGGTGAAATCGCGTTCGGTGCCGAGCAGCGCTTCGCGAACCTTCGGCCAGAAGCCGTGGCGGCGTACTTTCGCTGTGATGGTGGTCATGCCGTC
>JAIEPW010000068.1 GCA_019748195.1 Bryobacteraceae bacterium
ACGAAACTTAGAAGGTGCGCCCGATGGAAAAACGGAACGTACTGGCGCGCTCCGCGAAGCTCTGCGGGCGGCCGAAGCTGGCGAAATATCCCAGGAAGGTGGCTTCGTTGGGAAAGAACGAGCGATCCGCCACCAGGGGCGGCTGCAGGATGGCGTTGGCGCGGAGGGGATTGTAAGCCCAATAGAAACGGAAGGGAGCGTTCACCACCGGCATCAGCACCTGCAATTCGACCCCGGTGGAGGCGCGGAAAACCTGGGTGCCGCGGGCGATCAACGCCTGGCGGTCGAAGTTCGCTTCGGGGAAGGAGGTATTCAACTGCTCCACGCGGGATTCGTTCAACTGGAGCTGGTTAGGACGCAGGACACGGTTGGCGCCGATATCGAAGAAGGCGGCCAGGATCACCGGGCCGACGATGGGGATGCGGTATTCGAAGTTGTAAACAGCCTGGCCGTCGCCGCCGGGGAACACGATCTGGTAGATCGGCACGGTCTGGGTGACGGGGGTCTGCACGGTCTGCCCGTTGGAATCGACCACCCCCTGGGTGCGGGCCGAGCCGTCCGCGTTCAACACCGGGATGACGGACGAACTAGGAACGTAGGCCACGGGGCTAATGCCCCAGATCTGGAAGCCGCGGATATCGTTTTCGCCGCCCATGAAGAAGCGGTTGAAGGGCGGCGCGACGCGTCCGCCATATCCGGTGATGAAGCGGACCAGGCCATGCATGCCGATCACGTGGCCGCGCTTGAATCCGGCGCGGAAGTACTTGAGATCGACGGTGGGCTCGAAAGTGTTCACGTTGCCGCCCAGGAAGCTGCCGGCGAAGTTGGTGGAGACGAAGATGCTCTTGCCGGCCGTGGGCGTGATGGGGTGATTCACGGTGTTGTAGGAGTAGGTGGGAATCAACTGGCTGGTCTTGATGCCGCGCAACTGGTTGGGTCCGGCCAGCGCCTGCTGGAAGTTGATGAACTGGAAATACTGATCGCTGGCCACGGTGGACGTGGTGATGTCCTGGGTGTTGTAGCCGTAGCTGAGGCCGAGGCGGGCGAAGCTGCGCTTCAAGGGGTAGTTGGCGAAGAGGGTGAATCCGCGGCCGTTGGTGGTGTAATTCAGCAGGTTTTGCTGGCCGATGGCATTGAAGATGGGGAGGAGGTTGCGGCCGGAGAGCAGCGAGACCTCGCGGCCCTGATCGTAATTGAAGCGCTGCAGGAAGACGGTGAAGCCGACCTGAATGGGCTTATCGAGGAAGTAAGGCTCGGTGAAGGAGAAAGTGACATCGCGCACGCGATCGCCGATTTGCGCCGACAGGCTCAGGGTCTCGCCGAGGCCCAGGAAGTTATTGGTGGCGTACTGAAAGCCGATGAAGCTGCCGGCGATTCCCGACACGCCGCCGTTCAACTGGATTGAGTTGCGTCCGCGCTCCTTCACCTTCAGCGTGAGGTCCACGGTGTTGGTGCGGGTGTCGCGCTTGATATCGGCGGATTCATTTTCCTTCAGGGTTTCGAAGTAGCCAAGCTGATTCAGCCGGAGGATGGACAGTTCCCACAGCCGGGTGTTGAAGACGTCGCCTTCATCGATCAGCAGTTCGCGGCGGATGACCTTGTCGCGGGTGGTGGTGTTGCCGGAGAAATCGATGCGGCGAACGAAGAATTGCTTGCCTTCGTCCACCGAGATGGTCAGGTCGATTTTGTCGGTTCCGGGAAGGGGCTCGAAGCCGGGCTCGCCGACGAAGTCGATATAGCCGAAGCCGCCGTAGAGCTTGCGGAGCTCGTCGAAGCCCTTGCGCAGCTTGGCGGTGGAGAAGATATCGCCCTCGCTCATCTGGAACACGGGGCTCATCAGCGATTCCGGAGTGCGGAAGAGTTTCACGCCGACGAAATTGATCTTGTTGAGCTTGTAGAGCCTGCCTTCATCGACGCTGACGGTGAGGTCGGCGCGTTTGCCGGGCTTATTGGGATAGAAGAGGGGGATACGGAACTTGCCGCCGCCGCCCACATCGCGGAAGTCGACCTTGTAGTCGGTGACCTTCGCGGTGAAGTAGCCCTTTTCCTGATAGGCGTTCTGGATCCGCGACATGTCTTCTTCGAGCTTGGTGGAGTCGAAGGTCTTGGAGAAGAGATTCTCGAGGAGGATGGAGCGGGGGATGCCGACGGGGCGGAGGTTGCGCATCGCGCGCACGACGTCGCGCTGCGAGAAGGCGCTGTTGCCCAAGACCTTGATGGCGCCGACCTTGACCTTGGGGCCTTCGTCGACCTTGAAAGTGACCTCCACCGACGAAGGTGGAATCTGGCGGAGGTCGGGCTCGACCTTGGCGTACTGGCGTCCGCGCTCGGCGAGGTATTCCTGCAGCACCAGGCGGGCGCGCTGGACGCGATTGGGATCGTATTGCGATTCCACGGAGAGGCCGACCTTGCGGTCCTTGAAGCGATCGAGGATTTCGGAGATGGTGATCGACTTCATTCCGTCATATTTGATGGAACGCACGATGCGGCGCTCGGTAACGATGAAGCGGAGGATCCAGCCTTCCTTGCCCTGCTCGCGTTCCAGGCGGATGTCGTCGAATCGTCCGGTGTTCCAAAGAGCCATGAAGTCGCGTTGCAGCGCATCTTCGTCGAACTTGTCGCCCTTGCGGCTGAAGATGATGGCTCGCAAGGTGTCCTGGGGGACGCGGCGCGCGCCGCGGAACTCGATGGCTTCGATGATGTCGGCGAATCCCGTGGGAGGCTCCGGCGCGGCGGTGGCGGGAGTTTGGAACGGACTTTGCTTTTTCTGAGGTTGGGGCTCCGGCTTGGGCTGGTCCGGGGTTTGCGGCACCTGCTCAAACGGGCTCTGCTTTTTTTGTTGCGGGGGATTGGGCTGCGGCTGCTGAGCCAGCAAGGTTGTCCCCACAATTCCCGGAAGCAGGATCACACAACTGGCGATCAGGCGTCCGGGCCTGTTGAACTTCATCCTCTAGAGGCCGTTCCTTTCCACTGGCTAATCCCGGCTGACGCGGCCCGGAAGCCCATGGTTTCATCGGGCGGAACATGTTCATCGCGGCGAACTGTTCCGTTTTTCCGAATCTCCTATTCTAGCGGAAGCGAAGGAGGCGGTGCAGGAGAATTCTGTTCTTCAACCGCTGCAACGACTTCCGGCTCGGGAGGGGGTGGAGCGGGGGGCGGGTCCGGCAGCCGCATCCGGCCCAGGCAGAGGCCGAATAAAAGATGACCGATGGCGGCGGCGGGCTGCGCCGCGCGCGCCGGGACCCAGGAATTGATGTTGGGCCAGATCCACTCAAAAGACAGCAAGTACCACAGCAGTGAGAGGGTGACGGCGTAAAGCTGGACGCGCCAGCGGTTGGCGCTGCCGCCTGCGGCGAGGCCGAAAAGCGCGCCGAGGGAGCCGCCGATGGCCAGGGTGAGGGCGAATCCGGCGACGGTATCGAAGCTCATTCCGGACCGGAAAGAGCGGTCGCCGAAGAAAGTGGAACCCATCAGATTGGGGAAGGTCCACCAGGCGCGGCCATGCCACAGCGAATTCAGGACGAAGAGGGCGGTCATGACCAGGCCGCCGGCGATCCCCGCCTCGATTCCGCTGAAAGCCCGCCAAAGAAGACGGCCGGAAGGCCGCGACCACTCGGATTGCATGAAAAGACTGCCTCATCCTAGCACAGGGGTACGGCGGTACCGGGAGGGGAGGAAGGGGCAAAGAGGTGCCACAATCGAGGCATGCGACGCGTGGTGATTACCGGGATGGGCGCGGTGAGCCCGAACGGCATTGGCGTGTCCGATTTCTGGGATGCGACCAGCCGCGGACAGAGCGGCATCGGCCCGATCACGCGCTTCGATGCCTCGGAGTTGCAGGTACGAGTGGCTGGGGAAGTGAAAGGTTTTCGCGAGGAGGATTATGTGGAGCCGAAAGATATGGCTCACACCTCGCGGGCCACGCCGCTGGCGATTGCCGCGGTGGGGGAGGCGCTGCGGCAGGCGGGGATGGAGCCGGGGGCGATGTCGCGCGGGGAGCTGCGGGGGATCGGCGTGATCGTGGGCTCCGGCGGCGGGGCGGTGGAGTTCACCGAGGAGCAGTATCGCCTGTTCCACACCGGGAAGTGGCGGCAGTGTTCCGTATACGTGGTGCCGACTTCGACGATCGGGACGCTGGCGAGCGAAATTTCGATGAAGTTCGGTTTTCGCGGCGCCAGCCACGTGATTTCCACGGGCTGCACTTCTTCCACGGACGCGATCGGGTACGCCTATCGCAACATCCGGTTCGGCGCGGCCGAGCGCGTGGTGGCGGGCGGCGTGGACGCTCCGATCGCGCCGCTCATCCTGCGGGGATTCCAGGCCATGCGGATCTTGTCGACGCGCTGGAACAGCGATCCGGCGCGGGCTTCGCGGCCCTTTTCGCGCGACCGGGACGGGTTTGTGATCGCCGAAGGGGCGTGGTTCTTCGTGCTGGAAGAGAGGGAGGCCGCGATCGCGCGGGGCGCCCGGATTCAGGCGGAGGTCCGGGGGTACGGTTCCACCTGCGAGGCATTCCACCGGGTACGGCTGGAGGAATGCGGGGAGGAGCCGGCGCGCGCCATCGGGCTGGCGCTGGAGGAGGCGGGCATCCCGGCCACCGAGGTCGCTTATGTGAACTATCACGGGACTTCGACGGAGCTGAACGACCGGGTGGAGACGCGGGCGATGAAGCTGGCTCTAGGGGCGCACGCTTACCGGGTGCCAGGGTCGTCCCTGAAGAGCCTGATCGGGCATCCGCAGGGCGCCTGCGGCGCGGCGGGGCTGGCGGCGACGGTTCTGGCGATGCGCGACGGCGTGCTGCCGCCCACGGCGAATCTCGACGTGCCTGACCCGGATTGCGATCTGGATTATGTTCCGCGGGCCGGGCGCAAGGCAGCGATCGGGCATGCGGTGGCGAACTGCATCGCGTTTGGCAGCAAGAATTCGGCGCTGGTGGTGCGCAACGGGGAATGGTAGGGGAGACCGCCGGGCGGCCTCCCCAGAAGCGGGTTCGCTAGGAGCGCTCGCCGGCCATTTCGAATTCTTCCATGGCGGCTTCCTGAAGAATCGGCTTGGCGATTTCGGTCAGCAGGTGATCGGCGCTTTCCTCCTCGCCCAGGGTATGGGACATCAGCGTGGCGACTTCGCGCTCGCCGATCAAGCGGGCCATGCTGCGGATGGTTCCGTAGGCGGAGATTTCATAATGCTCCACCTTCTGGGCCGCGGCGATGAGTCCGAGGTCGGAGGCGATCGGATCCTTTTCCTTACCTTCCTTGATGGCCTCCTGGCCTTCCTCGATAAGGCCCATCATGCCGGGGCATTCCTTGGGCTGGGTCTCGCCGCCGAGCATCTCCAGGGCTTCCTTCAGGCGTTCGATCTGCATCTGAGTCTGGGTCAGATGTTTCTCGAAAGCCTCGCGAAGCTTGGGGTGGTTGGCGGCCTGCGCCATCTTGGGCAGCGCATTTAGCAACTGGCCTTCCGCGTGAAGGATGTCGCGCATTTCGTCAATGATCAATTCGCGTAGTTGGGTCATGGATAATTTCCTCCGTAAAAAGAAAGTGAGTGGTCAGGAACGCGTCTTCCTGGCGGGGGCGCGTTTCGCGGCTCGTTTGCTGCCGCCGTTGGACTGGCTGGAGACGTTACCGCTCCTGGATTCGCGAGGCTCGCGGGTGCCGCGTTCCTGGGAGAGGAACTCCTGGAAAGCCGGCGCGGTGACGAGTTCCCAGTCGCCGCCTTCATTCCAGGGTCCGCGAACATCGGGTTCGCCGCGATCGCCGAGACCGGTGGAGTCGTTGAAATACTGGTCGACGAGGCGAGGCGTCGGCGGGATCCGGCCGATGGAGAACGCCGGTTTGCCGAGGCTTTCCAGGGCGGCGGAGAACGCCTTCATATGAGTGATCTCGCGGCTCATTAGAAACTGGAGGGCGTCGATGGTGCCGGCGTCGTCGGTGAAGTCGATGAGACGTTCGTAGACGATCTTGGCGCGGGCCTCGGCGGCGATGTTACTGCGCAGGTCGACGTCGAGCTCGCCGGTGATTTTCAGATAGTCGGCGGTCCAGGGATTACCCTGGGAGTTGTGCAGAGCGACCCCGCCGCCGCCCGCGATGGCGATCAGGGGATCGGATTCGGCGGCCTGGCGATCGCTCTTGCAGGGCTTCAGATGCATGCGTGCGAGAGTGCCCACTACTTCCAGGTGGCTCAACTCCTCGGTGCCGATGTCCATCAGCAGGTCCTTGCGTTCGGGATCATCGCAGTTGAGGCCTTGGATGGAATATTGCATGGCGGCGGCCAACTCTCCGTTGGCGCCTCCGAACTGCTCCAGCAACATGTTGCCGAAGCGCGGATCGGGCTCGCCGATGCGAACGGTGTACATCAGTTGTTTGACGTGGTGATACATGGTCCTCCGGGGCGAACAGCCGCGCCCGCAAAGGGAGGCGCGACGGGCTCGTAGGTGGACGGCGCTAGTATCGTGGACCGTTTCCCAGCCGGGCCAGGGTGTGTGCGGGACCGCACAGGTTTGGGGTCAGGCGACGGGTTTCCAGGCCTTTCCGTCCCATTCCCAGGTGTCGTCTTGCTTGGCGTTGAACGTTCCGCCGTGCAGGACCACCACTTTACGATCCGCGTCATAAATCATGGCGTGCATGAAGCGGGGGCCGGGCCCCTCCACCTTGCGCTCGGTCCAGCGGGCGCCGTCCCAAGTCCAGGTATCGCCCTGGATGAGGAATTGGCCGCGGCGGGGGTTTCCGGTATCGCCGCCGTAGAGCACCATTTCGCCGCGTGCCGCGTCGAAGGCCATGCGATGACGGGCTCGCACTCCCGGACCCTCGGTGGAGAGGAGCTTCCAGGACGTCCCGTCCCACTGCCAGAGGGAAGGTTCGTAGCGGTTCTTGTCGTCGAAACCGCCATACAGCAATGTGACGTTGCGGGCGGAATCGTAGGCCATGGCGTGGTGCGCGCGGGCGCCGGGGGTGGGGCCGTCGCGTTTCGACCACGCCGTGCCGTCGTATTCCCACGTATCGAGCTTCCACTGGATGTCGTTGATCAGGACCGCCCCGCCGTAGACGACGCTGGTGGCCCGTTTTTCGTCGTAGGACATCACCATATGATCGCGAGGGCCGGCGGGCGGGCCATTAAAAAAGCGTTCCTCCCAGGCCGACCCGTTCCATTCCCAGGTGTCGGCGTAGCGGTTGTTGTTTCCGCCCAGGCCGGCGAACACCACCAGCCTGTCGCGGCGCGCATCATAGACAAAGCCGCCGAGGGTGCGAGGAGACGGGCCGGTTCGATTGACCAGGGACCATTTTCCGCGGCGAAGGCCCCACAGTTCGGACTCCCGCGCCTGCGGCATCGCGACCTCGCCGCCGAACAGCATTACTTCCTTCCGCCCCGCGTGGTAAGCCAGCGCGTGGCCGCGGCGGACCGCGGGGCGATCGGGAGCGCCGCCCTGCGCCGCGGCGACACCCGCCGCTCCAAACGAGGCCATCATGGTTCTTCTGGAAATAAGCATCGCGGCTTGGACGCGCGAAAACCGCGGTTGTCACCCTATATACTGAGTCGAGTATGAAGACCGCGTTACTCGCCGTCGTGTTCGCGCTCCCGGGGCTGGGCGCGGAGCTCAAGCTGGCGGAGTTCCTTTCGCCGATGGCGCCGAGGCCGGTCCCATACGCGGTGCTGCTTCCGGAGGGGCATCAGGAAGGCCAACCCTTGCCGTTGTTGCTGTACTTGCACGGCGGCGGAGGCGATCGGCGGGCGCTGGCGCAGATCCAGCCGATACTCGAGGAGCTGTGGAGCTCGGGGAAGCTCCCGAAAATGATCGTGGCCACGCCTTCGGTGACCCCGCGCTGCTTCTATATGGATTTCCAGGACGGGTCGGAGAAGTGGGAGACCCTGATTACCGGGCCGTTCCGCGCGATGCTGCAGAAGCTATACAACGCGTCGCCCGAGGCCAAGAAAAACTTTATCGGCGGCGTGTCCATGGGCGGCATGGGGAGCCTGCGCATGGCGTTCAAATTCCCCAGGCAGTTCGGCGCGGTGATCGCCTGGGAGCCGGGGATCGAGCCCATTCTGAAGTGGAGCGACATGAAACCGCGGCATCGCTTCTGGCGCGAGGACAGCCTGTTCGAGGCGGCCTTCGGGAAACCGGTGAATGCAACTTTTTGGGAGCAGAATAACCCCGCATCCATCGCCCACGCCAATCCCGGGAGGCTGATCGACGCCGGGCTTCAGATCTACCTCGAGTGCGGCAATGAGGACATGTTCCTGCTGCATGACGGCGCCGAGTTTCTGCACCGCATCCTGTGGGATGGCGGCGTGCGGCACGAGTACCATTCCGTGCACAAGGCCGATCATGTGGGCAGATCGCTGGGCCCGCGCCTCCGCGAGGGCCTGGAGTTTCTGAACCAGGTTTTGAACCCGCCCCCTCCGGATGCCCAGGCGGAGCAAACCCGGAAGCGGATCATCGAGCCCGCCAAGAAGAAATGGGGTATCCAATAGATGCTCCGCACGTCAGTTGTATTGGTATGAGAAAGGTCTACTTACTTTTGCTTGCAATGAGCCAGCTTACGCTTGCAGCCGAATCCGATTCCAAGCCGCCGGCGGCCAAGATCGTTCCGAAAGTCATGGAGCACCACGGCGACAAGCGCGTGGACAACTACTTCTGGCTGCGCGATCGCGACGATCCGGACACCATCAGGTACCTGGAGGCCGAGAATACATACACCGCGGCCTCGATGAAGCATACCGACGCGCTGCAGTCCAAGCTGTATGCCGAGATCCTCGGCCGGATCAAGGAAACGGACCTCAGCGTTCCGGTGAAGCGCGACAACTTCTACTATTATTCGCGGACCGAAAAGGGCAAGCAGTACCCGATTTATTGCCGCAAGAAGGGTTCGCTCGAGGCGCCCGAGGAGATCCTGCTCGACGCCAACATCCTGGCGGAGGGCCAGAAGTATTTCCAGCTTGGAAATTTCGAAATCAGCCCGGATCACAAGCTGCTGGCCTACTCCACCGACACGGCGGGCGACGAGAGCTATACGCTGTACATCAAGGACGTGGCGGCCGGCACGCTGCTGCCGGATCGGGTGAAGGACACGTATTACTCGCTGGAATGGGCGTCCGACAACAAGACGCTGTTCTACACGACGTACGACGCGGCGCGGCGTCCGGACAAGGTGTGGCGGCACGAGTTGGGCGGGGCGAAGGACACGCTGGTATATCACGAGCCGGACGAGCGTTTCACCGTGGGGGTGAACAAGACCCGCAGCCGCGAGTTCATTCTGATCAACATCAACAGCTCCCTGACCACGGAAGTACGCTACATCCGGGCAAGCGAGCCGGGCGCTCCGTTCCGTCCGATCCTGCCTCGCGTGCAGGACACCGAGTACGACGTGGAGCACAACGGGGAGTATTTCTACATCCGCACCAACGACGGCGCGAAGAACTTCCGGCTGGTGCGAGCCCCCATCGCCGATCCGTCGAAGAAGAACTGGCAGGAGCTGATTCCGGGGCGCGACCGGGTGACCATTGAAGGCATCGACGCCTTCCGCAATCACCTGGTGGCCGTGGAGCGCGACAACGGGTTGCCGAAGATCCGCATCCGCCGCCTGGCGGACGCTTCGGAACACTTTGTCGATTTCCCGGAGCCCGTGTACACCGCCGTTCCGGGCGGCAGCGCCGAGTACGACACCACAACGCTGCGCTTCAGCTACACGTCCCTGGTGACTCCGAATTCCGTGTACGACTACGACATGGAGACGAAAAAGCGAACGCTGATGAAGCGGCAGGAAGTCCTGGGCGGGTATGACCCGTCGCAGTACACGAGCGAACGCATTTTCGCGAAGGCGCCGGACGGGGTGGAAGTGCCGGTTTCGCTCGTTTACAAAAAAGGATTTGCGCGCAACGGCAAGGCCCCCGCGCTGCTGTACGGCTACGGATCCTACGGGCTGAACTCTGATCCGACCTTTGCCTCCGACCGCCTCAGCCTGCTCGACCGCGGATTCGTTTTCGCCATCGCCCACATCCGCGGCGGCGCGGACCTGGGCAAGTTCTGGCATGACGACGGCAAGATGATGAAGAAGAAGAACACGTTCACCGACTTCATCGCCGCCGCCGAAGCGCTGATCGCCGGCAAGTACACCTCCAGCAATCGCCTGGCGATCATGGGCGGCTCGGCGGGCGGCCTGCTGATGGGCGCGGTGGTGACGTTGCGTCCGGACCTGTTTCACGCTGTGGTGGCCAAAGTCCCCTACGTCGACAACCTCAACACCGGTCTGGACGCGACGCTGCCGCTCACGGTGGGCGAATACGAGGAGTGGGGCAACGCGGAGAAGGACAAGACGTACTACGACTACATCAAGTCGTATTCGCCGTATGAGAACACCGGCAAGCTGAAGTATCCCAACATGCTGGTGACGGGGGGCTTGAACGATCCGCGGGTATCTTATTGGGAACCGGCGAAATGGGTGGCCAAGATGCGCGCGGTGGCGGACAAGGGATCGGGCAAGCTGTTGTTGAAAACGAACATGGGGGCGGGACACTTCGGCGCGTCGGGGCGCTATGAACGCATCAAGGAAACCGCGTTCGACTACGCGTTCCTGCTGGACATGATGGGGATCAAGGAGTAGTTTCGGCCACGGGCGGGCTGGGCGCGGTTTTGGCCGGCGGCAGCGCGTCCAGCAGCTTGCGGCTCGCGCCGGCGATCTCCTCGATCGCGGACTGGAAGGCCGCTTCATGGTTCCGCGACGGCTTCTGAAAACCGCTGATTTTGCGTACGAACTGGCGGGCGGCGGCCCGGATCTCGTCCTCGGAAGGCAGTCCGGCGGGTTGCCGCAACCGTTTGATGCTCCTGCACATAGCACCAGTTTAAGCCGGCGCCTGCTATCCTAATTGGCGGACGTGTTCAGCCGCCACCACCGCAAAACGAAGCTGCTGTTCTGCTTAGCGGAAATTCTGCTGATCGCCCTTGCCTTTGAAGCCGCCTACCAGACGCGCGCCCGCATGGACTTGCGCTCCGTCTTCTTCCTGACGGTGCCGGTGAAAGCGCTTCTGCTCGGGTGGGCGATGGCCGTTTGGACCGCGCTTGGCTACTGGCTGGGCATTTATGAGCGGCTGGAGACCTCGCGGCCGCTGGCGGCGTTCGGCGACGGTGTCCGGCAGACGGCGATCGCCGGCGTCGCGATCGTCATTTTCGAGTTTGTTTTGCGCCTCGATTTGAGCCGCCTTTTCCTGGGCCTGTTCCTGGTGTACGCCGTCACGCTGATCGGCCTGTTTCGCATGAACGGGCGGCGGGTCGCACTATTTCTGCGGCATGAACCGAATCTGGTAATGGTCGCCGGTCTGAACGAGAACGCCCTGCGCGTCGCGCGGCATCTGGAGCAGTCGTCGGCCTACGGCGTGGAACTGCTTGGGTTTCTTTCCGAGACCGGGGGCGCGCCGGCGGAAGTGGTCCTCTCCAAGGCGTACCCGGTTTACCCCCTCGATTCGCTGAACAGCCTGCTGCGGCGGTACGTGATCGACGAGGTGGTGTTCGCGGTCGACGGCCGAAAGCTCGCCGAACTGGATGAAATCTTTCTGCTGTGCGACGAAGAAGGCGTTCGCACCCACGTCGCCGTGGATTTTTTCCCGCGCGTGAACAGCGAGGTGTACCTGGAGCGTTTGGGATCGCAGCCGCTGCTGACGTTTTCGGCGACGCCGCACGATGCGCTGAAATTGTTTCTGAAGCGCACGCTGGACGTGCTGATCGCGGGCACGGCGTTGATCGTCCTAAGCCCGGTGATGGCTCTCACCGCGGTGCTGATCCGGCTGACCTCCGCCGGTCCGGCCATTTTCCGGCAGATCCGCTGCGGCTTGAACGGGCGGAAATTCGTGGTGTATAAGTTCCGATCGATGTGCCTGGACGCGGAGCAGCGGAAGGCGGAGGTGGCGCACTTGAACACCAAGGATGAGGTAGTGTTCAAGATTCCGGACGATCCCCGGCTGACGCGCGTGGGAAAATGGTTGCGCAAGTTTTCCGTGGATGAGTGGCCGCAGCTCTGGAATGTGCTGAAGGGCGATATGTCGCTGGTGGGGCCGCGTCCGGCGATCCCGGAAGAAGTGGACCGGTATCAGACCTGGCAGCGGCGGCGGCTGCGGATGCGCCCGGGGCTTACCTGCCTGTGGGCGATCTCCGGCCGTGACTCGCTGGATTTTGAAACCTGGATGAAAATGGACATGCAGTATATCGACAACTGGTCGCTGGCTCTCGATTGGGCGATCCTGTTGAAGACGATTCCCCACGTGCTTACCGGCCGAGGAGCTCACTAACCAACATGCAACTGGTTCCCACACAAGAAGACGTAATCGACATTCTCCGCAAGACCGGCGGACTGCAGAAAGGGCGGGTGGAACCCGTCGGCATGTGGGGCGACACGTTTGTCGAGGTCGCCGCCACCATGCGCTATTACCAGTACGCCCGGATCCTGAGCGTCGGGCTGACGCGCAAGCTGCGAACCAACACGGAACTGCGGGCGATGATCTCCGAGCTCTCGATTGTCGCCCCCGCCACCGGGGGCCTTCCGGTGGCATACGGCATCTGCGAAGCCTTGCGCGCCAAGCAGGTGTATTGGGCCGAGCGCGAGAATGAAACCGAACCGCAGCACTTCCGGCCCGGTCTGGAACCGCATCCGGGCGAGAAGATCCTGCTGGTGGACGACGTCCTGCGCACGGGCAAGAAGCTGACCGAGTTGAAGCGCATGATCGAGGAGCGGGGCGCGGAAGTGGTGGGCTTGGCGATCATCGTCTGGCAGCCATCGCCCAACTGTCCGGATTTCGCGCCACTGCCGCTGTACTACCTGGCGAAACTCGAGAATCCGGCGGAGGGGTGATCATGTCGCGACGCCTGATCAGCAGCGGCACCAAGTGGGAGCCCAGGGTGGGCTATTCGCGCGCCGTCCGCGTGGGAGCTCACGTCTGGGTCTCGGGAACGACGGCCACCGATGCCGAGGGAAACCTGGTGGGCCGGGGGGATCCGTACGCGCAAGCGTTGCAGACCCTCCGCAATATTCAGTCGGCGTTGGAAAAAGCGGGAGCGCGCCTGGAAGACGTGGTGCGGACCCGGATGTACGTCACCGACATCTCGCAATGGGAAGCAATCGGACGGGCGCACGGCGAGTTTTTCGGCGAGATCCGCCCGGCGACGTCCATGGTGGAAGTGAAGGGGTTGATCGACCCGGCGATGGTGGTGGAGATCGAAGCCGACGCGTACGTCGGCTAGGCGAAGCGGGAACCGATTGAAGCAGCCTCAAGTAGTGATGCTCGCCGGTCCGAACGGCGCGGGCAAGACCACCGCGGCTCCATACCTGCTGCGCGACACTTTTCAGGTTAGTGAGTTTGTGAACGCCGATGTCATCGCCCAGGGCCTGTCCGGGTTCGATCCTCAGGGCGCCGGCATCGACGCCGGACGCATTCTTTTGAAGCGGGTTCAGCAGCTTTCCCGCGACGGAATCGACTTTGCGTTCGAGACAACCCTGGCGAGCCGGAGCCTCGCGCCCTTCCTCCGGAGGCTGCGAACGGAGGGCTACCGATTCCGGCTGGTGTTTCTCTGGCTGGAAAGCGCGGATATGGCGGTGGAGCGTGTGGCTTCCGGGGCTCGAATGGGCGGGCATTTCGTTCCCGAGGGCGATGTCCGGCGGAGGTATCACCGGGGGCTTAAGAACTTTTTCGATCTATACCGGGTTGTGGCGGATACCTGGACCATGCTGGACAATACGCACGGCAATCGGACCAGCGTCGCACACGGCTTCTTCGAGGAAACCGCGCACGTCGATGATTTCGGCCTCTGGTATAAGATCAAGGAAGAGGCCGCGCATGGATGACAAGAACCAGCGCATCGACGAAATGTTTCGCGACGGCAAGGCCATCCTGGCGGCGATGGAGCTCGCCTATTATTCCGCCGTTCTAAAGCACCGCGCAGCCGGTGTGCCGATGGTGTTCGGAAAAAACGGCAAGGTAATTCACGTGGACGCGAACGAGATTGAGATTCCTCCCGAGATCCTCGCTCGCCTGCGGCCTTGATCCGGGCTTGCCGAAGCCGCATAACGCGGTAGCCATCGCCCGCCCTGGAGCGTCCAACTCATGGAGAAGCCGCCGAGCCGCTTCCCGGAGGTTGCCGCCATGCGCAAGAAACCGTTACTGATAGCAGCCGCCGCGGTGCTCATTCTAATTTTGGCCGTAGCTGCGTCCCTACCGCTTTGGCTGGATGTGAACCAGTTTCGAGGGGTGCTGCAAGCGCAATTGGAGAAGCGATTGAAGCGGCCGGTGTCGTTTGGAGAACTGAACCTGCGCAGCTTGCCGCTTTCCATCCGCGTCCAGGATGTGGTGATCGGCCAGCCTGCCGGATTCGACTCTACGGCGCCGTTTCTGAAGGCGGGCGAGATGTCCGTGGGCGTGCGGTTCTGGCCCCTGCTTCGCAAGCAGTTGGAGGCGTCCTCGGTGCGGCTGACCAGCCCGGCCGTGGAGCTGATCCGCGCTCCGCAAGGCAGGTGGAATTACGAAACCGGCGAGGACTCCGGGGCCGGCTCCAACTGGACGCTGGGCGAGCTGGAGATCCGCGACGGAACGGTGGCGATCACCCGGGATGGGAATCGAACCGTGTACGAGAATATTCAGGCGAAGGCGAACGGCGTCTCGGCGGAGGGATTGCAGTCGGCCGAGCTGGGGGTTCGCGTTCCCTCGCGGGAAATGACGGCATCGATGCAGGCGAAGTTCCACCGCGACGGCGAATCGACGGTGGCGCGTGGCGCCGCGCGCGTGGAAACCAAAGAGCTGAAGGATCCTCTGCGGTTGCAGTTCGACGCCGCCATGGCCGCCGGGTTAATCACGTTCCGTTCGCTGCAGGCCGAGGCGGGAGCGCTGCGGGCGAGCGGCCAGGGTACCGTGGACTCGGGGGCGAAGCCGGCGGCGCTCTCGCTGGACCTGGAAACCAGGAACGCTCCGCTCGAGGACGTGCTGCGGCTGGCGGGGCTTTTCGGCGCCAAAACGCCGCGAGGGCTCTCGGCCAAGGGACGCCTGGACGCGCAGATTCACGCCGGGGGCACCGTGGAGCAGCCGGAGTTCCGCGGACGGATTCACGCGACAGAGGCGGAGATCACGGCGGCGAATCTCAAGGAAGCGGTTCGCGCGGGCGCGCTGGTGATCGATCTGACGCCGCGAGCCCTCTCCACGACGCCTTTCGTGGTGGAGACGGGAAGCACGCGGTTGATGGCGCGCGCGTCGGTGGATGCTTACAACAGCAAGTCGCCCTTGGTTCGCGCGGAGTTGCAGACGCGCGGCGCGCAGTTGGCGGAGCTGCTGCGGATCGCGGAAGCCTACGGAGTGAAGCCCGAGGGGCTGGAGGGTAGCGGCCAGCTTTCCGTCGACATGCGCCTGACGTTGCAGGAGGGCAAGGCGCGATACTCCGGATCCGGCGATGTGAAGTCGGTGTCGCTGCGCACGCCGAGCCTGACGAAGCCGGTGAACATCGCGGCCGCTCATCTCGCCTTTGAGTCGGATCGCATCCGGCTGGAGAACGTGAGCGCGGACATCGGCTCGCTGAATCTGAACGGGTTCTTTTCCATATGGGATTTCGAGCGCCCCAACATCGAATTCCAGGCGAACGCGAATGAGGTGAATGTCGCGGATCTGCGGGCCCTGGCGGGAAGCGGCGCGGGTACGGGGGATTCGAGCGGGCTGCTGGAGAAGATCACCGCTTCCGGGACGCTGACGGTAAACCGGCTGGTGCAGGAGGAGATCGTGCTCGCGCCGGTGCGCGCCACGGTCTCCCTGCGCGGGGGTCAGTTGCGGTTGGATCCGGTGACGGCTGGATTTCTCGGTGGCGAGCAGACCGGGAGCATCGCCGCCGATCTGACTCGCACACCGGCGGCCTATCAGATCTCCACGCGGATCGCCAACGTGGAAGCCAACCGGCTGCTGAGCGCGACCACGCCGGTGCAGAACGTCCTGCACGGCCTGCTGGCGGGAAATCTGAACGTGCGTTTTGTGGGACAAAAGGACCGCCTGGCGCCGAGCCTGAGCGGCGACGCGAGGATTCAGATGGGCGAGGGGCGGCTGGCGGGCGTGAACCTGGCCAATGAGCTGGCCGGGATCGCGCGCATGCTGGGCTTTCGCAAGAGCGGTGACGCCTTCACGAACATCCTGAAGTTGTCCGGCGCCATGCGAATGGACAACGGACTCGCTCGCACCGAGGATCTCCGCATGGATTTCAAGGGCGGATCGCTGACGGCGCAAGGGTCGGTGGGGCTCGCGGATCAGAGTTTGAATCTGCGGGCGACCGCGGTGCTGTCGCGTGAGTTCCTGGTGAACGCCACCGGCGGGATTCCCGGCGGTGACAAGGTGGGCGGGTGGCTGACCACCGCGCTCGCCAACCGCAACGGCGAGCTGGTGATTCCGGCGACCATCACCGGCACCTTGTCGAATCCCCGTTTCGCTCCCGATCCGGCGCGCGTGGCGCAGATGAAGCTGGAGGGAATGCTGCCGACGGCCAAGGATCCGGATTCGCTGTCGAGCGGCATCCTCGGCATTGTGGATGCGATCCGCGGGAAGCCGCAGGATCCCGCGGCGCCGAAGAGCCCGATCACCGACATCTTCGAAGCTTTCAAGAAGAAGCCGCCGCGGAAGAAGCCGTAGGAGCTAGGGAATCACCAGGCGGCGCAGGACCATGTCGCGCCGGGCGGCGGCGATGCGGTTGGCCAGCGGCACCGCGAACTCCGGATTCAGGCGGAGGCATTCCTCGAAGTCCTTCTGGGCCTCGGCTTCCTGGTTGAGGTAGAGCCGCGCGAGGCCGCGGTTTCCGTAGGCTTCGGCGCAATCCGGATTCAATTCGATGGCGCGGGAGGAGTCCTCGCGCGCTCCCTTGAAGTCGCCGGCGACGTAGCGGGTGGCGCCGCGGTTGTACCAGGCGTCGACCGCGTTGGGCTGGAGATCGATGAGCCGGGCGTAATCCTGGATGGAGCCCGCGAGGTCGCCAAGTTCCTTGCGGACATTGCCGCGGTTGTTCAGGGCGAGAACATGATCGCGATTCAGGTGGATGGCGCGGTCGAAGTCCTCGCGAGCGGGCATCAGGCGGCGCTGGGAAAGGCGAACCGTGCCGCGCGCGGCATAAGAGTCGGCGTGGCGGGGGTCCATGTCGATGGATCGGGACAGGTCCAGGTCGGCGCCGGTCAGGTCGCCCATGGCCTGTTTGGCGACGCCGCGGTTGTAATAGGCGGTGACGTTGAGCTCGTCGACGACGGCGATACGGGGAGCGGCCAGGAGTCCGGAGCCGCCGCGAACGGGGAATCCGGAGTTCTGCTCGATGGCCTTGCTGAACTCTTCGATGGCCCTGGCGAATTCCTGCTTGTGGAACCTGTCGATCCCTTTTTGGAAGTAACGAAGCGCCGCCTGCCGATCCTGCGCGGCCGCTCCGCCTCCCAGCGCCATCATCGCGATCACTGTCGCCATTCGCCGCATCAAGCACCTCCGAGTGTTGCTACAGAGAGATACTGATCCGGCCAGGTTCTGTTAATCCGTTCTACCCCGTAATTCGGCCGTCTCACAAACTAGCCGTCAGGATCGAAGCGAATCCGGCACCAAGGAAACTCTTCCCGGTACAATCAGGCTCTGGTTATGAACCCGCTTCGTTCCTCCACCATCACCCAAGGCCGGGACCGGGCTCCCGCGCGCGCCATGCTGAAGGCCATCGGTTTCACCGATGAGGATTTGCGCAAGCCGATCATCGGGATCGCCAACACCTGGATCGAGACCATGCCGTGCAATTACAACCTCCGGGAACTGGCGGCTCGCGTGAAGGAGGGCATCCGGGAGGCCGGCGGCACGCCCATGGAATTCAACACCGTGGCGATCTCCGACGGGGTCACGATGGGCACCGAGGGGATGAAAGCGTCGCTTGTTTCGCGGGATCTGATCGCGGATTCGATCGAGTTGTGCGCGCGAGGTTACTTTTTCGATGGCCTGGTTGCATTGGTCGCCTGCGACAAAACGATTCCGGGCGCGGCCATGGCGCTGCTTCGGATGAACGTTCCGGGACTGGTGCTATACGGCGGGTCGATCCTGCCGGGCCGGTATCAGGGGCGGGACCTGACGGTACAGGACGTGTTCGAGGCCGTGGGCGCGAACGCCGCGGGCCGCATCAGCGACCTGGAGTTGCTGGAGATCGAGAACGCCGCGTGTCCCGGAGCGGGCGCCTGCGGCGGGCAATTCACGGCCAACACCATGGCCACGGTGATGGAGCTGATCGGCTTGTCGCCGCTGAACACGGCCGCCGTGCCCCAAGTGGACCCGCGCAAGGACGATGTCGCGCGGCTGTGCGGGCGCATCATTCTGGATGCCATGAAGCACGGACGCCTGCCGCGGGCGATCGCGACGCGGACCGCGTTCCACAACGCCATCGCCTCGGTGGCGGCGAGCGGCGGATCGACGAACGCGGTTCTTCATCTTCTCGCGATGGCGCGGGAAGCCGGAGTCGCGTTGTCCATCGACGACTTTCAGGCGATCAGCGAACGGACACCCCTGCTGGTGGACTTGAAACCAGCCGGAAGATTCGTAGCCGTGGATGTGGACAAGGCGGGAGGGATCGGCGTGGTGGCGCGGCGGCTGGTGGAGGGCGGCTTCGCCGACGGGTCGGCGCTGACCGTCACCGGCCGCACGCTGGCGGAAGAAGCCGCGGACGTGCGGGAGACGCCGGGGCAGGAAGTGATCCGCCCGCTGCATCAACCGCTCAAGAACAGCGGCGGGCTGGCGATCCTGAGGGGCAACCTCGCGCCGGAAGGCTGCGTGATCAAGGTGACGGGAATCGAGCGCAAGTCCCAACGCGGACCGGCGCGCGTATTCGATTGCGAGGAAGACGCGATGCAGGCCGTCACGCAAGGAGCGATCGGCGCCGGCGATATCGTGGTAATCCGGTATGAAGGGCCGCGAGGCGGTCCGGGCATGCGGGAGATGCTCGGCGTTACGGGGGCGATCGTGGGCGCGGGTCTGTCCGATACCGTGGCGCTGATCACGGACGGCCGGTTCTCCGGCGCCACGCGCGGGTTCATGGTGGGGCACGTAGCGCCGGAAGCCGCCAATGGCGGTCCCATCGCCGCGGTGCGCGACGGCGACACCATTCTGCTGGACATCGAAAACCGGCGGATCGAATTGGAAGTTCCGGCGGAGGAGATTTCCGCGCGGCTCAGCGAATGGAAATCACCGCCGCCCAAGTACACGAGCGGCGTATTTTCCAAGTACGTCCGGCTGGTCGGCTCGGCCAGCGAAGGCGCGGTGGTGGGGTAAGCGAGCTCGCGGATACAAGGCCATAGCGCGCTTAAAGAGATGCCGGCGTGATTCCGCGAGCAGTAATGAATGTCAATCGCCTGCACTCCGCGTGTACAGTTGCCCGCTGCGCAGCAATTGAACCGAATAAGAACTTGCCAGAAGATTCCGCACGCGAGCGTCCAGAAAGGGCGCGTGGGAGTTTGCAACGTAGACCTGCTCCACCTTCTTATCCCGAATCTCTCGCACGATCACTCCCCATCTTTCCGCTGTCCAATTTTCGGGCGACCATCCGGAGACCGAGATCGCTTGGCGGCGGCCCGTCAGCAAGTACAACCATGGGTTGCCGAAAATCACGAGCGGTGTCGAGCCGCCAAGATTTTCGACGTCCCGTAACGCGACCCTGGATTCCGGATGCACACGGGCCTGGAAGTTAGACCGGGAGCGGGTATCAATAGCACCCCGATGAGCCAGGAGCAAGCCCCAGGTCTGGGCGATGCGGATGCATGGGTGAGCGAGGCAAATTGCAAGGAACAGCATGGCGCCACGCCGCCGGAATCCCAACTCACCGGATTTGTGGACGAGCCACTCGATTCCAAGACCCGCAAGCACGGATAAAGGCGGAACCAGGAGCAGAATATGATACGTCCACCACGAACGTGCCTGAACAAGGATTACCACCGCAGCCGAAAGGGACCAGTACGCAAGCGGTTGTAGGAGCGGAGACCGGTTGCGCACGGCGGCGTGCCCGCCCAAGAGCGCAAGCAATGTCACGCCGGTCAGCGACGCGGTCATCCAGAGGACCAATTCCGGGGCGCGGCCCCAGGCGACCGGCTGGTCCGCAAGGTACGCTCTCGGATAAACGAAGAGCGTCCAGAACAAGGCGCCCAAGCTGGCCCGTGACCCAAAATAAACGACGGTAGCGAGCACCGGTATTGCAGCTCCGGCTAGAATCCAGGCGCAGGCGGTCATGAATCGGGCCGACCGCCTGGCCGCGATCAACCACAACCCGGCACAGATGACCACAAATATCGGCTTGAAAACGAACGCGATTCCGCCGCCCACCCCGGAGATCAGCCACGCGGTCGGTCCAACCCGGCAACACGCCATCAGCATCATCAACAGCGCAGGGAGAACCACGCCTTCCGGCTGTGTCAGGGTCCTTGCGTCCGCGATCGCGAAGTAAGTGACGCCGCAGACCGCCCCAGATGCCGCAGCCGCGAAGGAACTCGCCGCACACCGGCGCGCGGCGGCAAAGGCAAGGACTGCCGCAGCAAGCGTATTCAGAAGATCGAAGGCATGAAGGCCGGTTTCGGAGTAGCCGAAGATCGAACCGGCGACCGAGTACCAGAAGAAAATTCCCGGCGGCTTCAAGTCCCAGTAGTCGACGTAAAGACGGTCGCCTTCCGCCATCTGCTTCGCGCCCTGGAGAAACAGTGCTTGATCGCCATGAAGGGGAAAAGGCAGATAGGGTAAACCGGTCAGAAGCACGACTGCACAGAGCACGGTTGCCGCGACAGCATCGTACTTCCGGGAGGGCATAGGAAGATAATAGCCGGGTGAAACTATGGCCTGTTTCCCCTCCCGGAGAAGGCTGCAGTGTTAGGGCAACCACCTGCTTTCAGACTGCGGGAGACCCGGAATCAGAACACGAAGCGCGCGCTGAACTGCGCCCGCCGGGCGTTCGTGCCATCCGGGAAACCACCCGAGAATCGCCCGTTGCCGAGTCCCGAAGTCGGAGTCAGGATGAAGTTCGCGGCGGTATACGCCTGGTTGAACACGCCGGTGTTCGACTGCGTGTTGGTGACGTTGAACACTTCAAAGTTCAGGTACACGTTGCGGCGCTCCCCCAGGGGAAGGATCTTCGACAGGCGCAAGTCCGCCCGGTATATCTGGTCGATATCCAGGGACGAGAGCGGCCAGAACGGCGTTCGGAACGAACCGCCGAATCCGTTCAAGGTGGTGGGGAACGCCGAGCCCGCGAAGTTATTAGTGACGAAGATGGTCGCCGTATCGGGCTGGGCGCTGGCCAGCGTCACGATACCGGAAAGCTGCCAGTTGTCCACCAGGTACTTCTCGAACCAGGTGTTCTGATCGGTCAGCTTGGGGTTGGCGATGAAGTTGGAGACGAAGCGGTGCCGCTGGTCGAGCGCGCCGGAGCCCTTCTCGAAGGCATAATCGCCGTTGAAGACCGTGCGGGGTCCGGTCGAGAAGAAGATGGAGTTGCTCGATCCGGATGTACCTTCCGAGCCTAGCGTGTTGATCGCGTGACCCCAGGTGTAATTGGCGTTCACCTGCATCCAGCCCGTGAACCGGTGGCGGAACTGCACGGCCATGGCGTTGTACCAGCTTTGTCCGCCGTTGTCGACTACGTTGATGCGGCGATAGCGCGGATCCACGCGGTTGGCCAGCCGGTAGGTGGGTGTCGTATATGTGCCCACCGTCTGCCCCGATTCATTGCGGATCTGATAGGTAACATCCGCGCCCAGAGGGCCGATGTTGTTGTCGCGGATCGTGGGCGTGTGCAGGCCTCGGGTCCAGATGTAGGAAACCGTCAGCGACGTTTTCTTCGCGAGTTGCTGCTCGATGGCGAACGTGCCCTGCTGCGTGTAGGGATTTCGCAGGTCGCCGGCTGCCATGGTCAGGTCGACCACGCCGGAGGGGATAGCCAACCCCGCGGGCAGCGCATTGGGGAACACCGGAGCGCCGCTTTCGCCCGGCAACATCTGGATGGAGCCCTGGGTCCGGCCGTTCTGCAGCAGGAGAGTGCTGATCAGGCCGCCCGACAGCCGGCCGTAGAAGATTCCGTAGCCGCCCCGGAAAACGGTCCGATTATGGAAAGCGGAGTAGGCGAATCCGAAGCGCGGCGCCCAGTTCCTTCCGAACTCGGGGATGCGCGCGGTGGCGGGATAATCCGGGTTGCTGACGGAGGGCTGAGGCAGGTCATAGAACTCGTAGCGAACGCCATAGTTCAGGGTCAGGTTGCGGGTGACGCGCCACTGGTCCTGCACGTAAAACTGGTAGTCCCGGATGGTGAAGTCGACCACCGGATTGCCCAGTCCCTGCTGGAACGTCTGCCAGCGGCGGGCTCCGGTGGTGTTGCCGGTCAGGTCGAGCGCGAAGTTGGTGACGTTGGCGTAGCGGTAGCTTCCGAACCGGTTTCCGATGCTGTCTACGTAATCCTGCGTGCTGGTGGTGTCGAAGCCGAACTTGTAGGCGTGCTTGCCGCGGGTATAAGAGAAGTTGTCGGCGAACTGGAAACGATTTTCGCTGGGGTTGATCCGGGGCAGGAAACCGGCGGAGCCCAGGTTGGACGCCGCGCCCACCTGCAGCACGATGGGTCCGAAGGCGGGGGTGGCGATCGCGGAGGAGAACTGGTCCGCCTGCCGGTCCTTGAACCAGCCGAAACGGAATTCGTTCACCATCGTGTTAGTGGGGATCGCGGTCCAGGAAAAGCGTCCGTAGCGGGCGCGCACGGTGGCGTCACCGTTATTGCCGAACGCGCCCCCGTTGTTCAGCGCCGCCGCGGACTGGATTCCGCTCGGCGAAATGAAGCGCAGCGAGTTGCCGGAGAAGCTGAAGCTGTTGCGATCCGTGGGACGCCAGTCGATCTTCAGGAAGAAGAGCTCGGAGTTTGCCTGGCGGGCCACCACCGGATTCTCGCGGAATCGCGCCAGCACCTGATTGGCGGCCTCGCACTGCGCCGGAGTCGCCGGGGCGCCGCAGCCGATGAAGTTTCCCGCTCCATCGGTGGTGCCGGGAGCGATCAGCGAGGATGCGATCGGGAAGTCGCGCCGCACGATCTCCGTGTTGAAGAAGTAGAACAGCTTGTCTTTCTGGATGGGTCCGCCGATCGATCCGCCGAACTGATTGCGCTTCTCCGGCGGGTTCACCGACGCGAAGCGGTCCCGCGCATTGAAATCCTGATTGCGGAAGAACCAGTAGGCGGTGCCGTGGAGCTCATTGCTGCCCGATCGCGTCACGGTATTCACAACGCCGCCCGAGGCGCGTCCGAACTCGGCGGTGAAGCCGGAGTTGAGCACCTGAAACTCCTGCACGGCGTCCTGCGAGACCTGGGAGGGGATTCGGCTGCGGCCCGCGTTCTCCACAAAGAAGCTGTTTGTCGTGTCGTTGCCGTCCACCAGGAAGGCATTCCCCGCGTTCTGGCCCCGGAAACTCAGGTTGCCGAACGTACCGTCATTGGTGACGCCGGGCGTCAGCAGCACGAATGAGTCCACGCGCCGGCCGTTGATCGGCAGGTCGTCGATCTGCCGGCGTCCCACCACTTCCGAGACCTCCGTCTTGGTGTTGTCCACCAGCGGCACGGCCGACACCACTTCCACCGCGGTGGTGGTATTGGCCAGCGCCAGCTTCACCTGCAGGTCCACCTGCTGGCCCACGGCCACCTCGATGCCTTCCTGGACGAAGTCGGCGAATCCAGGCGCACTCACTTTCACTTCATAACCCCCGGACGGAACCAGGGCGGGGGCCGAAAACAAGCCGGCCGACGTCGTTTCCAACGAACGGTGGATGCCCCTCTGCGGGTTGCTGACCGTAACCTTGGCGCCCGCGATGAGGGCGCCGCTCGGATCCACGACGGAGCCCGAAATGCTGCCCATGCCGGCCCCCTGGCCGAAACACGCGGGGGCCAACAGGCTCGCCGCGAATGAGATTGCAAGTGCTTTATACGTCATGTAGTACGAGTCCCCAAACCCAGAGGCTACCAGTCTGAAATTTCAGTTCCGTTACGATTTCCTTCGGGGTTCCCATTGTCGCGCGTTTTTGGGTAACCTAGTTTCACTTTGTCTTCAGTGACCAGCCACGCCGGAACGGCCCAGTTCAACACCGCGGGGGAACTGCTGATTCATGACGGCGACGGCCGTACCCGCCGTGTGCAACTGGACCGGGACCGCTACGAACTGGGGCGCTCCAGCGTCAATTTCCTCTGCTATCCGGACGATTCCGGGCTCTCCCGTCATCACCTGGCGATCTATCGTAGCCCAAACGGCTGGATGGTGGAGGATCTGGGCAGCAAGAACGGGACGCTGGTGAACGGGATTCGCGTGGACTCCGCGCGCCGGTTCGCGCCCGGCGATCGCATTTCGGCGGGCCATCTGACCATCGAGTTCGGGCAGGCGCCCACCGCCCGGCAGACCGTGGTCTTCGTGGAAAGCGCGGCGGCGGAAGTGGCGGCGCCCATGGACGCCACCGTGGTGCAACGGCTGACCGACGTCCTCGGCGCCGAAGATTCCAAGGACCTCAACAAGACGTACGCGATGCAGGGCAGCCCGCAGATGCGGGCGTTGATCCAGGCCGGGCGGGAGCTGGTCCGCAACCGGACGCTGGAGGACCTGTTCAAAGTGATTCTGGACCTCGCCGTGGAAGCGGTGATGGCGGGCCGCGGCGTCGTGATGACGCTGGAGGGCGAGGATCTGGTGGTGAAAGCCGCCCGCGGCGACGGCTTCCGCATCAGTTCCGTGGTGCGGGATCGCGTGCTGGCGGAAAAGGCGTCGCTTTTGGTGCGCGACACGCAACTCGACCAGGCGCTGAAGAACCGGGAGAGCATCGTCGCCCACCGCGTTCGCAGCATGATGGCGGTGCCGCTGCAAACCAACGAGCAGGTGATCGGCTTGATTTACCTGGATTCGCCTCACCTGATCCGCGAGTTCACGCGAGAGGATCTGAACCTGTTAACGGTGATGGCGAATGTCGCCGCCATCCGCATCGAGCATGCGCGCCTGGTGGAAGTCGAACGCCAGGACATGATTATTCAAAAGGAGCTGGGCCAGGCCGCCGAGATCCAGCGCGGGCTGCTGCCCAAGACCGCTCCCAACGTGGCGGGCGTGAACCTGGCGGGGTTCAACGTCCCCAGCCGGGCCGTGGGCGGCGACTACTACGATTTCTTCACCTATCCGGACGGGCGCGTGGGCCTGATTGTCGCCGACGTGGCCGGCAAGGGTCTGCCGGCCGCGCTGCTGATGACCAGCCTGCGCGCGCGATGTCACGTATTGTTCGAGGAAGCCGCGGATCTCATGAACAAGGTAACGCGGCTGAACAAAGCCATTTGCGCCGACACGCCCGACAACCGCTTCATTACGTTCTTCATCGCCGTTCTCGATCCGGCGACCGGCGCGCTGACGTACGTGAACGCGGGTCACAATCCGCCGCTGCTGGTCCGCGCCGCGGGCGGCGTCGAGCAGTTGGACCAGGGCGGTCCGGTGCTGGGCATCCTGCCCATCGCCCGCTACCGCGA
This sequence comes from Bryobacteraceae bacterium, assembly GCA_019748195.1. GTDB lineage: Bacteria > Acidobacteriota > Terriglobia > Bryobacterales > Bryobacteraceae > JAIEPW01. The sequence continues at coordinate 25,511 of JAIEPW010000068.1, forward strand.
GGTGAACGTGCAGGTGGAGCCGGGCGATTCCATCGTGTTCTACAGCGACGGGGTGACCGAGGCGGCCAGCCCGGAGGGTGAGGAGTTCGGAGAGGATCGCCTGGGCGCGTTTGTCGCGGCCCGTCCCCGGCAGGATGTCGCCGAGCTGATCGCCGAGATCAGCGCCGCTGTGAACGCCTTCACCAAGGGCGCGCCGCTCGCCGACGATCTGACCTTGCTGATCGCGCGCCGCAAGGCGTAGTATTTCACCCAAAGGACCACACCGTGATTCGACTTGCCACTGCATTCCTTCTCACCGCCTCGCTGCTTCCGGCGCAGCAGCTCACCGGATTCGACGAATTCGCCGCGCAAGCGATGAAGGACTGGCGCGTGCCGGGAGCGGCGATCGCCGTGGTGAAGGACGGCAAAGTCATCCTGTCGAAAGGCTACGGAACGCGCGACACGTCCAAGAGCCTTCCAGTGACGCCCCAGACCGTTTTCGCCATCGGCTCCGTCACCAAGTCTTTCACCGTGGCGTCGCTCGGCGTTCTGGCGGATGAAGGCAAGCTTGATTGGGACAAGCCGGTTCGCGAATACCTCCCCGGCTTCCGCCTCCACGACCGCTTCGCCAGTGAGCAGATGACGCCGCGCGATCTGGTGACCCACCGCTCCGGCCTCCCTCGCCACGATTCGGTGTGGTACAACTCGCCGCTCACCCGCGAGCAGATGGTGGAGCGGCTGCGCTATCTGGAGCCCAGCCGGGAGTTCCGCGCCGCCTATCAATATCAGAACCTGATGTTCGTCACGGCGGGTTATCTGGCGGGCAAGGTGGCGGGATCAACGTGGGAGGACCTGGTGCGCCGGCGGCTGTTCGCGCCCCTGGGAATGAAGTCGTCCAACTTCGCTGTAAGCGATTCGCGGAAAGCGCCGGACTTCGCCCTCCCCTATCGCCGCGTCCGCGATCAGGTGGAGCTGACGGATTTCCGCGTGATTGACGAGATCGGTCCCGCCGGCAGCATCAACTCGAACGTCGAGGACATGATCCGGTACGTGGCCATGTATCTGAATGATGGCAAGCACGAGGGCGCGCGGATCCTGTCCGGAGCGACGGTCCAGCAGATGACCACGCCGCAGATGGTGGTGCCGGGCCCGCCCCGGTGGAAGGAGACCGGGCACCAGAGCTACGGAATGGGGCTGATGATCGGAAGCTACCGCGGGCGCAAGCTGGTGCAGCATGGCGGCAATATCGACGGCTTCAGCGCGCTGATTGCCATGCTGCCCCAGGAGAACGCCGGGCTGGTGGTGCTCACCAACATGAACGGGAGCAATCTGCCCGCCGTGCTCGCCTACCGCGTGTGGGATCTGCTGCTGGGCGCCGAACCGGTGGACTGGACCGCGCGCATGCAGGCGGACGAGAAGCTGCAGCGCGCCTCCGAGGCCGCGGCTCGCGAAAAAGGCTACACCGCGAAGCGGGCGGGAACGCAGCCTTCGCATGACCTGGCCGAGTACGCCGGCGAGTATGAGCATCCGGCCTACGGCATCGTTCGCATCGGCAGGGAGAACAACGGGCTTACGTTCACCTTCAACGGCTTCACCGCGCCGCTGGCGCACTTCCATTACGACATTTTCGAAATCGGCGAGAACTCGCGCGTGCTGGCGCGATCCAAGGTGCAGTTCCAAACCAGCCTGCAGGGCGATATCGCCGGGCTGACGCTGCCCTTTGAAAGCAGCGTGAAGGAGATCGCGTTCGCGCGGCTTGCCGGCGCATCCATGCGGGAGCGCACGTTCCTGCAGCCGTTTACTGGATCGTACGCGCTGGGTCCGCAGACGGTCACGGTGAGCCTGAAGAGCGATTCGGCGCTGACGCTGTTGATGCCCGGCCAGCCGCCGTACGAGTTGAAACCGGTTTCGGGAACGCGATTCCAGGTTCCTGGGCTTACCGGCTACAACGTCGAGTTCCGCCAGGAGTCCGGCGAGCTGATCTTCCACCAGCCGAATGGAACGTACGTCGCGAAGCGGACCAATTAGCGTTTGCTACCACAGCCACAGCAACACAAGTCCGGCGGCGAACACGACGAGGTAGGACGCGGCGACCCAGCGAAACAGGGACGCATGTCCGATCCAGGCCACCACCGCGGCCTTGAACACCAGGTTCGAGAGCACGGCCGTGATCACCAGCTTCCAGCCGGTGGTCGCGCTCAACGTGCCGCCGCTCACCAGGTTGGCAGTGGAGAGCGTGATCGCGTCCACGTCGGTGAGGCCGGAAATCGCGGCGACGAAGAACAGCGCGCCTTCGCCGAAGTAGTGCCGCGTGGCCGCCGCCGCGGCCAGAACGACGGCGTATCCCGCCGCGAACAGGAGCGCGGGCTTGAGCTCGGCCGGGTTTTCCGGCTTCGGAATCGCGGACTGCTTCATTTGCCGGAACCAGGCGATTCCGGCGAGCGCGAACAACAGTGCCGCCAGGATCAGCACCGGAATCAGCGCGGCGTGCAGCAACTCGCGCGAGATCACCGCCATCTCCACCAGTACCCGTCCGAACACGACACCCGAAGCCAGCAGGATCACCATCAGCGCGGCTGGCAGCGTGGCAGGCTCCGCCTTGGAGGCGCGGGCGTAACTCACGGTGGTCGCGGTGCTCGAGACCAGGCCGCCCAGCAGCCCTCCCAGCACGGTCCCGCCGCGCTGCCCCAGCACCTGGAAAGCGATGTAACCCGCCAGGCTGATGCCTACGATCAGTACCACCATCCACCAGATCTGGCGCGGATTCCAGACCTGAAACGGACCGTAGTTCTGATCGGGCAGCGCCGGCAGAATCACCAGCGAGATCAGTACGAAGCGCATGATCGCCTTCACGTCGTTGTCGCTTAGGCCGCGCGCGAAGCCGTGCATTTCGCCCTTGAACGCCAGCAGCGCGGCCAGCGCGCCGCCCAGCGCCACGGCTACGGAGCGGGGTCCGGTCATCACCAGCGCGCCGATTCCGTACATGGCGAACAGCGCGACCTCGGTGGTAATGCCGGGGTCCCGATTCGCGCGGCCGCGCTCCAGCAGGTTCGCGGCGGCGATCACGGCGCCCAGCGCCAACAGCCCGGAGGGCAGCACCCATGCGCCGTGCGTGGTCGCCAGCATCGCCGACACCGATCCGAAGAGAGTCACGGCCGCGAAGGTCCGGAATCCGGCGAGTTGCGATGCCGCCCGCTCGCGCTCCAGGCCCACCAGCAGGCCGAGCCCGAGCGCGATCGCGAGGTTGATGAAGACGTTGCCGCCGTTCATGCGAGCCGCCTTTATCCTAAGCCAAATGGCAGGGGGTGTGGCGAAGGTTCTGCCGCCACTCGCAAAGGTGACGCTGGTCCAAGGCGTGGATCGAATAACGATTATCCTGGTAGTGCCAGTGCCCCTCCTGCTGAACATCCGCAACATTTCGAAAAGCTTCGGGATCAACCCCGTGTTCGAGGACCTGTCGCTGCCGGTCTCCGACGGCGATCGCATCGGCCTCATCGGTCCCAACGGTTCGGGCAAGTCGACGTTGCTGAAAATTCTCGCCGGGCGCGAGGAGCCCGACGGCGGCGAGGTTGCCGTCCGCAAGCGGGCCCGTATCAGCTACGTAGCCCAGGAATCGCATTTCCAGCCGGGTGACTCCGTCCGCCAGGTGATTGCGGGTGCCGCCGAACGGGTCGCCCTGCCGGAAGCCGATCGCACCGCCATAATCTCGGAAACGCTGGGCCGCGCCGGGTTTACCGACTTCAGCGCCGAGGCTGCGCCGCTCTCCGGCGGCTGGCGCAAGCGCCTCGCCATCGCCGAAGCGCTGGTGGAGCAGCCCGACCTGCTGCTGCTCGACGAACCCACCAACCACCTCGATCTGGCCGGCATCGAATGGCTGGAGGAGTTGCTGAAGAACTCCGCCTTCGCCTGCGTGGTGATCAGCCACGACCGCTACTTCCTGGAGAACACCGCCACCAGCATTGTCGAGATCAACCGCGGCTATGCCGAAGGCTTGCTGCGCGTGGAAGGCGCCTACAGCGTTTTTCTGGAAAAGAAAGCCGATTTCCTGCACGCCCAGTCCCGCCGCCAGGAAGCATTGGAGAACCGCGTCCGCGCGGAGATGGAATGGCTGCGCCGCGGCCCCAAGGCGCGCACCACCAAATCGAAATCGCGCATCGGGAAGGCGTACGAGTTGATCTCCGAGCTGAAGGATCTGGAGACGCGCTCGCGCACCTCCACCGCGGGCATCGATTTCACCGCCACGGACCGCAAAACCAAGCGGCTGATCGAGCTGGAGGGTGTTGCCGCGGGATTCGGCGATCGCAATCTGGTCACCGGGCTCGATTTCGTGATCACGGCCGGCACGCGCGTGGGCCTTGTGGGCGCCAACGGCAGCGGCAAAACCACCCTGCTGCGCCTGTTCAGCGGCGATCTGCAGCCGCGCGCCGGCTCCATCCGCCGCGCCGATGCGCTGCGCGTCGTATACTTCGACCAGAACCGGACACTGGATCCGGCGGTGACGCTGAAGCGCGCCCTTGCGCCCGACGGCGATTCCGTGATTTACCAGGAGCGCGTGATCCACGTCGCCGCCTGGGCGTCACGATTCCTCTTCGCGAATGAGCAGTTGAATCAACCCGTCGGAAAGCTCTCGGGTGGCGAACGCGCTCGCGTGCTGATCGCGCGCCTGATGCTGGAGCCCGCCGACGTGCTGCTGCTCGACGAGCCGACCAACGACCTGGACATCCCGACGCTCGAAGTGCTGGAGGAGAGCCTTCTGGAGTTTCCCGGCGCACTGGTGCTGGTAACGCACGACCGGTACCTGCTGGATCGCGTGTCCACGGTGGTGCTCGGGCTGGATGGCCGGGGCGGCGCGGAACGGTTCGCCGATTACACGCAGTGGGAGCAGTGGCTCGCGGAGAACCGGGAGAGCAAGCTGAAACCGGCGGCTGCTGCCGCGCCCGCGCCCCCGGCGGCCGGCGCCCGCAAGAAATTGTCCTACCTGGAGGCGCGGGAGTATGAAGGAATCGAGCAGAAGCTCGCCGAGGCGGAGGCAGCTCTGAAGGCGGCGCAGGAGGCGCTGTCGGACCCCCGGATCGTCAGCGACGGTCCCGCACTGCAGCGTGCATCCGCGGAGCTGGATCGGGCCCAGGCGGAAGTGGAGCGTTTGTTCTCACGCTGGGCGGAGTTGGAGGAAAAAAAGGGCTGACCTTGTCACGCCCGTCGGGCGGTTGCGTCTGTCTTCACAGGTATGCCGGATTGGATTACAGCGATCGTGATACTGGCCGCGTATGTGGTGCTGATGCGCTGGATCCTGCCTCGCGCGGGCGTGCCGACGTGAATGTCGGGCGGCTGCGACGCCGGTCGGCGTGGGGAAGAGGGTACGAGTCGTCGGGTCCAGAAGTCGAGGGCAGAGTGACGGACGGTTGCCCCTCGGACGGTGCCTGCCGCTGCCTCCGGACGGTGCCTGCCTCGGACGGTGCCTGTTCCGCCTGCTCCGGTCTGAAAATACCCCAGGGGTAAGTGGGGATACCCCCTTCGGGATATCACTGTTGATTCCACAGCTCTTAAGCTGGCCCTACTGGACTCCGACCCGGCCTTTTGCCGCAAAAATGGGATAAGGATTCCGCCCCTTACCTTCCTCGTAACTCGTTGATTCCCTGTTAAACCACCCCCGCCTTCGGAGCAGCCGTAATTTTCCGGTGCCTGTTCCACCTGCTCCGCTGCTGAGAACATACCGGAGTAAGAAGCACTATTCCTGTATGCCCCGTCCCACTCGAATCGTAGTCCCCGGGCTCTGGCACCACGTCGTCCAGCGTGGCAATGAAGCCCGCCAGATCTTCTTCTCCGACGCCGATCGCCTCCTCTACCTCGACCTGGTTTCCCACTTCGCCGAGCGTTTTCAGACCCAGATCGTCGGCTTCTGCCTAATGACCAATCACACGCACTGGATCGTGATCCCCCACCGCAGCGACTCGCTGAGCCGCACTTTCGGCAACGCACACGGCGATTACGCCCGTTATCGCAATCGTTTACGCCGGGTAAAGGGGCACTTGTGGCAAGCCCGATTCTATTCCTGCGTGTGCGCCGATCTACACGCCTTAGCTGCACTGGCCTATGTGGAGAGAAACCCGGTACGGGCAGGCATTACGGATCGCGCTGAGGACTATGCCTGGTCATCGGCCGCGGCGCATTGCGGCTTAGGAGGTTGGGATAAGCTGGCTGGAGGCGATCTGAGCGGAAAAGGGTATAATCCAAACCGCTGGAAACGGCTGCTGGAGACCGGCAGCGCGCTGGAAGCGCTGGAGGCGCGGATCCGCGAGGCGACTCGCGATATGTCCGCTGCCGGTTCGGCTGAATTCATGGAAACAATGGAGTTCCTGACCGGCCGGCCGCTCCGCAAACCACCGCGCAGCCACACTTCGGCGACTGGCGTGGTTATGGCGACCGGCTGATCGCCGGAACACGGGGAACTGGCACCGAGAGGGGGAAGGCCGGTTCCGGAACAGGGGGAACTGGCACCGGGCAACGGGACGACAAGTCTGCCCGTCCCGGCCGGGCCGTCGCCCGAGCCGGGTCGCGTTCTGCAACGATCTCCTCCGGCGGCTCGCGCGATAGGCGGCGTGGGCGCCCTGTATAAGCGAGGAAAAATCTGTCAGGTTTCGGAAACGTGCAGTGCTGCCCATCCGGCCCATTCCTCGCAAGGCGATGGGAACAGACCCCGAGCCGTGGGCGGCCGTCTGGGACGGATCATGCTATCCACGGGGCAGCGCATGTCTGGAGTCCATTGGACTCCAGGGAGGGGTTGAAGAAGGAGGGGAGGTCCGTAACTCTGTGACTCTTTTGGTCGGGCCGCCGGGATTTGAACCCGGGACCTCTTGCACCCCAAGCAAGCGCGCTAGCCAGGCTGCGCCACGGCCCGATCCTCTCTA
>JAIEPW010000103.1 GCA_019748195.1 Bryobacteraceae bacterium
GTCCCGGAACCGATGGGCCGAAACTCCTTCTCCTGGAGGAACCGCAGGAGCTTGGGCTGGAATTCGAGCGGGATCTCGCCGATCTCATCGAAGAAGACGCTGCCGCCGCGCGCGGCTTCAATGATACCGGGACGATCGCGGTCGGCTCCCGTGAACGATCCCTTCAGCGCACCGAAGACCTCCGCTTCCCACAAGCTCCCCGCGACCGCCCCGGAGTCAACCGGAACAAAAGGGCTCTTCGACCGCGCACTGTTGCCGTGAATCGCCTTGGCGACCAGTTCCTTGCCGACACCAGTCTCGCCCAAGATCAGCACGGTTTCGTCGGACTTCGCCGATCGCGCGATACGCTTGTAGACCTCCACCATCGGCGGGGCGAATCCGATCATCCCGCCATACGGCTGTAAGTCTTCGACCAGCTCGTTAACCTCGGAGGCGTTCCGGCTCTGCCCGGCCCGCTCGATAACTTGCAGCAGTTCCTTCAGATCGAACGGCTTCGCCAAGTATTCGAACGCTCCGCCCGATTCCGCGTCGACGGTGGTCGAGACGGAGCCTCGGGCGGTCATGAGGATGACACACGCCTCCGGATCCTGCTCTCGCGCAACGCGGAGGATATCGATGCCCGTCAGCCGGTCGATGTAGATGTCGCTCAGGATAAGCGAGTATCGGTTGCCGGCGATCCGTTCCAAGGCTTCTTCACTATCGTTGGCGACGGTGACCGCATAGCCTTTGGCATGGAGAAAGCTGGAGATGGTGGACGTTATGGCGGTGTCGTCATCGATCACGAGGATGGAGGGCTTAGACATTCTTATTCCTTCGGGAGCGTTATCGTGAACCGGGAACCAGCGCCCACCTGGCTCTCGACCGAGACCCGGCCGCCATGTTGCTCGACTATCTCCTTGACCAACGCCAAGCCAATCCCGGTTCCTTCTTCGCTTCCCTTCTCATCGCGTTTGGCGCGATAGAACTTCTCGAAGATCTTCTCCCGTTCGGCGGGGCTGATCCCTTGGCCCTGATCGGCAACCACCACGGTAACCGCATCGCCACTCTCCCGTGCGGATACGAGAATCGACGTGTTCCTCGGACTGTACTTTACTCCGTTGGTGATCAGGTTGTAGAGCGCGAACGAGAGCAACTCCTCATCCGCCCTGAGTTCGATCTCCGGCGCGGTGAGTTCCACTCGGATCTTCTTCCTCGCCGCGTACAGCCGTCCCCGTTCCACGGCTTGCTCGCATATCCCGCGCAAGGCCACCGGGCTCTTCTCCAAACGGATGCTTCCGGACGCAAGACGTTCCACGTTAAGGAATGTCTGCACCAGGCCGGTCAGCCGTTTCGATTCCTTGTGAATCAAGCCGGCCATTTCGAGCCGTTGTCCTTCGGGTACCCCCGATTCGGAGAGCATTTCGCTGGACCCTTGAATCGCCGTCAGCGGCGTCTTGATCTCGTGAGCGATCGCCTGGATCCGAAACGCATACTCTTGCCTCCTTCGGACCTCGCCGGCAAGTGATCGTTTGAGAACGGAATGTTCGGTGACGGCGGCAACGGCGGCCACAAAGACAAAGAGCGTGACGAGCGAGCCGGTCGGAAACAGGATGCCGAACCGGATGCTGGCAAACCCTGCCCCGAACAGCACGGCCCCGATCAGCAGAAAACCGAGGAAGAGCGGCCATCCTTCAAGCCGCAGGATCGCAAGGATCGCCGCTGCGATGACCAGCAGCCCGAGCCCGAACTCACCGGCTGGTCCCACGGCTTGGAGGAACGCTTGGTCGAGGATGGTCCGGATCACGTTGGCATGGATCTCAATCCCACTCATGCCAATGCCGGCCGAGACCGGCGTGAACATGCGGTCCCCGCCGCCTTGGGCGGTTACGCCCACGATCACGAGTTTGTGGCGGAGCGCGGCCGGATCGGCGCTCCCTTCGAGGAGGTCGGAGAAGCTGACCCTTTGGAAAGAACGCTCCGGACCGGCGTAGTTGATGAGCAGGATACGATTCTCGTCGGAGCGAGCCGGTAGCCGAACACTTCCCAGGACCACCGATTCCGGCTGCTCGATTGGACGCTCCGCCCCAAGGAAAAGCCGAGCAGCTTCGAGCCCGAAGGCCCAGCGGCGCGTGTTCCTGCCCTCCTTCGCCAAGAGAACGGAGCGAACGTCGCCGTCGGCGTCGGGAGAGGCATGCACGTGTGCCACGGAGGCGCCGCCGGCGAAAAGCGGCAGCGGTTCGATCCATGACGGTTCGGCTTGCCCGTCGCTATCGAGACCGGCGCCGAGAACCACGTGCGAATACCGGCGCAACGCGGAAGCCAACTCCGCATCGGCAACGGGGTCTCCCGGCTCCGACAGCAGGAGATCGACCGCCAGGACCCGCGGCTGCAGCGAGGCCAGCATCGTGAGTCCTGCGGCGAGAGTGCTTCGCGACAGGGGAAGCGGACCAAAGTGGGCTGCGGTGCGGTCATCGATCGCGAGCAGCACGATCTGGCGCATCGAAGGGCTGGCTTCGACGGGCCGAAGCCGGAGGACCAGATCGTTCCATTCGGTGTTGAGCTGTTGAACGAACCCGTTCCACATGACGAAAGGAAGCGCGACGAAGGCGATCAAGCAATAGACCGAGCGGACGAACGCAGGGCTGGTGTGAAGCGGTTTCATCCGAGTCTCTGTCGTCAGTATGAGCATTCCGGGTGCCAAGGGCACGCCCGCGTGCCCAAACAGACCGGCCGCGTAGGCTTCCTGTAGCTCAAGTTATTGAAAACAATAGCATGGCGTTGGCCCTTCGCATGCTTCATGTTCGGTGGATACTCTTGTCAGAGAGGGAGGCGGCGATGAACCGAACGAGCAGGCGACAGCTTCTGAAGGCGAGCTTGGGTATGCCAGTAATCCTCTCAGTCCCGCGTTTGCGGGGCTCCGAGAACAGCGGCGTGGTCGAGGCGACGTTTGCCGCAAGCCAACAATGGGTCCAGGTCGGGGGGAGGTTCGGATACCTGTACACCTACAACGGGCAGGTCCCCGGACCCGTGATTGAGGCCAAGCCAGGCGACGAGGTACGAATCACGTTGCGGAACGACCTGCCCGAACCGACCAACCTCCACTTCCATGGGCTACACATCCCTTCCACGGGCAACGCCGACAACGTGATGCTCCGGGTTCCGCCCGGGCAGTCGCAGGAGTACTCGTTCACCATTCCGGCCAACCACCCCTCGGGGACCTTCTGGTATCACCCTCATGTCCACGGTTCGGCGGCGCGACAAGTGTCGCGGGGACTTGCCGGTGCGTTTCTGATCCGGAATCCGGAGGACTCCGTTCCGGAGATCACTCAGGCGCCGGAAGCTCTCGTCGTCCTGCAGGATTTCGCTCTGGACGGAGGCGGCCGGCCGGTTGAACCCAACATGATGGACCGGATGCTGGGCCGGGAAGGAGTTTTGGTCACGGCAACGGGGGCGCTGAGACCGGAATTTGAAGTCGCGCGCGATGGATGGCTCCGGCTTCGCATCGTGAACGCCTCCAGTTCCCGCTTCTACCGGCTTCGAATCGAGGAGCACCCGATGCTCGTTGTCGCCTCAGACGGCGGTTATCTCCCGCGGCCGGAACTTCGGGAAGAGGTCTTGCTCACGCCCGGCGAGCGAGTCGAAGTGATGGTGCCGGGGTCTCGCGTGCCAGGCGTCTACCGGCTGCTCAGCTTGCCTTACAACCGCGGGGGCATGGGGATGATGATGGGCGGCAACAACACCAGCGCTTCGTTCGAGGTGGCCCGGCTGCGATACGGCAGTCTCGCCGATTCCACCTGGAGCCTTCCCGAGAGCTTGGTCCGGATCGACGGACTGCCGGAGCCCGCCGTCCGGCGAGTGTTCCAGTTGGGCCAAGGCATGGGAATGGGCATGATGGGCGGCGGCATGAACTTCACCATCAACGGCCGCACTTTCAGCGAAGCCAGAATCGACGTGCGGGCCAAGCTGAACGATGTCGAGGAGTGGGAGTTCGTGAACCCATCCTCGATGGACCACCCCATGCATATCCACACCAACCCGTTTCAGGTCGTTCGAGGAGGTTCTTGGACGGGGTGGAAGGATACCGTGCTGGTCAAGGCCGGCAGCCGGGTCGCCGTGCGGTCCGCGTTTCGCGATTACGAAGGGGTGAGTCCGTATCACTGCCACATCCTCGACCATGAGGACCAGGGGATGATGGGAATGCTGGAGATCGCCGGCGCGGATCACTGAGATCCAATTCAGTTTGCGTCCTGTCTCAAAACCTTGAGGCTGGCTCGCCAATCCTCCGCGCGGACAACGATAGCCGCGCCATCGACTGTGTGCGTCACCGGGATGGGCGTGCAGTCCGGTTGCTTGCCTATTACCTGGCCGGGCTGGAGCAGCGGCATCGGCTCCGCGCAATGGCCACAGATGAGCCGGCCGTTGCGCACATAGCTTGGCCTTGCGGCTTGCCGGCAGCGGCGGCATTCAGCAAGGGTAACGGCGACGAAGCCGCTCGCTTGCCGGCTGGCGAAGAGAGAAACGGCGGCGCCACTGCCGGGATCGGCGACACGCGCGATGCGCGCTTTGCCAGTGGGGATTTCGGCAAGCGGCACTCGAACTTCGGGCTCCGAGCCGAAAAGCAGATCTTTAGGCCGCGAGAACTCATGGTCTCGGAATTGCACCCATCCAGTGACCGCAGCGGCGGTCGTGACGAGGAGAACAGTAAGCGTGAGCTGCCAGCGCTCGCGACTCGTCAAGTGCCGGTGCTTCGCGCGTTTCATCGCCAGAAGCCTCCCTCGGTGCGAATCTCGGTGCCGGGTTGCCTTGCCGCCACTGGCTCCGTGGAAACGCAGCGCTGGGCGCCCGCGCCCTCGATTGCCTGTGCGAGCCGAACCAGAGTGCGGTGCACCGGAATCGTGATGGCCGGAGAGATCCCGGAAGTCCTGACCGCCGCTGCCGAAAGGACGGATACCTGGACCGAGTCCCCGCGATCGGCGATCACGAGGTGAATGGGAAAGAACAGGGCCGCGGCGGAATCTCCGACCAATCCTTCGAGAAGGAGGAACGGGCAGACGACACCGAAGACGCCGCTCTTAGCCAGTTGCACGCCGACCTCCCGGCGGACCTCACGCCCCAGATCGACCTCGAAACAAATGTCCAGGAGGCCTTGTTTGAGTGCGCGCCTCAAACGTTCAGTTGCGGCCGAGTAGGGGCCGCTCATGACCCACTCCGTGCTCCATTCGTTCTGCATTTCAGGAACCCCACCAGCACACCAGCAATCCAGAGTCCAGGCCGAATAAGAGACCCGGCGGCCCTTGAGGGCGACGCCGGGTCGGTTGGCAGCGGGAGCCAAGCGAAATGGATCAGTTGGCGGGCATGCCGACCCGCGCTTCCGCGAGCTTCAAGCGAAACCTCTGGCGACCATCGGGATTGAACGCATACAGATACTTCTCGCCGGCGGCCATCGAATCGTTGTCGCCGGAGTTGCTGCCGTTTCGCGCTCCACGCTCGAATCCGGTCACGTAGACCACGTAGTTGCCGGTTTCGTCGGCCGCAACTCGAGGCGTGGACAAGACGTCGGACTCAACGTCGATGGTCGTGGCAATACGCGCGGAGAATGGGTCGGAGGCGATGACCAGAAGCCGCGCCTTCCCAGTTCCGTTGCCCGGGTTCATCATTCCACCGCCGGTCTGTGTCTCCATCGAGAACTCCGACACGGTCAGGAAGATCCGGCCATCCTTGGCGAGCGCGGGATCGGAGACCATCCCACCGGTGATTTCCAGCCGCCAGCGGGCGGACCCGTCGCGAGCGTTGACCGCCATCAGTTCTTGCCGGAGTTGATTCGGCTGGTTGCTGTTGGTTGAGGTTTGGGGGATGGTCCGGACGACATAAGCCGTTCCGTCGGGACCTACCGCAGGGCCGTCCATCATCTCGCGGCCCCCCATGCCCATGTTCATCGCGTTCATGACCGCGGCGCCCATGCCCTGGCCCATTCCTTGGCCTTGGTGCATTCCGTTGTTCTGTCCCGGCCCCATCGGATTGCCGGGGTTGTTCGGGCCCATCATGCCGCCACCCATCTGGGCAAGCGCCGCCACGCCAAGGATTAGGACGAGCGCCACTAACCGCATAAGCGTTCGGATCGAATCGGAAGAGGATTGAAGTTTCATATCGGTTTTCCTTAACAAGGCCTTTCAGGCCGTGATGTCCCCTTCATACGCAGATGTCGTGCCATTCCGTCTCTACAGAAACGCAAGGAGTTACGGGAGTCGAGCGGTGCCCAGCGAAGCGACTTGGGCACAGTACCGTGCCCCGGAGTTCCCGAGAGCGGATCGTCTGGACTCTCGAGGCGGCGCCGAAGCAGGGGAGCGTACGAAAGAGGTGCATGCCTTTGCGCAGAGGACTCCGCAGTGGACGAAAGGAGCTTTCAAAGTGGGGAACAGATGTAAGGTTGAAAAGCGGCCGATGGCCGGCCGGAGGAACCAACCATCGGCCCAGGGTCTCGTTGCCTGGAGGAAGCAACGAGGACCGGTTACGGGCACCGACGCGCAGGAGAGGCTTCGGCGCTCGCAACCTTGTCAAGACATCAATTGGCTTGCACGCGCCCGACCGTTTTGCTTGTGCCGCATCGCTGACCGCCTCGGAGCCAGAGGCCGGGCAGGATCGTTCGCTTCCGCGACAGTTCGCTTCCGGACACCAGATGAGAGGAGGCCGTTATGGTACGATCCGCGGTCCCTGTCCCAGGTGGCGCACCCGCTGTGCAATTTGGGACAGCCGACGTTGATCTGGCCGTAGGTTCGGTTGCCCTGTGGCCTACTCCGCGTAGCCGTCTGCCGAGAGAGGCCCCAGTCGTGCTCTCGGTGGGATGGAGAATCAACCAACTATGTCGCGCAATCGAGTCGATCGCCGAAGCTGGCTTGCAATCGCAATTGGAGTCCTGCTGACAGATGCCCGCGGACTGGTAGCGCAGTCGAAGAGAAAGCGCCTCAAACGGAAAGAGCTCAAGAAGTGGATCGCGGCAGCTCGTTCGGCGGACGAGCACCTTGAGATTGCCGCGTATTTCCGCGACGAAGCCGCTCGTTACAAAGAGGAGCAGCGGGAACATGAAGCCATGCGCCGGGAGTACGAGCGTGACCCCGCCCGACTCCCGGGCAAGTACCCTACGATGGCCGACCACTGCCGGAGCCTCGAAGGATACGCCGCACTGAGCGCCAACCGGGCGATGGCGATGGCCGAAAAACACGAGGAGATCGCGCGGGAACTGGCTGGGAAGCAGTGAGAGCGAAGGCCGGCTGTGCTCCTCAGTGTCTCTTCCGTCCCCCAATCCCAATCTCTTTGAGGGCAGCTTCCATGTCGGCCAGGCAGCGGTCCTCACAAGCATCCGGTGGTGAGAAGTAATCGACGCGGTGCATGAGCCGAATGACGAGGACTACCTCGCTCGGCCCGCGGCCATCCGAATGGAGCGAGCGGTCAAAGGGTTCGATCTCGCAGACCGACGGCCGGACTTCGGCGGGAATCACAGCCTCGGCGATAGCCCGGAGGTCTGCGAAGGTCTCCCGGCAGGCGGGACAACCGGGAGTCAGGCTGGAATGACCATGGTCATGGGTACCGTGAAGCTCAAGATCGACGCCCACGACGACGCGGCGCCCCTCGTGGACTTCCCAATGGGGCCAAATCTCGTAGCGGACGGTATGCCGTTGCGCTCGTGCCCGAAGTTGCTCGCCCGGGTTCAACATGACGCGTACTCCCTCCCCTGTCGAGATCCGAGAGAGCAAGCCGGCGTCCAACCTCAGCGAGTTTGCGGAAGAAGGTGGAACAGACCGATGGCCGCAGGCCGGCTCGATTTGCGGTGTTCCAATTGGTCCAGTTGGTGTGCCGAATTCGGCATGGTGCGGGCTGTCTAGCTTCCGAAGCCCGCGCCACCGATTGAGAGAGACGATTGAAGTTCGGATGGCGTTCGGCGTGCATCATGGGAACACGAAAGGGGAACGCTCATGAGCCGGAAATCGACGACGAAGGGACCGCAGGCAAAAGAGACGACCTTCCGAGTGCACGCCCCGGGCGCGCGCTCGGTGTACTTGGCAGGCACCTTCAACGATTGGGAGCCCGCGACCCACTCGATGGAAGAGGAGGCCGTGGGAGATTGGGTATTGGCCGTGGCGCTCGAACCGGGCCGGTACGAGTATAAGTTCATCGTAGACGGGGTATGGTGCTGCGATCCCACCGCCGACGATGCCACCGTATTCGATTGCGTGCCAAACGGCGTGGGCTCTTACAACCTCACGTTGGAGGTTCCAGATCCGAGCGGTGATTCGTAGCAACAGGCCGTCTGAACCCCCGCGACGGGTCACTGTTTCCGACGATGTCGCTCTTCAAGGAGGGGGGCACGGACCTTCAGAGGGTACCCGGGCGAGGAGTAAGTCTGACGCAGGCCCCTGAGATCCACTATTCGGCCGGGTCGCCAGCGCGAACGGGTTCATCGCCGCGCTCGAGAAGTGTGAACGGGCTTTGGAGACGGAAGACTAAAAGAACGCCGCTCACTCAAGCCAAGGATTTTGCTAACTAGCTAAGTGAGAGTTCATGTGGACGGGGTGTGGTGCTGCGATCCTCGCGACGACGGCGTACCAAACGGATTGGGTTCGTACAACCTCACTTTGGACTTCGGCACTCTTCCCACGCGCCGAAGGTTTGGAAGTCCCCGATGCGAAAGCGGTGACTCCTGGTTGAAGGTTGAAGGAACTGCCGGCCCGTGCGGTCTTGGCTTCGTGAGCGACGCAGCCGACTCACTGCTCGGACAAACCGAGCAGTGGCGATTGAAGTGCTGCAGCGAACCAATAAACGTGATCGTTCAGTCATTCAGCGGCCGCACTCGAACACCCGGGCGAGTGAAACTCGACCAAGCTTAGCACCGCACGGCTGTCTCTTCTCGAACTGGGAGGCTCACTTGATGTTTGGGTTGCGTCGCAATGGAACTCCACCAGCGGCGAAAGCCGCAGGTTTCATTCCCGCCTTGGACAGCCATGGAAATGGCGAAGGTGGTCGCTGGTCTTCGGCCGTTCCGGCAGCACTGGCAATGCTCGTCTTTGGCGGTACGATGTTCGCTCCCCCGCACCTGATGGACGATGTAGACGGAGTTCAGGCGCAGATTGCACGGAACATGCTCACCTCAGGGGACTGGGTTACGCCGACGCTCAGCGGCATTCCAATTTTTGAAAAACCCCCGATGCTCTATTGGATGATCGCCGTCTCCTATCAGGTATTCGGCATCAGCGACTGGGCAGCTCGCCTTCCTGTCGTCCTCTCCGCCATAGTGCTGTGCTGGCTAGTGGCCCAAATCGGAACCTGGGCATTCGGAACGCGAGCAGGCGCACTCGCAGGGATATGTCTGGCAACCAGCGCGGGCTTCTTTTTGTTCAGTCGCGTACTTTTTCATGATGTACCGCTAACGCTCTCAATGACCGTTGCGATGTGGGCGGGCCTGAGGATCTTCGATGACGCGGAGCGTCAGCCAGATCGTTGGGCGCTCGCATTCTGGGCAGCCCTTGCAATTGGAATCCTCATCAAGGGCCTTGTAGCTGCCGCGCTCTGTGCCGGAACGCTAGTCCTGTACCTTCTCGTCACTGGAAGATCGCTCAACCCTTCGATTTTGCGGAAGCTTCGTCCAGTTGCGGGACTCGTAATCTTACTATCGCTTGCAGCTCCTTGGCATGCCTTCGCCGCTTGGCGACATCCGCCTTTCTTCGATTTTTCTCTCACCCCAGAACCAGACACGTATCGTGGGTTCTTCTGGTTCTACTTTATGAATGAGCATATCCTACGGTTTTTCAATTTACGTTACCCGAGAGACTACACATCGATTCCAATCGCTCAGTTTTTGCTTCTTCACCTCGTCTGGCTGTTTCCGTGGAGCGCCTATTTGCCGTCGTTGCGAGGGCTCACTTTCCTCGGCCAAGATCGCGCCTCCCAGACTCGTTTGTTCGCGGTCTGTTGGGCGGGCGTGGTCATCGGGTTCTTCTGCATCTCCACAACTCTCGAATACTATTCTCTTCCCGCCTATCCGGCGCTCGCGCTGCTGTGTGGATCCGCGCTGACATCTGGTCCAGTTCGTGCGCTGAGATGGTGTACGCGGATCGTCGCACTGGTCGCTGTCGTTGCATTCTTTCTGGCAGCGGCCATTCTCTGGGTTGTGAGAGACGTTGATACACCGGGCGACATTGCGTCGGCATTGCGAAAGAACCCAGACTTCTACACGATGTCTCTCGGCCACATGAGGGACCTTACTTTACATTCATTCGCCTATCTTCGCGTTCCATTGATCATAGCCGCGATCGCCTTCCTTGCCGGCGCAATGAGCGCGATCTTCTACCGCATCGAAAGATCGGTCACCGCCATCGCGCTGATGATGGTGATCTTTTTCCATGCGGCACGGGCCGCATTGATTGTTTTCGATCCCTACATGGGATCGTTTCCGCTGGCAAACGCGCTTAACAAGGCTCCCTCTGGACAGCTCATCGTTGACGATCAGTATTTCGCATTCTCCTCCCTCTTGTTTTACACCAACCGGCCCGCACTACTCCTGAATGGACGAGTCATGAACCTTGAGTATGGCTCGTATGCGCCGGGTTCTTCGCAAGTGTTCATCAACGACACGGATCTGCAAAGGCTATGGGTGGCGGGCAACCGCCACTACCTGGTCGCTTCGAGCGAGTCCGTCGGCAGAATCAAATCGTTGCTTGGAGAGGAGCGGCTGCACCTTGTCGCGGCTCGGGGGGGCAAGGTGCTTTACACCAACCTCCAGACACAAAGTCGCCCCGGCGCTATTCATAGCGAAGCGCCTCGGTAGGATTCAGGCGCGATGCGCGTCGTGCTGGCAGCAACCCGAACAGCAGGCCAGTTGCAAGGGAAACGCCAAACGCTAAGGCCACAGCAGACCCAGATATCGGAAGGTGGAGTGGATCGAGAAACACATTTGTCAGAAGCGGGATCGACACACCGATGACGATACCGGCGAGGCCGCCAGAAAGACCTATCAAGGTGGCCTCGACCAAGAACTGACGGAGGATTGAACGACGAGTCGCCCCGACCGACATCCGAATGCCTATTTCTCTTGTCCGCTCTGTGACCGTTACCAGCATGATATTCATAATTCCAACTCCCGAGATGATCAGGGCGATGGCTGAAACGAGGATGAGAACTGCGCTCAGAACGAACGCAATGTTTCGTGCTGCTCCGAGGATAGCGCCTAGGTTGTCAACGCGATAGTGTGCGCCGCGGCGATGCCGAGCTTCGATCACTTGGCGAACCTGAGCAGTGATGGACTCAACGTCTTCTGCGGATCGCGCTGTTATATACATCGGATCTATTCGTTCTGTCGGAGTGAAGTATCGCAGGACCGTGATCGGTATAAGGATTGTCTCTCGAACAAGTTCACTCTGCCCGAAACTGCTTACTCTTTCGCGAAACGTTCCGACCACAGTGAACTGAAGTCCGTGAACTTTCAGGGTCTGACCAACCGCGGCAGAGGTATTCCCAAATAGACGGATTGCTAGCTTGTCCGTGAGCAGCGCGACCTTCCGCCTGGACTCGACGTCGTCGTCATCCAAGAACCTGCCCGCGAGTACTGCGAGGTTACGAACTTCCCGGTATGCGCTGTCTGACCCCAGAACCGCCACGTCTTCTTCTTGTCCGTTGAAATAGAGCCGGTCGTAGTTGGTCATCACGCCCGTCGCCGCGAGGATCCTTCCGCCTAGTTGCTGCCGCACTGCCTCGATGTCGGCAAGCTTGATGAAGTCCGCTTCGACCCTGGCCGTGCTCTGGCTGCCGGCCTCGTAGTACGCAAAAATCATGTTCGACCCGATCCCTTGAATCTGTTCCAGGACGTATTCGCGACTAGTCAATGAGATCGTCACGACTAGTATGACGGATGCGTTGCCCATCATCATGCCGATCGCAGTAAGGATTGAGCGTGTCGCGTTGGCTCGAAGGGCTCGGAGGGCTGTGCGAATCGCGTCGGAATAGAACATAGATAGCTGCCGATCTACCCTAGCGCTGGTTATCCGGGCTAGGGAAAGCACTTGGAACCGATGTTCAAAGCAATCTGCTCACAACACGGACGGCAAGCTGCTGGCCAGTCGGTCAATTCCAAACTTGCAAAACACCCCAACCGCACCGTGACATCAGAGCGACTGATCTGGAGAAGTGGAGCGGTTCGCTCTCAAACGAAACGCTGAATCATGATGACGAGAGTGCGTAGGCCTGCGTCACGTATTGAGACAACATCCGGTGCGTGTTGAAGAAAGCCCCGTTGATCGCGATCGTGTGACGCATCACCTCTCCATAAGCGGATGGCCGGCCATAAAACATCGGGGCGATGAGGGTTTCTAGCTTGTCGTACATGGAGGCCGCTTCGCTGGCCGAGTCTTCGGATGTCTCTCCGCCATGGCCGATCGCCCAACCGGTCAGACCCTCCAAGCATCCTTCGATCCACCAGCCGTCGAGCACGCTTAGGCTCGGAACACCGCTTAAGGCCGCCTTCATGCCACTGGTACCAGATGCTTCATAAGGCCGCTGCGGGGTGTTCAGCCATAGATCCACACCCGCGGTCATCAGCGCTCCCCACTGCAAGTCGTAGTCCTCCACATAGGCCACGCTGATATCTCCGCTCAGTTGCGCACCAGCTTCAAATACCCGCCGGATGAGTGCTTTCCCCTCGTCGTCCCTCGGATGTGCCTTGCCGCCGAAGACTATCTGTAACGGCCCGATGTGCTTTGCGATCCAACGCAGGCGATCCAGAGTTGAGAAGATGAGGTCCGTTCGCTTGTAAGTTGCCGCCCGTCTAGCAAAGCCGATCGTGAAAGCGTGTTCTTTTAACGAACAACCGGTTCGTTGTTCGATTTCGGCGAGGAGTTGCCGCTTGGATTCGGCGTGGGCCGTCTGAATCTGCTCGACCGGGATCTTGAGTGCGTAACGCAAGTACTGATTATCCCGGCGCCAATCGGGCAGGCGTTGATCGAAAAGGCTTTGGAAAGCCGGAGACGTCCACGTTGCGGCATGAACTCCGTTGGTGATCGAGTGGATAGGATAGCGCGGGAACATGCCTTGGGAGATATCCCCGTGCTGCATCGCAACTCCGTTTATGTACCGAGAGAATTGCAGCGCAAGGAACGTCATATTGAGCGCGTGATCGGGGCAGCAGTGCGTCACCTCCAGCACCGCCGCCCGCTCTGGTCCCAGGACTTGCCGCATCTCATCTCGAGAAAACTGGTCGTGACCAGCGGGAACGGGTGTGTGAGTAGTGAAGACGCACTGGTGCCGAACTGTCTCGAGATCCTGCGGCGTCGCCAAGCCGAGATTCGGCCCGATGCGTTGCTCGAGGAGGGCGAGGCTTAGAAGGGCTGAGTGGCCTTCATTCATGTGAAATGTCCGTATGTCCGAATATCCTAAGCTCGCGAGAATGCGCACACCTCCGATGCCGAGTATGGCCTCCTGGCAGATCCGGTAGTGACTATCGCCGCCGTAGAGGTGGTCTGTCAACCGGCGATCCCATTCGGAGTTTCCAGGCAAGTCGGTGTCCAGCAGCAGCACCGGTACTCGAAAGCCGCTGACGCCTTGAATCCACCACCGCCACGCACGGACGTGAACGGCCCTTCCTTCGATGGTCACTGAGACTCTCCCATGGGAGGGCTCGGCTCGTTGCTCTGGACTCCACGGAGAGGTTTCCTCCGTTTGGTTACCATCACGATCAAGCCTTTGTTTGAAGTAGCCTTTTCGATGGACCAGCGTTACGCCGACCATTGCCACGCCGAGGTCGGCACCCGCGCGTAGCGTGTCGCCCGCCAGAACGCCCAACCCACCGCTGTACGTAGGCACTGTGGGGTCGAGCGCGATTTCCATTGAGAAATACGCGACCTCAGGGGACTTGTGCATGGTCGAAATGTCCATATGGAGCTACCTTTCCTCTGCTGGAAACGCGGTGAGGTCGGTGAGGCAACACTGTCCGCTGTCCCGTCGATGACGCAATTGAGCGTTCCGAAAGAGTTCCGGAGATGCCCGTGGCAGGTTTCCTCGAAATCAGTTCCTCTTGGATTGCAGCACCGCCTGCCGTCGACAACCACCTCATACAAGCTCTTCAGCCATGCTGCCCTGGCGTGAGCGGGGCCATCGCGATCCAGAATCCGTCAGAACGGTCCCATCCGGATAGTCGAAGCTTCCTGCCAAAGAGATCTCCTGCGCCTCCCGGGCCTGAATCAAGTCGCCGGCTCCGTCGATGCCATCTTCCTCTGTTTTTTCGTTCGGAGTAACCTTTCACTGTTTGGAGGTATGCACGCCAAGGGCCAGTCGGTGAGACTTCCTGATGGCGGTCAGGCGTCGAAGCAAGCCGGGTTGCTTGCCGCGATAGGCCGGCCAGCCTGCGCCACGCTATCGAACCCGGTTTTACCTGGATTTCATGTCGTTCTTCACTAGAGGCGGAGCGGCACGGAGATGAACCGGCATACACTCGCTCCGTGCGAGCCGCCGGTTTCAGAGTAGAGAGGGTGGAGAGCGTATTTCTGGACATCATCCTCGGCATCCATGCGACAAAAGTCATCGTTCCCGATCCATCGGCCGGAAGTTGAAGATTGGCAGTCTGCGTGCTGTAAAAGAAAGGATTCTGGCCGCAATCTGATCTTGGATCGACGAGAGGGGTATCATGACATTGCCGCGAAGGCTGGTTGTCGTTTCTGGATGCTTGCTGCTCGCCGGGGCGGCTTGGGCCTATTGGTTTCTGGTTGGCCACAGCTTCAGCGCGCGAACTGCGCCGACGGCGATTGAGGCCGTTGTGGCGCGCAATCTTCGTCGACTCGCCACCCAACCCGGTGTTCGGAGCCTGAAGCAGCCACTCTCCCCGACACCGCTCAACATCGCTGAGGCGCGCAATCATTTTGCCGACCATTGCGCGATGTGTCACGCCAACGATGGCAGCGGCAGGACGATGATCGGTTCGAATATGTACCAACCCGCTCCTGACATGCGATCCAACCCCACCCAAGCTCTGACGGACGGTGAGCTCATGTATATCATTAAGAACGGCATTCGGTTCACGGGTATGCCTGGATGCGATGGCAAAGACGACGAGAACTGGAAGCTCGTCTTGTTCATTCGACATATCCCGAAATTGGGGCCGGAAGAACTTAGACTCATGAAGCAGCTAAATCAACTCGACGAGAGCGCGGGGAGTCCCGTTCAAACCGAATCGGGGCCTAGGCATGGGACACATTAGGGATTACCCCAATCGCTGGGATGGTTCGGGCGGAAAAGAGACCCGAAGCAAAGGGTAACGGCCGAACACCGACATATTCTCCGGCTGCTATCGTGAGGGGATGATCTTGTAAATCGGATCGTCGGTGTCCGCGATCGGAAGACCAAGAGTGAAGTCGTCTCGGTGGGCGAAGTCCGCCTGCAGGGCACGAGCAAAAAGGCTATCACAGTCCTGCTCACGCAAATGCTCCGAGGAGCATTCATGCAACGCGCAGAGATGTCGCCCGCGGCTCTCAAGCAGGGTGTCAAGGTAACCGTTTTGGGTGTGGTGCAACCCTCCGGGGAGATCGTCGCGCGAGAAATCCAGTTGCCAGCGCCCGTCGCCGCTTACGCTCACTAGTTCCGAGCGCGAGGAAGCTCGTGTCCAAACACAAGCAGGCACTATCGCATTCAAGGCGCGAACGGAAACGCGGGTTCACCAACCCGAGGTGCCGTATCGAATCTCAAGTGGAAATTGCGCTGCGCCTCAGCCACTATCTTTCTCCAGACTCTCTTCCTCCGGTTTCCCAGAGGCCGCCGCGAGGGCCATTCCGGGGATGAGTAGAGCGATCATGACAAGACCGCGAAGCATTTGCGTTGCATGTGAATCGCGTATTGGGCGAGTTGCCGGAACGGCCCGCGGCGGTCTGGAGCGACCCCCTTGGGGGATCGGCTCACACCGGCATGAAAACAGACGGTTGGTTCGGGCATATGCGGGTCGCGGCGGAGCGGGAACGGCCATCGGCGAGATGTCCAAAATCAGGCAGGCAGTGTGCACTCTGGGGCATCTGGGTCGGGTCTGCTCAATGCCATCGAAAGTAGACCCCGGCTGCCGTTCGGCCGTACCATGCGATGTCAACCGCTTTCACGGCTCGAAAGTCAAGGAAAACACCCACGTTGCGACCGACCTTGCAGTCGATGCCGCCGCCCGGGGAGACGCCGAATCTTGCGATGGAGCCACCAGCGCTTGCAGTGGCCCCCATCATATCCGTCGATCCGCCCATCCCGCCGGTTCGTCCGGAGACTGAAGCCGTCACCGCGCCGGCGGTCAGTGCAGCGTAGGGCGTAACGCGCGACCGATTTGCCGCCGAGATCCGGACGCCGCCCATTACCTCGTGCCGCCGCGCGCTGTGCATCCCGAGGCCGTTGTTCGCGTAACTCCCCGTGACGGCGAGCAGCCTGTTGAGCCCAAACGCGACCTCCACTCCGGCGGTCGGAGCGACGGTGTCCATGACGCCAGAGCTGGGGCCGAAGCTGACGCCCGCGAACCCCCTCAACTCTCCCCGGCCACGATCCAGATTCCAATCTTGTGAAAAAGCGAGCGCGGCGAATAGCGACCCGCAGAAAGCCCACCTGATGAACATGGTTAACAACTCCTCTTCAAGGCGTGAACGAACGCAAGGTACTCGGCGAGGTTCTCACTGGACTTTTCCTGGTTGGCGGGACGCCCCGAGTCGCTGGCGGTCCCGGCTCATTGAGCAGTTCCAGACTCTTGGCTCTGAAGTTCGCTTCTTCGTTCTGGAAGAATGGGGCGTCGCCTTCGTACTGCGCGCGAATGCGGCCGCGCCTGTCGATAAACACCATGATCGGCACCGAATGCCGCACTATCGGCGACAACTGGGCAAACTCGTAGACCCGGTCCCTTTGGATTGCCGCAACCGGGTGAGACAATTGATGCGCCGCCACAAATCCCGGCGCCGCAATCGGCGCGTCGTCGTTAAACGGCAGCGAGATGGCTTGGAAACCTCTCGGGCCGTATTCCTTCTGCAACCGGCTCATCAACTTCGCCGTGTTCTGGCAGTGCGGACACGTCGTCAACATGAATTCGAGAACGACCACCTTGCCGCGCAGGAGACTCAGGCGGATCAGTTTCCCGCTAGTATCGGTGAGAAGCAGATCGGGCGCCGCGCGGCTCGCGTCGGCTCTGTGCATCACCGTCGCGGCGAACGGAGCGGTGAGAAGAAACTGTTTTCGGGTCATCGATTGTCCCTCATCGTCCCTGCAATCAGTGTTTGTGCCCCCCGCCGGCCGGGATATCGCGCGAAGGAACATCCGCCGTCCGGTCACCCATTCGAATCTCGCGCGCTTCAATCTGCCCTGACCTGAGCCGCTCACCCTGCACCAGGAGACGATCGCCCGGCTTCAAGGCGGACGCATCAATGTCCGCTCCACGCTGGCGGATTCGGGTCCTCTCCGTGAGCAGCAGGGTCTCGGGTCGCCGGCCTACGCTGATCTCGATTCGGTCCTGGTCGACCGCCGTGACTGCGCCCTCGACACGCACCTGCCGTCTGCTGCGAGGTTCGCAAGCGTGCGCTGGTAGATGGGCCATGAAGAACGCGGCGGCGAAAAGGAGAATAACTATGCGATTCATGTGCTTGCTCCTATGTCGATTCGGTTCTCCGCATCTGAAAAAGCCAGGTGACCGGCTCGGAGGGTACCGGTCACCTGGAAAGCTCTGGCTACTCGGAGGATCAGAGCCAGAGCCGGACAAGACGCATCGCACCGGAGGAGTGGTATCCGATGCACCTGCCTTGCTTTACCCCATGCACTAAGGGCGATTGCACGTCCCCACCCACACCGGCGGCACCCGCACAGCCCGCGGCAGTCACGCTCCCATCTGCCGTGGTTTGAGCAAGTTGCGGAAATAGTATTCCGCTTGGAGCAGGGGACCGGCCCGTGGCGCAGATATCAACGCCGTGGCGCTTGTCCCTGCGGGCACAGCGATTGTGCACTTTTGGGCAGTATTCTCTGAATTCGATACAGAAGAGTCCGGGCTCGCTGGGCCGGTCAGAGCGCGCTCGTTTTTCCTGCGGCTCTCAACCGCTACCCGGCAACGCCAAGACCGGCACTCCGCAATGCCGCCTCATTCGGCCCGGCGTCGGTGCAGCAACCTGCGAGCTTCCCATTGATCGCCACGGCGGGCACGGTTTTCACACCGTACTGCCTGGCTTTTGCTGCGACCTCGGGCTTGTTCATGTCAAGCACCTCGACCTCGCACGAAGAGCAGGCAATCTGCTGGACGAGTTTTACTGTTTCAGCGCACGCCGGGCACCCAGCGCTAAACACTTCGACCTTGCGTTTGTTGGCGGTCATGATCATTTCTCCGTAGCGCTCAACCGTACAAGCTCCGTGCCCGAAGGAGCGCATCGCGGGCACCGGCGTGCCGCGGGTTGCGGCCAGATGTTCCATAAAGATGAACTGATCAGGAGTCCCACGCCCGCGTAGACCAAGACGTTCGATTCCAGCGAAAACTTCCCCCAAAGGATGAGGATCGCGGCAATCAGCCCAAGTGCAAACGGGCCGTATCCGCGGCGCGCTCTCGCTCGACAGGCGAGGACAACAACCGAGAAGAACAAGAATAGGGCGGTGAGAGGCAGCAGGTAGGCCGAGGAGAGCAGGAAGCCACATCCCAGCGTGGAAAGTGCGCCGGCGTAGAGTGGCCAGCACGCAGGGCAGCCCCCGAAGGGGAGAATGCTCAGAGCGACGCCGGGAGCCGCGAAGAGGCTCTGCTTCCATGTGCCAGTTGTCTTGGCCGAGGCGACCTTCAGATCTGCCCTGCGAAGCGATGCTTCGATGAGTTCCACGGCAGGGGTTCCGGAGTATCGCCCCTCGGCGGAGGCGTAGAGTCGGCAGCAGGAGACACTCTCCGTCGGGGTTTCTCTTTCTACATCGAGCCCATCCACCAGTACGCTGGGGGAACCAAAGCGAGCGACGTAGGCAGGGCTGGTGGGTGAGGATCGCTCCCACTCCGTCCACCTCGCTTCGAGTCGGGCCACCGCGAACGCCTGCAAGAGGTTTGCTCGCGTCGCCGCTACATTCGGGCAGCCTGTATCGTAGATGAGCTCGACTTTCATCGCTCTTCCTTTGCGTCGATGCTTTCGAGAATCGGGCACTCATTCGCCGGTCCACAGCCGGGGCACAGTTCGCTCAGCCCAGTCAGCACCCGCTTCATGGATTCGAGCGTGCGGATCTTCTCCTCTATGTCAGCTACCTTTGCCTTTGCCAGTCGCTGCACATCCGAGCAGTCCTTGTCCGGGTCAACCTGCATCGAGAGCAGATCCCGGATTTCCGCGAGCGAGAAGCCGAGCTCCTGCGCGCGTTTGATGAACCGTACCCGGCGCACTGTCTGCTCTGGGAACATTCGGTAGCCGGAAGCGAGCCGCGGGGGCTTCGGAAGAAGCAGTTCTCGTTCGTAGTAACGAATGGTCTGGAGGTTTACTCCACCGCGCGCCGCAACTTCGCCGATCTTCAGCGCCTTCATCTCATCGCCTCTCAACTTGTCCGATCCCAGGCTAAACCCTGTACCTAGGTATAGAGTCAAGGGCGGTTCTCGTTTCTGTCCTTGCCTCACCCCCCGCGGCTCGCGGAACTCGCGGCTGAGGTCTGGCGCTGGTGTGAAAGTGCGTGGCCAATGAGTCGCGAGCGCTCTGGACCGTCCTGCGACTCGCGGGTCTCATCTCTTAAGGAGACATCAGCCGGGCAACTGTCGCTGGAAGCGCGCCGATTGTGCACTTTTGGCCAGTCTTCTCTTGGATCAAGACTGGATCGTCCGCTTCCGGGGTCTGTTGGCATCTGGCGGTATGACCGAAGTTGATCGGCACCAGCTTTTGCTCTGGAAGTCCCAACTCCAATCTCTGTCCAGCGGCGTTTGGTGCGGCGCAAGTGGCCCTCATCCGCGGCCGCCCTCGCGCAGCAAGCTGGATTGTGGCACGAGCCATGCATGCAGAACCAGCAGTGCGCGTACGTCTGCTATTCCGGCTCCTCGCGGCGATCTCGCTCCCGCTGGTAGCGCAGGAGGTGAGTAGTTCGCGTGGGCGGCATACAGTTTCTACCGAGCCAACGATCCGCGTTACAGCCGATCTTGTCCTTGTGCCTGTTACCGTAACCGAAAACTCCGGCAAACCCGTCCTCGGCCTCGACAAGAAAGACTTTGTCCTGACCGATGAGAAGGTCCCTCAGGACATCATGTCGTTCTCACGCGAGAACGCTCCCGTGTCCATCGGCATAGTATTCGACCTCAGCGGGAGCATGACGAATAAGATTGCGAAGGCGCGAGCGGCAGTTCGCGAATTCCTGCGGTACCTCGAGGCGCAGGATGAGGTCTTCCTGGCAACGTTCAGCGATCGAGCTCAACAGCGGACCGAATTTGCATCCGACGATGCCGCTATTTTCCACGAGCTTCTCTTTGCGCAACCCGAGGGCAGCACGGCTCTCATTGATGCCGTGGCTCTTGCCGTTCGAACGATGCGCAAGGCGCGCAATGATCGCAGGGTGTTGCTCATCGTCTCAGACGGAGAGGACAACCATAGCCGCCTCTCCAAACGCGAACTGTGGCGGATCCTTGAAGAGACGGAGATTCAGATTCATGCGCTGGGCATTCATGACCGCGTACGCAGCATGCGGGAAGCCGGAGGGCCACAGACTCTTGAGGATCTTGCGAAGATGACCGGAGGAGAACATCATATGGTTGATGACGCCGGTGAGTTGCCTGGCCTGGCTGCGAAAATGGGATTGTCGCTGCATGACCGGTATCTCTTGGGCTACCGTCCAACGCCATCGGGAGCGGCAGGGAAGTGGCGGAGAATCCGGGTAAAGCTCCCTGGGGCTCCACGGTCTTATCAAATCTATGCCCGAACCGGCTATCGGATGCCCTAATCAAAGGAGACCAGATGCCGTACTCGATGTACTCTCCGCTCGGGAATCAATCGTTAGCCGGGCGCGGGAGCGGCGGGAGAAGCGGTTGTCGTTCGAGTAGCAAATGGTTTGGAGGTTGATCCCGCCGCCACGACTCGCGGAACTGCCAGACTGAGATCTGGCGTGGGCGCGGCAAGGCACAGCCTTGATTCGGCGCTTCGTATACTGGCATGTGGCGGTCAGCAATGCTTCAGGAAGAGCGATTCAGAAAGATCGTTGAGACCTACCGGGGCGACCAGGAGTCGGTCTATAACACTTGGTTCATGAACAGCGCCGAACGGCTGAAGGCGTTTCGCAGCATTCGCCGGGGTGTTGAGCAAGTCGTTGACGAGATGCGCTCCGGCCGGTTTGGGAACGACTTCCGGGGCTCCTCCCTGGAGTTCGTCCTGAACTGCATCACGGAGCAAAAGCAGGTCTTCGAGGGCGCCGCGCATGCCTTCTACTGGAAGCCGAAGCTCCGCATCCCGGATATCTACGAGAACGAAACAAACCAGCGGGCTTTCGGCCAGTTCCTGGCCAACTGTCTGTCGGCCTCGCGGGTAGACCAAATCCTGCGTGAAATCCATCATTTGGACAAGCTGAAGATCAAGGGTCTCGGCCCAGCCGCCGCCAACATCCTCTACTTCTTGCACCCCACTCTGATCCCGCCGTCCAACACGGCGATGCTGAACGGCTTCAACCTCCTCTTCGACGCCAAGTGCAAATTGGGCTCTTGGGAGAGCTACCTGGACATGCGGGACGCAGTCCTGCGGACGAACGAGCAGTTTCGAGCGGTGCTCTCGATAGACCTCGGGGCAATCTCAGGCCTGCTGTTTGAAATCGGCGCCGGGAAGCTGGTGCTCGAAGAGAATGCCGACCTGGTTCTCGAAGTCGAGAGGAAGAAGCTTGAAAGTCTGCGCCGCCGCCGCCACCAGGAGGTGCAGGATGACTTGGCCCAAGATCAAGCCCACACGCAGATGCAGTATCTGCTATGCCGGATCGGCAGCGCTCTCGGCTACGAAGTCTGTGTGGCAAGCAACGACCGCAGCAAGTCCTTTAACGGCAACTACCTCGCGCAATTATGCCGACCGGGCATGCCGGCTCTCGGCCTCGATCAAGACGTCGCAGGAACTGTCGAACTGATCGACGTCCTATGGCTCGAAAAGGAAACCCACCGGATCGTCGGCGCGTTTGAAGTTGAGAAGAGCACATCAATCTACTCGGGGATCCTGCGACTCAGCGACTTGGCTCTCGCCCTGCCGGACCACGCGACGAAGCTGTGCCTAGTGGTGCCGGACGTTCGCGAGAAGGAGGTGATAGCCCAGCTCAAACGGCCTTCCTTCGTCGCGGCGAACCGGACGCAGCCTTCCTACCTCCTCTTCTCAGATCTCGCCCAGCACTGTGACGCGATCTGTCGATTCGGCACAGATCACCGAGTCCTGGACAAGATCGTGAAGACCGTTCAGGGTCCGGCCGGACATGATCGCGGCACATGAGTGTCTCGGTTGCTGGCCGCCTTGCCTTCCGGCAAACCGGTGGCGGGAGCGGGGGATGCCGAATACTGGCTGAGTTCGCGTTGAAACTCCACATCGAACGGCAGGATCTCGGAGAGAGAGGTCTCCCGATGTCGGCCGCGAAGTGCAAAAGAACCAAAGAACCGGCATGGCGGACTCCGACGCATGATGCGGCGCCATTGTTCTGGCGCAGCGCGTATCCGGCTCAGCCGGCTTACGTTTTTCTGCCCTTTCCTTCAACACACTTCCAGTTTAAGGGTAGGATGCGTGAAAGTGACAAACGTCAACCGGCGGCACTATTCGTGTGTGCCGTGGCGGTGCGGAACACGGGTAGCGATCAGTCGATCAATCAACGCCGCCCATACAGAGAAGGTCGGTCGAGTCCAAGCATGTGGACGAGAGGAGGAGGGGCTAGCGCTAGCGATCGGCCTCAACAAAGGAACAAAGGAGTCAGCCATAGCTGCGGGGGCTGACTTGGACAAGCCACCGACAGACACCGACTCAATGCATGCCTAGCTTGTTGCTGGGGGGCCCGCCGGTGTGACGGCCCGGTAAGTGTCCGGTCCGGCACGGGCTGCACACACTGGACATCTTAGTTAGGATCACCGGATCACCCGGTCAGAAGTGCATTGGGGGCAAAATCAGGTCAACCGTGCGCTTCACGCCGTCGCGCAGGAGTTCAAACTGCACTTTGTCGCCTGGCCGCCCGCCAAGAAGCACTACGGTAAGGCTGTGGGGAGAAGCTATCCTTCGTCCATTCACGGCAACGATCACGTCTCCACCGACGACCCACAGGTTGTCGCCCATGGGGATCATCCGGTTTCCGCCCTTGATCCCTGCCAGCGAGGCAGGACTGCCTTCGAGAACCTCCTGAACCAACAACCCCGCCTTGACCGTCAGCCCGAGGAGTGAGCTAACGCCAGGGCTTATCGGGATGGCGGAAAACCCGAGGTTCGGTTTGTAGGCGTGTCCCATACTGACGAGCTCCGGGACGATTTTCTTGACGAAGTTTATCGGTATGGCGAATCCGAGGTTTTGCCCGCCCCGCGCCACAAGCGTGTTGATCCCAATCACGGCTCCTACGGAATCGACGAGTGGCCCACCGCTACTTCCTGGGCTGATCGCTGCGTCAGTCTGGATGAATGCCTCTTCCAAGCCGACAGGAGCACCGGGAATATCGCGTGATCGTCCGCTGATGATCCCTGTTGTCAGGGTGTTATGGAGGCCGAGGGGATTCCCGATGGCAAGCACCTTTTGTCCGATTTCGACAAGATCAGAATCGCCCAACTGAGGGAGCCCAAGGTCCCTGATTGCAGCCGCCCCATTTTCGATCTGAAGCAAGGCCAGGTCGAAGGCCGGGGCAGTGCCGACTAATCTTCCGACGAAACTCCCCCCTTCCGCCAGTAAGAGCCTCACTTCAGTTGCGTTCTCCACGACGTGGTAGTTGGTCAGCACATGGCCCGCGCCGTCGATGATGAAACCGCTACCCGTTCCAATGCCGCCTGCCTGAGATTGACCGTCTGCCGTGGAGCCAATCACCGACTGCACGTGGACGACCAAGGGGGCCACCTTTTTGAACACCATGATCGAATTCGCTTCATCCGTAGTACGTTGCGCATTTGCGGAAATGGCAACCGCAAAGGCCACAACGAAGACTAAGACGCGGACTGGTCTCATGTTACGTGATCCTCATTCACTTTCTCCCGTCAGAGTTGTGTGGACGGTTCACTTCGGAAGGCACATGACGAATTGTTCAAAGAGTATCTCCTAGTCAGAAACGCACCACCAGGACCGTCAGATCGTCCTGAAGCTCGCACCTCCCGACAAAGGCACTCACCGCTTCGATGATCGCCTTCTGGATCTCTTCCACGGGCCGCAGCCAGTTGGCCTCCACGGTTTCGATGAGCCGTAGTTCGCCGAATTCCATGTCGGACCGGTTCGCGGCCTCGGCCAGCCCGTCCGAGTACATGACGAGAACATCCCCGCCCTTCACCGCGACTTCATCCTCCACGTAGGACGCTCTCGGAAGTAGGCCCAGGACTGGACCTCCTATTTGCAGTCGATGGCTTTCGAATACTCCCGGCCGGCTCTGACGAACGATAACCGGGGGCAGGTGCCCCGCGTTCACGTATCTCAGTTCCCGCTTCGTGGAGCTGTAGTGCCCCCAGAAAAGGCTTGCGAAGCGTTCGCCGGATGTGACCGTGCACAAGAGCTCATTAAGGTGTGCCGCGCCAGCCGCCAGATCCGAGCGTTCATCTACGGCAGCAATGCTGCGCACAGAGCCGTGAAGGTGAGCCATGAGAAGAGAGGCCGGAAGCCCCTTGCCAGCAATGTCACCCAGCGCGATTGTGTGCTCGCCGAGCCGGGTCGAGAACACGTCATAGTAGTCCCCACCTACCTCAAAGGCCGGAATGCACTTGGCGGCGAAGTCGAAGCCTGGCTCGCGCAGAACCTGGTCCGGAGTTGGCTGAAGTCTCTGCTGCACCGTCCGAGCCAGATCCAATTGATCCTCTAATTCCCGCCCACGGAGATAACCTGGAAGGCGAGCGACGGCGGCGGCCATTGACAGCAACAGCGCGAGCGCGGCTCCGGTGCTTATGGCGAGGTTGTTCCGCAGGACCCGAAAGAGGTCGTTAGAGCCGCTCGTCGGGAGGGCGATTTCGGCAATTGCGAAGACGGATTGGTCCTGCTCAGCGCTTGCGATTCCTTCCGTTCGGTGCTCGGTCAAGCGAAGGCGGAGGGGCATGGTGGATACGAGCACTTCGCCGTTAACCGTTGGCCGGGCGACCGAATGCCGGTGGGTTAGTCCTCTTCGAAGGGTTTCCACTTCAGGGCGGCTGATGGTTGGGATGGGGACTTCACTACTCTGCGCTATTACCGCCCCGTTTGCATCAGCGATCCGGAGCCACGCGATTCCGTCTTTGCGCTCTCGGCAGATTTCCTCGATCAGCGCTTGAAGTTGCTGCCGCGATTCGACGTGCAAGGCGCGCACTCGATTCTCGAGGGAAGAGAGGTGCTGGCCGGCTTCCCAGTTCAGATGGTCGCGAAGCAAGTGATTGGTCACGTACCGGTAGGTGAGACCGCTTTCCACCAGTAGGACGATCCCGAGCAAAGCGCCGACAGCGACTGCTGCGGTGAACCACCCGAATCTTATCCTTCTCAAGAAATCCTCCTGTTTGCGATTACCTAATGACCGTCTTCCGCGAAAGCGACTGCTCTCGGCGAAGAGCGCCCGACCCGAAAACCAAGTTGCCGAACCAAGGCCGACGAGTCCGGCGATCGTGGATCAATGTTCTCCGTCACGGCTTCAGGTCGAACTTCTCCATGCGGTAGATGAGCATCTTCCGGCTGATGTCGAGGTACTCGGCGGCCTTGGTCTGATTCCAGTTGAACTTCTTGAGCGCTCGAACGACCAGTTCGCGCTCGACGGCTTCCATGCTGATGCCCTCCGGAGGCAGTTCCAACTGAATCGCCTCCAGCGGTGGACGTTCGCGGCGGAGGAAGTCGGGCAGGTCTTCCACGGTGATCTCGTCCCCCGGGGCGAGCACGACCAACCGCTCGACCACGTTCTCCAACTCGCGCACGTTGCCGGACCAACGATGGGTGCAGAAATGGGCCAGCAGCGAGGGCGGCAGCCGTAACGCCGGCCGGTTCAGCCGTTGGGTGAACTTCTTGAAGAAAATCGCAACCAGCTCCGGGATGTCGGCGGGCCTTTCGCGGAGCGGCGGCAGGGTCAGCGGGATGACCGCTAGCCGGTAGTACAGGTCCTCGCGAAACGTACCGTCCTCCACCATGGCCTGCAAGTTACGATGGGTCGCCGCGATGATCCGCACGTTCACCTTCGTGGGATTGGCGGCACCGATCTTCTCGATCTCGCGCTCCTGAATCAGTCGCAGCAGCTTGACCTGCAACTCCAAGGGCATCTCGCCGACCTCGTCCAGGAACAGCGTTCCCTGATCAGCCATCTCGATCTTGCCCTTCTTGTTGACGACGGCGCCGGTGAAGGAGCCTTTCGTGTGGCCGAACAGCTCCGACTCGAGCAACTCCTTCGGGATCGCCCCGCAGTTGATGACGATCAGGGGCCGCTCGCGCCGTGGGCTGTTGAAGTGGATGGCCTTGGCGAGAAGCTCTTTACCGGTTCCGGTCTCGCCCCGAACCAGCACGGTGGAATCGCTTTGCGCGGCGCGCGCGGCATTCTCGAGAGTCGCGAGGAGAGCCTTCGATTGACCCACAATGTTCTCGAAGCCGTACTTGCGGTCGATCGCGGAACGAAGGCTCTTCACCTCCTCCTGGAGACGATGGTGCTCCAGGGCTCGCGAGACCACGAGCTTCAGCGCGTCGGAGTTGACGGGCTTGATGATGTAGTCGTAGGCGCCGAGCTTCATGGCTTCGACGGCGGATTCGACGGTGCCGAACGCGGTGACCACGATGACGATCACCTCCGGGTACTCCTCCCGGATCTTCCGGAGAAGCTCCATGCCGGACATGCCGGGCATCTTGAGGTCGGTAATGATGAGGTCCTGAGGATTCCGGGTGAGCAGATCCAAGGCCTGAGCGCCGTCGGATGCGGTCATCGCCTCATATCCGGCCTGGTGCAACTTGAGTTGGGTGACGCGGCGGAGGTTTTCCTCGTCGTCCACGACTAGGATTCGTTTCCCGATCATGCCGATCCTCCCGGAGTCTGGGGGAAAAAGAGCGAAAAGGTCATGCCCCGAGTCTCGTTTCTGGCCACGCTGACCGTTCCTCCCAACTGGCGTACGATCTGATGCACAACGGAGAGGCCGAGTCCCGTGCCGGTATCCTTGGTCGTGAAGAACGGATCGAAGATCTTATCGATGTGTTCGGGAGCGACGCCGACTCCCTCGTCCTTTACTTGGATGAGGACTCTGTCATCCATTTCGCGGGCGCTCAGTTCGATCTCGCCTCCGTCCGGCATCGCTTGTGCGGCGTTGATAGTGAGATTGAGAATCACTTGGGCAATTTGCTCTTCGTCCGCCCAAAGCGGCGGAAGGCGGTCGGCAGTATTGCGCTTGAAGTGGATCCCTTTGCCGGCGGAGTGCTTTACCAACTCGATGACGGAATCGAGCACGCGCGGGACATTGACCTCGCGCCATTCGGGGTGGCGGGGCCGCGCGAAGTCGAGGAGATTCGTCAGCAACCGGTTGAGCCGCGCGCATTCCTTCCGCACGATGCTCATGGTTTCAGCGAGAACTTCTTCCGGCCGCTCGGCTGCTTCCATCACCTCGGCGGCCCCATCGATGCTCGCCAGCGGATTGCGAATCTCGTGAGCCAGACCGGCCGCGAGCTGCCCGATGGCCGACAGCCGGTCGGCGCGTTTCACCTGCTCGAAGGTGTCCTGGAGTTCCCGATACACCTGACTCAGCTTCTGCGCCGTTGACTGGAGCTCCGCACGCCGCCGCCGCTCCCGGTCCGAAAGCACCCCCGTCACCGCACCGACGGCAAGGAACATGAAGATCTCCGCGTACTGCTCCATCGCATAGTGCTCTTCGTTCGACCACGTCATCAGAATGTGAGGGACGTACAGGAGAGCGGCGGTGAAGCCCGCCGCCAAGCCTCCGAGCCATCCGAAAGCGATGGCCGCGTAGACGACAGGAATGTAATACAGCCGTTGAAAGATCCCATGCCACAGCCGGTACTCGGGTGGTGTGAAGTAGTGCCCGGCACTGGTGATGGCAATGCCGGCGACGACCAGGGCGAGCGACCGCCAATTGGCCGTCGGCCGTTCAACATCGGCACTCATGACCGCCTCGTGGAGTTCGCGGTTCTCATGGCGAGACTCCGGCCGCGGCGAAAACGACTTTGCCTCTTCGATGGGTGGAGTCATCCCTGGTTCGTATTTCGAGTTCGCCTAGCCGCCCTTCTCCGAGATACTGGGCCGCCAGGACCGCTGGAACATAGGCTTGCGTTTCGCGGGGGAGCAACCCCGCGTCGGCCAGACGCCAGAAGTCTGTCGTCTGTCCCTTTCTAGCCGCCTCTTGAACTGTACGTTCACCCGCGTTGTAGGCCGCGAGCGCGAGCGGCCAGTCACCAAACCTAGCATAGAGCAACTTCAAATAACGGGCCGCGGCCCTGGTTGATTTCGCGGGGTCACTTCGTTCATCCGGTCCCTCGATCCGTAAGCCGAACGCCTCGGCCGTCTCGGGGATGAACTGCCAGATGCCGACTGCATTCTTCGGCGAGCGGGCCAACGGGTTGAACCCGCTTTCGACGAGTCCAACCCAAAGCAATTTCCGCGGGAGCCCTTCCTGATCGAAGACCTGCTCGATCATCGTCCTGTAGGTCTCCAGCCGACTTCGCGAAGCGAGCCAGTGTCTGGCCCCCACTGCACCCGTGAAGTACTCGATGAACTTACCCACGGCCGGATGCGGTAAGTGGATTCCGGTCTGCGGTTGCTCCAAGAGAAGACTCGTCCGTACTTCCGTGGCTTCTGCAGTCCCTCGCCCGGTCTTCTCCGCTTCCGCCCGCACCAATATCTCGTCGAGGACGCGCGCCCAATGGGGGACACCCTCCTCCGCGAACGCAGAATCCGGGATCGATCCGAGCAGGAACAGGCCGAGGAGCGGACGCAACATCGTCACGCTCGGGATGGACTGCATGCCACTTGCCAATCCTCTTATCGGCCTTCACCGGGCCGAATCCCATTGGAAATCAAACAGTCCGAGCCGCGGAACCAGTCCGCGCTGGAGAATCCTGGACAGTCGGAGTCCGAGATTCTCCAATCCGCGAGAGCCGTCGCGCCAGAGGTCTCGCCGGTCACGGCACGCGTTTTCAACGACATCAGGGTAGTTCTGCGGCATGGCACGGCGATTGCCTTTTCCTGGGCAGTGCAGAATCGCGAAATCGCCCCGGCATCCTTGGTTCGCACGCTTCGCGTCGTGGGGGCGGTCACCGCCTTCGCTGCTGTCCTGGCGGCGCAACCGACGGGCTCGGAGTTGAGTGAGCTGCTGGCGGAGGCCCTGCGCTCCAATCCCGAGATCGTGGCGGCGCAGAAGCGATACGAGGCGTCGCGACAGCGGCCCACTCAGGTGAGCAGTCTCCCCGATCCGATGTTCTCCCCCGGCTATAACAGCAACGGACGGCCGTGGCCCGGCGCCGGCCTGGGGATGGAGCCCACGAGCCAGATCGGCTTCATGGTGTCCCAGGAGTTGCCCTTTCCCGGCAAGCGCAAGCTCGCGGGCGATATGGCGGTCAAGGAGTCGGAAGCGGAATGGCAGCAGTACCAGCAAGTCCAACTGAGCGTGGTGGCGCGGCTGAAGCAGGCCTACTATCGGCGTTCCTATGCGTTCTCTGCGGTCGATGTCCTCGAACGGAACCTGGAATTGCTCCGGAAGTTCCTCCGCATCACGGAGGCCCGCTACTCGGTGGGTAAGGCCGCCCAGCAGGACGTCTATAAGGCCCAAACGCAGATCTCGATTCTCGAAACCAAGAAGGTCCAGTTGCAGCGCGAGAAGCGTGCCCGCGAGGCCGAGATCAACAGCCTTGTCAATCGGCCTCCGGGTTCGCCGATGATCCGGCCCGCAGCCCTGACGCCGATGCCTTTACCGATCCAGCTCGAAGAGTTGTACGCGGCGGCCCGCGAGAATTCCCCCATGCTGCGCCGCGACGAGAAGATGATCCAGCGCGCGGAGGTCGCGGTCAACATGGCGCGCAAGGAATACTACCCCGACGTCACGCTGAACGGCGGGTATTACAACATGGGGCGGATGCCGGACATGTATATGTTCCGGGCGGACTTCAAGATCCCGCTGTATTTCTTCCGCAAGCAGCGCGCCGCGGTAACGGAGCAGGCGCAAACGCTCGTTCAGTCCCGGAAGACCTACGAAGCCACGAATCAAGGGATCCACTTCCGCATCCAGGACGACTACCTGATGAGCCAGACCTCCGAACAGTTGGTCCGGCTTTACGGACAGACCGTGATCCCGCAAGCGAGCCTGGCGCTCGAATCGTCGCTGTCGTCCTACGAAACCGGCGCGGTCGACTTCCTAACCGTCTTCATGAACTACATCACGGTCGTCGAGTACGAGATGAACTACTACGAGGAGTTGCAGAACTTCTACCTGGCCCTGACGCGGCTGGAGGAGATGACCGCCCGCCGGCTGACGCCCTAACGGAATTCCATGAAACTCTTACGCATCCTCACCGGAGTTGTTCTCGTCGCGGCCGGTATCCTCATCGGATTCGGCTACGGCCGTTGGTACGGACCGCGCCCAAAGGCCGGTATCACCGAGGCCAAGAAGCCCAAGGGATACCACTGCCCGATGCATCCCAACTACCGGTCGGACAAACCGGGCGATTGCGGGATTTGTGGCATGAAGTTGGTGCCCGACGATGACCCCAGTCACCCGGAGCATGCGCCGGCGCAAGCATCGGCTAATCGAAAGCTGCTCTACTATCGCGATCCCAAGAACCCGGAATTCAAGTCCGACAAGCCGGGCCTGAATCCCGCAACCGGAAACGATCTCGAGCCGGTTTACGCGGACGATCCTGCCTCGATGCCCATGGGCACCATCCGGGTAAGCCCTCAAAAGCAGCAGTTGATCGGCGTCAAGTACGGCGAGGCCACGGCTGCCGCGGGCACCCATACTTTTCGCGCGGTGGGACGCGTGGCGATGGATGAGACGAGGATCGCCAAAGTGCAGACCAAGATCGAAGGGTGGATCGACAGAGTCCACGTCGATTTTACGGGCAAACTCGTCGAAAAAGGTCAACCCTTGCTGACCGTCTACAGCCCGGAGATGTTGGCGAGCCAGCAGGAGTACCTGCTCGCCATTCGAGGCCGCGACATGCTGCGAGACAGTCCGCTCGCGGGAACCGGGCAGCAGAACGAGTCGCTGATCGAGGCCGCGAAGAAACGTCTGGAGCTGTGGGACCTCAGCGACGCGCAGATCGCCGAGATCACTCGCACCGGCAAGGCGCTCAAGAACATCACGCTCTACTCCCCGATCAGCGGCTACGTGATGATGCGCAACGCTTTTCCCAAGCAGCGGATCACCCCCGAAACCGAACTCTACACGGTGGCGGACCTAAGCAAGGTTTGGATCATGGCTGACGTCTTCGAGAACGAGTCGTCCATGATCCGAGTGGGCATGCCGGCCCGGGTTTCATTGTCCTACGCGGGCGGGCGCAAACTCCAAGGCCGTGTCGATTACATCCAGCCGCAGGTGGACATGGCGACTCGCACGTTGAAGGTGCGCATCGAGGCTGAGAACCCGGAGATGGTTCTGAAGCCTGAGATGTTTGTGGACGTCGAATTCCAGGTCGGAATGCCCACCCGTGTCACCGTGCCCTCCGAGGCCGTGCTCAATTCGGGCCTGAAGAAGACGGTGTTCGTCGACCGCGGCAATGGGTATCTGGAGCCCCGGCAGGTCGAGATTGGCGAGCGCATCGGCAACCGCGTGGAAATCACGAAGGGTGTTCGCGCCGGCGAGCGGCTCGTGATCTCCGGCAACTTCCTCATCGACTCCGAAAGCCAGTTGAAGTCGGCGGCGGCCGGCATGGCGGGCCATCAGCATGGAAGCCCGGCTTCAAAATCATCGGAGCCGAAGACGCCATCACGGCTCGAGGAACACAAGCATGATTGATCAGATCATCGAGTTCTCCGGCCGCAACAAGTTCCTGATCTTCATCCTGATCGGCTTCCTTGTCGTCGCCGGGCTGTGGTCGATGCAGCACGTTCCGCTGGACGCCATTCCCGACCTAAGCGACACCCAGGTGATCGTTTACTCTCGCTGGGACCGCAGTCCCGACATTATGGAGGACCAGGTCACCTATCCGATCGTCACCAGCATGTTGGGGGCGCCGAAGGTGAAGGACGTGCGGGGCTTTTCCGACTTCGGCTACTCGTTCGTCTACATCATCTTCGAAGAGGGAACCGATATCTACTGGGCCCGCTCGCGCACCCTCGAATACCTCTCCGCGGTTCTTCCCAGGCTCCCGCAAGGCGTCAAGACGGAGTTGGGTCCGGACGCGACGGGCGTCGGGTGGGTGTTCCAGTATGCCCTGGTGGACGAGAGCGGGAAGCACTCGCTCGCTGAGATGCGCTCGCTGCAGGATTGGTTCCTGCGGTACCAGTTGAAGTCCGTACCGGGCGTCGCCGAGGTTGCACCGCTCGGCGGTTTCGTGCGGCAGTATCAGGTGAACGTCGATCCCAACCGGCTCCAGGCTTACAACATCCCCATCATGAAGGTCGTCGAAGCCGTCCGGAACGGAAACAACGACGTCGGCGGCCGGTTGCTCGAGTTTTCGGGAACGGAGTACATGGTTCGTGGCCGGGGCTATGCCAAGAGCACGGACGACCTCGGCAATATCGTGCTCCTGAACACCGAATCGGGGATCCCCGTCCGGGTCAAGGACGTCGGCGATGTCGTACTCGGGCCGGACATCCGGCGAGGCATCGCGGACTGGAACGGCGAAGGGGACGTGGTCTCGGGGATCATCGTCATGCGCCAGGGCGAGAATGCTCTCCAGGTGATTGACCGCGTCAAGGCCAAGATCAAGGAACTGGAGCCCGGCCTGCCGGAGGGCGTCAAGATCGTCAGTGCGTACGACCGGAGCGACTTGATTCTCCGATCCATCGAGAACCTCAAATCGACGCTGATCGAGGAGATGCTGATCGTCGCCCTGGTGATCTTCATTTTCCTGTGGCACGTTCCGAGCGCGATCATCCCGGTCTTCACCATCCCCATCGCCATCATCCTGTCGTTCATTCCCATGAAGCTGATGGGCGTCAGTTCGAACATCATGTCGCTGGGCGGCATCGCGATCGCCATCGGGGCGATGGTCGACGCGGCGATCGTCGTCGTGGAACAGACGCACAAGCACCTGGAAGAGTGGGATCGCACGGGCCGCCAGAAGGACTACCACCGCGTGGTGATCGACGCGGTCAAGGAAGTCGGTGGTCCGAGCTTCTTCGCGCTCCTGGTAATCGCGGTCTCGTTCCTCCCGGTGCTGACGCTCGAAGCGCAGGAAGGCCGGCTATTCAAGCCGCTGGCCTACACCAAGAACCTCTCGATGATCATCGCCGCGGTCCTGGCCATTACGTTGGACCCGGCCATGCGCCTGCTGTTCACGCACATGAACAACTTCAGCTTTCGGCCGAAGTGGTTGGCGCGCGTCGCCAACGCCGTGCTCGTCGGCAAGATCCACTCCGAGGAAAATCATCCGATCAGCAAACTCCTGATCCGGATCTACGATCCCGTCTGCCGCTGGTCGCTTCGTTGGAAGTACGTAGTGATCCTGGGAGCCGTCGCCATGGTGGTGGCCACGATTCCGATCTACGAGAAGATCGGGTCGGAATTCATGCCGCCGCTCGACGAAGGCACGCTCCTTTTCATGCCGTCGACGCTGCCCGGCATCTCGGTCACCGAGGCCGAGAAGCTGATGCAGGTGCAGAACCGCATCATCAAGGGCTTCCCCGAAGTGCTCACGGTCATGGGCAAGAGCGGCCGGGCCGAGACCTCGACCGATCCCGCGCCCTTCTCCATGATGGAAACGATCGTGGTTCTCAAGCCGCATCAGCAGTGGCGGAAGGTCGAGACCTGGTACTCGCAATGGACTTGGGCGCCGCCGTGGCTGAAGGCCGTATTCGGCCGCATCACGCCCGATCACATCTCCACCGAGCAACTGGTCAACGAATTGAACGAAGCCCTTACGCTTCCCGGAGTCTCGAATGCTTGGACGATGCCAATCAAAGCCCGCATCGACATGCTGACCACGGGCGTTCGCACTCCGGTGGGAATCAAGGTTTATGGTTCCGACCTCAAGGAGATCGAGCGCATCGGGACGGAGATCGAGGGGCTGCTTCCGCAAGTGCGCGGCACCCGCAACGTATTCGCGGAACGCACCGGCGGCGGCTACTTCCTCGATTTCGATTGGAAGCGCGAGGAACTCGCCCGCTATGGGTTGAGCATCGAGGACGTGCAGGGCGTTCTGATGAGCGCCGTCGGCGGGGAAAACGTGACGACCACGATCGAGGGTCGCGAACGGTATCCCGTCAACGTCCGGTACCTGCGCGACTTTCGGAGCGACCTGAATACGCTGAGCCGCGTGCTGGTGCCAGTGATGGATGGCAAGATGCAGATCCCGGTCTCTCAGCTCGCCGATATCCGCATGGCGAGCGGCCCCGCCATGCTGCGCGATGAGAACGGCATGCTCAACGGCTACGTCTATGTGGACGTCGCGGGCCGCGACGTGGGCGGCTTCGTGGAAGACGCCAAGAAACTGGTCCGGGAGCGAGTGAAACTGCCCGCCGGCTACACGCTCGTTTGGAGCGGCCAGTACGAAGCCATGCAGCGAGTACGGGAGAAGTTGACCGTCATTCTCCCTCT
>JAIEPW010000112.1 GCA_019748195.1 Bryobacteraceae bacterium
TTTCCTGTGGACATGGGATTTCTCCTTCATCACATTCTCCCAATCCACTGTCCACTGAAATTCCGGGCCGGCCCACCAATTCCTGAGGTTTGACTGAACCGTTTCTGCAGTTGCCTTCGCTAAGAGCACAAATGAGAACATCGTTGGCACCAAGAGGCAGCAACTTCGTAGCGCCGGCTCCAACGTATGGCACTGCGAGAAAGTTCTTCCCCCTGCTGCTCTTCATCCGCTTCCGCAGAGTGCTCCACAACGCGTGCCGATCCAAGAACTTGAGCATAGTTCATCAGATTACTCCAGGATTGCGGGGTATTGCCAAGTCGTCTATAACAGCCGCTGCGGGTTACTGCACCAGCTTCAGAATCATCCCCGTATTCGTCGCCGCCCAGTACCCATTCGCCTCATTCCCCGTCAGAATCACGCGATTCGCCACCGCCCGGTAATCCACCGGCATCTCCCGCCAGTTGCGGAAATCCCGCGATTCCACAATCCGCACCTTCCCCGGAATCGGCGCGCTCGACAAGCGCCCCGGCACTTCATAACCCGCCAGAAACGCCCGATCCGCCGACGGAATCAGCGAATCCGTAATCGCCCGGTTCTTTTCCCGGTACACCCGATCCAGCTTGCCGCCCTTCAGCCCCAGGTACACCTCCGACGGCCAGTCGAACGCATCCACGAAGCGCATCGCCAGCAGCCGCAAACCGCCGGGACCATAGCGCGCCGACACGATCCGCCCCAGCAGCGGCGCGGTCGATGCCTTCCATGTCTTTCCGCCGTCCAGGGTGTCCAGCATCATTGCCAGCGACGGCCGCTCCCGCCGCACCTCGCTTGGATCCGCCCATGCCGGAGCCAGCCTCCGGCTCGGCGCCGTGAACCCGCCCAGAATCGCGCCCCGCTGCTCGTCGGAGAACCCGATCAGCTCATAGCTCGAAAACTCTTCCCGCCCGGAAGGCTCCTTCGCCTCCGGCACCGCCTTCCAGTTCCTGCCGCCGTTGCTGGTCTGCCACACCGCTTTCGGAGTGCCCACTGCCCAGCCGCGCTGCGCATCCGCGAAATACAAATCGCGAACGCCCTTCAGGCCCTTCAGCTTGCGCCAGCTTCGCCCCGCCTCCTCGGTCACCCAGATGCCGCGCTCGGTCGCCATCCAGCCCAGCGATTCGTTCAGAAAGAACAGCGCGACACCCGCTTCTTTCAAGGGAACCCGGGTCCACGTCTCGCCCCCGTCGCTGGTCACCAGCGACATCGGGCGGACGTCGTCGCGTTCGCGATCGCGCTCGAAACCAACCGCCACGCCGCGGCGCGGCGATGCAAACTCGATATCGTTCAACGTCAGCGACGTCTTGTCTTCGTCGTGAAAGTAGCGCATCTGCCAGCGGCCTGTTTCCCCGGCCGCGGGCGCGAGCATCGCCCATGCCAATGCAATCGCCAGTCTCATTCCGTGCGGGACGCGGAGCCGCCGAGCACCAGTTCCGCGTGATGGATCCGCGGCACCGAATTGGGCTCCACTTGCGAGAGCAGAAGCAAACATCCGATCTGTTCTCCGATGGTGGTCAGCAGTTCCATCTCTTCGCCCGAATGCGCGTGCGCCTGGCGGTGCTGCACGTTCAACACGCCCACCAGCCGGTTGCGCGCCACCACGGGCGCCGAAAGAAATGCCTCGTAAGTGTCCTCCGGCAGATCGCTGAACGCCTTGAAGCGCGGATCGCGATACGCCTCGCGCGAGATCGACAGTAGCCGCCGCTCCCGCGCCACCCAGCCCGTCAACCCCTCCGACATCTTCAGCCGCACCGTGCCCACGCCGCGGCTGGAATGGCTGGCCGCGCACAGCACCAGCTCGTTTTCATCCATCAGGTACAGCAGGCAGGAATCGGCCGAAAGCAATTCGCTCACTCCGGTCAGGATGCCGCGGATCGCATCCGGCAACGGAATTTCACGAACCATCATGCGGCTGATTCTCTGCAGCAGATGAAGTTCCGAGGTGAGCCGCTCCAGCCGGTGCTCCAGTTCTCTGGCTTTGGACACTGGCTTCATTATCCCACGCGGTCCGGATGGCGGAACGCGTTCTCGGGCGGCGATCCGGCTAACACGCCGCCGGCATCCCCCCGACCTCGGCGCCGTCGACTGGGATGCTGCTGCATTGGCGCACGGCATCAACAGCGTTGACCCGCGCTCCGTCACGCGGCGTAAACTGGCACGGTGTGCCACTCATGATCCCGCATCTGCTCCGCATCCTCCTGATCATCATCGTCATGGCGCTGTGCATTGGGTATCCGTTCTTCCCCGGCGAATACGATAGCCTCGCCATGCCACTCTCAGCCCTCGCTCAGGCAGTCGGCGTTCTTGGAGTGCTCCTGGTCCCCGTCGGTTTGTTCTGGATGATCTCGGAGCTGCGCCAGCGCAACCGCCCGATCAAGAGCCGCGGATTCGTCTTCGCCGCCATCGCCGTGATCCTTGGCGCTCTCATCGCCACCGCGCTGGTCGGGGTAGGGCTGGCAACAGTCGGCCCGTCTCTCGCGATTCTCCTCCTGGCGGGGTGGGGGTACAGTCTTTACCGGCTAATCCCTGTGCTGCGTGTGATGCGCCACTCCGAGCGGGATCGCTTCAATCCCACGCCCCTTT
The DNA here is from genome assembly GCA_019748195.1 of Bryobacteraceae bacterium. Lineage (GTDB taxonomy): Bacteria > Acidobacteriota > Terriglobia > Bryobacterales > Bryobacteraceae > JAIEPW01. The sequence goes on from JAIEPW010000112.1 coordinate 2,617, forward strand.
ATCTCGTGAGTATTCCTCTCGCCACGCTCGTCCTTCAAATCGTCGCGGCCCCGCACCTTACCGCTGCCAGCCGTGCCCACGCCATTGCCGGCAGCGCGGAGATGATTGCGGACATCGAGGCCTACCGCAAGGCGCAGGGCCGTTATCCGAATTCACTGCTGGGCGTGTGGAAAGACTACTATCCGCATGTGGTTGGAGTGGAGCGGTACCACTACCGGCCTGAGCGCGATACCTACAACCTGTATTTCGAGACGCCGCGCTTTGTGCTGGACCGGTTCGGCACACGGGAGTTTGTTGTCTATAATCCGCGGAACGAACATTTCATGGTCAGCCATCCCTCCTTCCTGTTGCGGCTAACTCCAGCGGAGTGGCAGTCCCATCGCGGGTGGTACGCCGTTCATGATGCGGGAACCGATCACTGGCGCTCTTTCTGGTTCGATTAGCCTTTGGCGCCGCCATCAAGCTGCCACTAATGTTCTCCCGGCCGTTCCAAGTGGCTTGCCGAACATCCTCGATAACGAGGGTGTCAACCAAGTGGAAATCGCGGCGCGGAGTTCGTTACAGCTTCTCGGCCGGCGCCGATTAGCGGCGCAAGATCACTTTCGCCAGCCCGCTGTTCCCGGCCGCGTCCGTCACCCGCACCGCCACCACATGCTCGCCCGCGGCCAGTGCCTCGGGCTTCACCAGGAACGACTCCCGCCGCTGGTCGACCACCCCGTCCGCCGCCTCCAGCATCACCCACGGGCCGGCGTCCACCGAGTACTCGGCTTTTCGCAGCGGAGAAGCAGCATCGGACGCCTCCACCGCGATTTCCATGCCCTTGAGCGCCGCCACCACCACCGGCGGCGTATTGTCGATCACCACCGGCGCGCTGATCACCTCCGACTCCCGAGCCTGCGACGCCGGATTCGCGGGCGCATCGGACGCCACCACGCGGAACCAGTAACGGCCGTCGGCCAGCGAATCCGCGTCCAAGGTGACCGAGTTCTCCGCGATCGCCGTCTTCAGCGTCTTCCATTCCTGCTCGCCTTCGCCCCGCGCCGCCAGCGTAAAGCTGAGCTTGTCGCCGTCGGGATCGTCGGCCTGCCAGGTAATCTGCAACTGGGAAGAGCCGGAGCGCGCCACCGTCTGCTGCGAAGCGCCCGCCGGCGTGGACGCCTCGCCGGTGTCCGTGACGGTGATGGTGTAGGCCGCCGTGCCGGACGCGGGGGCGGCCGGCTTGGCCGCGGCGGCCGCCGCCGCCGACGTCACAGTGACCGCGCGAGCCACCGGAGGCGTGTTCTGCGGCAGGTAGGACAGCGTCACGCCGCCGACTTCCGAGCCGCCCCGCAGCTCCGCCTGCCACTGCAGGAATCGCGCATTGGGACTGGCGACGCGCCCGTCCTTCAGTTCCGCCCACTCGCTCCAGGTGGCATCCGGACGGGCGGAGTTGCCGCTGCGCGTTCTCAACCGCACTGCGCCGGCCCCGCGCAGATCCAGAGCGCCCCAGCGCGCGATATTGTTTGCGTCATGCACGGGCGACGTGAACGTGCCGATCTCAGCCTCCGCGGGACCGATGCGCAGCACGCGGCCGAGATTCGAGGTCGCGGCGGTCAGGCCCTCGCTGGTTTCGAGCAGCCGGATCACCTCCCCTTCCTCGGTCTCGGCGAGCAGCGTGGTTTTGCGATCCGGACCCAGCCGGTACACGCGTCCTTGAACATCGGTGGCGAACGAAAGTACGCCGCCCGACGCCAGCAGATCGTAGGCGTTTTCCTCCTTGGAGGTCCACAGCGTTTCCACCGTGTTGTCGGGCTGGATGCGGTAGATGGCGGATTTCTCCACGCCGGCGACCTCGAAGGAACTGGTAACCACAGCCGCGGGCGTCACCGCCGCTGCTTTCGTCCCGTCCGGCTTGGGAGCGCCGGGAACGCCCGCCTGCGCCTCGGATACCGTGATGGAGGTTCCCGGGCTGGAGACGGTGGTGGTGCTGATAGTCGCGGCGGCAGCCGCCGCCGCCCCGGCGCGTTTGGCCACGGAGCCGCCCATCGCCGCCGCATAGACCGCACCGCCGGGACCCGCGACAATGGCCCGGATCTCGGGCAGGTTCGCGTCATACAGCACGAAGGCCTTGTCCTTCGCGGTGATGCGGTACAGAATGCCGTTGGGTTCGCTGCCGGCCAGCAGGCGCCCTTGCCCGTCGAACGCCAGCGCCGTGACATGCGACTGCTGCGTGTCGTAGTAAACCTCGCCCTGCCCCGCCGCGGTGACGCGGTGAATTTTCGCCGGGTCGCCGGAGGCGGCGTACAACGCGTTGTCGGGCCCGAACGCAAGCGCCCAGACGTATTTCGATTGCGGATCGAAGTACAGTTCCGCTTTGCCGTTTTCAATGCGATAGATCTTGCTGTCGGGAGCCGTTGCGGCGAACACGGCGTCACCCCGCACGGCCACGGCGAAGATTTCTGGCTGGGTGGAGGTCCACAGGATCGACGCCTTGCCGGCGGGATCGATTTTGTACAGCCGTCCGCGATGTCCGGTGCCGAGGTACAGGGACCCGTCGCCGCCGCGCGCCACGCTCCACACCTGCGGCTCATCGGAGGCAAACAGCACCGAGACCTTGGGCGCGAGCGTCAGCCGCCCGTCGCGCGAAACCGCCACGCCCTTCATGCGGCCGCGAAGGAAGTCGGTGTAGGACGCGAGTTCCCAGGTCTGGGTGGAGGCCGACCACGCCAGCCCCCCGATCAGCAACAGGCTCAGTTTCATTCTCGGATTTCCAGTTGAATGGTCTTGCTTCCGGCCACCGCGCCGCTGCCGGGATTCAGATCGAACTCGCGGATCTTCGACCCCCGCCAGGCCAACTGCGCGCCCTGCGAAGTCTGCTGCCGGCCGAGGATCAACGCGGCGGAAGGAGGCGGATCGGGCAGTTCCCTGCCCTGCACCGGATAGCCCGGCTCCGGACGCCACAGCGTCACGTAGGCTTTGTCGTTGGGGCGCAGGCGCTCCAGCAGCGACAGCACGTCGCCCGCCGTGTTGGGGGGCGAGGCGATGGCCGGCTGCAGATCCACGAAATTGGTGTAGCCGGCGTCGGCGGCGGTGATGAACACCAGGCCCGGCGATGCGCCCTCCGGGATCCGATAACGGATCTTGCGCGTGCTCTCGGCGCCGTTTTCGCCGGTCAACGCGACCCCGATCTCCACTTCCTCGCCGGGACGCGCGCGCCGCTGCGAGGTCCAGAGACGATCGATCTGCCACAGCTTCTTGCGCTCCACGGCTTCGGCCTCGATATGGATACTCTTCAGTTGCAGAGCCTCGAATCCGCTTTGCAGGGCATAGCCAAGGGGCATGGCGGCGCCGAGGGAGGCGATCAGGGGCAGGTTCGAATCTCCGGTAAAAAAGTTGCCGATCTGCAAGGGCTTCGTGCCGCCCTCGAACTCCACCGTGCCGCGCAGGGAAACGCTGGAAGCGCCCACCAGACGCTCGGTTCCGTCCAACGCCGAGAAGATGGCCATTTGCACCAGCAACGGCGCGAGCACGGGGTCGCGGATCAGCTCCATCCGGTAGCTCCTGGGGCCGCCCTCGCCCTTCACGGCAATGGTTAGGGGGGCCAGGCGGGACTTCCGCCCCAGCTCGCCGGCGATGGCGGCATTGCGGTCCTGGGTGATGGTTCCCAACCATTCCTTGGCCGAGGAAATCTTGAAGGACGCGGTCAGGTTCGGCAGTAGGGTAATCACTTCGGCGCGCGCGAACGGCATTTCCGTGCCGCCCGCGGACAGGAAGCGATGTCCGAAGGCGTAGATCTGATTGCCGTCGATGTGGGTAACCGTGCCGTCGGCGCCCACCGCCATGTCGCCGGACATCAACTGGACGGAGATCATGGACCCAGGCTGCAGGGACTTGGGATCGCCGCCCGGGACTGCGCGGCCGGATGCCCCGGGTCCCTGGCGGGGCGAGAGTCCGGCGGAGCGGAGCGCCGGGCCGAACTGGTCCAGAGTGGCGGAAGTGAATCCGCTGAACGACATAGGGGTGGAAATCTCTACCATTCGTTCACCCCCGGCGGCGACCTCCAGGGGCCGCGACAGGGCGGCGGTCAAATCGACATTCCAGGGCGATCGGGCGGCGCGGACGCGGCGCGGGAGCACGGGGGCGGTCTCCAGCATCTCCTCAATGGGGCGGATTCCCGCGATCGCTTCCTTGGCGAAAGGGAACGCCAGGGCTACAGCTCCAATCAGTTTGCCGCCGATATAAACAGGGCTGCCGCTCATTCCCTGCAGGACGCCGGTGTTTGCCAGGGGACCGCCGGACAGCCGGGCGAGGATCACGTTTTGCTTGGGGCCGAGGTTTTCGAGCACGCCGAGGATTTCGGCGTCGAAAGACTCGACTTGGCTTCCGGAAAAGACGGTCCTGCCGGTGCCCTTCATGCCGGGTCGGATTTCTCTGAGGGGAAGCGTGGCTTGCTGCGCTAGCAACGCCACGGCCGAAAGCAGTACTAGGACAGCCGGGCGGGGTGACACACCTTTATTGTAAGCTTTAAGTGGATCTTCCAGGCTATTGCCGGTCCGGATTAGAACCAGTTAAGGTTGGGGGAAAGAGCATGGCCTCCATTGCCAACAAACTACCCGAATCGGCGGCTTCGCCGGAAACGCGAGCATTCCCTTGGACATCGGTGGCGTGGTTCCTTGCGCTGGTCGCGCTTTGCTACGCTCCCATGCTGCAGCGGCTGGCGCTGCAGTGGAGCACCGACGAGGATGTCGGACACGGATTCTTCGTCCCCGTGGTCGCGGCGTACATCGCCTGGCAGCGCCGGGACGAACTGCTGGCGCGGCGGTGGACGCCGAGCTACTGGGGCATTCCGCTGATCCTGTGGGGAGCGTTTCAAAGCTGGGTGGGAACGCTGGGCGCGGAGCTCTTTTTGCAAAGAACAGCGATCCTGTTCACGCTGGCCGGCATCGTGACCGCCATCGGCGGTTTCGCGCTGCTGCGGGCGCTGAGTTTTCCGCTCGCGCTGCTGATCTTCATGGTTCCGATTCCGGCGGTGATCTACGGGCAGATCACGCTGCCGTTGCAGCTTTTCGCGAGTTCGGTGGCGGAGACCTCGCTGAACCTGATCGGGATCCCCGTGATCCGGGACGGAAACGTGCTGGAGCTGCCAAGCCAGAAGCTTTCCGTGGTGGAGGCCTGCAGCGGCATCCGCAGCCTGCTCTCGCTGTCGTTCCTGTCGCTGGTCTACGCCTACTTCTTCGATAAGAAAGTGTGGATGCGCGGCGCGCTGCTGGTGGCGACGGTGCCGATTGCCATCATCGCCAACGCGGGACGCGTGACCATTACCGGGGTGCTCAGCGAGTACAGTCCGGACCTGGCCAAAGGCGTGTTCCATGAACTCGAGGGCTGGGTGATTTTCGTCGTGGCGCTGCTCATGCTGGTGCTGACGCACCAGGTGATCAACCGCTTGTGGACGCGATTCGGGAAGGAGAAACCTGGTGCAGTTTCCGCGTAGCCGTGCCGTGCTTCTGGTAACGGTGCTCCTGCTGGCGCAGGCAGCCTTGCTGTATAGCTCCGTTCGCAAGGAAGTGATTCCCGCGGGCAAGCCCTTGAAGGGATTCCCCACCAGCCTGGACGGCTGGCGGATGCTGCAGGAAGGCGTGATCGAAAAAGAGATTCAGGACGTGCTGCAAGCCGACGATCTGTTGAACCGGACCTACGGCAACGGCTCGTCCATCGCGTCGCTGTTCGTCGCCGCGTTCCAGTCGCAGCGCAACGGCAAGACGCCGCATTCGCCCAAGAATTGCCTGCCGGGCAGCGGCTGGGTGCCGCTGGTATCGGAGGAGCGGCAGGTGGAAACCCCGATCGGCACTCTCAACGTGAATCATTACCAGGTGGGCAAGGGCGATTCCCGCAGCGTGGTTCTTTACTGGTATCAGTCCCGCGACCGCAGCGTCGCCAGCGAGTATACGGCCAAGCTGTACGTGATCGCGGACGCGATCCGGTACAATCGAACGGATACGGCGCTGGTCCGGGTGGTTGTTCCGGCGGAAAAAGGTCGTGAAGACGAGGCCGTGCAGGTGGGCGAGAGCCTGATCCGCGCGGCGTATCCGCGGATTCGCGAGTTCCTGCCGCGGTAACGATCTTCCCGCCCGCGGACCGGGAGGATCATGAGACCGCTATGCCTTGCATTTCTGACAATCGCCATTCTGGCGGAATCCACGAGCGCGCAGCAGCGGGCGCCGGAAACGGCGCCGCCGCAGCGGGCCGCGGGCATGCCCGATCCGGACGCCATGCGCCAGGATCAGGTGGTGAAGGACATCGACGACGTGATGTGGCACCTGAAGCTGGGCGACATCGCGCACGTGGATAAGGTCCGCTACACCAGCCTTCCGCCGGCGCGGATCACCAATCCGAACGCGCCCGGGGCGAAAAACCCGCTGATCATCTCCGCCTATACGTTCATTCCCAAAAACCTGGACCGGTCGAAGAAGCACCCGCTGATCGTATTCACGCACGGCGGCGTGCATTCGAACTTCGGCACCTCCTACGCGAACATCGTGCGGGAACTGGTGGAGCAGGGCTATTCGATTGTCGCCACCGATTACCGCGGCTCGACCGGCTACGGCGCGGGGTTCTGGATGCAGATCGACTACGGCGGACGGGAGGTGGACGACGTCGATGCCGGGCGCGCCTGGATGCTGGAGAATCACCCCTTCCTCGATCCCAAGCGTGTGGGCGCCATCGGCTGGAGCCATGGAGGCATGATCAGCCTGCTGAACATCTTCGAGCGTCCCGACAGCTACGCCGTCTGCTACGCGGGCGTCCCCGTCAGCGATCTGGTGGCGCGGCTCGGCTACCAGAGCGAATCGTACCGCGCGTTATACTCCGCGCCGTATCACATCGGCAAAACGGTGCGGGAAGACATTCAGGAGTATCTGAAGCGCTCGCCCATGACCCATGTCGCCAAGCTGCGGACTCCGCTGCTGATCCACACCACCACCAACGACGAGGATGTGAACTTTCTGGAAGTCCAGCGGCTGATTCAGGCGTTGAAGGCGGAAGGCAAGCAGTTCGAGCACAAGATCTACCAGGATGCGCCGGGCGGGCACGCGTTCAACCGGCTGGACACGAAGCTGGCCAAGGAATCGCGCGCGGAGATCTGGCGGTTCCTGAACCGGTACCTGAAGCCGGAACGCGGCATCCAGTAGCCGCGAACAGTCATCGTTTTGAAACGGTGACGAATCCGTACCCGTCTGCGGGTATGATCATCGAGCGCGTCGACGAATCCTCCCGCGATCGCACGCGGCATTTTTCGGAGTATGCCCGGCAGCGGGCACAAGGCGCCGTATTGCTGGACCCGGCGGCGTTGCACGATGAGGATCGCCGGCTATACGTGCGGCACACGCTTCGCGAGGATCATCAGGCGCGGATCCATAACCGTCCGGAAGGGGCGCAGGCCAAGTTTGACAAGCTGGCGGAGTCGCCCTTTGCGTTTTTCCGGGGAACCGCGCTGCTCTACTACCGCGATTACGCGGGCAGCGACGCGGAGTTGCCGGAGGTCTTCTCGGTGGGCGACGTTCATCCGGAGAACTTCGGAGTAACCGCCAATGAGGACGGCGCGGCGTACTTCGGCGTCAGCGACTTTGACGAGGCGGGCTTCGCACCGTTCTCCTGGGACGTGAAGCGAGGCGCTACCGGGTTTAACCTGGCGGCTCGGGAAAAAGGATTGAAGAAGAACGCCCGCAAGGCGGTGGTGAAATCCTTTGTGGACGGCTATATGGGCGCACTGCTCGAGTTTGCGCGCAACGACCGCGAGCGATGGCACGAATTCCGGATCGACAACAGCCCGCCGCTGATCCGCAAACTGATCGAATCGGTGCAAAGCTCGCGGCGCGCCTTCCTGGCGGGCATGATCGACCTGAAAAAAGGCCGCTTCGTGGCCACCGAAGAAATCGTTCCCCACTCCAAGCACCGGGCGGATTTTCAGAAGGCGATCGACCGCTACCGGCGCAAGATCCAGGTGAGCCAGGAAGCGCGCGGCGGTCATTTCCGGGTGAAGGACGTAGCGATCAAGACGGGAAGCGGGACCGCCAGCCTGGGCCTGGACCGCTTCTTCGTCCTGATCGACGGCGAGAGCGAGGATCCGGCCGACGACATCATTCTGGAAATGAAGCAGGCGCGGCGGTCGGCGATGTCCGGTTTGACGCCGAACGCTTCAGGCACGGGCGAAGCGAGAAACGGAAAGCGGAGGACGCGGCGGATGAACGACGCCGCGCGCGTCGTGCAGGCCCACCGGATGCAGATCGCCGGCGGCAACCAGTATCTGGGCGAAGTGGAGATGAACGGTCAGAGCTTTCTGGTCAGCGAGCGCAGTCCCTATAAAGGCAAGATGGACCTGAAGGGGCTGACCCAAGCGGAGTTCCTGGAATACGCCCGGATTTGCGGGTCCGTTCTGGCTCAGGTGCACGCGCGTTCCGACGAAGACACCGGCGCGATGACGGGACAGGCTGAGAATCGCATTCTTTCGGCGGTGCGGCCGGAAGTATTCCGATCCGATATCGCGCGCTTCGCGGAGGTGGCGGCGGACCGGGTAACGCGGGATTACCGGCTGTTCCGAAAGGACCATGGACTGCGCGCGTTCGAGTTCGTCAAGGCCATGGAGCAGCCGGGTTGACGCCTTAACTCAGGCGGCAGGCGAGGGCGATGCCCGACCGGTCCAGGCGGAGCAGCGCGGCGTAATCGAGGATGCGGCGAGGGCGTCCGGCGGTGCGAATCCAGCCGGGCCGCGGGGATCGCGAGAAGGGCGCGAGCACGCCCGAGACGCGATCGGCGGGGAACGCCGCCCATTCGGCGGCGCCGTCGATTTCGTGCTCGACTACGATGACGACTTGAGGGTGCAGTCCGGGGACCGGTTCGAGGTGGAGCTTCGGGGCGAGATCGAGGACGGGGATTTCGCGTCCGGCGTGGACCACGGTTCCGCTGAGCGCGGGATGGCGGACGGGGCGCAGCATCGCGGCGGGGAGGATCGCGCGGACCACCGCCGCGTCGATGGCGAAATCCCGGCGGTGCAAACGGAACGCCAGGTAATTTCTGCTGGAACCCACTTGTCTCCCCTTATCGGACCGATTGCGGGAACTTTGACGAATCGTTACGCTCGCGATGCGGGATAATGAGAGTTCGAGGCCACTCATGGTTCGTTTGCTCGCAATTGCCGTCACCTCCGCGCTCTTGTTCCAGGACCCCAAGGTCCCGCCGGCGCCGCAAGCTCCCAAGGCCCCGGCTTCGGACGAGAACGCTCCGCCGAAGGAACCTGAGGAAGCTCCGGTGGAGTGGACCTGCCCGATGGACCCGGACGTCAAGGAGAAGGGCCCGGGCAGGTGTCCGCGCTGCAAGATGGCGCTGGTCCCGGGAATTCCGGACCCGCTGGAGTATCCGGTCAGCATCCAGACCGATCCCAAGGTACCGAAGCCCAATCAGGATACGAAGCTGACGCTGTGGGTGACCAATCCGAAGACCGGGAAGCAGGAAACCAAGTTCCAGGTGGTGCATGAGAAGCTCTATCACCTGTTTCTGGTGAGCCAGGACCTGAAGCATTTCGTGCACGAGCATCCGCTGCCGGTGGACGGCAGCAAGTTCGTGCTGGACTTCAAGTTTCCGGCGGCGGGGTATTGGCGCGCGCTGAGTGACTTCTATCCCGAGGCGGCGACGCCGCAGATGATCGCCAATTCCATCTTCGTTCCCGGACCCGGATTTAAGATGGAGGTCCCGAAGCCGCGGCCGGACCTGGCGCCACAGAAGGCCGACAACATCTCGGTGTCGCTGACGATGGAGCCGAAGGAGCCGATCGCCGGATTGAAGACGCTGATGTTTTTCAAGATCGAGCCGGGCGACGGCTTGGAAGAGTATCTGGGCGCGTGGGGACACATGCTGGCGGCGAGCTGGGACTCGGTGGACATGATCCACAACCACCCGTTTATCGCCGACGGCGGGCCCAATGTCCAGTTCAACATGATCTTTCCCCGAGCCGGCGTTTACCGGGTGTGGGTGCAATTCCAGCGCAAGGGCGTGGTCAACACGGTGGCTTTCAACGTGCCGGTCGGCGAACTGAAGTAAGGTAGCTGCCCAATTGTTCGCGGATTTGCTGGGCGGTGACCATTGAGTGTTTCTCCGATCCCTTTTGTACGAGTTGCAGTAGCAGAGTTGAGACGGCTGTTCATGAGGGACGTTTCGTAGACCGCTGTAGTTCCGGTGAGCTAGCGGCAGTGGCAGTACATGCTGCCCGATGGCTCGATCGGGGCCGGCGGCAAGCCGGACCGCAAGCGCGTGCTGATGGATGGGAAACTGTACCGGCTCGAAGAATCCCGCGACGGGTGTGACCGGCGCGGACGGCTGATTCAACGTGCCGACGAGCTATACAAGCTGAGCACGAAGAACAGGATCAGCCACAGGATGCCCATCACGTGCCAGTACCAGGAGATCACCGCCAGCGTCTCGCGCCTCCGCGGCAACAGCGGACTGCGGGTCCGGTACAGAAGCCAGGCCAGCGCCGCCAATCCTCCCATCAGGTGCAGGCCGTGGCCGCCCGTGAACACGTAATAGAACGAAGCGTGGGGATTCGAGTCCATGAACGCGCCCTGGGCGAACAGTTGCCGCCAGGAGAGCGTTTGCAGGACCAGGAATACGATCCCGAGCGCCGCGGTGAACATCATCCAGCGCTGGAACATAGAGTGCCGCCCCTTGCGATAGAGCCGGTGGGCGGTCTCCATGGTCAGGCTGCTGAGCGCGATCACCGCGCTGGACCAGAGCATCAGGCTGGGCAGGGTCACGGGCTGCCAGAAGGCCTGGTTCTGGGCGCGCCACAGGAAGGCGACGATCAGCGCGGCGAAAGTCGTGAGAAGGTACCCGAAGAAACACAGCAGGAAGATCCAGAACAGCCCGCGAGGCCGGCGAGGTTCCTCCAGCGACGAGGGCATCACCACCATGTGGCCAGTCTTACCGATACGAGTGCTGAGTAGGTCAGACATAAAGTACTGCTAACAACTATTGTCTCTGGTTTGGGCCGCGCGCGGCTTTCTTGTCCAGGCCGGCGAGGCGGCGGAGGGAGGCGAGTTCGCCTCCGGCCAGCTCGCGAAACTTGCCGATCTCAAGCTCGCCGATCCCGATCGGTCCGATGCGGGTGCGAACCAGTTTCAGCACCTTGGCGCCCACCGCCTCCACCATGCGCCGAACCTGCCGGTTGCGTCCCTCGGTAATCACGAGTTCGAAGTGCGTGTATTTGCCCGAATCCCGGAGCCGGGTCACGATTGCCGGGCGGGTGAGACCGTCGGAGAGCTCCACGCCTTTCGCCAGTCGATCCAGTTGCTGGTCCGAAAGCAGGGTGGACGCTTTCACCAGATACGTCTTGGGGATCTTGTAATCCGGATTGGTCAGACGCTCGCCGAGTTGGGTGTCGTTGGTGAGCAGAAGCAGGCCGCTGGTGTCCTGGTCCAGGCGGCCGATGGGCGACACGAACTGGTCGACCCCGGAGAGCAGGTCGTAGACGGTGGGGCGGCCTTCCGGGTCCTTGTAGGTAGTGAGGAATCCCTTGGGCTTATATAGCAGGTAGTAGACCTTCTCCTGCGCTTCCAACGGTTTGCCGTCGAACAGGACTTTGTCGCGATGGAAATCGATCCACTGGTCGGGGTTCTCGGTGCGGCGTCCGTTGACGGTGACGCGGCCGGCGTGGATCCAGCTTCTCGCTTCGCCGCGGGAGCCGAGGCCGGCCTTGGAGAGCACGCGTTCCAGGGTTTTTTGCTGCCGCGGCGGTTTGCGGGAGTCCTTCAATCCTCTATGATGCACAGGAATGATCGAGTGCGTTCCAAATTTCTCGGAAGGACGGGACCTCCGCAAGGTGGAAGCGATTGTGGAGGCGATCCGGGCGACTCCGGGAGTCTTGCTGCTCGGCTGGGAGGCGGATCGGGATCACAACCGGGCGGTGGTGACCTTCGCGGGCGATCCGGAAAGCGTGCTGGCGGCGGCGGTTCAGGGGGCGGGCAAAGCGGCGGAATGGATCGACTTGCGGTCGCACCAGGGAGTGCATCCAAGAGTGGGAGCGGCGGATGTGATTCCCTTCGTTCCGCTCGAAGGATCGGACCTGGCCGAGTGCGCGGCGGTGGCGCATCGCGCCGGAGCGGCGATCTGGGACAAGTGGCGCGTTCCGGTTTTCTTTTACGAAGCGGCGGCGCGGACGCCGGAGCGGCGGCGGCTGGAGAAGGTGCGGCGGAAGGGATTTGAGCAACTGCTCGGAGATGTAGCCTCGCACATTCCGGATGTCGGAGGCGCGCGGGTGCATCCCACCGCGGGGGCCAGTTGCGTGGGCGCGCGCGACTTCCTGGTGGCGTTCAACATCGACCTGGAAACCGCGGATGCCGCCGTGGCGCGCGCCATCGCGGCGAGAATCCGCGAGTCGTCCGGGGGGTTCCCGTTCGTCAAGGCCATGGGGCTGTACCTGCCGTCGCGAGGCTGCGCGCAGGTGTCGATGAACCTGACGCGCTTTCGCGAGATCCCGGTGGAGCAAGTGTATGAGGCGGTTCAGGCGGAGGCGGCGCGGCTGGGAACGGCGATCCGCGGGCCCGAACTGATCGGGCTGATCCCCAACGCCGCCTACGAAATGGCGCCGGAATTCTACCAGCGGGTTCGCAACTTCGGGCCGGAGCGCATCATCGAAAGGCAGATCGCCGGCCTCAGGCTATACTCGTAAGTCTATGATCGCCGAGATCATCCTTGGTATCGGCCTGCTCGTTTTTCTGGCGCATTTCTTCACCGCTGTCTTTCAGCGCACCCGCATTCCCGATGTTCTGCCGCTGATGCTGCTGGGAATTCTGCTGGGGCCGGTGCTGCACCTGGTGCAGCCCGGCGATTTCGGGCGCGTGGGCAGCGTAATGAGCCAACTGGCGCTGATCGTGATTCTGTTCGAGAGCGGAATCGCGCTGGACCCGAAGGTGCTGGTGAAGATCATCACGCCGATCGTGCGGCTGACGCTGGTGACCTTCGCGGTGACGGTGGCGGCGGGATTCGCGGTCGCATATTACGGGCTGGGGATGAGCGCGCTGCTGGCCGGGTGCGCCGGAGTGGTGCTGGGCGGGACTTCGGCGGCGGTGGTGATCGCGCTGGTGAAATCGCTGAAGATGCCCGATCCCATGGGGACCGTGCTGGTGCTCGAATCGGCGCTGGGAGATGTTCTGTGCATCGTGATCCTGCTGGGATTGCTCGAAGGCGCGGCAGTGGGCCGGGTAGAGCCGTTAAAGATGGTGGGACATATCGTGGCGTCGCTGGCGATGGCGGCGGGCATCGGGCTGGCGGGCGGGCTGGGATGGCTGCTGGTGCTGGATCGCGTGCGGCAGTTCCCGAACACGGCATTCACCACCCTGGCGGTGGTGTTCATTTTGTTCGGCATCGCGGATGCAATGGGGTTCAGCGGGGCGATCGCCGCGCTGGCGTTCGGCGCGACTCTGACCAATTATCAGTCTCTGCCGCTGGACCGCCTGCGTCTCTTTCGAGACCGGCAACTGGGCACGCTGGAGCCGGCGGACGTGTCATTCTTCCTGGAGTTCTTGTTCCTGTTGAAGATTTTCTTTTTTGTCTACCTGGGGGTTTCGATTCAATTGCAGAATCTGAATCCGATCCTGTGGGCGGGCGTGTTCTGCGCGGCGATTTACCTGGCGCGCCTGATCATCGTGCGCATGACGGTATTTCGCGAAAACGCGAGCTGGTTCGAGCTGGCGATTGCTTCGTTGATGGTTCCGAAGGGGCTGGTGTCGGCCGTACTTGCGGGAATGATCGTGGAGCGCGGCATCGAGGGCGGCGAGACGGTGAAGAACTTCACCTACATGGTGGTGCTGATCAGCATCACGTTGAGCGCGGTGATGATTCCGCTGGCGGAGCGGGGTCCGGCGCGCGCATTCTATCAGAGCTTTTTTGCAAACAAGGAACGCATCGATGACGGGGCTGAACCGATCGCGGCGGCAACATACCATTGAAAACCTGGAAACTTACGATCGAATACGACGGCTCCAAGTACCACGGATGGCAGGAGCAACTGAATGCGCCGCGGACGGTGCAGGGCGCGCTGCGCGACGCGGCTGAGGATTACCTGCGGGAAGGGGTGGATATTCAGGGCGCGGGCCGCACGGACGCGGGGGTTCACGCCCTGGGTCAGGTGGCGCATCTGAAAATCCGTGGAACCCGTGATGTGAATCCGGAGCGGCTGCTGCGGGAGCTGAATGACCGGCTTCCGGCGGATATCGCGGTGCTGGAGGCCGAAGAGACGCCGAACGCGTTCCACGCGCGGCATCACGCGGTGAACCGCGCGTACCTGTACCAGATCTCGACGCGGAAAACCGCGCTTTCGAAGAAGTTCGTGTGGTGGGTGAAGGAGCCGTTGAATGTAGATCTGATGTCGCGCGGGGCGGCGATGCTCGCCGGGCGGCACGATTTCGTTTGCTTCCGGCAGAAGGACCCCGCGCGAGCCGACGAGTCGACCATCGTGGTGGTGGATCGGGCGGAGGTGGATACCGACGACCACCTGGTGCTGTTCCGGGTGGAGGCGTCGCATTTCCTATGGAAGATGGTGCGGCGGCTGGCCGGAACGCTGGTGAAGCTGGGCCTGGGCGAGATTACGCTCGGGGAGTTCGAGCAGTTGGTGGAAGGAAAGTGCGATCCCAAGCTCGACGTGGGCGCGTGGACCGCGCCGGCATCAGGTTTATTCCTGGAGGGCGTGAGCTATCCGGCGTCCGGAGAGGAACTGCCGCCGGCGCCGGCGGGCGAGGAGGAAGGGACATTCCGCAGGACGCGGGTTCCCGAACCCGGGCCTCGCGAGGAGCGGCGGCCCGGCCGGCGGCCGGTCACGGTGACGCAGGAGAGCGAAGACGAAGGCGGGACGCGGGTGTGGCGGGACGCGCCGCTGCCGAAGCGGGAGGGGCGGCCGGAGGAACGGCGTCCGGTTCGCGGCGGCGGCCGGGGCGAACCGCGCACCGGGCCGGGCGATCGCGACCGGCCTCGCGGACCGCGCACCGGGCCTCCGGATCGGCGCGACGAGGGTCGTCCGGCGAAACGGCCGGCTTACGGAAAGGGTCCCGAGGACCGGCGCGGACCGGTGCGGCCGACACTATCTCCGCGTCCGCCGCGTCCGCCCGAGGATGGCGGTCCAGAGCGGCCGCGCTATGGCAAGGGCCCGAGCTTCGGCGATCGCCCGGTGCGGAAGCGGGGACCGGAAGGCCCGCGGACCGGCGATCGCGGCGGATATGGAGACCGCCCGCCCCGTTCCGGAAGCGACCGTCCGCAACGCGGCGGCTACGGAGATCGTCCCCCCCGCGGCGGAGGGGATCGGCCGGGCTATGGCGACCGGCCGAAACGAGGACCGGCGGGTCCCGGTTCGGGGCGGCCACCGGCGAAGCGTGGACCGGGTGGTCCGGGTGCGGGGCGGCCTCCGGGAAGGCCCGGGCCGGGGAAGCGAGGTCCGGAGAAACGCGGTCCAGGTAAGCGGGGTCCGGGAGGACCTCCGCGCGGAAGGTGATCAGCCGTTTTCCCTGCCCCGGCTGCGGAGCATCGCTGGTGTTCGATCCCGGCGTCGCGAAGTTGCGGTGCCCCTATTGCGGGTCCACCGCCGAAATCGGCTCGGAAGCGACGGCGCACATCGAGGAACTGCCCTTCGAGCAGTTTGCCGCGCGCGATCTGGATCTGGTGAAGCTATCGCCGACGGCGCTTGAGGTCGCCTGCGGGAGCTGCGGATCGGTGACGGAATTCGAGCCTCGGGACGCGGCGGCCGCCTGCCCTTTCTGCGCCGCGCCGATGGTGATGCAGCCCAAGGCAGCGGATCCCCTGATCGCGCCGGCGTGCGTGCTTCCGTTCGGGATCGAGAAGCGCCAGGCGGACGGGCGGGTGCAATCCTGGATCGGCGGGCTGTGGTTCGCGCCGAACGATCTGAAGGCGCTGGCGCGGCGCCAGGGCATGACCGGCGTCTACTTGCCGTACTGGACGTTCGACGCGCGGACCGCGACAGAATGGGTGGGGGAGCGCGGGGAGGTCTACCGCGATCGCAATAACCAGCCGCAGATCCGATGGTCGCGGCGGGAAGGGACGCTGCACCTGGATGTGGACGACGCGCTGATGCCGGCAACCACGGCGGTGCAGCGCAATTACCTGCACGCGCTGGATCCGTGGCCGCTGGAAAGCATGAAGCCGTACGAGCCCGCGTACCTGGCAGGCTTCCGGGCGCAGCGTTACCAGATTCCGCTTCCGCAGGCCTGGAACATGACCGGGCAAGAGGTAATCCGGCCGATGATCGAGGATCAGGTGCGGCGGCAGATCGGCGGGGATCAGCAGCGGGTGCGGGAGTTGAACACGACTTATTCCGACGTGACGTTCAAGCACATCCTGCTGCCGGTGTGGATCGGCGCTTACCGGTACCAGAGCCGGGTGTATCAGATCGTGGTGAACGCGCAAACGGGCGAAGTGCAGGGGGAGCGTCCGTGGAGTGCAGTGAAGGTGGCGCTCGCGATTCTGGTTGCTTTGATAGTGTTTTACTTCTTCTGGCGGAATTAGGCCCGGGTCAATTCCTTGTAGAAGACGACCGTATCCTCGAATTCACCCGCCGCGGAGCGGCAGAACCTCAAACTGGTCCTTTCGATGTTTCATGTCTATTTTGTGTTTTTATGCTTGACACCTACTGGTGGTTATGGTAACGTCGCAGCGAGATGAACAGCATGTTGTTTTGCTGTTTCGGATGACCCTTCAGATCGCCGTCCAGCCGGACGACGAACACCGAATTCAGGAGGTAGAAATATGCGAAGCACAATCCTCCTCGTATTGGCTGTGCTCCTCGGCGCAGGTGTCGCTTATGCCCAGTGGTGCTACAGCTGGGGCGATCTCCGAGGCTTTAGAGCGACCTGTGAGCGTATTTGGGACGAGCAGTGCGGCGCTTACGGTGCAAACGTTTGGTGTCAGGTGTGCGTGTGTGCTGATAATCCCTCCTGCGGCCACACCGGTGGCCTCAGCCAATATTGTGTGGACGCGTGGAACATGTGCACAAATTGTGGTGCCGGAACCTACTGTGCGCCTGATTCACCGAGGAGGAAACTATGTTACGGAGATCAGGATACCTTGCTTTCGGTTTCGTTGTCGCATTCTTGCTGGGGGTCTTAGGCTTTCACACCCTTGCTCCGAATGTCCGGGCTTCTGACATTATTCCATTCTCCACAACTTGGCGCACCACCGCTTACGATACGGGGGGGGGCGTCAGACTCGTTCAAACCGGATCAATGTCGCGCCGTAGCGATGGCTCGGAGGTGATGGTCCGAAACGTACAGCGGCCGGACCAGAATGGAGTAATGTCCCAACGGAACATCATGGATTTTCGTACCAAACAGGAAATTTCGATAGATGAGTTGACGGAGTCAACATCGACGGTGCCCATCCCTGAATCGCAATTAGCTGGGTACCAACAAGCGTCCAAATGCGGGAAGTCTCCAGTGGAACGCGAGAAACTGTTGGGCTATCAAGTAGTCCATATCGCAAAGGACTACGTTCACGGAGACAACACGACCCGCATCGAGGAATGGCAATCACCATCCTTGAGCTGCTACGCTTTAAAACGAGTAGTTTACCGCCGATCGCAGGATGGTAAGCGGGAAGCAAGAACTGTAACCGAGGTAACGAGTATTGCAGAGGGGGATCCCGCTCCTCAACTCTTCGAAGTACCATCCAACTATGTTGAGCGAGCACCATCGGCCGTTCGAGACGAATTGAACCGGCGTTATCCAGGCCTCCCGTGCCCTACTTGTCTGCAAAATGGCCTTCGGCAGGCGGATTCCGTCTACCATGAACGCCGTAGCCGGGCGGGGTGGGTGGACCGATAGAGCGAACTTGGATGCGCCCATGCATCAATGAGCGCATCCTTTCTCCTCAGTTAGGCAGTCTAAGAGGGGGATTATGTTGAGCAGGTGCTAATTTCGCTGTGGATCGGCACCTACCGCTATCAGAGCCGGGTGTATCAGATCGTGGTGAACGCGCAGACGGGAGAAGTGCAGGGGGAGCGTCCCTGGAGCGCGGTGAAGGTCGCGCTGGCGATTCTAGTCGCTTTGATCGTGTTTTACTTCCTCTGGCGAAACTAGGCGCGGGCCAATTCCTTGTAGAAGACCACGGTGTCCTCGAACTCACCCGCCGCGGAGCGGCAGAAGCGCGGGATGACGCCGGCTTCGGTCCAGCCGAGCCTGCGGTACATCGATTCCGCGAGATCGCCGCGCTTGGTGTCCAAAACCAGCAAGGTGCGGCCGAGTTCGAGCGCCCAGTCCTCGACAGCGTTCATCAGGGCGCGGCCGATGCCCTGCCCTCGCGCGGAGCGCAGCACCAGCAGCTTCTGCACTTCAGCCCGATGAGGCGCATTGGGCTTCCAGGCGAGTTCGAGTTGGACGGAGCCGACGAGGCGTCCGTCGAGGAACGCGCCCAGGATTTCGCGCCCGCGCCAGAAGTCCACCGCGACTTCATGGGAAAGAGGCGGCAGGAAGCCGATGGAGGCTCCACTTTCCGCGGCGTCGATGAGCAGCCGGGCGAGATCGTCCAAATGATCGCCGGTGGAGATGCGCCGGATCTCGAGCATGATTCTTCTATGTTGTAATCGAAAACATGAGCCGGATGGTGCTGGAGGCGATTGAGATTGAATATCGGCGGTATCGCGACATGGGCGCGGGCGGGATCCGGCAACTGGACGACGCCCAGCTTTGCGATCGCGGCGGGGGCGGGAACAACAGCGTGTGCATGCTGGTGCGGCACATCTCCGGGAACTTCGCCAGCCGCTTCACGGATTTCCTGACGGCGGACGGCGAGAAGCCGTGGCGGGACCGCGAATCGGAGTTCGATCCCACGCCGCTGACCAAGGCCGAGATCGAGGAGCGGTGGAACCGCGGCTGGGGCGTGCTCTTCGGCGCGCTGGAGGAACTTACCGACGCGGATTTGGGGCGCCCGGTGACCATCCGGGGGCAG
Organism: Bryobacteraceae bacterium; assembly: GCA_019748195.1. GTDB lineage: Bacteria > Acidobacteriota > Terriglobia > Bryobacterales > Bryobacteraceae > JAIEPW01. The sequence goes on from JAIEPW010000112.1 coordinate 21,592, forward strand.
CAACTGACGGTGATGGAAGCGTTGCAGCGCAGTTTGGCGCACGTAGCGTATCACGTGGGACAGATTCTCTATATCGGCAAGAGCCTGCTGGGCGAGGACTGGAAATATCTCACCATCCCGCCGGGGCAATCGGCTTCCTACAACCGGAATCCGACGCTGGAGCGCAGCGCCGCGAAGATCTAGGCGGCGATGGGCCCGTCGTTCTTGGAGAGCGCCTCGATCATAATCTCCTTGCGCTCTTCCGCGGCCCTCAGGGCCGAGTCCATGGAAACGTAGTACACCAGCCCGGCGATCAGCAGGTCGACGGCGAGCACGATGTAGAACGCCTGGCCGGAATCGAAGGCGTAGCGGGCTCCGTAAGCCAGCAGGACCGGAATCGACGCCAGGGGGTAGAGCAGCAGCAGGACCATCTGCATCCGCCCGGAGGAAGCGTTCCGGAACGAGTTGGACGGGTTCACGGCGCGCGCCATGTGAATGGAAGTTACGTTGCCCAGGCCGATCAGGAAAACGCTGAGCACGGCCGTGACGGCGAACGCCTCGCCGATTTTGGCGGCGGTGAGGGGCAGGCGCAGCAATGCGCAGGCGGTGGTGATGGCCACGATTTCCGCCACCACGAAGAAAAACGCGGTGAGATTCTTGGCCACCAGCACGGTGGAGAACTTCACCGGCATCACGAAGTAGACCTGAGCGGCGGCGCGATCGAAGCCGAAGGCGTTCCAGAAGCAGACATCGCCCAGCAGCAGCAGGGAGTAGACGCAGATGAAGATCAGCGAGTTGGAGCTTTCCCCGCTCCCGGTGGTGCGCAACATGGGGACCCAGATGAGCAGCCCGAAGGTGAAGCCCATCAGGAAGACCATGCGGAAGCGCGGGGCACGCGCGAGGAAGCGGATTTCCTTTTCGATCAGCGCGGCCAGGGGATCGGGGAAGAAACGAGACGGGAGGCGGAAGAGGTGCTCGTTCCAGCGGTCGGATTTGCGAGGCGTGGCGCGGGACGCGCCGGCGGCCTGGCTGTCAAAACGGAGCGTTCGCCGGAACTGGGACCAGGCGAACCAGTAGGAGAGGACCACCCAGCCGGCGAGGCTGAGCACCGCGACGGCGGAGAAGTTCGCCTGGGCGAGAGACGCCGTGGCGTTCCACGGCAGAAACTGGATGGGAGCGCCTTCCACCACGAAGCGAATGCGATCCCGGTTCTCCGGGTCTTGGAGGCCGAGGAGCACGAGTTGCGGCAGGGCCGCGGCGAGCACCAGGACCAGGAAAACGATTTCCCGAATGCGCCGCCGCGCCAGCAGGCGCGCGATCAGGTCGCGCAGGCCGGCCGAGACCAGCAGGTTGAAGACGATGAAGACGGGAATCACCAGCGGTCCCCACCAGGCCACCGTTGCATTCAGGGCGAGTCCGATGCCGATGCCGCAGGTCACCAGCAGCATTTCGATGCTGGTGGTGAGGCGCAGGACCACCTCGGCCGTGAACAACTCAGCATGGGTGATGGGATAGACGACCAGTTTCTTCAGCTCGAGCGAAGCGCCGGTAGCCATCATCAGAATGGGGATCACCTGCCAGTAGAGGAAGGAGAGGAGGAGCACGCCCGGCAGCGCGCGCAGAAGCGTTCCGGCCTCGGGATCGGCGTAGAGGGTGGCGGCGACGGCGGCGGCGACGGTCCAGCCGCCGTACCAGATGGCGGAAACGATCAGGGTGAGGATGAGGCCGCCTCGCGCGTTGCGGGGATAGAAATTGCGCAGGGTCCGCCATTGCGCCCAGAGGATCGCGGAGAGGTGGGGAGGCATGGCTAGAGCCAGTCCAGCGTTTCGACGGCGCGATCGACGCCGACGGCGCGCACGAACATATCCTCCAGGCTCTCGCTGCCGCTGCGGAGCTCGCGGGTGACGCCGTTCATCACCAGTTTGCCCTGATGGATGATGGCCACGCGATCGCAAAGGCGTTCCACCACTTCGAGGACATGGGAGGTGAGGAAAATGGTGGCGCCGTTGCGGACCTGATCGAGCAGCAGATCCTTCATCAAGCGCGCGCCCACCGCGTCGACGCCTTCAAACGGCTCGTCCATCAGGAACAACTGCGGCCGGTGGATGAGGGAGGCGGCCATGGCGACGCGTTTGCGCATCCCCTTGGAGTACTCGCCGATGAGCTTGCGCTGGGCGGTGTCGAGTTCGAAGAGGCGGAGGAGTTCGCCGGTGCGCTCACGCGCCACGTCGCGCGGAAGGTTGTACATGCGGCCCACGAATTCCAGGAATTCGGCGCCGGTGAGATGGTCGAACAGCAGGGATTCATCGGGCACGAGGCCGATGCGTTTGCGGATCTCGACCGCCTGGTCCGGCATGGGCATGCCAAGCAGATGGATGGTTCCGGAAGTAGGGGGCGCCAGGCCCATCAGCATCTTGATGGTGGTGGTTTTGCCGGCTCCGTTGGGGCCGAGGAAACCGAAGAAGCAGCCTCGGGGAACCACCAGGTCGAGTCCGTCGACGGCGGCTTTTTCGCCATAGAGCTTGCGGAGGTTGCGCACCTCGATGGCAGGAGTATGCTCGGAGATGGCGGCGGCGTCCGACACTTGCTTTATCGTACTGTAGTCGCGCGGTTTGGAGCGTCCTGGGGCAACGGCGTTGCGCGGGGGTTTACCAAGTAGTAAAGTGGAAAAGAAGGCTACTTGGTAAACCATGGAAACTGTCGAGCTGCGCCCCCGTCAGCTTGCGGAACTCGCCGATCAGCTCGATTTCGAGTTTAAGCGCCTCCACACGGAAGGCGTTCACGTTTGGCGAGAAGCGGATGCGGTTCGCGTGCAGGGCCGCGTGCAAATGGGGTGGAGCGTGGAATGGAAGGAGCCCGTCTGGACTCTGCGGCTCCGAGATTCCGTGATTCGATGTTTGCTGGATGTTTTCGAATCCTCGCTGCAGTGGCAGCAGAATAGCTTCACGCTTCTCATCAAGAAGAGAAACCCATTCGCGGATCTTCCGGCGGAGTTCGGTGGAAGCTGGACCGAGCGCAGGAGTCCTGTTCAAGAGGTATTCCTGCGGCGGGCCTTCAACGCTGTCGCGCACCTGGGCGAATTATCCGAGCCGGTCCTGCAAGGCGCGATTGCAGCGCCCAGCGACCAGGGAGTTGTGGTGAGAGCGCTGCAGAGTCCCGAGGCGCTTGCGGGAGTACGGTCAGAGGACCCCTTGTTCCACGCGCGGCTGCGGGGGATCGCGGCCAAGCAACGCCTGATAGAAAGTCATGGCGGCTCGATGAGCGTGGAGGAGGCCGCCAGGCTACTGCGTATCACGCGGCAAGCGGTAGACAAGCGGCGCAGAAACGGGCAACTGCTGGCCGTCGCCTTCGGACGGCGTGGATATCACTATCCGGTGTGGCAGTTTGAGGACTCGGGAACCTTGCCGGGTTTGGAGAGCGTTCTGAGGACTCTGAAGGACCATGATCCATGGATGCAGGTGGCGTTCTTCGTATCTTCCAATCCAAGACTGGAGGGCAAGTCTCCGGCTCGGGCGCTCTCGGAAGGGCGTGTGGATGAGGTCCTGATCGCCGCGCAAGCATACGGCGAGCAGGGAGCTGCGTGAGGCCAGGGGGCCCTGGCCCACATCCCGAGCCGCCCGGCGATTTGCAGGAGAGAGATCCGCTGATCTTCATTTCGGATCGCGAGTGGTTTCGCGTGCACCGGTTGGGGCGGGACCCGATTCACTTTGGGACGGCCGCGACATTCCGCTACGATGCTCCCCGAGGCGAGTATGGCGTCCTGTATGCCGCCGCCGATCCGCATTGCGCTTTCATCGAGACACTGGGCCAGGAGACGGGCTGCCGCATTGTGACCTGGAGCGAACTGGCCAAGCGCGGGTGGGCTCGCATCCTGGTAAGCCGCCCGCTGAGTCTTATCGATCTCGTGACGAGTGGAGGCCTGGCGCGCATCGGCGCTGATGCCCGCTTGTTTGCCGGGGATCACGCCGTCTCCCGGAGATGGTCCAAGGCGCTGCGAGCCCATCCGGCGAGGCCGGACGGGATCTTGTATCCGGCACGCCACGATCCGGCGCGCCAGGCTTGCGCGCTCTACGATCACTGCAAGCCGCTGGTCTCCGCCGCTTCGTCCGGCTGCCTCGCGGACGCGGCGAACGCGGTATTGGTGGGAGACATTCTGGACACATATGGATTTGAGTTGATCGATACGTAGGGGTGCAATACTGAGCGGCCCTCGCGCTGGACTATCCTGAGAATCAGGGAGCTTCCATGTACTTTCAACAGTTCTATCTCACCTGCCTGGCGCACGCCTCGTACATGATCGGATCGGAGGGCGAGGCCGCCGTGGTGGATCCGCAGCGGGACGTGGACCTGTACATCGAGGAGGCTCGCAAGCAGGGCCTGGAGATCCGGCACATCATCGAGACCCATCTGCACGCGGATTTCGTGAGCGGGCATATCGAACTGGCGCGCCGCACCGGCGCACAGATCTACCTGGGCGCGGCGGCGGGCGCGACGTTCCCGCACGTGGCGGTGCGAGACGGCGACGAAATCGCGTTCGGCAAGGTCCGGCTGCGGTTTGTGGAAACGCCGGGCCACACCGTGGAGAGCGTCACCGTCCTGGTGACGGACCTGGAGAAATCGGGGGAGCCGTCGATTGCGCTGACCGGAGACACGCTGTTCATCGGCGATGTCGGCCGGCCGGACCTGTCCAAGGACAAGACGCCGCAGGAACTGGCGGCAATGCTCTACGACAGCCTGTACGGCAAGTTGCTGCGGCTTCCGGACAGCGTGGAAGTGTATCCTGCGCACGGCGCGGGCTCGCTATGCGGCAAGCAGATGCGGCCGGAGCGCGTGTCCACCATCGGACGGGAGCGGGAGACGAACTACGCGCTGAAGGCGAAGTCGAAGGAAGAATTCGTGGGGCTGCTGACGGCGGAGTTGCCGGAGCGGCCGGGGTACTTCGCGCTGGACGCGGAGATCAACCGCACCGGCGCGGCGCCGCTGGCGGAGATGCCGGAGTTGCGGATGCTGACGCCGGGCGAGGCGCTGGCGGCGCAGCAGGCAGGCGCAACGATTCTGGACACGCGAACGCCGGCGGCTTTCGGCGCGGGTCATATTCCCGGGGCCGTCAACATTCCGCTCGGGGGTCAGTACGCTTCCTGGGCGGCGACGGTGATCGGCCTGGATCGCGACATCGTACTGGTGGCGGAGGACTCCGAGGCGCTGGAGGAATCGCGGGTGCGGCTGGCTCGCGTGGGCATGGAGCGGGTGACGGGCGCGCTCGCCGGCGGCATGGCGTCCTGGGCGGAGGCGGCCCTGCCCACGGAGGTGATCCCGCAGGTGACCGTCGAAGACCTGCACAAGGGGCTGAGCGAAGGCGAAGACCTCGCGGTGGTGGACGTGCGGCGTCCGGCCGAGCACGAGACCGGCCACCTGGCGCAGGCGGTGTTGAAGCCGCTGCACAAACTGACTTCGTCGTTGGACGATCTGGATCGGGGGCGCACCATCGCGGTGCACTGCAAGAGCGGCTATCGCAGCGCGATCGCGGCCAGCCTGCTGGCGCAGCAGGGCTTCCGGGTGATGAACGTGGTGGGCGGCTTCGACGCGTGGCAGATCAGCGGGCTGCCGGTGGAAGCCACGCGGGTGTGCACGGCGAGCTAAGCGGCGGGCACCGGCGAGGGGGGAACGAATTCGCCGCGGCGGAGAACCTCCGCCACCCATTCCCGCTGCGGGAAATCGCTGGCCAGCAGGTCGCGGATTTCGCGATCGGTGTCGTATTCGACGCGGCGGATGGCGGTCCAGGCCCCTTCGGTGAGCAGATAGGAGGCGCGGCGATCGCCGTCGAAGGGCATGCCCACGCTGCCGGAGTTAGCCACGATCATTCCCGGCAGGACGCGGATAAAAGGCACATGGATGTGCGCGTAGACGGCCAGCCGGGCGTTGAGGGGGCCATAGACGCGCGCCAGTTCGTCGTCGGCGGCGTCGCGGGAGGGCGAATCCCAGAGATCGGCGGGCGAGGCGTGTACGAGAGTCACGTCGTCCTGAACGTAACTCATGGGCAGGGTCTTCAGCCATTCGACCCGATCCGCGCCGCAGCGCTCGCGGGCCCAGGGCGCGCTGGAGCGGAACATCCGGCGGCGCAGGTCGCCCTTGCCGGGCATGCGCGCTTCCAGTTCCTGTTCGCGGTCCAGCCATAGGGCTTCGTCGGTGTTGCCGACGACGCCGGGCCAGCGGAGGTCGCGAATCAGATCGATGACCTCGGCCGGACGGCAGCCGTTGACCGCAAGATCGCCGCCATGCAGCACGAGGTCCGGCGCCGTCTTCTTCAGATCGGCGAGTACGGCTTCGAGTGCCGGCAGATTTCCATGTACGTCCGTAACGATGGCAATCCGCATTTTTTGAGACAACCCCTGACTATTGGTTCGATTGTATCCTGCAAAAGATGCGTTTGATCCTCTGTCTGCTGGCGTTCACCCCAGGAATTTTGCTGACGCTGCGGGCATGGACAGGGCCGCTCGAGTTCCTGCGGTCGCCGATGAACGCCGAAAGCGTTTTTTCTGTTGCGGTTATGGCCGCCATACTGGGGTTTGCGGGACAAGCCACGGAAGCGCCGGGGTATTCCGCCACAGGGCGATACGCGGCGGCCGCCCTCGCACTGGTGACGGCGGCGTTCGCCTGGACCCTGTGGTTTCCCTTCACCTCCGATGATTACGTGCACGTGTTTTACGCTTCGCGGGTCACCTGGGAGGGGCTGGGGAGCTACTTCACCGTGCCGGGCGGCGATTTCCACTTCCGCCCGCTGACCATGGCCGGCTACTGGCTGGAGTACCAGTGGGCGGGGCACGGCGAGTGGCCGTGGCGAGCCTCCAACCTGGCGATTCACCTGGCGAATTGCGCGCTGCTGTACGGGCTTGCCAGGCACTTGGACCTGAGTTCGCGGGCCGCGGCTCTGGCGGCGGCGTTGTTCGGGATCCATGGGTCGCGGCCGGAGGTGGTGGCGTGGGTGGCGGCGCGATTTGACCTGTTGGCAACGCTTTTCGTGCTGGGCGGGTTGCTGCTGTGGATGCGATCGGAGCAGAGCCGGGCGGCGTATGCGGGGTCGCTGGCGTGCTGCCTGATGGGCTTGTTGTCCAAGGAATCGGCGTTCGTGTTTCCGGTGCTGGCGACCCTGTTGGGCGGGGTGCGGCGATGGCGGTTCGCGATCCCATTCTACCTGCTGGCGGGCGTTGTGTTCACGTACCGGTGGTGGCTGCTGGGCGGAATTGGCGGATATCGGGCGCCAGGGTCCGGCGCGGCGGTGTTGGAGTTCAGCATGTTGCGGTCGATGAAAGGGTTGCTGCTGCGCTTGCCGGCGACGCTGTTTTTCCCGGTGAACTGGAGCCGGGAGCTCGAGTGGTGGCTGGTGGCGGCGATGCTGCTGTTCGTGGCGGCCATGGTCGCGTGGATCTGGCTGCGGCCGTCACCGGGTTTCCGGCCTCAGGGCTGGATGCTGGCGGCGTTTACGCTGACGGCGGCGCTGCCGGCGCAGCATCTGCTGCTGATCGGACCGGACCTGGAGAAATCACGGGTGTTGTATCTGCCCTCGGCGGGATTCGCACTGCTGCTGGCGTCCGCGGCGGGGTCGCGGTGGTGGGTCCTGGCGGCGGTGGTGGTGTTTCAGCTCGCGGCGTTGCAGCACAACCTGCTCATCTGGGGCGCTGTTTCGCGGATGGGCCGCGCGGTTTGCGCCTCGGTCGCGGACCGGATGCGGGAAGGGGTGGTGGAGGTGCGGCAGCCGCCGAACGTAGTGGACGGAGTGTACGTTTTGCAGCGGGGATTGGCGGAGTGCGCGGCACTGATGTACGGGGCGGACGCGGCTGGGCTGCGGGTGCTGGAGCCGGGGTCGCCGGGGTATGAGGGGGCCTTGGAGGTGGACGTAAGGGATGCGAGCTTGCGTCCACCGCCACGACAATAGCTACTCAGTGGAGTAGTTGATTTCCAGCTTCCGGGCTCGCATCGCGGAGAGCGCGAGCAGCGCCGCGGCCAGCCCCAGCAGCCCGAGGATGGCCAAAGGCGCGGGGGTCGGAGCGGCGGTGGACGCCAGCAGGCGCAGCGGCGCGGCGATATCGCCCATGGGATTCGCCGGCACCGGGCACAGCGACTGCAGGTAAAAGATCACGCTGAACTTCTTGAGCAGCGCCGGAAGGAACCAGTTGACGCCCTCCCACATCAGCATCAGGCTGGCGGGGATCAGCGGGTTCTTGAACAGCAGCCCGGCGAAGAGAAACACGCTGCCGTAGCCGAGGCAGGCGAGCGGCGTAATTCCGAGATACGCCCACACCTGCTGCCAGCCGCCGGCGGCCTTCAGGAACTGATCGACGGTGTTCGAGTCATAAAGCGCGAACACCGCGGTGAGCTGCAGGGCGACGCTGGCGGTGAAGATCACGGTGGTGGCCACCAGCCCGGAGAGATACTTGGCGACGACCAGAACCTCGCGGCGGATGGGCGCCAGCAGGTAGAAGTGCAGGCTCTTGTCCAGCATTTCGCCGCGAAAGAGGTTCATGAAGACCCCGACGCAGCCGAAGAAGATGGCGAAGCGGAGGAAGAAATACTGATAGACGGCGGCAAACACCTGCCAGTCCTCGCCGAGCGAGCCGCCCTGGTTGACGCCGGTCTGGACCACTTTGTCGTCGCGCAGGATGACCTGAAATTGCGCCTGGCCGTCGGAGTACCACAACGTTTCGCGGACGTTGTTGCGGCGGCGCCGCGTTTCGGAGGAGAAGGGCTTGCCGAGCTTGGCCAGGACCTCGTCGCGGGACATGCCCTCGCGGATTTCCTCGCGCTGCTGCGGCGTGATGGAGGCGCGGGCGCGGACGGCCTCGACATCGGCGCGCTCGCTGATGGTGTGCGCGGTGAACAGGACCACCGGCATGGCGGCCAGTATGTAGATCCACAGGCCGCGGCGGGCGAAAAAGCTCTTCTTCAGTTCGAGCCGCATCACGGCCGCCACCTGGGCGGCCCACAGTCTCCAGGGGAGCTGGTTCATTTGGTCGCCTCCTCGGCGCCGATGAGGTAGGTGTATACGGAGTTGACGTCGTCGTCGGCGGGGGCGACCGTGTCAATGTCCACGCCCTCCATCGCAACCTGGTTCAAGAGCCGGTAGAAACGGTCCGCATCGCGGGTCTTCACCAGCAGTCCACCGCGGTCGCTGTGCAGCTTGACCTCGACGACATGTTCATGCTCGAAGAAGCGGCGGGCCACCTCGCTCGGACGGGAGCAGCGGATGAGGACCTGCATCGGGTGTTCCTCGATCTCACTGCGCACGCCGCGGATCTGGCCCTCGGCGACGACATAGCCGTTGGAGAGCAGGATCACCTGGTCGGAGATCATGTCCACCTCGTGCAGGATGTGGCTGGAAACGATAACGTGACGTCCCTGGTTGGCGAACATGCGGAACATCGCGATGGTTTCGGCGCGCACCAGCGGATCGAGCCCGTTCAGGGGCTCGTCGAGAACCAGCACCTGGGGATCGTGGGCGATCGCCTGGGCCAGGCGGATGCGCTGCCGCATGCCCTTGGAGTATCCGGCGATCTTGCGCTTGGCCGCCTCCACCAGGTTGACCTGTTCAATCGCCTGCCAGGCAAGTTTCTCGGCGTCGGCGTGACCTCCGCCCAGCAGCCGCAGCGATCCGTAGACGAAGCCGAAACCGGTTGCGCCCTTGGGGAAGGAATCGAACTGGGTGGCGTAGCCGAGGAAGCGGAACAGTTTCTCCGGTTCGCTGGGCTTGACGCCGCGAATGCGGATGTCGCCCCGCGAGGGCTGCACCAGCCCGGTCATCAGGTTCATCAGCGTGGTCTTGCCGGAGCCGTTGGGACCCACCAGGCTGGTGATCCCGGGCGGGATGGTGAGGGTGACGCGATTCACGCCCAGCACTTCGCCGTAGAACTTGGAGACGTTGTCAAAAACGATCGAATCCGGAACTGGAGTCATCCCTTTACCACCTCGTAAGCGCGGATCTTTTTGTCGAGCAGCCAGACGCAAAGGATGGAAACCGCGAGCAGAGTGGACCAGGCATCCCAGGCGGAGGCGCCGAGATCGGTGTCGCTGCGCAGCAGGTCGCCCCAGATGACCGCCATCAGGCGGGCGAGGTCGAAGCGCGTTCCGAATTCCGTTTTCAACACGCCGTTGATGGCGGAACCGAAGGCAGAGCCCAGGAAGAAGACGCCCAGGACGAGCGCGCCGGCGGCGATGCGCCACCGCACCCAGGCGGAACAGGCGAGCGCGATCAGACTGAGAATGAGAATCCAGGCCACCGAGCCCAGCACCAGGCCGGTGGCGATCCACCAGTGGTCGGCCATCCAGGTCCAGCCGGCCAGGCTCGATTGGATGAGAAACAGAAGGACGCCCGGAATCCAGGTGATGGCGGAAAGCAGAATGAACAGGACGCTCATCTTGCCGCCGACGTATTCCACGCGGTTAAAGGGCCGGCAGAAATAGAGCGGCAGCGCTCCGTTGGCCAGATCCGGCGCCACCAGGCTGGGGCCCACCAGCGCGGTGAGCAGATAGCAGAGCGCGCCCTGGAACTGGAGGAAAGCGAGAAAATAATTGTTGTTGATCTTCACCGCGTCGCCGATATTGATGCCGAACGACTGCAGGAAACCGAGGTTGTTGACGGCGTAAATGAACCCGGCTCCGCCGACCACGGGAAAGAAGCACAGCGCGTAGAAGATGAAGAGAAACTTGGATTGGAACAGGCGCGCGAAGGAGTATCGCGGCAGAACCAGGAAGCGGGACCAGGCGGGCGTGAGGGCGCCGGAAAATCCCTTGTAGCTTTTCTTGTAAACAGCCATCGGTTGTCCTTACGCCTTGCCGTGCCCGTTCTTGTGCATGGCGCCGGCGGCTTTCATTCTGTCGATGCGGTCGCTTTCCATGGCCTTAAGGAAGATGTCCTCAAGCGAGTCGCGGCGGTAGTTCAGGCGGCGCAACTGGAGGTCGCGTTCGGCCGCGATGCGGTACAGAGCGCGCATCTCGACGCCCTCGGGGAACACCATTTTCCAGCGCCCCGCGCCGGCGGGAGCGCACTCGGCGCCCAGGGCTTCCACGGCTTCGGCGAAGCCGCCGTCGTTTCCGACGGTTTCCACTTCGACGAAGCGCTTGTTGGCTTTTCGCTCTTCTTCCAGGTTGGAGTAATGGACCATTTCGCCCTGCTTCAGAATGATCACTTCCTGGCAGGTTTCCTCGACGTCGCGCAGCAGGTGGGAGCACAGGACGATGTGCATTTCGCCCGAATCCCGCATTTCGGAGATCATCTTGATCATCCGCAGGCGAGCCGCGGGATCGAGGCCGTTGGTGGGCTCGTCGAGAATCAGCAGCCTGGGGCCGTGGACAATGGCTTGCGCCAGCTTGGCCATCTGCTTCATCCCCAGCGAATAGCTGCCGAGCATGCGGTAGCGGGCCTCGCCCAGGCCGACATAGAACAGCGACTCGTGAGCGCGCTCGAGCGCCGCTTCCGCGGGCAGGCCGCTGATTTCGGCCATCATGCGCACGTAGGAGACGGCGTTCATGTTGGCGATCAGGGCGTCGTTTTCGGGCATGTAGCCCACCACCTGGCGGATGGCGTTCGCCTGGCGGCGGATGTCGTTGCCGAAGATCCGCGCGGTGCCCGCGACGGGTTCATAGAACCCGAGCAGGGTGTTGATCAGAGTCGACTTCCCCGCCCCGTTGGGGCCGAGCAGGCCGATGGTCTTGCCGCCGAGCTTGCAGTTCAGATTCTTCAGAATGTCGCGCTGGCCGAAGCGCACGCTCAAACCGGCGAGTTCGATAACAGGGTTCATCAGTTTTGGCTTGCTTTCGGGACCGCCCCCGGCACGCGCATTCCTCCGAACACCAGGCCGGGCAGCACGTTCTGCTTACCGCTCACCATGCCCACCAGCGAATCGAGCGTCAGGCCGAAGAAGCTGCCGGAGGAAGCGACAACGATGCGATCCGGCTCCCCGTAGACGTAGATGAGGGCGGGATCGCGGTCGATTTGCAGGGCGTCCATGGACTTCTGCTGCTCGGGCGACAACAGGCCGCTTTGCTTCAACTGATCGGCGAGCGGGCCCACGGCGACGCCGAGGTTGTAATACAGCAGCGCGGAGAAGTGCGTGTAGCCGTCGCGCGGCAACTGGGAGCGGAACCGGCTGGAATTCACCAGGGACCCGCCGGCGGCGCGGGTGGAGATCGCCGTGATCAGCAGCTCCCGGCTGGGCGCCATCAGCAGGTAGTTGTCGGCGAAGGTGTAGTGAATCTCCACCGGCAGCTTCGCGGTCTTCAGCGCGTGGAAGGTCCGGCCGCTGAACTCCTCGCGCGACTTGACGATTTGCGACTGCGCCATTTCCGGGGTGCGGTTCACTTCCTCCACCAGCCGCGCGACCATGTCGTCGACGGCGGCCGGGTTGTAGACTTCGGCAATGATCTTGAAGCTGGGAACCGGCAGCAGCGGACCGTCGGCGGCGAAGGTGAACTCGCCTCCGAAGGCGGCGGCGGAATCGACGACCGCGCGGGCCATCGGACTGCGCAACGCTTTCTGCTGATCGGCCGAACTGGTCATCGACAGAAGATCCTCCAGCATGCCGCGCGCGTTCTTCACCACAAAGGCCGCGGCGAAACTCGCTTCCGGCGTCACGAACTCGAGCGCGCCCATCGGGGCCGGCGCCGCCAGCCAGCTCGCCACGCCGCGCCGGTCGCCCCGGAATCCCAGCGATGCACGGGTCTCGGTTTTGCCCCCGCGTTCCCGCCGCTCGATCACCAGGCTGCGCAGATCGGTGAGACCCGACTTGGCCAGCGCGGTGTCTGAAGTAGAAACGTTGCCGGCGAGGATTTGTTCCATGTCGGCGGCAAAAACCCAGTTGGCGCCGCCCTCGTAGGTCTTCAGCACGCTCTTGCCGAACGCCGAGGACGCAAATCCGCCGCCGCCGCGCGAGACTTCGAGCAAGGTGGCCGGCTCGACGCCCATGGCGATGCGGCCGTTCTCGATCAGGGCGAGGGGCAGCCCGCGCCGGGCCGCGCCCAGGCCGGCGGCGCTTTCGGCGAACTGAATGGCGGCTTTGTCGCCGGCCACCTCGCGGAGCTGCGTTTCCAGGAACGAACGGATCTCGGGGTTGCGCACCTCGGCCAGGATCACCGGATCGCGAAAGCCCTTGGACCCGTCGCGCGACACCGCGACCACGATCTCGTCACCCAGGTATTCGTTCAGCAGGCGGACCTTCTCCAGCATTCCGCGGAGCCGGACCGAATCGGCCTCATTCCACCAGTCGCGCAGCACGGCGCTTTCCCGGACGCGGTCCTCGAAGATGCGGGTCGCGTCGGCGATGGTCGCGCTCAGGTTGGGAATCGCGGCGTAAATGGCCGTATCCGCCGGAACGTATTGGACCAGCTTGCTCTGATAGCGGAGCGCCGGACCCGGAAGCGCGTCGAGCTTCTTCTGAATCAGGGCCAGATCGCCGAGCAGGGCCAGATACCGGACATGTTCCTTGCTCCAGGCGATGTCGTCGGCCACGCTGGTATTCTCGAGAGCGGGGCTGGTGGCGCTTTGGTCGCCCGGCTTCAGCATCCGCGCGTTGCCGCCCTGCTCCACCTTCACTGAACCTTCGATGACGGAGACGCGGGAGCCCTTGGCGCCGCTCGAAACCGCGAAAATGGTGCCCTTCACCGATACCACCGCGTCGCGGGTGGCCACGCGCAATTCGCCGCTGCGCTGCTTGGCGGCTTCCACGATGACGTTGCCGCGATCGAGTTGAACGGTGGATCCGCGCCAGCCGCGCGAAACGGCGACTTCGCTGCGCTCCGCCACTTCCACCAGCGAGCCGTCATGGAGCCGGAGGACGGCGCGCGATCCCTTGGCGGTGCGAACTTCCTCGTTCTCGCCGAGCTCGGCGCCAGGGGCGAGGCGCGCGCTGGCCGAGTCCGACACGCGGAACAACTCGCCCTCCACCATCGCGACCGTCGCTCGCGGGCCGGACGGAGTCACGAACATGCGGAAGGCAACCACGGAAGCAAATCCGATCACCAGCATCGCCGCCGCCGCGAATCCCCATTGGAGCCACGGCTGGGGGCGGCTCGGCTCGGGCCGCCGGAAGGTGGCGCGCGGCGATTCGGCCCGCTCCAGCGCCTTGCGGCAGTCGACGCAGGCGTGGGTATGGTCTTCAAACAGCAGCCGGCGCGAGGGCGTCAACGCGTCCTCGCGGTAATCGGAGATCAGCGCCTGAAAATCGGCGCAGGAACGGAGCTTCTCCGGGGCGGCGGGCGCCGCCGACAGCCTCGCCCACACCCGCTCGGAGGCCTGTGTGACCGCCTGCTCGGGAACCTGCTCGTCCCGGATTTCCTTCATCAACGCTTCGAAGTTCTGCTTGGTCATGACTGTCTCCGCTTACGCACTTTTCAACTGCGCCGCTCCCAATTCCTTCTGCAACTGCTTCCTGGCCCGGTGCACGGTTACGGCCACCATGATCTGGCTCATGTTCAACATTTTGGCGATTTCCGGGTTGGAATGCCCCTCGAAAAACCGCAACGCGAAAATCTCGGCGGTACGCGGAGCCAGTTTCGCCAGCGCGCCCCGCAAGGCCTGACGCAACTCCCGAAGCTCGGTGCATACCGCGCTCGAAGGCATGTCCTCCAGCGGAATGCTGCGGGCTGCCTGGCGGGATCGCACCACGTCCAGCGCGGCATTCACCGCCGCCCGTCTCAGGTAGCTCTCCGGATTCTTCATCTCGGCCGAGTTCTCATCGCGGCGCAGCAGCCGCATGAACACCGTCTGCAGCACGTCTTCGGCGTCTGAGGCGTTGCCCGTCACGCGGTAGGCGGTCCGGAACACCATCGACTTGTGCGCTGCGAACAACTCTTCCAGCTCGCGCGGTACGGTGGAAACGGTCGCCTCCTCAGTTAAGAGCTGCACCCATGCGCCTC
>JAIEPW010000077.1 GCA_019748195.1 Bryobacteraceae bacterium
TCCGACAAACCGCAGCGGCAGAGCGAAATGACGGTTCGGCCGGCAAGGCCGAACTCCTTGCCGGAGGCGTCCTGGATCGTAAACTCTCCCTCAATGCGAATGGGACCGTTATTGATGACTGTGACTTTAGCGGGCATACCGTGGCGATGGTAGCAAAGATGGGAGAGCAGGCGCGGCGCCGGGCTCGCGCGCCGTGCTTGTTAGAATGCTAGCAATGCGGTTGGGCGTTTTCATGCTCGCGGTTGGGGCGTTATTGCCGGCGCAGGAGCTCTCCGAGGAAACCCTGTTGCTGGCGCGGATTCGCGCGCATGCGGTGCGGACGCTGCAGCGGCAGCCGAATTACACGTGCCTGGAAACGATTGAACGATCGCGGCGGAAGGCGGGCACGAAGCGGTACGAGTTGTTGGACTCGCTGCGAATGGAAGTCGCGCTGGTGGAAGGGCGGGAGATGTTCGCCTGGCCCGGCGAGAAGAATTTCGAGGAGAAGCCGCTCTCCGATCTGGTGACGAACGGCGCGATGGGCAACGGGAATTTCGCTTTGCATGCCAAGGCGCTGTTCCAGGGCAACGCTCCAGTGTTCACGCACCGGGGAGAGGTGATGGAAGCCGGCCGCTCCCTGGTGCGGTATGACTTCAAGGTGCCGCAGATGCTGTCGGGCTACAACATCCGGGTGGGAGCGAATCGCGCGGTAGTGGGCTATCACGGGTCCTTCTGGGCGGATTCGCGGACGCTGGACCTGGTGCGGCTGGTGGTGCACGCGGACGACATTCCGCCGTCGCTGCCGCTTGCGGCGGCGTCGGATCTGATGTCGTACGCGCCGGTAACGATCGGGGGGAAAGATTTTCTGCTGCCGAACTGGAGCGAGCTTACGCTGACGGACCTGGCGGGCAACGAGAGCCGGAACCGGGTGGCGTTCGGCGAATGCCGGCAGTATGCGGGTGACAGCGTGCTCTCGTTCGAGGATCCGGCGGCCGGGCAAAGCACGGCGCCGGCGGACGTGAGGGTGCGAATCCCGGACGGCGTGGACGTGATCCTCGCTCTCGATCAGGATCTGGACCTGGAGCAGGCTTCGATCGGCGATCCGGTGCGAGCCAGGCTGGAGCAGCCGATCCGGGAAGGCCGGGCGGTGTTGTTCGCCAAGGGGGCGGGGGTAACCGGGCGTCTGATGCGGATGGAGCGCCATCGGAATTTCCTGCTGGTGGCGATCGAGTTCGGGAGCGTGCGGGAAGGCAACCGGACCGCGGAGTTGAGGCTGGAACTGGAGCGGACGGGGAACGAATTCGCGCCGGGAGGCGGCGCGCGGGAATCGATTTGGTCCAATTCCGGGATGGGCGAGTTTCTGGCGGCGGAAAAGGCCAAGGGGGCCTTCCCCCTGATCCAGACGAGCCGCATGAAGCGGGGTTTCTATTTCAAGCTGCGGAGCCTGCCGGCGGAGGGTGCGCCGGGCGGGATGGCGCAACACAGGGAGAGGCAGTGATCCAGTTTTCAAACGACAACGGACCGGTTTTCGAGCAGACGTGGAGTTACGCGCAGAAGCAGGTCCGCAAGCTGGTGGAGAAGTATCCGGACTTCTATCCGATGTACACGCAGGACGGCGCCTGGAAGCACCAGGGTCCGGCATGGACGGATTGGAGCGACGGTTTCCTGCCCGGCATGATGTGGATGTTCGGGCGGCGCAGCGAGACGGGCAGCGATGAGCAGAAGTTCTGGACGGATCATGCCATCAAGTACACGAAGCCGCTGGCGCGGCGGCGGCTGGATCCGGATCTGCACGACCTTGGGTTTCTGTTCCTGCCGACGTTCTACCGGTGGTACACGCAGACGCGCGATTCGGGGGTGCGCGACGTGCTGGTGGATGCCGGACGCAACCTGTCGTCGCGTTTTCAGGAACCGGGCGGGTACCTGCGGTCCTTTGTGGGCGACAATTCGCTGTTCATCGACGGGATGATGAACGTGGGCGTGATCTTCTTCGCGGCTCGGGAGAGCAATGACCGGAAGCTGCGGGACATCGGCATGCGGCATACGCTGACGACGCGGCGGACGCTGGTTCGCGGCGATGGGTCGACGGCGCACGAGGGGATTTTCGACACGGATACGGGGGAGTTCCTGCGGCACTCGACGCAGCAGGGCGTGCGCAGCGATTCGTGCTGGTCGCGCGGCCTGGCGTGGGGGATGTACGGGTTCACGCGGGCGCATGAGTATCTGCGGGATCCGAATATTCTGAACACGGCGCAGGCGTGCGCGGATTATTACATCACGCACAGTCCGGCGGACGGCGTTCCGCCGTGGGATTTCAACGCTCCGGCCGCGAATCGCGTGCTTGTGGACACGTCGGCGGCGGCGATCGCGGCGGCGGGGTTCTTCCGGCTGAGCCGCCAGGTATCGGTGCCGTTGAAAGGGCATTTGTACTGGAGCGTGGGGGTGCGGATTCTGCGCACGCTGTGCGAACGTTATGTCACGCGCACCGAGCCGAAGTGGGAGGGCATCCTGCGGGGCGGCGTATATCACGTGCACAAGGGCCTGGGCGTGGATGAAAGCGTGATCTGGGGCGATCACTTTTTCGTCGAGGCGCTGGACCAGGTGTTGGGGAACTAAGCGCGGGAGAAAACGACGGAACGCCGCGCGCTCCGGGTTGCCGCGAGCGAAACGAGGGCGGCGGCGTACAGCAGCGCGCCGATGCCCAGCGTCCCGGCGAGGCCGACGTAGATAGCGAAGAAGATGGCGGCCGCGGATCCGAATACGCTGGCGGCCGCGTTCAGGGACCAGGCCCAGCGGACGCTCGGCGGGTGCCAGGCCTCCAGGATGGCGAGGCCGGCGGGGAAGGGCATGCCCATCAGGAAGGCCGGAGGGGCGACCAGCAGGGCGACGGCCAGCATTTTCAGAGGAAGCGGCCACGCGCCGCCCCAGGCGCTGATCCACGACCCGGCGATGATGGTGAGCAACAGGCCCATCGCCACGGCGGCGAGCACTTTCTGCAAGGCAGGTTCCTGACGCCGCACGAAGCGCCGGCTGTAGTAGCTGCCGAGCCCGCTGGAGGCGAGCATGGTGAAGACGATCACGGCGAGCGCGTAAGTGGGGTGTCCCAGCAGCAGGACGAATTTCTGAATGAAGGCTACCTGCACCAGGACGTAACCGGCGCCGAGGCAAACGAAGTAGAGAAGGAACCAGCGGACGCCGGGTTCGGCGGGCAGGCGGGTTTTCAGCAGCAGCGGCGGCAGGACCAGGGTCAGGAGCGTTGCCAGGGCGCTGACGCCGAGCAATCCGAACAGAAGCGGGACGGCGCGGTTGATCTTGAAATCCGCGCTGCCGCGATTGCCGCTGGTGAGGTAGGTCCAGA
Organism: Bryobacteraceae bacterium; assembly: GCA_019748195.1. Classification (GTDB taxonomy): domain Bacteria; phylum Acidobacteriota; class Terriglobia; order Bryobacterales; family Bryobacteraceae; genus JAIEPW01. Next base: position 3,338 of record JAIEPW010000077.1, read on the forward strand.
ATTCCTGAGGTTGGACACTGTAGAAGAAGAACGGCCGGTTGTCGCTTACGGGGGCGATGTCGTAGGCGTAGTCGCGTTCGAACGCCTTCCGGTCCTTGGACAACAGGAGCCCGGCGAAGGGCGTGTCGCCGGGAGCGTCGGGCGCATAGACGATCTCCAGGCCGGGGGTTAATTCGGAGCGCAGCTTGGCGAGCATCTCCGGCGAGAGCGGCTCACGCGACATCAGGACGGTGTCCTGAGCGCCCCAGCCCTGCAGAAGCGACGCGTTCTCGCGAACCACGATGAAATGATTCGCGGGCCGGGAATTGCCGGCGCGTTCGAGGGCCGCGATGCCGAGCGAGAGCAGACGGAGCGACTCGCGGGGCGGATCGAAGCCCCAGCGGGTGAAGACCAGGACGCCATCGGGGGTCAGGCGGGAAAGGTAGTCCTGGAAGGCTTCCGTGGTGTAGAGGTTGTTTTCCGAGAGGGCGAAGGCGCCGGCGGCGGTGGAGGCCCAGGTGTCAACAAGGGTGGCCTGGATCACCTGATATTGCTCGGGCGCGCCGCGCACGAAGCTGCGGCCGTCCTCGACGACGACGCGGACCTCGGGGCGGCGGTAGAGGCCATGGCTCTCGCGGGCGAAGCGGTCGCGCATGACCGTGTTGGCGATGATGGGGTTGATTTCAACGGCAGTGATATCGCGGCTGCCGGAGGCGAGCGCACGGCCGACATCCCAGCCGCCGCCGGAGCCGAGGATCAGGGTCTTTGCGCCGGGCTTCAAGCGGTACACCAGTCCGGGACCCTGGCTGAGCAACTGGCGGCGATCGTCGGGGGTGAGGCGATCCCAGTCGAACGGAGCGATGCCGGTGGCGGCATCGGCGTCGATCACGATGTGCAGGCGGCCTTCGCCCTCGGGGGCAACGGCGATGCGGGAGAAGCTATTCCAGCGGACGAAGATCTCCTGCTTCAAACGCTGTCCCTTGGCGTAGCGAACGTCGAGGAAGCCGGCTTTGGCGTTGATGACGGCGCCGCCGACAATGAGGAGCGCGACCGCGACGGCCACGGCGCGGCGGCGGACGCTGCCCGCAAGGTTGAACCAGACGGCGGCGGAGGTGGCGAAGAAGGCGGCCGCGGCAAGGACTGTGTTAGGGCCGCCCAGAAGGTTGAGGAAGGGGATCAGCAGGAGGCTGCCGCCGGCGGCGCCGAGCAGGTCATAGAAGTAAGCCTGCTCGATGCGCTCCATGGAATCGCTAATGACGAGGGAAACCACGGCGCCGGCCAGGAAGAAGGGCAAAGCGGAGGCGAGGTAGACGGGGACGATGGCCCATCCTGAAGGTTCGTCGCTTTGGGCGAGCAGGTAGACCAGGGCGGCGATCACGCAGAAGGAATTGGCGAGGGCGATGGAGCCGAGCCTGCCGTAGAGGTTGCCGGGGCGCCCGGCGATGACGTAAGAGAATACGCCGCCGGCGCCCAGGCCGAACATGGCCACGGAGATGGCGAGGAAAGCGAAGTGGTAATAGAAGACGACGGAGAATACCCGGGTAAGGGCCAGTTCGAGGATGAGGGCGGCGAGCGTGGTGAAGGCAAGTCCGATGAAGCGCTGGGGCCAACTGGAGGCGGAGCGAGCCGGGGAGGAGCTGACGAGGGACAATTTTCTACTCTATCAAGGTGAGGCAGCAGATTGCCCTGATTCGATAGTGCGAGCCGCGCGGCTTGTCCGGCGGGTGTCGGCGCCGGATCGCCCGGGCCGCGGCTCTCTCCCGATACCATGTGGACGCTCTCAGCGGGATCGCGTTACATCATGGCTGTAGGGGGTGCGGGCTGGTTGGGATCTCCGGCATTGCCGAGCGGGGCGCGGATCATCACCGCGGCCATGCCGGCCAGGACCAGCAAGCCGATGGCGTAGGAGGGATGCTCCAAGACCTGGGGGGTTTTCTGGTCGAAGAAGTTCATGGTGGCGATGAGGAGGCCGACCAGAGCTTCGCCGGCGATGAGGCCGGAGGCTACCAGGATTCCGGTATTCTCGACGCGCGCTTTCTGGGCGTCATTTAAGCGGCGGCGCTCGGCGATCCGATCGCCGATCCAGCGGATAACCCCGCCGACGAAGATGGCGAAGGTGGTATGGAAGGGCAGGTACATGCCGACGGATACGAGCATGGGGCTGCGGACACCGAGCATGATCATGGCGATGCCCATGAAGATGCCGACGACGACGAGGGGCCAGGCCATTTCGCCGCCGACGATGCCCTGGGCGATGGCGGCCATCAAGCCGGCCTGGGGGGCGGGCAGGTTGCGATCGCCGAAGCCGGTGCCGCCGGCCTTGATGTTGCCTTCATGCAACACCAGAAGGGGGAAGTACATCACCAGGCTGGAGAGCACGACGGCGACGAGCTCGACGAGCTGGATGGTGCGGGGTGTACCGCCGAGGATGTAGCCGACCTTGAAGTCCTGCAGGAGTTCGCCGGCAACGGCGCTGGAGACGCAAACAACGGCGGCGACGCCAAGAACCACGGCGACCCCGGCGACGCCGGAGACGCCGAGCGAGACCATGAGCAGGGCGGCGATCAGGAGGGTGGACAGGGTGAGGCCGGAGATCGGATTGTTGGACGAACCGATGAATCCGACGAGGTTGCCGGAAACGGTGGCGAAGAAGAAGCCGACCACCAGCATCACGATGGCGGCGACGACGCCGGCGACGACTTCGCCGGAGAAGTAAATGTAGAGGGCGACCATCGCGGCGAAGACCACGCCGATGAGGGCGAAGATGGTCTTGGAGCTCATGTAGCGTTCCGTGCGGGCAAGGTCCTCGATGCGGGGTCCGCCGCCGGAGAGTTCCTTGAAGGCGCGGCCGAGCCCGGTAGAGAGGCTCTTGCGCATGCGGAACAGGGTATACGCGGCGCCGACGAGCATGCCTCCGATGGCGATGGGGCGGACGATGAATCGCCACACGGCTCCCGCCTGTCCGGACCAGCCTTCCTCGGTGGAATTGGGAGGCAGGAAGTTCTGGAGCTGTGGTCCGAGGAAGTAGACGAGGAGGGGCACCATGAGGCCCCAGGCGAGGACGCCGCCCGTGAAGTTCAGCGCGGCGAGCCGGGGTCCGATGATGTAGCCGACGCCGACATAGGCGGGGCTGATGGAGGGTCCTTCGGCGGTGGAGATTCCGCCGACGGGGACGGTGTTGGCGCTGCCGGGAGGTCCGACGCGGACGAAGCTGCGGCCGAGCTCGCCGATTTTGAGGAAGAATTCCTTGTCGGCGGCAAAGAGCTTGAAGGCGCCGGCCAGGTAGATGGCGGCGCCGAGGCCCATGTTCCAGAAGAGGAATCGCGCGGCCTGCGCGCCCTGCTGTCCGGCTTTGTGGATTTCGGCGGCGGCCACGGATTCGGGGAAGGGAAGTTCGGGGTCCTCCACCATGACGCGGCGGACGAGGGAGACGAACAGCACGCCGAGGATGCTGCCGACCACCATCAGGGCCGTGGATTTCCAGTAGGCATCCTCGGGGCGAAAGGAGGTCCAGGCGCCGGCGATCAGGAAGGCGGGGATGGTGAAGATGGCGCCGGCGGCGACGGATTCGCCGATCGACCCGGCGGTACGGGCGAGGTTCTCCTCGAGGATGGAGCCCCTCCAGATGCGGAGCACGGCCATGCCGATGACCGCGGCGGGGTAGGTGGCGGCGATGGTGATGCCGGCGCGAAGGCCCAGATAGGCGTTGGCGGCCCCGAGAATCACCGACATGACCAGGCCGAGCAGAACCGCTCGCACGGTGAACTCGGTCATGGAGACCGATTCGGGGACGTAGGGTTGGAACTTATCTTGAGCCATGAACACAAGATCATACCCCAGACGGATTCAGGGGTCGGTGGGGCGGCTTGCGGACCGCCGCAACGGGCTGCAAACTATAATGAAACAGCATGATAACCACGCCCCGAATGATTGCGCCGGAACTGGCGGAAGACTTGGAATTCAATCCTCGCGTCGCCGCGGAAACGAGATTCAATGAAGCGGCGGAGCTGCTGGGGCTGGACGACGGAATGCGAAAGGTATTGCGCAGCCCGGCCCGCGAGCTGACCGTGAACTTTCCGGTGGCTTTGGATGACGGGCGGATCGAAGTATTCACGGGGTATCGGGTGCAGCATTCGATCGCGCGCGGGCCGGCCAAGGGCGGGATCCGGTACGCGATGGACGTTCATCTGGACGAAGTCCGGGCGCTGGCGGCGTGGATGACCTGGAAATGCGCGGTGGTGAACATCCCGTACGGGGGAGGGAAGGGCGGCGTGATCTGCGAGCCGGCGATGCTGTCGGAAGGCGAACTGGAGCGCATCACGCGGCGGTACACGGCGGAGATTCTGGACTTCATCGGGCCGGAGCGCGACATTCCGGCGCCGGACATGAACACCAATGAGCAGGTGATGGCGTGGATCATGGACACGTATTCCATGCACGTCCGGCACACCGAGACGGCGGTGGTGACGGGCAAGCCGTTGAACCTGGGCGGGTCCAAGGGGCGTCCGGAGGCGACGGGCCGCGGCTGCATGCTGGTGACGCTGGAGGCGTTGAAGCTGTTCGGGCGGAGACCGGAGGACACGCGGGTGGTGATCCAGGGGTTCGGCAACGTCGGCGGCATGGCGGCGCGCCTGATGACGCGGCTGGGATTCCGTGTGATCGCGGTGGTGGAGTGGGACGGCGCGGTCTTCAACAAGAACGGGCTGGATGTGGAAAGCCTGATGAAGCATCGGCGGGAGACGGGCTCGATCACCGGATTCGCGGAAGCCGAGGAGATCGACCGCGAGGAAGCGATGTTCCTGGAATGCGACGTTCTGATCCCGGCGGCGAAGGAGAACGTGGTGACGTCGCTGAACGCGGCGAAGCTGCGGTGCCGGATCTTGTGCGAAGGCGCGAATGGTCCCACGACAGCGCCGGCGGACGCCATTCTGGCGGACCAGAAGATCTTTGTGATTCCGGATATCCTGGCGAACGCGGGCGGGGTGACGGTTTCCTATTTCGAGTGGGTGCAGGATCGCGAGGGCTTTTTCTGGACCGAGGACACGGTGAATGAGCGCTTGCGCGACATCATGGTGGAGAGTTTCAAGGATGTTCTCGCCTTCGCGGACAAATACAAGGTGAACAACCGCACGGCCGCCTACATGCTGGCCCTGGACCGCGTCCGCTTCGCATACAAGCTGCGCGGGATCTACGCGTAGCCGCGGTGCCGCAGGATCCGCCCTCCACGCCGCTGATGCGGCAATATCACGCGGTGAAACAGCAGGCGCCGAATGCCCTGCTGTTCTTCCGGCTAGGCGATTTCTACGAGCTGTTTTACGAGGACGCGGTGACCGCCGCGCGCGAGCTGGAGATCACGCTCACCTCCCGGAACAAGGAAAAAGGCGAACCGGTGCCGATGTGCGGGGTGCCATTTCATTCGGCCGAAGGCTACATCGCGCGATTGTTGCAGCGGGGGTACCGGGTGGCCATCTGCGACCAGATGGAAGCGCCGTCGAAAGCCACGAAGCTGGTGCGGCGCGAGATCACGCGGATTGTGACGCCGGGCACGACGACGGCATCCGCGGTGCTGCGGTCCCATGAGAACAACTATCTGGCCGCGGTGCACGCGGCGGGCGGGCAGGCCGGCGTCGCCTACGTGGACGTATCCACGGGTGAATTTCGCGTGACGGAGATGGCGGCGGCGGATGTGCCGCCGTTTCTCGAGAATCTCCGCGCCCGCGAGGTCCTTGTGGCGGAAGGAGCGAAGCTGGGCGGCGCGATCCTGGAGACCGGCATTGAGGGCTGGGTGTTCGCCGCGGACTACGCGGACCGCCACTTGCGGGATCACTTCCGGCTGCTTTCGCTCGACGGTTGCGGATTCGAGGGCCGCGCCTTGGCGCTGGGCGCCGCCTCCGCGATTCTGCACTATGTGCGGGACACACAGAAATCCGCGTTGGATCATCTGGAGCGGCCGTCGTTTGCCGATCGCGCGGATTGCCTGATTCTGGATCCGGTGACGGTCCGCAACCTGGAGCTGGTGGAACCGCTGTTCGCGGGCGAAAGCCGGGAATCGACGCTGCTCCACGTGCTGGATTGCTCTTGCACGGGCATGGGCGGGAGGCTGCTGCGGCGGAGGCTACTGCGGCCCTCGATCGATCGCGCGGAGATCGAGGAACGCCTGGATGCCGTCGCGGAACTGCATCGCGACACGATTCTGAGAGCGGAGACGCAGAAGCTGTTGGTGACGATTCTGGACCTGGAGCGACTGCTGGCAAAGATGACTCTGGGGACGGCGAATCCGCGCGAAATGCTGGCGCTAGGGCGGTCTCTGGCCGTGATCCCGCCGCTGGCGGCGCGGATCGCGGTTTTCACCAGCGGCCTGCTGGGGCGGCTGAAAGCCAGGCTGAACCCGGTGGCCGAAGTACGCGACAAGCTGCTGGCGGCGATCGCGGAGGAACCTCCCGTGAACCTCTCGGAGGGGGGGACGATCCGGGACGGCTATCACGCCGGATTGGACGAGCTGCGCAACCTGAGCCGCAACTCGCGGCAGGTGATCGCCAATATCGAGGCGCGGGAGCGGGCGCGAACGGGCATCGGGTCCCTGAAGGTGCGCTTCAACAATGTCTTCGGCTTCTACATCGAAGTGTCGAAGCCGAACCTGCCGATGGTCCCGCCCGACTACGAACGCAAGCAAACGCTGGTGAACGCGGAGCGATTCACGACGCCGGAGCTGAAGGAACTGGAAGTGAAGATCCTGGAGGCGGAGGAGCGGAGCCTGGAGATCGAGAAGGACCTGGTGAACGAATTGCGGATGTTCACCGCCGCGCACGCTTCGGAGATCCGCGAAACCGCGGGCGCGGTGGCGGAACTGGACCTGACCACGACGCTGGCGCAGGTGGCCGCGGAGAGGCGTTACACCAGACCCCGGTTTTCGGATTCGGGCGAAATGAAGGTGGTGGCGGGACGGCATCCTGTGATCGAGCGGCTGGCGGAACGCGAAGCCGCGCGATTCATCCCGAACGATCTCTATCTGGATGCCGAGCAGCACTTCCTGTCGATCATCACCGGGCCCAACATGGGCGGCAAGTCGACCTACCTGAGGCAAGCGGCGCTATTCGTGGTTCTGGCGCAGATGGGCTCCTTCGTGCCGGCGGAATCGGCGCTGCTGCCGGTGGTGGATCGCGTGTTCACCCGGATTGGAGCGGCCGACAACCTGGCGCGAGGGCGGTCTACATTCATGGTGGAGATGACGGAAACCGCGGTGATTTTGAATACCGCGACCGCGAAGTCGCTGATCGTGCTGGATGAGATCGGGCGCGGGACATCGACGTATGACGGGCTGGCGCTGGCCTGGAGCGTGCTGGAGTACATACAGAGCAAGATCCGCGCCAAGACGTTGTTTGCAACGCATTACCACGAGCTGACGGAACTTGCCGGGCAGTTGGAGGGAGTCCGCAACCTGCGGGTATCGGTGCAGGAGGCCGGGGACCAGATTCTGTTTCTCCGCAAGGTGGAACCGGGGCGCGCCGATCGCAGCTATGGAATCGAGGTGGCCCGCCTGGCCGCGCTGCCCGCGGCGGTAATCGAGCGAGCGCGGGAGATTCTAACGCTGCACGAGCGAGCCGAACACTCGGTAACGGAGGAACTCGCGCCGGGGCCGCCGGCCGTTGGGACCCAGATTCGCCTGTTCGAGCCGGTGAACTACCAGCTTGCCGAGAAGATCCGGCGGCTGCGGATCGATCAGCTCCGGCCCATCGAAGCGTTGCAGATTCTGAACGAACTGCAGAAGGAGCTGGAGCAATCGTGAGAGTAGCCGGGATCATGAGCGGGACTTCGCTGGACGGAATCGATGTCGCCGTGGTGGACATCAAGGGGTCGGGATTTCGAACGTCGCTGGATGTGGTCGCGCGCCACACGATCGCATATCCGGAAGCGGTGAAGCAGGCGCTGCTGGCGGTGTCGAATACGATGACCCACACGGCGCCGATCGCGCGGCTGAGCTTCCTGCTGGGGGAGCTGTATGCGGAAGCCGTTCTGGAAAGCTGCCGGCTGCACGGTGTTCCGGTGGATTCGCTGGAACTGATCGGCTGTCACGGCCAGACGATCTTCCACGAAGGCGAGCCGGTGGAGTTTCTGGGGCGCAAAGTCGCGAGCACGATGCAGATCGGCGAGGCGGCGGTGATCGCGGAACGGACCGGCGTTCCGGTGGTGTCGAATTTCCGGGAGCGAGACGTAGCGGCGGGAGGAAAAGGGGCGCCGTTGGCGCCGTTTCTCGACTACCTGCTTTTTCGCGATCGCAAGCTGGGGCGCGTAGCCCTGAATATCGGCGGCATCTCGAACATCACCGCGATCGCGCCGGGCGCTTCGCCCGAAGAAGTGATCGCGTTCGACACCGGGCCGGGGAACATGGTGATGGACGCGCTGGCATCGCGGCTGAGCGGCGGGGCGAGGAGCTACGACGAAGGGGGCGCGATCGCGGGGGGCGCGGCGGTGGACGAGCGCATGCTGCAGGCGATGCTTTCGGATCCTTACTATCAACTGCCGCCTCCCAAGTCGGCGGGCCGGGAGCAGTTCGGCGCGGAGTTCGTATCGGGGCTGGTGGCGACCGGCGTTCCGCTGGAGAACCTGATGGCCACGGCGTGCGAGGCGACGGCGCGCACCATCGTGCTGGGGATCCGCAAGTGGGTTCCGTTCCGCGCCGCGGAACTGATCCCGGCGGGCGGCGGGATTCACAACCGGCACCTGATGAGCCGTCTGGGGGAACTGCTACCGGAGGTTCGTATCCGGCCGATCGCGGATTTCGGGATTGACGCGGACGCGAAGGAGGCGATCGCCTTCGCGGTGCTGGCGCACGAATCCTACCGGGGGCGGCCGGCGAACATACCTTCCGCGACGGGCGCCCGGCGGGCGACGCCGCTCGGCAAGATCACGCGCGCGTAGGTCAGGATTCGCGCAGCCGCTCCCGCGCGGCGTTGTACTCGCAGCCGAACAGTGCGATCAGCGCGAGGAGGAACATCCAGACCAGCAGCGCCATGGCCGCGCCGATGCTGCCGTAGAGCACGTTGTAGGAGGCGATATTGCGGACGTACCAGGCGAATCCGACCGTCACCGGCAGCCACAGCAGGGTAGCCGCCGTGGCGCCGGGCCAGACGTTCCGCCATGCCTGGCGCCGCGACGGTCCGAAGTAGTACATGGTTGCGGTGGCGGTGAGGATGCCGCCGAAAGCCAAGGCAAAGCGTACGAGTTGTCCGATCCATTGCACGCCGCCCTTCAGCGTGGCTCCGCGAGGCAGTAACCCGAGCCACTCGCTGATCATCTGTTCGGTTCGCGATCCGAAGATCACCAACGCGGAGGCGAGCAGCACGGGTACAGCGGCGCCGAAGACCAGGCCCAGGGCCACGACCCGTTGCTTCCAGAAAGAGCGTCCGGTGGGGAGTCGATAGGTGGCCTGGAAGCCTTCCATCAGGCTGGCGAACACTCCGGAGGCGGCGAAGGACGACACCAGGATGGCCACCACCAGCAGGCCGATGGGCCGCCCGCCCTGGGGCTGCAGGTTGCGCACGACGTCCTCGGCGCCGGGAGGAATGGCGCGAAACAGAAACTCGATGATGACCCGCGAGACCTCCTGGGCATTGGCTTCCACCAGCACCGCGGTCAGCGTGGTCATCACCGGCAGGAAAGCCAGCAGCGCGGAATAAGCGGCGCCCTTGGCATAGCCCAGCGCGCCGTTCTCATAGGTGCCGATCAGCGCCTGCCGGAGCAGCCACCACAATTGGCGCCACCATCCGAAGGGCGAGACATAAATTCTCGGGAAATCGGTCGCCATCCGTTATCCTATTTGAGCGTACCAGGATTATGCAGCAGGCCCGCATCCCCAAGCTTCCCGCGCTGTTGCTGTTTCTGGTGAACGCGTACGTCTGCCGGGAGCTGTTCACCACCGAATGGCTCGACCAGATGGGGTCGATCGAGGGAGCGTACATCGCGATCGCGCGGTACGCGGCCGCGAATTTCCCGGACTTAACGTGGTTTCCGCCGTGGTACGGCGGGGTGCCGTACCAGAACACGTATCCTCCTCTGCTTCATGCCATCGTGGCGCTGGTGTCGTGGGCCGGGGGCATATCACCGGCGCTGGCGTATCACGCGGTGATCGCGTTCTTCTTTTGCGCGGGTCCGGCGGCGGTGTACTGGCTGGCATGGCGTTTGTCGCAGTCGGCGCCGGCCGCGTTCCTGGCCGGAGTGTTTTACACCGCGATTTCGCCATCGGCGTTTCTGATGGAGGCGATCCGGCGGGACATGGGCGGATTGTGGGGCTCGCGACGGTTGCAAGTATTGGTGGGCTGGGGCGAAGGTCCGCACGTGACGGCGATCACGCTGTTGGCGGTGGCGCTGGCGTGCCTGCACGTGGCGCTGACGAGGCGGAGGGCGCGGGATTACGTGCTCGCGGTGCTGGCGATCGCCGCGGTGCCGCTGACCAACTGGCTGGCGGCGTTCGCGCTGGCGCTGGGAGTGGCGTGCCTGGCGGCGGCGATGTTGCCGTTCGAGCGGGGGTGGAAGCAACTGCTGCTGCCGCTTCCCGCGATGGGCGCGGCGGCGTACGCGATCGCCGGGCCGTGGATCCCGCCCTCCACGGTCCGCGTGATTCAGTTCAACGCGCGGACGATTGAAGGCGACTTCAGCGGCGTGTACGCGGATCTCCCCTGGCGTTTGGCGGCCGCGCTGGGGGTAGCGGCGCTTCTGAAGCTGATCCTGCACCGGCTGCGTGCGCCGGCGCTAGCGCAATTCGCGGCGCTGTTTGCGTGGTTCACGGGCGCGATCACGCTGGCGAGCGCGTGGTTCGACGTGCCGGTGCTGCCGCAGCCGCTTCGCTATCACATCCCGATGGAGATGGGAGTCTGCGTGCTTGCCGCCTCCCTGCTGCTGCTTGCGCCGCGGCGGCGGTGGGCGGCGGCGGCGCTGGTGACGCTGGCGCTGGTTCCGGCGGTGAAGGACACCCGCCGCATCGCGCGAGATTTCCTGATCAAGCCCGCCGACATCACGAAAACCACCGTGTATAAAACCGCGAAATGGATGGACGAGAATTTGGGAGGCGTCCGGGTGATGGCGCCGGGCGCGACTTCTTTCTGGCTGAACGCGTTCACCGATACGCCGCAACTGGGCGGCGGATTCGAGCAAGGCGCGACGAACTGGATGAACCGGATGTCGCCGTACGTGCTCTACACCGATGACGGCGCGGGGGAGCGGAAGGCCGAGATTTCGATTGCGTGGCTGAAGGCGCTGGGCGTTCACGCGATCGCGGTGGGAGGGCCGGGCAGCGGCGAATACTACAAGCCGTTCCGGAATCCCGGCAAGTTCGCGGGCGTGCTTGCGGAGCTATGGCGCGACGGCGACGATGCGATCTATCGCGTGCCGCACCGCACCACGTCGCTGGCGCGGGTGATCCGGCCGGAGGGGAGGGTGGAACGGGCTCCGGTGAACGGCGTGGATATCGAGCCGATGCTCGCCTACCTGGGGAACTTGGAGGACGCGAGCCTGCCGGAGGCGCGCTGGGAGTGGCTGAGCCGGCATTCCGGGCGGATCACGGGAGAGCTGCGGCCGGAGCATCTGATCTCGCTGCAGATGTCGTATCACCCGGGCTGGTCCGCCACCCGCGGCGGCCGCGGAATCGCAATTCGCCAGGACGGGCTGGGGCAGATGCTGCTGCAGCCGGAATGCGGCGGCGCCTGCACCATCGAGGTGTCATATGACGGCGGTGTGGAGCTGCGTTTCCTGCGCGGTCTGCAGATTCTGGCGCTGGTGGCCGGCGTGGTATTCTTACTGAAGTTCAGATAGAGGCGCGGAGATCATCAGTATCCGGGCTGTGTTTCCGGCGGCAGCGGAAGCCCGGTGAAAGGGATCAGCAACTTTCCGCCGAAGCCCGTATCCGAGTCGCCGGAACGCGGGCTGGGGGTGACCGGTTAAGACCGGCCCACTGTCACCCGATCCACCGGACCGGGTGGAGCGCTATCGGAAACGGCGCGGTGCCCGCATCCGGCAAGCATCGTCCGCTCCTCCAGCCGCTTACGTCCTCTACTCTGGTGTACAAGCTTATGAATGCGTTTGAGCTCACCAGGGCTTTGATCGATATCGAATCCGTGACACCGAATGAGAAGGCGGTGGGCGAGTATCTGCGCGCCTACCTGAGCGAAATGGCGTCGCGTTTTGATGGACACGTGGAGATGATGCCGGTGGAATCCGGGCGTTCGAACGTGTTCGCGCGCTTCGGAGATCCGGTGGTGACGTTTTCGACGCACATGGATACGGTCCCGCCGTTCTTTCGGTCTTGGGAAGACGCGGATTACATCTGGGGCCGGGGCGCGTGCGACACCAAGGGGATCATCGCGGCGATGATCCACGCCGTGCAGAACCTGCTTTCCCTGGGCGAGCGGAATCTGGGGTTGCTCTTCGTTGTCGGCGAGGAGCGCAACTCGGCGGGCGCGTACGCGGCCGCGCAGGAGCCGCGCGGCAGCCGTTTCCTGGTGAACGGCGAGCCGACCGAGAACAAGCTGGCGCTCGGCGCCAAGGGCGCGCTGCGATTCGAAATCCTGGCGCGGGGCAAAATGGCGCATTCCGCGTATCCGGAACTGGGGGAATCGGCGATCGAGAAGCTGTTGGAAGTGCTGCAGCGGCTGCGAAGCGCGCCGCTGGCCAGCGATCCGGTGCTGGGCGCCAGCACGTTGAATATCGGCACGATCAACGGGGGGCGCGCGCCGAACGTAATCGCGGATGAAGCCCTCGCCGAGATCTTTATCCGCCTGGTGGACGGCGGCGAGGCGGCTCGCGAGATGGTGCATCAGGCCGCGGCCGGGTTCGCCGAGGCAAGGGAAGTGTTGTGCATCCCAGCGCTGCGGCTGGGCACTCTGCCGGGGTTGGAAACGACCGTGGTTTCGTTCACTACCGACATTCCCGCTTTTGGCGGCGCGTGGGGCGAGCCGTTTCTGCTGGGTCCGGGATCGATTCGAGTCGCGCATACCAGCGAAGAGCGCATCCCGAAGAGAGAATTGATGGACGCAATCCAGATTTACCAGCGGCTGGCGTTGGAACTATCGCGAAGATCATGAACTCGAAGCAACCGACTGATGTAGGAATTCTTGGCGCCACCGGGATGGTGGGCCAGCACTTTGTGAATTTCCTGAAAGCTCACCCCTGGCTGCGCGTCGCGTGGTTGGGCGCGAGCGACCGCTCCGCCGGCAAGCGCTACAGCCAGGCCACTGCGTGGCGGTTGGACGGCGATATGCCGGCGAGCGTGCGGGATCTGGTGGTGCGGGATTGCAAACCGGAGAGCGGCGCGCCCCGCGTGCTGTTTTCCGCGATGGACGCGTCCGTGGCCACGGAGATCGAGCGCGCGTTCGCCGAAGCGGGCCACGTAATCATTTCCAACTCCCGAAATCACCGCATGGAGCCCGACGTACCGCTGCTGATTCCGGAGGTGAACCCGGAGCACCTGCGACTGATTCCGGAGCAGAAGCGGAATCGCGGCTGGCGGGGGATGATTGTGACCAACCCCAACTGCTCCACCATCGCCATGGCGATGGCGTTGGCGCCGCTGAAGCCGTTCGGCATCCGGCGCGTGCTTGCCACCACCATGCAGGCGATTTCAGGCGCCGGCTATCCCGGCGTCGCTTCGATGGACATCACGGCGAATGTCATCCCCTTCATCGGCGGCGAGGAAGAGAAGATGGAGCAGGAGACGCAGAAAATCCTGGGCGACTTCGCGGGGGACGCGGTGACTCCGCTGGCGGCCCGCGTCAGCGCGCAGTGCAATCGCGTTCCCGTGGTCGACGGGCACCTGGTGGCGGTCTCGGTGGAGCTGGAACGGAAGGCGCGGCGGGAGGAACTGCTGGCCGCGATCTCGGAATGGCGCGGGCTGCCGCAGCAGCGATCCCTGCCGAGCGCTCCGGAGCGGCCGCTGGTCTACATGGAGCAGCCGGATCGCCCGCAGCCGCGGCGCGACGCATCGCGAGAGAACGGCATGGCGGTCTTCGTGGGCCGGCTGCGTGAATGTCCCGTGCTGGACTGGAAGTTCCTGGCGCTGGGTCACAACACGATTCGCGGCGCGGCGGGAGCCGCGGTGTTGAACGCCGAACTCATGATCTCGGAAGGGCTGCTGGAACGATGATCGTGATGAAGTTCGGCGGCACCTCCGTCGAGAGCGCGGAAGCGATCGCCCGCTGCGCCGGCATCGTGCGCGCGCGGCTGGATCGGAAACCGGTGGTGGTGGTGTCGGCGATGGGCAAGACCACCAACGGGCTGCTGGCGATCGCACATGCGGCGGTCAGCGGCGCTCGCGGCGAAGCTGCCCGGCTGCTGCACGAGCTAAAGGAGTATCATCGCCGGGAGTCCGGCATGGACCGCACCGTGGACGAGCACTTCGGCGAGCTGACAGACCTTGTAAACGGGCTGGCTGTGCTGGGCGAGCTGACGCCGCGCGCGACGGATGCGATCGCCAGCTTTGGCGAACGGCTTTCCAGCCTGATCGTCGCCCGCCTGTTTCAGGATCATGGACTGCGGACGGTTCCCGTGGACTCGCGTTCGCTGATCGTGACGGACCATCGTTTCACGCAGGCGGCTCCGGATTTCGCGGCCACGTACGCCAACCTGCGGCGCGTGATCCCCGATCTTCTGGATCGCGTTCCGGTGATGGGCGGATTTATCGGCGCCACCCGCGGCGGCATCACCACCACGCTGGGACGCGGCGGGTCCGACTTCACCGCGGCCATCGTCGGGGCGGGTTTGGATGCCGGGGAAATCCAGATCTGGACCGATGTCGACGGTATGCTGACCGCCGACCCCACCTTGATCCCGGACGCGCACCGGCTGAAGCGCTGCTCCTTCGCGGAGGCGGCGGAGCTGGCGTACTTCGGGGCCAAGGTTCTGCATCCAGCCACGGTGATCCCGGCTATCGAGCGCGACGTCCCCGTCCGGATACTGAACTCGCGCCGGCCGGAGAACGAGGGCACGCTGATTGTGCGGGAGCCCATGTCCTGCTGGAACGCGATCAAGTCGATCGCCTGCAAGCGCAATATCACCGTGGTGAATATCGTGAGTTCGCGGATGCTGATGGCGCATGGATTCCTGCGCGGGATCTTCGAAATCTTCGATCGCTTCGAAACGCCGGTGGACATGCTCGCCACCAGCGAGGTCAGCGTGTCGCTGACTATCGACAACACGCATTCGCTGGAACCGATTCTGGCGGCGATCCGGGAGTTCGCCGAGGTTTCCGTGGAGCGCGATCAGGCGATCGTGTGCCTGGTGGGCGAGGATCTGCGCAACCGTCCCGGCCTGGCGGCCCGCATTTTCCGCGCCTTGGAGAGCATCAACATTCGCATGATTTCGCAGGGAGCGTCGTTGCTGAATGTCAGCGTGGTGGTCGCGTCCGGGGACTTGAAGCGGGCGGTGGAGCTGCTGCACGGCGAGTTCTTCCGGGAACTGGATCCGGCGGTGTTCGAATGAAGCTGGCGATCGTGGGCTACGGCCGGATGGGCCGCATGGTGGAGGCGCTCGCGCCCGCCTACGGGTTTGAGGTGATCGCGAGGATCGACGAAGGCGGAGATCTGGGTCAGGCGGCGCCCGCCGATGCCGCCATCGAGTTCACGACACCGGAGGCGGCGCTCACGAACATTGAAGCTTTGGCCGCGCTGCGCGTTCCCATCGTCTGCGGCACCACCGGGTGGTTCCAGCGGCTGGAGGCGGCGCGATCGGCCGTGGAGCGGACCGGCGGCGCGCTTGTCTACAGCCCCAACTTTTCGGTGGGCGTCCATGTGTTCGCCAGGCTGACGGAGCTGGCCGCGTCCCTGCTGAAGGACGAAAGCGAGTATGAGGCGTGGGCCTGGGAGATCCATCACTCGAAGAAAAAAGACGCTCCCTCGGGAACGCTGCTGAAGCTGTTGGAGGTAATGCGCGCCGGCGGCTATGCGCGTGCGATCGACAGCAGTTCCTCGCGCGCCGGCGCGCATCCGGGAACGCATGAAATCGGGTTCGATTCCGCGTCCGACACCATCACCCTGCGCCACGCGGCGCGTTCCCGGGAAGGCTTCGCCCGCGGGGCGTTACGGGCCGCGCAATGGATTCGCGGCAAGACCGGCGTGTACGAATTTTCCGAAGTTCTGTTCGGCGCTGAAGGAGGCAAATAAATGTTTACGGGATGCGGCACCGCGCTGGTCACTCCGTTTCACCTGGACGGCTCACTCGATGAGAGCACGCTGCGGCGCCTGGTGCGGCGTCAGATGGATGCGGGTATCAACTTCCTGGTCCCCTGCGGCACCACGGGCGAGAGTCCGACACTGACGCGCGCTGAGCACCTGCGAGTTGTGGGCGTAACGGTGGAGGAGGCGGCCGGCCGGGTTCCCGTGCTTGCGGGAGCGGGCGGTTACAACACGCACGAAGTGATCGAGCTGGCGCGGGAAGTCGCCGCGCTGGGGGCCGACGGCATCCTGTCGGTGACTCCCTATTACAACAAGCCGACGCAGGAGGGTCTGTACCAGCATTACCGCGCCATCGCGGGAGCGGTGAACCTGCCGATCATCCTATACAGCGTGCAAGGCCGGACCGGCGTGAATCTGGAGCCCGCCACGCTGAAGCGGCTGGCCGAGATCGAAAACATCATCGGGGTGAAGGAAGCGTCCGGCAACATCGCGCAGCAGGCGATGGTGGTGCACCAGGTACCGGAGGATTTCCTGGTCCTGTCGGGCGATGACGCGGTGACCATTCCCCTGATCGCGCTGGGCGGGCGAGGGTTGATTTCGGTGGTGTCGAACGAAATTCCGGGCGAAATGACGGAACTGACCGCGCATGCGCTGGCTGGCGATTTCGCCTCGGCGCGACGCGTGCAGCGCCGTTTCCTGCCATTGATGGAAGCGAACTTCCTGGAGTCAAACCCCATTCCGGTGAAGGCGGCAATGGCTCGCATGGGCCTGCTGGAGCCCGTCTGGAGGTTGCCCCTGGCGCCGCCGTCGGCGGCCACGGAAACCAAGCTGGAGATCATCCTGTCCGAGCTCGGGCTGCTGAAAGAAACGCATGCAGGTTGAGATCGAGGCGTTGTTCGACGAAAGGCCCGCGGCTTATAGCGACGCCCACTTCGCTCTGTTCGCGGATTTCAAGGCGGCGCTGAACGCGGGGTCCATCCGTAGCGCGTCGCCGGATGCGGGTTCGCCCAGCGGCTGGCGCGTGAACGCATGGGTAAAGAAAGGCATCCTGATCGGATTTCGCATGGGCGCGATCGTGGACATGTCGATCGACCGCTCCCGCCAGCCGTATTTCGATAAGGCGACATGGCCGGTGAAGCAGATTGGCGCCGCGGATGGCGTCCGGATTGTTCCCGGCGGATCCTCCATTCGCGACGGCTGCTACGTCGGCAAGGGCGTTACATGCATGCCGCCGATGTACATCAACGCCGGAGCTTACGTGGGCGACGGCACCATGGTGGATTCGCACGCGCTGATCGGAAGCTGCGCGCAGATCGGCGGCGGCTGCCATATCTCCGCGGCGGCGCAGATCGGCGGCGTGCTGGAGCCGGTGGGCGCGCTGCCGGTGATCATCGAGGACGAAGTGATGGTAGGCGGCAATTGCGGCGTTTACGAAGGCACCGTGGTGAAGAAGCGGTGCGTTCTGGGCACGGGAACGATCCTGAATCGGTCCACGCCGGTGTACGACCTCGTCCGCGGACGGACGTACGGCGCCACCGAAGATCAGCCGCTGGTGATCCCGGAGGACGCCGTGGTGATTCCGGGCTCGCGAGCCATCCAACACGGCCCCGGCAGGGATTGGGGGATCTCGCTGTATACCCCGGTGATCGTAAAGTATCGGGACGCGAAGACGGACACCCGTATTCAGCTCGAGGATTTGCTCCGGTAAGCGCGTTCCAGCGAATTCAGAACGGCCCCGGCCGTCCGCTCCCAGGTGAATTCGCGAGCCCGGTCGCGGCCGGCCGCGGCTAGCCGTTCCCGCAGCATTTCATCCGTCACGATGCGCCGCATCGCGTCCAGCAGGCCGGCGCGATCGGCGGGATCGAAGTACAGTGCCGCGCCGGCCGCCACCTCCCGCAGCGGCGGGATCGCGGAGCACGCGGCCGGCAAACCCGCCGCCATCGCTTCCAGCACCGGCATCCCGAACCCCTCGAAGGTGGACGGGTACAGGAACGCCCAGGCGTCGCGAAACAACCCGTATAACTCTTCCCGCGGGATCCACCCGGTCAGCGTTACGAACTCCGCTGCATTCTCCGCCGCGATCCGCCGCTCCAGCGCCTCGGCGTGGAAGCCTCGCATGCCGGCGATGACCAGACGGAACTCCGTATGCTCGCGGCGGAACTCGCTGAACGCGCTCACCAGCAGTTCCAGATTCTTATGTGGGTGCAGCGTCGAAACGCACAGCAGGAAGCGCCGCGGCCGGCCGCGGCGGAGCGTGAAGAACTCGGGCTCCACGCCGTGGTGGATCACGTCTACGGGACGGACGCCGTAGTGCTTCTCCAGGTCCGCCCGTGTAGCCTCGGAGACCGCGATCAGGCGATCCGACCGCCGCGCGCTGCCCTGAAGAAGCATGCGCCAGAAGGGCAGATCGAACCAGCGGAAGTGCTCGGGATGCCGCAGGTGCTGCAGATCGTGGAACACGGTCACCTGCGGGCATGGCGCCAGAAGCGGCGCCGTGAACCCCGGATTCAGCAGGACATCCACCTGATCGCGCCGCAGCGCGCGGAGCAGCCCGGTCTGCTCCCACGCGATCCGCCACGGCCGGTTGCGAGCCCGAACCGGCTGCACGCGCTTTACGAAATGCTCCGGGCCCAAGTCGATGCCGGTTTCGCGATTCGTGTAGAGGACGAACTGATGCGGCGGATCGAGCGCTGCCATCGCCTGCAGCAGGCGCCGCAGGTAGATCTCGGTGCCGCCGACGCCACCCGGAATCAGGTAGAGCGCGTTGACGCCGATGCGCATTACTTCCGCAGACGCTTCACGGCGTCCTGCGCCACTGTGTTGTTGGGATTCAGGCTGAGGGCGCGCTGATATTCGGCCAGCGCCTTGTCGGGCTCCTCGGTCAGCATCTCGAAAACGTTGCCCCGATAGACGTAGGTCATGTCGTAGCCCGGCTCAATTGACTCAGCCTGCCGCAGCGCTTCGAGCGCCGCGCCGGCATCCTTGCGGCGCCCGTGCGACATCCCGATCAGCGCGTAAGGGTGAGCCCGCTTTTCGAGCGAAGCCGCAAGCTGGAACTTCTCCAGCGCGCCCGTGGAATTCCCGGCGCATTCCAGCGCGAGCCCCCAATCGATGGCCAGTTCGTAGTTCATGGGCTGCAGCTTGGAGGTCCGCTCAAACTCGTCCACGGCCGGGCCGCACCTTCCCGATTCGTAGAGCGCGTAGGCGAGCTGGAAACGCGGCCTGGCCTTGGAAGGCGACTTCCGCACGGTGTCCTCCCAAAGCGTCACGGGGCTGCTCCACACCGTGGCTCTGCGATACGTGGCCACGCTAAAGACCAGCAGCAGGACGCCGGCTGCCGCGGCGAAGGTCATGGCGCTGGTGCGCCATCGCCGGGCGAATTCCAGGGTGATCATCAAGAGCCCGAAGAAGGGCAGGTACATGCGGCGCTCGGCGACCGGATCGCGAATGGGCGCCACCGAGGATGTCGGCGCCAGCAGGATCAGAAACACCAGCAGGCCGTAACACGCAAGCGGATACTTCCTGCGATGGATCCACGCCGCCGTCGCGATGCCCAGCAGGGCTGCCCACCACAGCACTCCCCCATGCTCGAATGCGGTTCGCGATATCGGGAACTCGGGGTCGATGTTCAGGCCGGCTGGCAGCACGTACAGCCGTAGATAGGTCCAGATCGCGCGGCCCTGCGTGAAGAAGTATTGATACCAGGTCAAGTCGCGCATGCCGAAGCCCGCGGTGTCGGCGCTGGTCAGCAGGCGCAGAATCAGAACGGCGGTCGCGACGCCTCCCGCCAGCATCGGGATATAGAGCCGCCAATTACGGCGGATCCCGTCCAGGGAGAAGCCGGGGCGGAAGAAGTAGTCGGTCAGCAGCAGCAGCGCCGGAAGGGTGACGGCGTGTTCCTTGGTGGCCGCGGCCAGGCCCCCCAGCACCAGCACGGCGGCGCTTACGCCCCATCCGATCGCCCCCGCGCGCCACAGGAAAATCACAAACGCCGCCAGGAAGAAAAACAGGCTCAGCACTTCCGAACGGCTGGAAACGTACGCCACCGATTCCGTTTGCACCGGGTGAACCAGGAACAACAAACCCGCGAATCCGGAAAGCAGAGTTCGCCGGGAGTTCACTTCTCCGGCAAGCTCCAGTACCTTCCAGGCAGCCAGCGCGATCAGCAGGCCGTTGAGGAAGTGCAGCAGCACGTTGAACGCGTGGTAGCTATAGGTTTCCGTTCCGGAAATCTGGAAGTTCAGCCAGAAGCTGGCTAACAGCATCGGGCGCGTCCCGCCGGCCCTCAACCATGCAAGAAAAGGCTGGTCGGGGCCGAAGTCCGGCCGGAAGAACGCGAAGGCGCGATCGTCGAAAAGGAAGGGACCGTGCAGCGCGGGCCCGTAGAGTTCGAGCAGGAAAAACAGAAGAAGGGCCAGCCCCGCCGCGTACAGCCCCCACTTCCGCGAGGCCCGCCTCACCTCCGCCGGCGGCGCCGCGGGCGCCTGCTTCTTCTTCTTATCGCCCTTCACGTGCTGCCTCCGCCTCCCGTTCCCTGCTGTTCAATTGGAACTCCAGGATCGCCACTCGCTGCGTCAGGGCGATGTTGGAGTCCTTCATCTCGGAGATGATCAATGAGAAGCGGTAGAACACGGCCAGGAACACGAAGGCGGCCAGCAACAGCAGCGCCAGGGGGCCGTCGCGCACGCCCGCGGCTTCCGCGAACCATTCCAGGCCGGAGCGCCACCGCGACAAAGCCAGCAGAATGAAACAAGCCGCCAGCCAGCTCACCGAGTATTCCACGCGGATGTGCCGCCGCCGGACGGAGCCGAGCACCCAGATCATGAGAAGTATGCTGAGGATCGTTGTCAGATCCAGCAAGCGGTCCATTTCACTGCCTCCGTTTGCGCTGATCAATCTTCAGGATATTCACGAACACGCCCAGAAGCACGTGAATGATGTAGTAAAGCGACTTCCAGGCGGTGATGCTGCTGCGGCCCGCCTTACGGGGGCGCGAGGACACGGGCACTTCACGGAAGCGAAACGCGCGGCGCTGCAGCACCACCAGCGCTTCGATCTCGGGGTACTCCAGGGGGAAGGTCCTGCTGAACACCGCCAGGGCGCGGCGGTTCACGCCCACATATCCGGAAGTGGGGTCATGCACCGGCTGGCCCAAGATCGGACGCAGCACGGCGCGGAAGAAACGGACGCCCAAGCCTCGCGCCACCGTGGTCGCCTTGGCATCTCCGTTCAGGAACCGGGAGCCGATCACCATTTCGCAGCCCGTCGTCTTCAAGACCTCCAGGATCTCAGGCACGTGCCTGGGATCATGCTGCCCGTCCCCGTCCAGGCGGATGACGTAATCGAAGCCCATCTCGAAGGCCAGCCGGTATCCGGCTTGCACGCAGCCGCCGAGCCCCAGGTGGTGCGGCAGGCCCAGCACTTCCGCGCCCGCAAGCTGCGCCACGGTGCGCGTTCCGTCCTCCGAGCAATCGTCCACCACCAGCACGGGGACGCCGGGCAGCGCGCGGTGCACCTCATCCACCACGTGGCCGATGGCCGCCTCCTCGTTGTAGGCGGGGATCAGGATCATGTAGTCGCCCCTTCCGGACGCCGGCTTCACAGTTCCGCCACCCGCCTCAGGGAAATGCGATGCCGATCCAGCATTTTGGACATTTGGAGAGGCTCGATTCGCCGGGACGCGGCGATCGCGCGTCTTTCGCGCAGCAGGGCGGGCAGGCGTTTCAACGTGTCCCAATGGGCCCGGACGACCACGCCGGCAAGGGCGAAGGCGGATCCGCCGCCCTGAACGAACTCGCCGGCCTTGCCGCGCCCGCCCAGCATCGCCAGCAGGTGATAGAGGTACCGGACCGCCGTAAACCAGGGCAGCAGCAATAAGCGTTTGCGCGGGAAATTCCGGACAGCCAGCCACAGACGGTTGCGCTCCACGTGATACGCCTTCAGCCGGGAGGCCCGCCCCGCGGACTGGGAATAACGATGCTCCACGACGGCGCCGGGAGCGTATACGCATTCCCAGCCTCGCCAGCGCGCTCGCAGTCCCAAATCTGTGTCCTCGCAATAGAGGAAGAAGCTCTCCTCGAAACCGCCCGTTTCCTCGAGCATCGCGCGGCGATACAAGGCCGCCGAACCGCTGGGACAGAGAACGTCCGCGCGCTTGGAGTAATCCGCCGGGGATTCGCCGTGACCGCGCTGCCGGCTGGACCCGTCGCGCGCGATGTTCATGCCCGCCGAGTCCAACATTCCGCCAGGCATGCGCACCTGCGATGCCGCCATGCCGATCTCAAAGCGGGGCATCGCCGCCACCAGGGCAGCGAGCCATTCGGGAGCGGGGACGGCGTCATCGTTCAACGCCGCGATGAACTCGGCTTGCGAGGCTCGCCACACCTGATTGATCGCCGCGCCGTAACCCACGTTGCGGGCGTTCCGCAGAAACTTCACACCCGGCCAGGACGATTCCCAGCCTTCCGTCTGATTTTTCCCGCTGTTGTCGACGACGTAAACCTCAAAATCGGCCAAGGTCTGGTTTGCCAGGGCGCGGAGGCAATCCGAGATCACGGCGCTGTCGCCCAGCGTCGGTACGGCGACGGTTACTTTTGGAAGCTGCAACTCAAGATTCTAACCCGATTTCGCGGTGAGGAAGTGCAGGATCACCATGCAGATCCAGCCCACCAGACCGGCCGCCGGGATGGTCATTACCCAAGCCCAGAGGATGTTCGTAGCCACGCCCCACCGGACCGCTTTCAGCCGCTGCACGGCGCCGACCCCCGCGATCGCCCCCGCGGTCACGTGGGTGGTGGAAACCGGAAGGGCCAGCGCGGTTGCGAGCAGAATCGAGCCGGCGGCCGCCGTCTCCGCGCAGAATCCACTGCGCGTCTTCAGACGCGTGAGCCGCGAACCCATCGTGTGTACGATACGCCAGCCTCCGGAAAGCGTCCCCAGTGCGATCGCCGCATGCGCCCCCAGAATCACCGACCAGGGTACGTCGAACGTCTTCAGGTATCCCGCGGTCACCAGCACGCCGGTGATAATGCCCATTGTCTTCTGTGCGTCGTTGGTTCCGTGCGAAAGGCTCAGCAATGCGGAGGACACCAGTTGGAGCCTGCGGAAATACACGTCCATGGCTTTCGGACTCACGCTGCGAAAGCTCCAGTAAACCAGCAGCATCAAACCGTAGGCGAACCCAAGTCCAAGAGCGGGAGCAATGACGATGAACGCCAAGGTCCGGATCCAGCCCTCTACGATCAGGGCATCGAGCGTGAAAGCCCAGCCTCGGGTAAGCGAGATGTGCGCCATCGCCGCCCCGGCGTATCCGCCCATCAGCGCGTGGGAAGAACTGGTGGGCAAACCCCACCACCAGGTAAGCAGATCCCAGGCGATGGCGCCGATCAGCCCGGCCATGATCACGTACGGTGTGACGTAATCCAGATTGACCATCCCGGAGCCGACCGTCTTGGCCACTCCGGTCCCGAAACCGAAGGCGGCGATGAAGTTAAAGAACGCGGCCCAGCCCACCGCCGCGAACGGGCTCAGCACGCGGGTAGCGACGATGGTCGCCACGGAGTTCGCGGCGTCATGAAAGCCATTGATGAAATCGAATGCGAGCGCGATAACTACGATGAGGATGACGAGAACGAGGGTCGAGTCCATGAATGGGCCGGCCGGCTAGCTGTTCTTCACAACTACCATCTGCAGAACGTCCGACACATTCTCACATGCCGCCGTCGCACCTGATAAATACTCATAGATCTCTTTCAACTTCATGATCTGGACCGGGTTGGATTCACTCTCGTACAGACGCGACATCTCCCGGCGCACCATCTGTTCGCCCGCGTCCTCCAACCTGTGCACTTCCAGGCAGTAATCGAGAAGGGGTTGACCCTTTTCAAGCGCCTGAAAAGCCTTCTGCAACGCCTGCGCACACTCGTGGATGATCCGGCACAACTCCTTCACAACCTTGGGGATCGGTTCCACCCGGTAGGCTACCATGCGGTACGCCGCGTCCTCGATTCCGTCCACCACGTCATCGAGGTTGGCCGAGAGCGACTGGATGTCCTCAGGGTCCAGGGGGGTGATAAAAGTACGATTCAGCCGGACAAAGGTATCATGCGTGATCTTGTCCGCTTCGTCCTCCAGGACTTTAATCTGTTCGGCGCACGCGGCGAGATGCGCGTTGCCCGCGGTCGCGCCGTCCTCAAGCGCCTTCGCCGCTTTCACGATCAGCTCCAGGTGTTGATGAAAGAGGACGTAAAACTTTTCTTCACGCGGAAGAAGCTTCATAAGTTGCAGATCCGAACTGCCCTGTACGCGAAGGAACCCAAGATTACCATTATGTTAGGCGTGGGTACGTGGGTCAATTTCGAATGTGTTACGATTCCGTTAATATCGGAAGTAATTCACTTTCAGCTACATCCGGGATGCTTTCCCCCTCCAGATCCAGATACCTGGGGTCGAGAAGCCGGCTGAGTTCCACGTTGCCCATTGCTGAGAGCAGGGTTTGTTTCAGGTTTGGATACTCCTGCTCCAGACCGCTGAAGAGTTCCCGCAGGGAGCGGCGGACGGTGCCGGTCCGCTGCGAACAGCCGCACGGGATCACCGGAGCACCCAGGGTTTCGGCAAAACGGGCCGTCAGGTCCTCCGTGACATAAACCAGTGGCCGAATCAACCGGAAATCCCTTTCCCGACTATAGGTTACAGGAGGCAGCGAGCTCACCCGGCCGGTAAACAGCGCGTTCCGCAGAAAAGATTCGCAGAAGTCGTCCGCCGTGTGCCCGAAGGCCACCACGTTGGCTTTCAAGCCGCGGGCAATCTCGTAAACCGCGCGCCTGCGGTAGCGGCTGCAAAGGTCACAGCCGTGCCCGGGCTGTTCCTCGAGCAGGCGGAAGGATGGCTTGTCGTGGTAATAGGTCCAGTCGATCTTGCGGTCGCGCAAGTAGTCGCCCAAGGGCTCGAACGGGCGCAGAAACTTGCCTTGCTCCACCGTGAAGGCGCAAACGCTGAAGTGAATCGGCGCTCGCTCCTTCAGTCGCAACAGGGCTTCGAGCAGCGTGAGCGAGTCTTTGCCGCCGGAAAGCGCCACGGCGACGCGATCGCCCTCGCGAATCATGCGGAAGCGGGTGACGGCATCGCCGACCTTCTTCAGAATTGCTTTCTCCAGGTCCACTCTCTTGAGTATAGGGGTGGGCGGAACCGAGCGCACGCCGGATCAGGAGACAGGCGGGGCGAATCCCGGCCGGCTCAATGCGCGCTGGCGGCGAGCTTCGTATAGAAAGATCCCGGCGGCGACGGCCACGTTCAAGGATTCCACCGCGGCGGTCGGGATGCGGATTCCCGATGTCCTGCGCGCGAGTTCCTCGCGGACCCCTTGCCCTTCACTGCCCAGCAGGATGGCGCAGGGCTGCGTAAGGTCGGAATCGTGCAGCAGGGCAGAGCCCCCGGGCATGGCTGAATAAGGCACGATCCGGTGGTCTCCAAAGGCGGCAAACAGTTGGCCTGGCTCCACGCCGGTGACGATGGGCAGGCGGAAGATCGATCCGGCGGAAGAACGCACGCACTTGGGATTGTGCGGGTTCACGGAACCCTTCAGGAATACGGCGCCGCTGGCGTTGAATGCTTCGGCGACGCGAAGAATCGCTCCGGCATTGCCGGGGTGCTGTACGCCGTCCAGCACCATCACCAGGGGCGTGCCGAACAGAAGGTCCGGCAGGTTCCAAACAGGGGGCCTCACCAGCGCCATCACGCCCTGGGTGGTCTCGAGGTCGGAGATCTTGCGAAACAATGAATCGGCGACCACCACGGTTCGGAGATCCTGGCCCGCCGGCGGGGTGAGGGTAAGGTGCGATTGCGCGGTTTCGCTCACCAAGACTACCGGTACCTCGCAGCGGCTTCGGAACGCTTCCTCCAGCAGGTGTGTTCCTTCGGCGACGACAAACCCATCCGTGGTCAATTCGCCGTGGTCGATGGCGCGGCGGATTTCCTTGAGGAGCGGATTCTGCGGGCTGGTAAGAACCTTCTGTTCAGACATTTCTGAGATCGTTACAATAAGAGTGTCGCGCAATTGAAGCCACTCATGAGAACGGCCGCATGGGCAGGCGCGGGCCTGCTGCTGACGATTGCCGCCGGAGCCGGAACGCTCCGGATCGCCAGGGAGATCCAGCGCCAATCGACCGTGGACGAGGCTCGTCCCGCCGACGTGATTGTCGTTTTGGGAGCCGCTGAATACGCAGGGCGGCCGTCGCCCGTGCTGCAGGCGAGACTAAACCACGCTCTCTGGTTATATCTGCAAAAGATGGCGCCACGCATTCTTACCACCGGAGGCGCCGGTGGCGATCCGATTCACACCGAGGGTGAAGTGGGCCGTGCGTACCTCTCCCGGCGCGGGGTACCGTCGGAAGCCATTATCGTGGAGAACGAAGGTTCCAGCACGGTGGAGTCGACAACCGCTGTCGCCGAGATCATGGATCGAATGAATCTGAAGTCCTGCATCGTGGTCAGCGACGGGTATCACATTTTTCGGGTGAAACGGATGCTGGAGACCAAGGGGCTGTATGTGTATGGATCGCCGAGGCCTTCGGACCAGGCGATGGATGACTGGGCGCACCGCTGGCTATATTTGCGCCAGGCCGTAGCCTATGCTTTGTGGTCGGCGGGCGTCAAGATTTAGAAGGGTTTGTTACAATAACGAAGTTGTGGACAAGCAGCATCGGAAAGAACTAAAGCACGACGTATTCGTCGAAGAAGTCGCACACAGCGTGGACTGGCTCGGCCAGCACCGGCAACTGGTGACCCGGATCGGAATCGGCGTGTTGGCGCTGGTGGTGGTGGGGCTCGCCGTTACGGTGTATATGCAGCGCCTGCAAAGGGAGCGGCAGCAGGACCTTTACCAGGCGCTCCGGATCTATAACGCCCAGGTGACCCCCGAGCCGGCGGGCCCCGGTCTTGTCACCTATACGTCGAACGACGCCAAGCAGAAGGATGCGACCAAGGCGTTTCAGGATCTGGCCGCCAAGGGCGGCGAAGAGGGCGCGATTGCTAAGTTCTATCTGGGGGCCATGGCGCTGGAAAACGGAAAGACCGCCGATGCGGAAAAGCACCTGAAGGAAGCGGCGGACGGCGCCGGCAAGCAGTACGGCAGTGTCGCCAAGCTGGCCTTGGGGCAGCTTTACGTCGGAGTGGGCAAAAAGGCGGAAGGCGAAAAGCTGATCCGCGAGTTGATCAACAGTCCCACCGTCCTGGTGTCCAAGGAACAGGCCACCATCGCCCTGGCGGAAGTGATCGCCAAGGAGAACCCGGCCGAAGCCCGAAAGCTGCTGGAGCCGCTCCGGACCGATCGCAGCGCGGTCAGCCGCGCCGCTCTGTCCCTGCTGGGGTCCATCAGCCTGTCGAACCCGCAACCCGCGGCGACACCCGCGCCGGCGAAACCCTGAAAGCGTGGGCGCAACCGGGAAACCGCTCGCCCATCTCCGATTTCCGGTGAATGCAAGCCGGGGACGGCGCTTTCCGGAGCCACCCCACCCGTTCCGCAATCCCTTTCAGCGGGATCGCGACCGCGTCATCCATTCCCGTTCCTTCCGGAGGCTGGAAAACAAGACGCAGGTCTTCACTTCCGCGCTTTCTGACCACTTTCGGAACCGGCTGACACACACCTTGGAGGTCTCGCAGATCGCGCGCACCGTCGCACAGGCGCTGGGGCTCAACGAGGACCTGACCGAGGCGCTTGCGCTGGCGCATGATCTGGGCCATCCCCCGTTCGGACACGCAGGAGAGATGGAACTCGACCGCGTGATGCAGCGCTTCGGCGAGCGTTTCGAGCACAATCGCCACGCGCTACGCATCGTGGAGAGCTTTGAGCAGCGCTATGCCCGGCACCCCGGACTGAACCTGACGTTTGAAGTGCGGGAGGGAATCCTGAAGCACTCCCGCGATCTCGATCCGGCTCAGGACGCGGGCTATGAGGATTATCTTCCCGGCCACCGGCCGCCGCTCGAAGCACAATTGATCGACACCTGCGATGAGATTGCCTACAACACCGCCGATCTCGAGGATGCATACGTGGCGGGGCTGCTTCACCCCGGGGATCTGGAGCGGGATCTGCCCGTTTTCGCCGCCCTTTCCGAACAGGTCCGCCGCGCATATCCGGAAGCAAACGAGAAGCTGAGATTGATGGAAATCACGCGAAGCATCATTAATGTCCTGGTGGAAGGATTACTGGAAGGAACAGTACAAGCCGCGGGCGAAGTGGAGAGCCATGAGGCGGTACGCACCCATCCGGCGCGGCTGGTGCGGCTGTCCGGCGCCGCGGCGGAATTCAACCGGACGTTGAAGGCGTTCCTGCGGAAACACGTTTACGATTCACGGGCGCTCGAGGATGAGCGGATTCGCCTGACCCGCAAACTGCCTGAGCTGTTCGATTTCTACCTGGAGCACCCGGACCGCATGCCGGAAGCGTACCGGCGCGAGGCCGAGGGTCAGCCGCTGCATTGGCAGATCTGTGACTATATCGCCGGGATGACCGATCGGTTTTTCCTGCGAACGCACCAGCAGGTTTGCGGGTAGCGCCCCCGTTCCAGGCTCCCGTGCAGGAGCCGTGCTAATGAGTACTTCGGAAGGGCGCTACTGCTGTCGCTGCCGAAGCGAATCGAGCGGATCGCCCTTGCCCTGCCACCGGCGCTGTTCTTTCCGGCTGGGCTTACGCAGATTCTTGCTGGAGAACTTAGGCGGTTTTGAGGCGGGGCGGGAGATCCGCGGTGATTTGTCCTTCGGGTTGCCGAACCTCGGTTTGATCTCGCGGGCTCCCGCCGCAACGATCAGGCACAGGGCAGCCGCCAGCAGCTTCATTCCCTATTGATCGGCGGATGGCCGCTCCAACTGCAGCCGAATTACATGGCCCAACTGTTGGGCCGTGAAGCCAAGACCCTCCACCACCGCTTTCAGGCGTCCGTCGCGTCCGATCACCGCGACGGAAGTCGTGTGCGTAATCAGACCCTCCTCAGGCCAGTACACGAGACCGAAGTATCCGGAGATCAGCCGGATAGCATCATTAGGGCCGGTTAAGAACCTCCATCGCGAAGGGTCCGCCGCGTAGCGCCTGGCGTAATCGGAAAGAATCGCGGGCGTGTCGTACGCCGGATCCAGGGTCAGCGACAGCAGCGTCAGCGGGGCGTCGGGAAACTGCCGCTGTAGTGCCGCGAAACCCGCCGACAGGCGAGGGCAGACCTCCGGAAGCGGACAACGGGTGTAGATGAAATCCACGGCCACCACCCGGCCTCGGAAATCGGAAAGCCGCACGTTGCGCTCCTGCTGGTCCGTCAACTCGAAATCCGGCACCAGGTCACCGATCTTGAGCTTCTGCGCAGGCACCGGAATGCGAATCGGCTCGTCGGCTCGGGTGTCGCCGCTGATCGATGCGGCGGGCCTCCGCACTTTGCGCGCGACGGCGCCGGACTTCGAAACGCGCAGTTCAAACTCAACCCGCGACCCCGGCGTCAGGCCCTCCAATTCGCCTGGTTTCTCCACCCGAAAGGGCATCGCCATGGCGGGCATGTAACCCCGGATCTCGCGATGGGAAACGATCATCGTGCCGCCGGCGGGGTTGGTTTCGAGTACCAGACCCTCCACGGCGTAGCGCTTGGCGCATCCGCCTGATCCCGCCAGCAGGATCAGCGGAAGTAGAGCACGTCGGGCCGGATGAACAATTTGATTTCCGAGCAAGGTCCACATTCCATCTGGTAGTCGGCGCGGGCGGCGCGGACCATATTCTGAATCTCCACGGGTTCAAAGTCGGTGTGATGCGCCGTTACCGACAGCCTCGGCCGGAAACGCTTCATCGTCTCGCGAGCCCCCGCCAGCGCCCGCGGCTCCGCGCCCTCGATGTCCATTTTGATGAAGTGCACGGCCTCCAATTTGTGTTTGACGACCAGTCGATCTATGGTCGTCAGCGGCACCTTCTGCACCACCTCCGCGCCGGGGATCTGCAGCACGAAGGTGTCCGTTGCCGAATTCCGCGGGTTGACGAACAAAGTAAGGGAGTCCTCGCGATCCCAGACGCCCAGCGGCTCCACGATCACACGCCCCGCTTCAATCTCGTCCCTCAGATTGCGGCGGAAGCAGGCCAGATTCTCGGGCGCCGGTTCGATGGCGATGACCAGCTTTGCTCCCGCGGCAAGCGCTCGCTTGGTAAAAACGCCGACATTGGCTCCGCAGTCCAGAACGATCTCGCCAGGCTGCACCGCGTGAGATCCGTCGCCGTAGATCCTGCGTTCCTGCTCAGCCAGCAGCCAGGGAAGCTGCAACTCGCTTCCGCTCGGAACCCAATAGCGGCCTTCGGGGGTTTCCCAAAGGGCCCGGCCCTCTGGATCCACTTCCAGGCGGCGGCTGGCGTGCAAGATGCGGTCCTTGATCGCCACCTGGCGTTGATAGCCGGAATGCGCGGAGACGGCATCCTCGAAGGAGCAAATGGAGCTGCGGCCGGCGAGCTGCAGGGCGGCATGACGAACGGGCGGATAGAAGCGCGCCGCCACCGCGGCCACGACGATCAGCAGCAGGCCCAACTTGAGGACGCGGGAAATCATCGGCCTTCGAAGCTACTTTATCACTTGCGGCTCGGGCCGCCCCCGGCGCGGCCCATAAGGGACAGCCGGAAGGAAGGGCGGTGGCGCCGCACCCGCACGCCGGTTAAACCCGCCGCCTCGGCAAGTTCCCGCAGTTCCGGCGGGCGGAAGGAAGCCTCCACCGAGATCGGCCCGTCGTGCAGCGTCACCTGATCCCAACCGAACCACCAACGAGTGGCGGGCAGGAAGTAGTAAGCCAGCGGATGCCGCTCGAGATCGATGGTCAAGACCGCTTGGCGGGCCACGCGTCTTCCCTCCCGGTACAGGCGGATCACGTCTTCATTGGAAAAGTGATGAAGAAACAGGGAGGAGAACACGAAGTCGAAGCTGCCATCCCGGAACGGGAGGCGGAAGGCGTCCGCCGCAACCCGATCTCCCGCCGAAGGCAAATGGCTGAGGGCGTAATCGAGAAGGGTAACGCGGGCGCCAGGGTACAGCCGGCGGGTTTCGGCCGCGAGATCCCCGGACGCAGCGCCCACATCGAGCATGGTGAAGGACTCGCCGGCCCGGACGAGGGTGGCTAGAAGTTCGCGAAGAACCCGGTATGCGCCGGTTTCGCGATTGATGCGGGTGAGATCGGCCAGGCTGGCGCGAGCCTCCCCGGCGGGCAGCGTGTCCAGGATCTCGGGCCGGATCAGGCGTGGTCCCGTAGCCCGCAGGCGCATGATGATCCCTACTATATCCGCTGCGGCCTCGACTATACTCGTAGGCATCCGATGGACATGATGACGGCGAACACGGGCTGGATTGAAGTGGTTTGCGGCCCCATGTTTTCAGGCAAGAGCGAGGAACTGATCCGCAGGCTGCGCCGTGCCCGGATCGCGCGAAAACGTGTGCAAGTGTTCAAGCCGGTTCTCGATGACCGCTATTCGCTGACGGAGATCGTCTCGCATGGCGCGATTCGCATGCCCAGCGAAACTGTACAGGACGCCGCGGAAATTCTGAAGAAGCTCGACTGGCGGACCGAAGTGGTGGGCGTCGATGAAGCCAACTTTTTCGGTACGCCGCTGATCGACCTCGCGCAGCAGCTCGCGGATTCGGGCAAACAGGTGATCATCGCCGGTCTCGACACGGATTTCATGGGGCGTCCCTTCGCCCCCATGCCGGAATTGCTGGCGTTGGCCGAGTCGATCGCAAAGACGCTGGCGATCTGCATGCGTTGCGGCAATCCTGCCAAGCATACGCAAAGGCTGGTGGAATCCACGGATCTGATTGTGGTGGGTGCGGCTGGAATGTATGAGGCTCGTTGCAGGCGTTGTTTCGAGCCGGGAGTCCCGAAACAGGAGTCCTTCGAATTTCTCCGCCCCGGCGCCGCGCGAACCACAGCCGCCGATTAGGGTGCTTTGGTACCGGAAACGGGGAAGGGCTACGGCTTTGCGCCGATTCCGTGAAACCTCAGGCCGTCCAAGCCCATCCCAAGTGGCAGTGATACAATTTGGGGAAGTACCCCTGTATCAGGAGGATGGAAACGATGACGGACAATCCCTACGCAGCACCGCCGAGCAACAGCGGCGGCGGCATCAAGATCGCGATTCTGTTTGGTGCGGTCCTGGCGCTGCTGGCAGCCACTCTTTACTTGTATTTCCAGGTGAACACCCTGCAGACCGAACTGGCGCAAACGCGCGAGAATCTGCTGTCAGAGGTCGCCAAAGTGCGGGAGACCTCATCGGTAACGGCGCAGACCCATGCCAAACGCGTGGATACGCTGAAGGATGAACTGGCGGCAGCGCAGCGGCAGGCCGCGGCGGCCACCGGGCAGGCTCGCGCGGACGTGGAGAAGAAGGCCGAGCAACTGGCCGCGCAGCTTCGCGCCGAGCAGCAGAAACAGGCAGCGGCGATCACGGCGGAGGTCTCGAGCGTAAAGGAAGCAGCCACCGCGGCCAATACCAAGATCGGCGAGGTTTCGGGCGAGGTTTCGAGCGTAAAGACGGAAGTCGCCGCCACGAAGACCGAGCTCGAAAAAACGGTTGCCGACCTGAAGCGTGTAAACGGCGATCTGGGCGTCCAGAGCGGGCTGATCGCCACCAATGGCAAGGAGCTTCTGGCTCTCAAGCAACTGGGCGAGCGGAACTACTTCGAGTTCAAGCTGGCCAAGAGCAAGCAGCCGCAGCGTGTGGGCGATATCACGCTGCTGCTGAAGAAGGCCGACGAGAAGCGGAATCGCTTCACGGTGGAACTGGTGGCGGACGATAAGCGCGTGGAAAAGAAGGACAAAAGCGTCAACGAGCCGCTGCAGTTCTACACTTCCAAGGCGCGGCAGCCTTACGAGCTGGTGATCAACGAAGTGAAGAAGGACCAGATCGCCGGATACCTGGCGACGCCGAAGGTGCAACAGGTTCGGAACTAGCGGCCTGGGTTCCTGGGAGGCTGTGGAGGCGGGCGCGGCCGTTGCGGTCGCGCCCGCTAACGCTTTAATAGCGTGTCGGCCCGGGAACCGGAAGCCGCAGCCGGCGTCCGGGACGGCTGGGGAGGCGGGAAAAATCCCCGTAACCGTTGCGAAGCGGAACGCATCTTGTTAGAGTAGTGGAGGTCGGGTTGGCGGTGCCGGCTCGATCGTGTGGACTCGCCTGAGTTGGAAAGTTCTCCTCCCCCGGAAGTGCTTGGAAGGGCGGAGCGTCGGCGGGTGGGATCTGTAGCGGAAACGAAAAAAATCCGAGAAACAGGTTGCCAACCGGTTGGAGTCCTGATAGAGTAGTTGATGGGCAGTTTGAGACGTAAGCCCGAAAGGGTGAGCGGGCCGCTGGACTGGGTGGCCGTCCTGAAAAGGACAGCCGGATCGGGAAGGTGGCTGGTAAGAGGGACGGCAGTAAGACTCCGTTAGGTCCTGGTGGTTCCTCTCAGAAGTTCTTCGAGTTTCCCAAGTTTCTAGGATGCGGCCGTAGGCGTCCCTGGAAGGCAGTAAGGAATTCCAGGTTGAAGCCGGTTGCGTTCCGTGGGGTTCCGGAAGGAGCTCCGAACAAGTTTCGAGGCCGGCGCTTCGATCAGTTTTCGCAAGATCGCTGATTGAGGTAGCCCAGATCTTTGACAATCTGGTTGAACGCGAAATTTTATCCCGTTCTAGAACTCTGAGTAATTCAACCGGAGCGAAAAGTCAAACTCTACAATTTTCAACGAGAGTTTGATCCCGGCTCAGAATCAACGCTGGCGGCGCGCCTAACACATGCAAGTCGAACGAGAAAGGGGAGCAATCCCTGAGTAAAGTGGCGTACGGGTGAGTAACACGTGGGTTATCTACCTCCTGGCGGGGAATAACTCTGGGAAACCGGAGCTAATACCGCATAAGCCCGAAAGGGGAAAGCAGCAATGCACCGGGAGAGGAGCCCGCGGCCGATTAGCTAGTTGGTGAGGTAATGGCTCACCAAGGCTACGATCGGTAGCCGGCCTGAGAGGGCACACGGCCACACTGGCACTGAAACACGGGCCAGACTCCTACGGGAGGCAGCA